>CAZIPI010000003.1:0-160903 GCA_964541235.1 uncultured bacterium | reverse complement strand
ATCATATGCGGGTTCCGACGGCAGTTTGGGCTTTCCGGGGGTGTTCCAGCGCGCATATCGCGGCTTGCGGAATCCAGCGAATACAATATGTTGTGGCCGGCGACGGAGGCGCCGAAATGGAAAGGAATTCGAGGGCAGTGCTTCTGGCCCTGGGCGCGGTCCTGCTTTGGTCCACTGCCGCTTCCGCCTTCAGGCTCTCGCTTGATCACGGCAGCCCCTGGCAGGTGGTGATGGTAGCCTCGGTTGCCTCCACGGCGGTGTTCCTTTCGGTGGTCATCGCAAGGAGGGAACGCGTGGCCCCGAAAATGCTTCCCACCGCGGCTCTACGGGGTCTTCTTAATCCGTTCCTGTACTACCTCGTGCTTCTGCAGGCGTACAGCAGGCTTCCGGCGCAGGTGGCCATGGTGGTCAACTACCTGTGGCCCCTGACCCTCACACTCCTTGCGGTACCGCTGCTGGGACAGAGGCTGACCGCCGGGGCGCTGGCGGGAATACTCGTAAGCTTTTCCGGGGTGGTGATCATGGCGGTCCTGCGGGGAGGGGGTCTTGAAGGGCTTGAGCTCTCCTCGCTTCTGCTCGCCTTCGGCAGTACATTCATCTGGGCGCTCTATTGGGTACTGAACACACGGGCGTCCGGATCGGTGCCCGTGAACCTCCTCTGCAGCTTCTGCTTCGGGACGCTGTATCTGGCAGTCTGGGGGCTGCTTGCCGGGAACGCACTTCCCGCAGGTGTTGAGGTGCTGGCCGGAGGGGTGTACATAGGCCTTTTCGAGATGGGGCTCGCGTTCCTCCTCTGGAACACGGCCCTGAGAACCAGCGACAGGGCGTCCAGGGTCAGCGGTCTGATCTACGTCACACCCTTCCTGAGCCTGGGCGTCATCGCCCTGGCAGTCCGCGAACCCATCTCGCCGGCAACCATGCTGGGTCTTCTTCTGGTGATCGCAGGAATACGGCTCGGAGGCGTTCGCACCCGGAGCAGCACGGCCACACACCTGCCGGCGGAGCCTGATACCTGATACCTGATGCCTGATGCTTTTCCGGACCTTATGGTCTCTGTCTGATCTTCTCCCAGGTGTCCCTCAGCGACTGGGTCCTGTTGAACACAAGGGCACCCTTCCTGGAATCGGTGTCAGCGGTGAAGTAGCCCAGGCGTTCGAACTGGTACGTCTGCTCAGGCTGGGCGGAAACCATGTGGGGCTCAAGCCTGCACCCCCTTAGCACCCTCATCGAATCAGGGTTCAGGTGGTCGGCAAGGTCACCTTCGCAGGCCATGGGGTTTTCGCACCGGAACAGGCGGTCGTACAGCCTCACTTCCGCCGGAATGCTGTGGGGGGCGCTGACCCAGTGGAGGGTCGCCTTCACCTTCCTGCCGTCAGGGCTGTTGCCGCCCCTGGATGCCGGGTCGTACACGCACCTCACTGTCTCCACCTGGCCATCCCTGTTGCGCTCAACCCCGGTTGCCTTCACAAGGTACGCGTATCTGAGCCTGACCTCGCTGCCCGGCGAGAGCCTGAAGAACTTCGGGACCGGGTTTTCCATGAAATCATCTCGTTCGATATAGAGTTCCCTGCAGAAGGGTATCCGTCTAACACCTGCGGACTCATCCTCCGGGTTGATCTGGTAGTCGAACTCCTCGATAACCCCCTCGGGGTAGTTCTCGATCACAAGCCTTAACGGGTTCAGTACAGACATCACCCTGGGAGCGCTGGCGTTGAGCGTCTCCCGGACGATATGCTCGAACAGGGCGATATCAACCGTGCTGTCCCGTTTGGCAAGGCCTATCCTGTCGCAGAACACACGGATAGCGTCAGGAGGTATGCCCCTTCTGCGCATTCCCCTGAGCGTGGGCATTCGGGGATCGTCCCACCCGTTCACAACCCCTGTTTCAACAAGGTTCCTCAGGAATCTCTTGCTCAGCACCGTGTAGGTCATGTTCAGTCTGGCAAACTCTATCTGCTGAGGGTGAAAGACGCCGAGCTTTCTCAGGAACCAGTCGTAAAGAGGCCTGTGGTCCTCGAACTCCAGGCTGCAGAGCGAATGGGTGATGCCTTCTATGGAGTCCTCCAGGCAGTGGGCGTAATCGTACATGGGGTAGATGCACCAGTCATTTCCGGTCCTGTGATGAGCCCTGTGGAGCACCCTGTATATGGCTGGATCACGCATGTTGATATTGGGGCTCGCCATGTCGATCCTTGCCCTCAGGGTCCTGCTTCCCTCTGGAAACTCGCCGTTCTTCATGGCCCTGAGAAGTCCAAGGTTCTCGGTGACCGGCCTGTCCCGATATGGGCTCTCCCTTCCGGGTTCCGTGAGAGTTCCCCTGTACTCCCTTATCTGATCCGGGGTCAGATCGCATACGTACGCGTCGCCCTGCATCACCAGCCTTTCCGCATGGCTGTACATCTCCGCGAAATAGTCGCTGGCGTACAGCTCGCGGTGCCAGTCGAATCCCAGCCACGCGATGTCGGACTTGATCGCCTCCACGAACTCTGTTTCTTCCTTCACCGGGTTGGTGTCGTCGAACCTCAGGTTCACCTCGCCATGGTATTCCCTTGCAATGCCGAAGTTCGTGCATATGGCCTTGGCGTGACCTATGTGAAGGTATCCATTGGGCTCTGGAGGGAAACGGGTGTGGACCCTTCCGTCATTCTTTCCCTCGGCCCTGTCCCTGTCGATTATCTCCCTTATGAAGTCCCTTGCTTTTCTTCCATTGGTTTCATTCATGTCGGTTTCCTTTGTGCATTGGTTCCCTCATACCTTCACTGCAGCAGGTTCCGGGTTCCGCTGCATCAGGTTCAGGAACTGCTGCCACCTTTCAAGAAAGTACTGCTCCGGTCCCGAGTCAAGGGTTCTGAGCTCGAGGGTGATCCCCTTCATGTTGATCCTCACATCGGTGAAAAGAGTGGTGAGGTGATCCAGGAACTCGGGGAAGCCCGTGTTGGGGAGCTGGCCGAACGGCTTGCCGGAACCGAGTTCTATTGCGCTCATGCCGAAGTCCGTTACCCTCATGAGAAAATCGCGATGATCAGTGGAGGGGATCCTTTCCCCCTTGCAGAGCAGGCCGCACCTGGATGGATCGGTGTTGTCCCAGATGTGTCTTCTGTCGGGCCCCATGGCGAAATCCGGGGTCTGGGAAAGCTCGCACACCGTACCCCATACCGAGGGCAGCTCCTCCAGGGAGAGAAGCGCGACATGAATGTGTATAGCCGCTGTTCCCTTCATCATCTCATGTCCCCTGGTGCCGGTCGTGGCAAGCAGCGCGTGAAGGTTGTGATACCTGGGCTTGTCCAGCAGCATTGGCGCGTTCTTCCTGCCGGGGATGTATCCTACGGGAATGTAGTCGAGGCCAAGCCGGCTTCTTATTGCGCCCCTGACCTCCCGGGAGCGGTCCAGGATGGAGGCTACGGTCCCTGTTTCCGACGGGAGGACGGGTGAGCTGCAGAACTCGATCTGACCTCCAGGCTCGAAGGTGATGTAATGGTCGCTTCCCCTGAAAAGGCCGGGTTCCGTTGAATAGCCCATGTCCGTCAGGATCCGCTGAACAGCGGCAAGGTCTTCGACAGTCATTATCCTGCCCGGCATGAATTCGTACTCGAAGCCGAACCGGCGATCCCTCCTGGGGATAAGCCTGGACTCCATCAGGCCGGCCAGCTGGTCAGCATACATGTTCTTTGTCAAGACACTCCCTGTACCAAAGTGTGAAAATCAGAGCTGCGAAGAACCTGTCACCGTTGGAGACCAGCGTCTCCGGGCCGACTCCCCGCCCCGATACCTTTCCGGCGAGTTCCCTCACCATTTCTCCGTTGAGGATTCCCTGTTCGTCCACCTCCCTGCCCAGGGCGATCTCTCTCAGCTCCTCCGGAAGCTCAGAGGGGTTCTCGAACCACTGTGCCATGGGCATCGTGAAGGGCTTCTTTGGTCTGAGGGCGATGTCCGCAGGAAGCATGCCCGAATCAGCGAACGATTTCCGCAGAATGTACTTGTCCAGTGAAAGCAGCGGCCTCACCTTCAGGTCCACGGGAAGGGAGGCGGCGAACTCCGCCAGCCTGTAGTCAAGGAAGGGTGTTCGCGCCTCCAGGCTGTGGCGCATGCTAAGCCTGTCCAGCCTTGCTATCACGTAGTCCGGAAGCCTGGTGCGGCACTCGATGGCCTGCATCGCCTTTACCGGGTGGATCCCCTCAAGATCAGGAAGCTCCAGGGGGGGATGGGGCAGCTGAACGGAGCAGCTGCTTCCCAGCAGTATCCCCAGCTCTTCAGGCGTGAACAGCGCCTCGGTGGCGATATGTCTGCCGGCGGGACCCACGTCTCCGGCCGCAAGCCTGAGCCTGAGCTCCGGATACAGCCTGAGGAGGGTTCTCCGGTCCTCAGGGCCGGATGACTGGTACTCGATGAAAGCTCCCTCCACAAGGAACTTTCTGTAACCTGCGAAGATCTCGTCGGCTCCCTCTCCGGTCAGCACCACCTTCACGCTTTCCGATGCGAGGCCGCAGACCATGTCGGTGGGGATCACTGCGCCGAGGGAAAGCGGCTCCCCGAGGGACCTGACTATCCCGGGAAGAGCGGCGAGACTGGCCCTGGAACACTTCCTGACGAACCTGCCGGTCCTGGCGAACAGGCTCCCCATGGTCCGTACAAAGTGATCCACCTCCCCGGTTTCGTCGTAGCCCCCCTCCTCGAAGGCAACCGTGAAGAGCTTGAGGTCCGGCTTGATGGCAGCGGTAAGGGAGGCCACCGCCGACGAATCTATCCCTCCGGACAGGAAGCTTCCCACCTCCACATCCGAACGCAGCCTTATCCTTACCGCGTCACGGAAGAGCCTCAGGAACTCTTCGGCGGCCTCGTCGGCGTCACGGAAGTGCTCGGAAGAGCTGAAGCTGTAATCCCAGTAACGGCTGATTCGGTAACTCCCCGAATCCAGGTCGAGCTCCAGGAAAGAACCCGGGGGGACCCTTGCGATGCTGCTGTAGATTGTCCTGTCGCCGGGTATGTACCGGTAAGTGAAGAACAGCGGCAGCAGCCCTGTGTCCATGCTCCGCCTTACGCCCGGCATTCTCAGCAGCGGCGATATCTCGCTGGAGAAGAAGAAGCCCTGGGGTGTTGCGGCATAGTGCATGGGTTTGATCCCGAACCTGTCCCGGAAAAGGAGCAGCCGCCGCCTGAGCGGATCGTGGATAGCGCCGGCATACATTCCGTTCAGAAGCGCAAGGAAGCCGGTGCCGAACTTCCTGTAGAGATGCAGCGCAACCTCCATGTCTCCGGTGGTTGCGAACTCCTGCCCCGGAAGCAGGGCCCGTAGCTCGATGTAGTTGTAAACCTGGCCGTTGCAGGCGATGGTCACTCCGTCCTCGGGTGCCTCGATTGGCTGCATTCCGGTCTCGAGGTCGAGGATGGCAAGGCGGTCGAACCCCAACCCTACGCTGTTCTTCACCACTGCTGCGGTATCGTCGGGGCCCCGGTGGCGCTGGGAAGCGTTGAGCACCGAGAGGAGCACACTGACCTGTTCAGGGGGCAGAGACCCCGATACGATTCCTGCCACGCCGCACATGGATATCCCTTCGGAAAGAACACATGGAATCATACCCTTTTTGCAATGTGGCTATCATACCATGTCGTCAGGCGTTTCAGGTGTTACATTTGCTTTCCGTAGAAACAGGCTGAATTGGAGCATGTCCACCTGGGCAATTTGCAAATGCAAGAATGGCAATGAATTGAGATCACAAACTAATTTATCTAAGTCCGTCCCCATTGTGGGGGCGGGGTTGGCGGGGTGCGAAGCGGCGTTCGCCCTGGCTGCCAGGGGGGTGAGGGTGACCCTTCTTGAGATGAGGCCGCTGGTCTCAACTCCGGCGCATACCACCGGGCTCCCGGCTGAGCTTGTCTGTTCCAATTCGTTGCGCTCGGCGAATCCCGAGAACGCCCCGGGGCTTCTGAAGCAGGAGCTTCGCATGGCGGGGTCCAGGCTTATGGGCATAGCTGATTCGGTGAGCGTGCCCGCCGGCGACGCCCTGGCCGTGGACAGGACCGGATTCAGCCGGGGCGTGCTGGCCGCACTTCTCGAAGAGCCTCTCATTTCCCTCGAGACCCGCGAGGTGAGGTCGTTCCCGGAAGGGTTCTGCATCGCTGCCCCGGGTCCGCTGGCCAGCCCGGAACTCTCCGGTGCGCTCAGGGAGGTCACAGGAGAGGAGCACCTGTACTTCTACGATTCCATTGCCCCCATCGTTGACGGGAGCACCATCGACACCAGCGTCGCGTTTCTGCAGTCCCGGTATGACAAGGGGGGCGGGGCCCATTACCTGAACTGCCCCATGGACCGGGAGACCTACGACCTCTTCGTGGAGGCCCTGAGAACAGCCGAGAGAGTGCCTCCCCACCCTTTCGAGAAGGAGCTGCATTTCCAGGGCTGCCAGCCGGTTGAGGCCATAGCCGACTCGGGCCACCTGTCGCTGGCCCACGGCCCGATGAAACCGGTGGGCATCGAAGACCCGGCCACGGGACGCAGGCCTTTCGCCGTGGTGCAGCTCAGAATGGAGAACGCGTCGGGAAGCTCATGGAACATGGTGGGCTTTCAGACCAAGCTCACCCATGACGCCCAGAGAAAGGTCTTCAGGATGATCCCCGGCCTTGAAAGGGCACGGTTCCTCAGGCTGGGCAGCATGCACAGGAACACCTTCGTGAACGGCCCGGCGGTCCTGGACCGCTTCCTCAGGGTCCGGGGACGATCCGGTCTTATGCTGGCAGGGCAGGTTACCGGGGTGGAGGGGTACATAGAGTCCATGGCCACCGGTCTCCTTGCGGGGTTGTTCACGGCAGCCTTCCTTGAAGGGAAAGAGCCGCTTCCGCCTCCGGCGGATACCGCGCTCGGGGCGCTCCTCTCCCATGTCACGGTGGCAGGATGCGGACCCTTTCAGCCAAGCAACATCCATTTCGGCCTGTTTCCCCCGGTTGGCTCAGTCAGGGGGAGAAGGGAGAGAAGAAGGGCTCATTCCGAAAGGGCGCTCTCGTCCCTCAGGGGCTGGCTTTCAGGTTCTCCCTGAACAGCGGGTAGGCCGTTCCAAAGGCGATGACGCAGGAAATGGCAAGGAAGCCGTCGGGGTGCGGTGCTCCGGTTCCCTGGGCCAGAACCCGCGCCGGGTAGCCGGGAACGAAAAGCAGCGACACCAGCCCCGGCTCCCCTCGAAGCAGCAGGAATGACCAACTCCAGTAGAGAGCAAGAAGAACGGTCCCCGCCCCAGACGCCATGCGCTCCAGCAGGTACCCGGCCGACACGGCTGTTATGGATGCCAGCGGAAGAACGAACCATACCTGCCAGGGAGCCGTTCCCGAGATCAGAACGGCCAGTGCTCCGGGGATCGCCCCGGCCAGGGCCGGTATCAGCACCTCCGCCGCGGTGAGCCTGTTCACGGCGCCGGGATGCCTATGGCAGAGCCTGGCAAGCCCCGCACGCTCGGAAGACCCGCTCCAGCCCCGGGATGCTGCCAGTGGCAGCCCGAATGAGAGCATTGATGCCAGCCAGGGAAGAAAGCCCGTTCCCAGCCCGGCCAGGGCGGTCCCCGCCAGGAAAACCAGGCTCCAGAGCCCATCCCTGCTGGTGCGAAGCCTTGTGAGCAAAAGCCGCGCCACCTCGGGAGTGATCATGTACCCTTCTCGGCGGTGCCGAAGAGGTCCGGCACCGGTTCTTCCTTTCCGGGAAGAAAGGCCGCCAGCAGCGCCGAAGGGGAGGGGGGCGCCACGGACAGATGGGCGATGCTCCTGGCGTTGGCCCTTGCGGTGTTGCAGACCTGGACCAGGGCGTACGCCGTGTCCGAATGATTGAAGGAGTATCGGCCGTTCCTGTGGGCCAGGTCCCGGATGCCCGGGATCTGCTCCATCACCTTCCTGGGAAGCACCGGGTAGAAGGCGACCTGTATCTCAGCGCCCCCCCTTACGGTTTCCAGCACCTGGGTGTGCCTTGCGATGGCCCTTGCTCCGCTCTGGTCGCACAGCGCGATCATCTCTGTTCCCGGGGGGATCTCGCCCAGCCGGGACGCCACGAAAAGGGCGCCCCTGCCGGGACCGTGGGTGGCGAAGTCGGTCAGCGGTTCGATCAGGCATTCATCAACCGGGCATTCCACTATCAGGAATGACGGGACCGAGGCCAGGACCGAGCCAAGGAACGCAAGCCGTCTCTGCTGGTCGGAAAGCCTTGCCACGGGGGTGTCGCCGTGGCCTGCGATCCCCAGCCACGAAAGAAGCGCGGCGGACCTTTCCCTGGCCTCCCCCCGCCGGGAACCCGATGCCGAGGAGGCCAGGCTTATCATGCCTCCGGGGGTCATCTCACCCGGTATCCCGGGGTCCCTCGGGATGAACGCCACCTTCGACCTGCCCTCGCGGGAGGCGGTGGAAGCCATCAGACCGCCCATGCGGCCAACAAGTGCCTTGCCCGTCACCGGGGCCCGGAGCCCGGCGGCGATCTCGCCCAGCAAGGAAGCCGCCGATCCCTTCTCGCCCAGAAGGGCAGCCATGGAACCGCCCAGGACCACGAAATCCAGCCCCGGCACGCCGCCAGGGACCACCGACACGCCAAGTATCTCCAGCAGAGCCCTTGCGCCCTCGGAATTCATGGGGGACATGTCATCTGCGCGATGCCAGGCTGGCGTCGGCCAGCTCCAGTGCCCTTACGACGCCCAGGCCGCTTTTTCCGCAGGTCTTGGGCTCGCCTCCGGTCTCAACGCAGCGCAGGAACTCCTCAATCTCAGCCGCCAGGGGCTCGAAGCTGTCAAGCTTGGGGCTTCGTATGTCGCCGGTGCGGTAGGCCAGCTGGTATTCGCCGAACGTCTCGGGTTCGATGACATCCACTCCCTTGTCGTAGATCTTCACCTTCTCGTACGGCTCGGTATCGTCATAGACCAGCATCTTCCTGCTTCCGACTATCACCGTCTTCCTGAGCTTGGAGGGGGCCAGCCACGAAACCTGCACGTTGGCGATGGCGCCGCACGGGAACCTGAGGTTTATGAAAGCCACGTCGGGTATCCCCTCAAGGACGTAACCGCTGCCGAAGGCATCCACGAAGCACGGCTCCTCGTCCAGCCAGTGGAAGATCATGGAGAAGTCGTGGGGCGCCAGGTCCCATATCACCGAGACATCCTTCTGGTGGAGCCCAAGGTTCACCCTGTTGCTGGTGATGAAACGTATCTCCCCCAGTTCTCCGCTGTCCACTATGCCCTTGATCGCCATCACCGGCGGGGAATAGAGGAAAGTGTGGCCCACCATGTTCACCAGCCCCATGGATTCGGCCCTGTCCACCATTTCCAGTGCCTTGCCGGTGGTATCGGCGAATGGCTTTTCGACGAAGACGTGCTTCCCGGCCTCCAGAGCCTTCATTGCAAGAGGGTAATGTGAGGAGACATCGGTTGCGATCAGGATCGCGTCAACATCGCCCGATGTCACAAGCCGCTGGAAGTCGCCTGTCCTTTCGCAGTTGGGGAACCTTTCGCCGATGCGGTCAAGCCTGACCGGATCCTTGTCGCAGATGACCACCTTTCCGGCCCTGCGGTTCGCAACGAGGTTCCGAAGCAGGTTGGGACCCCAGTATCCCAGCCCCACGAGTCCCAGGTTCACCATGACAGCCTCCGATGGTTTTCTATCCAGGGTGTGCATGAAAGCTACTAAAACTCAGGGAAGATGCAAGCTTTCGCCACTGCGCCACTTCGGCGCAGTGGGAGTGAAGGGGTCCGGAAATGGTATAATTACACATATAATACAAAAGTAATGACCCTGAATCTTTGGCCTTCCCCTTGCTAATCCCTGTGAAAAAGGGAGGAAAGATGAACCAGGACAGGTTTACGATAAAGGCCAGGGAAGCCCTGAACGCAGCGGTATCCCGGGCGTCTTCTTCCGGCAGTCCCGAGGTTTCCACCGTTCACCTTCTCATGGCCCTTCTGGAGTCCGACGACGGCATAGTCTCGGGTATCCTTGGACGCATGGAGATCCAGCCCGATGAACTCAGGGCCCGGGCGGCCCTGGCGGCGGAAAGGCTGCCCAGGTCCGACGGCTCAGGTCAGCCCGGCGCATCCCGTGGTTTTCACAGGGCCCTTGCCGCCGCCGAGAAGGCGGCGGGCAGGATGAAGGACGATTTCATAGCCAGCGAGCACCTTCTATTGGGGATCCTGTCCGGCTCGGACGAGGCTTCTTCGATACTCAGGGACGCCGGGGTAACCGAGCCGGCCTTCCTGGAGGCGCTGAAGCGCGTCAGGGGCTCTTCCAGGGTTTCCTCCGAGAACGCTGAGGACAGCTATGAGGCTTTGAAGAAGTACTGCCGGGACCTGACCGCCCTTGCCAGGCAGGAGAAGCTCGACCCTGTGATCGGCAGGGACGAAGAGATCAGAAGGACCATGCAGGTCCTGTGCCGGAGGCGGAAGAACAACCCTGTCCTCATCGGGGAACCCGGTGTTGGAAAGACAGCCATAGTCGAGGGGCTTGCGGGCCGGATAGCCGGCGGCGACGTGCCGGAGAGCCTGAAGGACCGGAGCCTGCTCATGCTGGACGTAAGCGCCCTTATCGCCGGCGCCAAGTACAGGGGCGAGTTCGAGGAGAGACTGAAGGCGGTCCTTCAGGAGATCGCCGCATCTGAGGGCAGGGTCATCCTGTTCATAGACGAGATGCACACGCTAGTGGGGGCCGGGGCCGCCGAGGGAGCCATGGACGCGGCCAACATGCTGAAACCTGCCCTGGCCAGGGGGGAACTGCACTGCATCGGAGCGACGACCATAGACGAGTACAGGAAGCACATCGAGAAGGACGCCGCTCTGGAGAGAAGGTTCCAGCCCATCCTGGTGGAGGCCCCTTCGGTTGAGGACACCATAAGCATCCTCAGGGGCATCCGGGAGAAGTACGAGGTCCATCACGGCATAAGGATACTGGACTCGGCCATAGTGGCCGCCGCAAGGCTCAGCGACAGATACATCGCCGACCGCTTCCTCCCGGACAAGGCGATAGACCTGGTTGACGAGGCGGCCAGCCGTATCCGCATCGAGATAGACAGCATGCCGGCCGAGGTGGACGAGATAAGGCGAAGGATAACCCAGCTGGAGATCGAGAGGGAGGGCCTTCGCAGGGAGGACGACAGGTCCGCCAGGGAGAAGATGAAGCTTGTGGAGAGGCAGCTGGCCGAGCTATCGGAGGAACAGGGAGCCCTGGAGGCCAGGTGGCTCACCGAGAAGGAGCTGATAGAGAAGGTCAGGGAGCTGAAGCGGAGGCAGGAGGAGCTCAGGGTCGAGGAGAGCAAGGCCGAAAGGCAGGGCGACCTTCACCGTGTGGCCGAGATACGCTACGGATCCCTCAGGGAGTGCGAGGCGGCGCTCGTCGGTTCCCGTGAGGAGCTTAGGAAGGCACAGGAGAAGGGGTCCATGCTCACCGAGGAGGTGACCCCCGAGCACATTGCCCATGTGGTGGCCCGATGGACCGGGATCCCTGTCTCGCGGATGCTTCAGGGAGAGAGGGAGAGGCTTCTCACAATTGAGGAGAGCCTCGCCAGACGCGTTGTCGGGCAGGACCAGGCGGTGGCTTCGGTGAGCCAGGCGATACGGAGGGCCAGGGCCGGAGTGCAGGACCCGAACCGTCCGCTGGGCAGCTTCATCTTCATGGGACCCACCGGAGTGGGCAAGACGGAACTGGCGCGGACACTGGCCGACTTCCTGTTCGACAGCCCTGATGCCATGGTGAGGCTGGACATGAGCGAGTTCATGGAGAAGCACTCCGTCTCCCGGATGATAGGAGCCCCTCCGGGCTACGTCGGGTACGATGAAGGCGGGTACCTTACCGAGGCGGTCCGCAGGCGGCCGTACTCCGTACTGCTCTTCGACGAGATCGAGAAGGCGCACCCCGACGTCTTCAACATCTTCCTTCAGATCCTTGACGACGGCAGGCTCACCGACGGCCAGGGGCGCACCGTGGATTTCAGGAACTCCGTGCTCATCATGACCTCGAACCTGGGAAGCGACTGGATAGGCACCATAGGCAGGGAACTGCCCCGGAAGGAGCTTCTTTCCCGGGCCATGAGGGAGCTGGAGGGCCGGTTCCGTCCCGAGTTCATAAACAGGCTGGACGAGGTCATCGTTTTCAACAGCCTCACCCGGGAGGAGATCAGGAAGATAGTGGAGATCCAGATAGGGAACCTGAACCGTGTTCTCGCAGCCCAGGAGATCGAGCTTTCACCAACCTCCCAGGCGCTGGACCATCTGGCTGAAGCCGGGTGGGACCCGGCCTACGGAGCCCGCCCGCTCAAAAGGGTCATACAGAGGATGGTGCAGAACAGGGTGGCGGAATCCATTCTGCGCGGTCTCATATGCCCCGGGCAGAAGGTGGGGCTGGAGGTGGCCGACGGGGAACTGGTTCTGATCCCGCTGGGTCCTTGCAGGGATACAGCGAACGGCTTTGACGGGGGTGCCGCCTGACCGGGCACACCCCCGACCGGGCCCCGAGCAGCCGCCTCATTGTGTGAAGCCTGCGAATCCCTCCATATTACAGACCTTGCAGAAAGGGGATACCTTGAAGGTGGCGCTCGTTGTCCCCCCATGGGGACCCGATGACATAAGGGCGAAGGACACCCGGGGAATAGCTGGCTGCTGGCCCACCCCGGGCATGCAGTACATAGCCGGAGAACTCCGGCGCCGGGGTCACCAGGTGATCTACCTCGAAGGCTTCTTCCATTCCAACCAGGAGATGCGGAAGCGGGTGGCGGAGTTCGGCGCCCAGGCCCTTGGCGTTTACGTGATAAGCCTTCTCTGGCACAAGGCCGAACCATTCATAAGGGACGCCAGGACCGACAACCCCGGTCTGTTCACGTTCGTTGGAGGGCACGGAGCCACGGCCATGCCCGAACTCCTTCTTTCCCAGTGTCCCCCGCTTGACGCTGTGGTGGTGGGCGAGGGCGAGATCACATGCGGCGAGATGATGGACGCACTGGCTGCCGGGGGGGACCTTGGTTCCGTGAAGGGGCTGTACCACCGGGGTCCAGACGGAGAGCCCGTGTTCACCGGCCAGCGCCCGCTGGTGACCGACCTCGATTCACTGCCCTTCCCGGCGGTGGATATCTGCGAGATGGACAGGTACTTCCCGAGTTTCGAACAGGTCTCCACTGTACCGGTGGTGCAGATGCTCGCCAGCCGGGGATGCAACGGAACCTGCCTTTACTGCTACAAGATGTACGGAAAGCTCATACGCCTGAGGGACCCGGAACGGGTGGTCGACGAGATCCAGTATTATGTTAAACACTTGGGCGCCAGAGAGATAAAGTTCTGGGACGAGCACTTCACATACAGCCACAGCCATGTTTACAGGTTCTGCAGCGAAATGGTCCGACGGGGTGTCAACGTGAGATGGTGGTGCTCCTGCAGGGCCGACGCGGTTGACAAGAAGATCCTCAGGGCCATGAAGGCCGCCGGCTGCTGGTGCATCAACTTCGGCGTCGAGAGCGGCGTTCAGAAGAATCTCGACACGCTCATGAAGCACGAAACACTTGAGAGGATCAGGTTCGCTGTCAGGCTGGCCCACAGCGTGGGGATCAAGACGCACACCACCTACATCTTCGGCATCCCCGGGGAGACCTTCGATGAGGGGCAGGAGACCATCGAGTTCGCGAAGCTTCTCGGAAGCTTCACCGTCGAGTTCTTTCCCATCACGCCGTTCCCCGGAACACCCATGTTCAAGGGTATTCAGAAGGGGAAGTACGGCACCATGAGCGAGAGGCTCAACGACCAGGGAATGCTCCTCGACAGGCCGTGCTTCGTTCCCTTCACCATGACCGGCGACCAGATCATGGAACTCAGACGGCTGGCATACATCAGGTACTTCTTCAGGCCCGGGTTCCTGTTCTACCGGCTCTCGAACATCACCAGCGCCTTTCAGCTCAGGGCCGTGTGGCACGGTGCGAAAAGCCTGCTCATGATGGTCGCGGAGCAGTTGGGGCTTTACCGGAAAAAGGCATAGGCCCTTGCCCTCGCTCACCGTGGTCGTTCCCGTTCACAACAGCGGCGGCACCCTTGAAAGGGTCGTGTCATCGGTGCAGGGCGAGCTTCTGCCGGGCGACAGCCTTCTTGCGGTTGACGACAGGTCCGCCGACGGCTCCCGTAAGCTCCTGCAGCGCCTCGGGGTTCAATGGATCGAGTCCGCGGGAAGGCCCGGAGCGGCCGGCACCCGGAACACCGGAGGAATGGCCGCCGCAACCCGATGGGTGCTTTTCCTGGATTCGGATGCCGTTCCGGAAGAGGGATGGAGGGCAAAGCTGGACCGGCGCATGGAAGGGGCCGATGCGGTCCAGGCCGTTTACAGCCCGGACGCTCCGGGGAACGGGGCCGCCACGTTCTACAAGAACTACTACTACCATCACACCTTCACCAGAAGGATCCGCGGGCCTTTCATAAAGGGTTGCGGGACCTTTTTCTTCGCGGTGCGCACAGAGGTCTTCAGGGAGCTTTCAGGCTTCGACGAGAACATATCGGGGGCCACCATTGAGGACGCGGATTTCTCGGAAAGGCTCTGGGCCAGGGGCGGCAGGATACTCATCGCCCCGGAGATCAGGGTGTTCCACCTCAGGGAGTACACCCTGCCCGAGTTTTTCCGCTATGAATGGAACATGATGCTCGCCAAGGCCCTGTACATCATCAGGCGAAGCCCCGACAGGGGCGCGCCCTCCGTGAGCGTAGCCGGCTTCTTCGAGATGGCGTCGGTGCTTCTGGGCGCCCTCTTCTCCTGGGCCATGCCAGCGGGAGGGCTGATGTGGGCCGCGGGGGTACGGAACGGCCCCGCGGTGCTCATCGCGGGTGCCCTGCTGAGCCTGGGGCTTCAGCTGCCCATGCTTTTCCACATGATCAGGGCCGGAGGCGCCAGGGGCGCCAGGGCGGGGCTGCTGGTGCTACCCGACCTGCTTCTCATAGCCCCTGCCTGCGCCGCGGCGGCGGTGCTTGCGCTCTCGGGAAGGAAGTACTGAGTTGAAGGCGCTGCGTTTGGCCGCATCTGCCGCGTTGCTGGCGCTCTTCGCCTTTTACGCCCACTCCGGCCACAGGCTCGCGGGCCCGGGCGACAAGGCGGTCCAGCTGGTCACGCTTGTTCCGGCCGCCTTCCTCTTCGCCGCCGCGTTAAGTGGGTGGACCTTGCCTGGCCGTTTCTTCAGGGGGGTGCTCACCGGAGGCTCCGACCCGCTTTTCATGGGGGCTCTTCTGGTCTGCGTGCTCATCTTCACGGTCTGGATGGCCTACGGGCCGCTCGAGGGCATCCCGAAGGGAGGCGACGAGGCTGCCTACCTGATCCAGAGCCGCATCTACGCCAGGGGCCAGGCCTGGGTTCGGTCTCCCGGGCTGGAGGATCCCAGGGACCTGTTCCCCTTCAGGCACTTCGTCTTCGACCAGGGGCGCTGGTTCGTGATGTACACACCCATACACTCGCTTCTCATGGTCCCGTTCACCAGGCTCGGCATCAGCCCGATGCTAGGGCCGCTTCAGGCGGCCCTGTCCCTCGCCGGTGCCTGCCTTCTTTTCAGAAGGGTCGCCGGCAGGGCCGTGGCCAGGCTTGGGGTTCTGATCATGGCTGTCTCGCCCTTCTTCCTCTTCATGGCGCCCACGCACATGGCCCACAACTCCGAACTCCTCTTCGTAACCTGGGCGCTGTACTTCATCGTGAGGGCGTTCCAGACGCCCCGGAAGGGGTGGTACGCCGCCTCGGGGTTCCTGCTGGGCCTCGCACTGTGCACGAAGCCCTACACCGCCCTTCCATGGGCCATCTCAATAACCGCGGTGCTCTTTGCAAGGCTGAGGTGGAAGGCCCTGCCTGTCCTGCTGCTCATCGCCGCGGGAGCCGCCGCCCCGGTGGCGTTCTTCCTTCTCTCCAACGCTCACTACACGGGCGATCCCCTTTCACCGGCGTACAACATGGCCAGGGGGGGCAGCCTTCTCGGTTTCGGACCGGACAAGGCATGGTTTCCCGAGTACGGCGATCACTCCCACACCCCGGTTCGTGGCCTCCTGAACCTGGCCAGACAGGCGGGGACCGGAAGCACCATCCTTCTGGGCTGGCCCTTCCTGTCCCTGGTGCCGGCACTTCTGATCCTTTTCGACCGCACCCTTGCCCGGAGATGGCGGGTCCTCTACCTGCCGGTTCTCGCAGTTGCGCCGTTCATGCTGGTCCATTACGCCGCCGCCATAGACTACGGACCCAGGCACTACTACACCACCCTTCCCGCGTTCGCGCTGCTTTGCGCCCTGGGCTTCAGGGAGGCCGGGCGCCGCTGGGGGAACAGGGCGGTCCTGTTCGCGGGAGCTCTTTTCGCCTGGGTCACGCTGGCCGTTTACATTCCCGACGGCGTTGCCCTGCGAAGCGGTCCGTGGCAGTCCATTGACTCGATTCCCCTGAGGCTGGCCGCTGCCGGTGTCCAGCCGCCTGCCGTGGTTTTCATGGAGGCCGGCGAGCACGGCTACCCAAACATCATGAGCGGGCTGCTGGCAACCGACCCCTACCTCGACGGGGATGTGGTCTTCTGTGCCCACCAGACGCCCGGCGAGGACCTTGCGGCCATGGAGACCGTCTTTCCGGGCAGGAACCCCTACCTTTTCTGGATGGAGGGCCGGGAGGGGTACATGGAACCCTGGACTGCGGAACGGGCAGGCGCACTGCTTCCCGAAAGGGAAACCCGCCCCCGCTGGGCGCCCGTGAACGTCAGGCCTTGAAACCCGCAGCCAGCACCGAGGAGGCTCCGGCGAACCCCACTTCATGCAGCCTTTTCAGAAGCTCTTCGCCCCTTGTTTGAAGGCGGGGCCAGCCCTCGGCCCTGGCCATGGAGCTTTCTATGGTCTTCTCCACTGTTCTCACCGTATCCGGCGCCTTCGGATCGGCCTCCATGTCCGTCCGGACCGATGACAGGACCCCGGTGAGCCCCAGTGCCCCGGGAATTGCCTCGAGCCTTGCCCTGGGCAGGGTGGCGCCGTGGTACACGCCGTGAGCCGAGTCTATCTCGGCCCTCCAGTGATGCACCAGAACATGGGTCAACTGGGGTCCGGTCTGGGGACCGTCGCTGAACATCTCCCTGAGGACGAACAGCCCGCCGGGTTTCAGGCCCCTCATCATCTCGCTGAGGATGGGCCAGGGGTCCCTGAAGTGGTGGACCGCGTTGGAGAGCGCCACTGCGTCGAAGCAGGCGTCGGGGAAGCAGAGGTGTTCGCCTGTTGCGGCCACGGGCAGCACGTCCTGGTCAGGGAAGGCCCCGCTGACCGAGCGGAGGGCCCCGCAGTCCGGATCCGCGGCCACCACCACGGCCCCGGGAGCCGCGTGGTACCGGAGGAACCCTATGAAACTTCCGCTTCCGGTGGCCATGTCCAGTATCAGGCCACGAAGGCCCCTCTCAAGCAGCGCTTCCACGGTCAGGTCCATCACGACGGCCTTTCCTTCTGCCTTGCCCCTCAAGGCTGTATTGCGTAGTGTTTCCCGTCACCGATGCGGGAAGAGCGTGAACATGAACTATGTCTGCTTCATGCCGGCGTACAATACCGGCAGATTCATGGAAGGTGTTATGAGGGGCATACCCCGGGAAGCCTGGGATGCCCTGGACGCGCTTCTTGTGGTGGACGACGGCTCCACCGACGACACATCCGCTGTTGCCGCCCGGCTTGCCCGGGAGTTCTCCAAGGTGACCCTTGTGCGCCACGAAGCGAACAGGGGGTACGGAGCCGCCCAGAAGACGGCCTTCGACTGGGCCCTGCAGAACCGGGCCAGGGGAGTGGTGATGCTCCATTCCGACGGTCAGTACCCTCCCGATTTCCTGCTGAAGATGCTGGAGCCTCTCCGCGGGGGCGCGGACGTGGTGGGGGGCAGCCGGACCATGTACGGTGACATGAGGAAGGGCGGAATGAGCCAGGCAAGGTACTGGGGGACGGTGATGCTCAACGGCCTTGAGAACTTCGTCTTCAGGGCCAGGCTCACCAGCTACCACAGCGGGTACAAGGCCTACGGCGCAAGGGCCCTGGACATGATCCCCTACCGCGGATACTCCGACACCTTCAATTTCGACTCGGAGATGCTTGTGGGCGCCATCCGCCAGAAGCTGACGGTGGTCGAGGTCCCCATCCCCACGCTTCACGGCCAGGGCTATTCCAGCCTCAAACCCATCCCCTACGGCCTCAGCGTTCTCCACACCATCCTGAAGTTCATGGCAAGGAAGATCTAGGGGACGGACTTAGATAGATTAGTTTGTTGCTGTATTGTATTGTAATACAGCAGGATAGCAAACGGACTCAGTCTCAGTACCTTCGTCCCAAGAGGAACTGCACGGTCCCCTTCCCTATACCGATCCCGAGTATGGTCATGTCGGCTATGCACATCACGGCGAAGCCGGGGATCATTCCTGCCCCGAAGAGCCTGGCCGCGGATGTGAAGAACCCTGCATGGCAGATCAGGGCTGCTGACAGAAATCCGGCGAAAAGAACCGGACCTGCAAACCCTGTGACCACTGTCGAGAGCAACGACAGCCAGCCGAGAATAGTGAGGATGATGGAAAGCACGACCCATCTGCTGTGGTGGGTTCCGGTCTCGCTGACGTTGATGTACCGGGCAAGAAGCCTTCGCTTCACCTGCCTCCAGCCGCTTTTGGCCTGCGCAGCCGCCATCCGCATGCGCCTTGCCGCGAATGCCCCGAAGCTGTACTCCGCAAGATGAGTCACCTGCGCGGACTTCTCAAGAAGGATGACCCCTCCCGAGTCTGCCACTGCGTAGCCGAACTCCTCATCCTCCACCGTGGGTTCCGGAATACGCTCGTTGAAACCCCCCAGCCCAAGGAACGCCTCCCTTCTCACCGCCGCGCACCAGGTTGCGAAAACGGCAACCGCGGTTGCTCTGAGCCTGTTCAGCGAGTGGTGGTAGTAGTAGTTCTGGTACCGGGTGACCAGGCCTTTTCCGGGGCAGCCCGGGGTGTAAAGGGTCTGAACCGCGGAGACCCGCGGGTCGCTGAAGTGGTTCGTCACTTTTTCCACCAGGGCAGGCGGGACAACCACATCGGCGTCAAGGAAAAGAAGAACATCCCCGGAAGCGGCCTCGGCGCCCCTGTTCCTGGCGATGGCCGGCCCTGTGTTCCTGGCCAGACAGAGAACCTTCACTCCGAAACTCTCCGCCACCCCTTTGGTTCCGTCTGTGGAGAAGTCATCCACCACGATGGTTTCCAGGGGTGGGGCAGTCTGTTCCGAAAGTGCCTTCAGGCATTGCCCAAGCGTTCTCTCGGCATTCCAGGCGGGAATGATCACCGATACTCTCAAGCCCGCTCCGACTCCTTTTCCAAGGTTTTCCCGAAGGTCGGTATTATATTCCGATTCCTCAGGAAGGGTCTGCCGATGAAAATAGTGCTTCTTACAATGCCTGCCTCCTGGGAACAGGACCAGCACGATTTCATGAACCAGCGGATCTCTCCGTTCCGCTGGCTCAGGATCAAGCCGCTGGTCAACGTGGTGCCCTCGCCTTCACTGCTCTACCTGGCTCCTTTCGTGATCGAGGACGGGCATGAGGTGGTTTACCTCGAGGGCCTGTTCCACACGTTCGAGAACGCCCTCAGGAAGCTGCGCGACATGAACCCAGACCTTGTGGGGGTGACCATAACAAGTGTGGACTGGGAGAACTCGCGCTGGATGCTCAACGAGCTGAAGAGGGAGTTTCCCCGGACAATATTCGTAGCCGGCGGGATCCACCCCACGCTATGGGGCGCCCGGTGCCTGGAAGAGTGCGACGGGATCGACTACATCGTATTCGGCGAGGGCGAACACACCTTCAGGGAGCTTGTGGGCGCCGTTTCAAGGGGTGATTCGCCGGAGGGCGTTCAGGGGATCATCTACAGATCCGGCGGGGAGATCGTGCGCACCCAGCCAAGACCCGTGGTGGAGGATATAGACACCCTGCCCTTCCCGGCCCATCATCTTGCACCGGCGTCGGACTACCTTCCCTCCCCAACCTTCTACAACCGGCTTCCGCACGCGAACATCATCGGAGCGAGGGGCTGCCCGTACGAGTGCATCTTCTGCCACACAGACAGGCATACCCGGATGCGAAGCGCAGGGAACATCGTGGATGAGATACAGTGGCTTGTGGAAAACCAGGGTGTGCGCGACATCGCCTTCTGGGACGACACATTCACCCTGTCCGAGAAGAGGGTGAACGCCTTCTGCGAAGAGATACTGCGGAGGGGCATTGATGTTGACTGGGCCGTGAACGCCCGGGTGGACAGGGTGACTGAGGGCATGCTGAGGCGCATGAAAGAGGCTGGCTGCTGGAGGATCCTTTTCGGGATCGAAAGCGGTGTCCAGAAGAACCTCGACACGCTCAAGAAGAGGACCACACTGGACCAGATCCGAAGCGCCGTGAGCGCTACCAGCGCTCTGGGCATGGAAGCCTATGGGACGTTCATGTTCGGCATTCCGGGCGAAACCTTCGAAGAGGGGCTTGCCACCATTGACTTCGCATGCTCCCTTGACCTTGATTACGCCGTTTTCGTTAACCTGACGCCCCTGCCGGGAAGCGAAGTGTACAACGACCTGCTTGCCGGCCGGATTAAGCCCTCCAAGTTCACCCGGGACAGGTTCAACTTCAAGAACGTATCCTTCGTTCCCGACGGGATGACAGAAGAGCAGATAAGGTTTCTTATCCAGCAGGGGCATAAACGCTTCTACATGAGGCCCAGGCTGGTCTGGAAGAAGATCAGAAGGATGAGAAGCCTTCTCGACCTGAGGAAGTACATCAACGGATTCTCCCTTATCGCCACAGCGAAGTACATGAAGAGGCCGCTGGAGCCTCAGCTGCATTGACGGAGCTCGTTCTTGTACGACCGCCGGTGGTGCACCTGAAGGCGGACTTCTATGGGAGCATCCCGGGTATCCCATCGGGTCTTGCCTACCTGGCCGCCTCGGTAAGGGCTGCAGGTTTCCCGGTGCGGATCCTTGATGCCTACGGCACTTCACCGCACCGTTTCTACACATTCCGGGAGCGGTACAGGGCAAGGGGTCTCACCCCGGCGGAGATCGCCCGGCTTGTGCCGTCCGGGGCGGTGGCGGGTGTGAGCGTTCATTGTGCCGGTGAGCACTCCATGGCATGTGCCATCGTGAGGGAGCTCAAAGCTTCCGCCCGGTCCAGGCCGGTGATAGTGGGAGGGTACCATTCCACTTTCGTTCCGGGGGACTTCATCGCCGCCGGTGCGGATTTTGTCGTTCTGGGCGAGGCGGAGAGAAGGCTTCCCGAGCTCCTTGGCCGCATCCGGAACGGAGAAGGCGTGGAGGGGCTTGAAGGACTTGCATTCCGGGGAGGGTTGGCGGAACGGAAGACCAGGTACACCGTGGATCTGGACAGCCAGCCTTTCGCCGCTGTGGATCTTCTTCCGCTGGAAAACTACTGGAGGCTCGGCTACGGGCACGGGCCTGTGATGAGAAACGTACGGTACATGAACATTCTCACCTCCAGGGGTTGTCCGTACAAGTGCTCGTTCTGCCAGGCCCCGGAGATGAGCGGCGGGAACTGGCTTTTCAAGAGCCCTGAAAGGGTGCTTGAAGAGATCCGCTGGCACATGGATACCTACGGAGTCACCGATTTTCACATTCAGGATGAGAACTTCGCCGTGAACCGTGGAAGGGTGGAGGACATCTGCAACGGGCTGATCGGCGGAGGGTTGGACATAACGTTCTGTTTTCCGTCAGGGCTCAAGATGGAGACCCTTGACGCAGATCTCCTTACCCTTCTTGCAAGGGCGGGTATGCGTTACTTCTCCCTTTCTCCTGAGTCCGGTTCGCGCAGGGTCCTTGAGCTGATGAACAAGACCGCCGACATAGACCGTGTGCCGGGCCTGATTCGTCTGGCCTCATCCATGAAAGTCTCTACATGCTGTTTCTTCGTTGCCGGAACTCCCGGCGAGACCAGCGGCGACCGGCGGGAGACCGGCCGATACATCGCCGGACTTGCCAGATGCGGCGTGGGGGAAGTGGTGATGCCCATCATGACGCCCTTCCCGTCCACCCCGGCAATGAATGAGCCTGAACTCGGGGGGTTTCGCGAGATGGACGAGCTCTGCTTCTCTCCTGTCTGGAGGCGCGATTACAGGAAGCTCGACATCTTCAGAAGATGGACCTACCTGAGGTTCTACCTGGCAAGGCTTCTCAGCCACCCCTTGGGGTTCCTCGCAATGCTGGGAAGGATAGCATCGGGAAGGTGCAGGACGAAGGGTGAGATGACCGCCAGAAGGATGATACGAGATATCCCCGACAAGCTGGCCGCCCTGGGAAAACCCGGGGTGCGCTGATGGCCGGTCTCTGGCCGGAGCTGCTGCTGGCGCTCCTGTTCCTCGTCGGCGACATTCTCTTCACCGGGGTCAAGGCGGCCGCAGCCGGAGCCCTGGCCGGTTTCATCGCATTCACCGCGGCCCGCATTGCCGGAAAAAGGAAGCCGATCCTCCTTGTTGAGGGGCTGGCCCTTTCCGCCGTGACACTCGCCGCCGAACTGCTGTCATTTCCCGGCGGTGCATTGGCCCTGGCCGGAATCGTCCTGGGAGCCTTCCTTTTTGTCACGGGGCTCAGGGGCAGGCCGGCGCTTGCGCATGTTGCCGGGCCCATGGTCGGAAGGTTGATCTCTGACGAAGAGGGGGCAGTGCTTTCCGTTTTTGCCGGAGGCGCCTTTCTCGTGTACGGGGCTGCCACCGCGGCCCTGTCTGCCTCAGGGCGGGGAGGCCAGGTCAGCGGCCTGGTGCTTCTGCCGGCGGTCATGGCGCTTGCCGGCGTTCTGTCAGGCAGAAGACTCAGAAAGCTGAGGGAACGTTCCGTTCCCCGGCTTGCCGAGCCGGAAGGCTCGGGGCTCTCCACCCTCTCAGTTCGCGGTCTGCCTGCAGGCAGGGTGAAGGTGACGGAAGAGGGCTCAGTTGCCGTGGTGGAGGTGCACGAGTTGGAAGCGGAATCCCTGGCCTTGCTTGAGAAGGCTCTTGCCCGGGCGGGTTACCGCTCACTGGTGGTGACCGCCTGGCCCCACGACCCTGTCCACATTGAGATAGGCGGGTACTCGGGAGGCGGCGGACACTGGCGCAAGGTATTGCGGTGATCACCCGAAAAGCCGGGACAGCGCACGCAGCAACCTCCGGCATGTTGGCTTCCTTTCGGCCCGCCTGCCCTCAGGCCGAACGGTTTCGTGTTGACTTCCCGGCTGTGCCCTGTAATCTTATAAGATTCTATGTTCCCATCGGATTTTGCACCAACCAGTCCCCTCAGTAAGGGAGGTTCTCCAAGTGACCAGCTACCCGTGTCCCGAGATCAACTCGGACGAGTGCAAGGGCTGCGGCCTCTGCGTGGCCTCGTGCCCGAAAAAGGTACTCGTGATCTCCGAGAAATTCAACTCCAAGGGATATCACTATTCAGCCTATCTCGGGGAAGGATGCATCGGTTGCGGCAACTGCTTCTACAACTGCCCCGAACCAGGCGCGGTGACCGTGTACCTGAAGGACCATCAGCCCCGGAAGGAGGCGTAGCATGGCAAGAATGCTCATGAAGGGCAACCATGCGGCTGTTTACGGAGCTGTCATGGCGGGCTGCACCGCCTATTACGGTTACCCGATAACCCCCGCCAGCGAGATCGCCGAAGCGGCCGCAGCTGTGTTCCCCAAGCTGAACAGGACCTTTCTCCAGGCCGAAAGCGAGATAGCTGCCATCAACATGGTGTACGGAGCAGCCGGCAGCGGACGCCGGGCCATGACAGCCAGCTCCGGCCCCGGTATAAGCCTCAAAATGGAAGGGCTTTCCTACTGTGCCGGCGCCGCCCTTCCCTGCGTGATAGTTGACATAATGAGGGGCGGCCCGGGCCTGGGCAACATCGGACCCGAGCAGAGCGACTACAACCAGGTAGTGAAGGGAGGGGGGCACGGCAACTACAGGAACCTTGTGCTCGCCCCCAACAGCTGCCAGGAAATGTGCGATCTGACAAAACTCGCCTTCGAACTGGCCGACGAGTACAGGAATCCGGTCTTTGTTCTCACCGACGGTGTGATCGGGCAGATGATGGAAGCCGTGGAGATACCCGAACCCGTGGCCGGCATCCCTGACCGTTCCGAATGGGCCGTTTACGGAACCCCCCTTCACAAGAACCTCATCAACTCCATCTACCTCGACCATGACGACCTGGAGAGCTGGAACAAGTCGCTCCTTGCCAAGTATCAATCCGCCAAGGAGAAGGAAGTCAGGTTAGAGGAGTACATGATGGATGACGCCAGGATAGCGGTCATCGGGTACGGGTGTGTCAGCCGGGTTCTCCGGAACACCGTGGATGCGGCCAGGGCCAGGGGCATCAAAGCCGGGCTTCTGAGGCCGATCACGCTGTTCCCGTTCCCCGAAAAACAGATAGGTGCACTCCCTGAGCGGGGGGTGGAGCATGTTCTTACCGTCGAGCTTTCCACCGGTCAGCTGGTGGACGATGTGAACCTTGCGCTGCGGGGCAGGATTTCCAGTGACCTTTACTACCGCCTGGGCGGTAACGTTCCTTCCGCTCTCGAGATCCTCAACAGGATCTCCGAGCTTTACGGGGTGTAGCCATGGAAAAGAAGACGATGCTCAGAAAGCCCGCCGGATTCCTGGATGTTTACAAGCACAAGCCCGGAGCCGAGAAGGACAGGACACACTACTGCCCCGGGTGCGGCCACGGGATACTTCACAAGCTCATAGCCGAGGCTATGGAAGACCTTGAGATAATCGATGACACGATCCTGATCAGCCCCGTTGGATGCAGCGTGTTCGCATACTACTACTTTGACGGCGGACACTTTCAGGTGGCCCACGGAAGGGCCCCCGCCGTGGCAACCGCGGTGAACAGGGCGAATCCCGACAAGGTTGTCATCAGTTATCAGGGCGACGGCGACCTTGCGGCCATAGGCGGGAACAACATACTTCAGGCCGCCAACCGGGGCGAGAACATCGCGGTCTTCTTCGTGAACAACGCCATCTACGGGATGACCGGGGGCCAGATGGCTCCGACCACCCTTGAAGGACAGAAGACCACCACCACCCCTTACGGAAGGAACCTGGGAACCGATGGTCATCCCATCCGGATGGCCGAGATAATCGCGCAGCTCAACGCTCCCGTTTATGTCACGCGGGTTTCCCTTCACAATCCCGCGAACATCAGGAAGACACGGGCGGCGGTTCGCCAGGCTCTTCAGAACGCCAAGGAGCACAAGGGCTTTCAGTTCGTTGAGGTGCTGTCCACATGCCCCAGCGGATGGAAGCAGGATCCCGTCACATGCATGAAGTGGCTCGAAGAACACATGCTGCCCATCTACCCCCTGGGAGTCCTGAAGGACAACTCAGCCCAGGCGCAGCCGATCCTGCGACCCGACCCCGTAACGGACCCGGTGCAGGTGAAGGACAAGCTTGGGCTCTCCGGAGACGCCTCACGCGATTTCACCCGCGGCGAGATCTCCGCCGAGTTCTCACGGATGTCCATAAGGATCGCAGGGTTCGGAGGACAGGGGATCATGTCCACGGGGCAGATACTGGCCCAGGTGGCGCTGGAGTACGGGTACAACGTATCGTGGCTGCCCAGCTACGGGCCGGAAATGCGCGGAGGGACCGCCAACTGCTCCGTCAACATTCAGGACGGAACAATAGGTGGCGCGGAGGCCGTTCACCCCAACATGGTCATAGCGATGAACAGGCCAAGCATGGAAAAGTTCGAGAAGACCCTGACCCCGGGCGGTTCCCTTCTGTACAACAGCTCCCTGATCGATGTGAGCCCTGTAAGGAACGATATCAGGGTGTTCCCTGTTCCGGTGACCGGACTGGCGGACAAGCTTGGCGACACCAGGGTTCAGAGCATGGTGGGAGTTGGGGCCTACGCCGCCATAACGGACATGTTCAAGCTCGAAGACATCATTGCCCTGCTTCCGCAGGTATTCAAGGGGAGGAAGCAGGACATCATCGACCTTAACGCAAGGGCCGTGAAGGAAGGTTACGATTTCGTGAAGAGCAGCTTCTGAGCCCGAGGGCCGGGGCATGCCCCGGCCCTGACTCGGAACCGCACAGGGTTGGGCAGGGCTTGCGCCGGGCCAGAGGTCCGTGCCGGGTGTTTCAACTGTAAGGAGCCTTTATTTATGAGCAATAAACTGCTATTGTCTGTGATCCTCACCCTACCCTTCACCCTGCTCGGCTACGGATTCCCCGCTTCCCAGGAAACCGGCACCAGCCTGGTGGGGCTGGATCCGGTGACAGCCTCGGTTGGAGGAGTTTCCTCGCTTGACATCGGAGGCTCGGCGGTGATGCTGAACCCTTCCGGGCTGGCCCTTATCGGAAAGACCAGGGTTCAGGTGGGGATCGGCTCAGTCCTCAGCAAGGAATCCGTGGAGACCCCCTACGGCAGGTTCAACATCTCGACCATCGCCCTTGGTTCGGTGGGGTTCACCGCTGCCTTTCCCATCGGGCGCAGCCTGGGAACGGGAGTGGGGATATGCAGGCTGTCGGACTTCTCATACAAGGGGGAGTTCTACGATTTCGTCATACAGGGCGCGGACAGCGTGGTCATCTTCGAGCAGCAGAACAACAGCGGCAGCGTCTGGGAAGCTTCAGCAGGACTGGGAGCCACGCTGGTCAACGGCCTTCACGCCGGAGCTTCGGTTGGCTACAGGTTCGGAAGCGGGACCGATGACTACTTCCGTGACACATCAGTGGATTCCCCCTTGGTGGTTATCGAGACCTGGGACGAGAACGCCGTTTCCTACAGGGCCGGGCTGACAGCCACCCTATCCCGTTTCATGGCCGGGGTCGCCTTTACGAACGGCATGGAGAAGTACCCTTCCCGAGTCTCTCTGGGAGCGGTCATAGGGAACATGACCCGCTGGGAACCTTCTGTGGGCGCCGAGATCGAACTGCAGTTCCCGGGTGACTCCACGAGGTTCGCCGGCAGGGTGTTCGGCGGAACGCTGATCTCCGGCAACGATCTCTATGCCCGTGCGTCTGTGTTCATCTATAGCTCCCAGGGCCAGGACACAAAGGAAGGGACCGGTTTCTCCATGGGTATCAGCCTGAAGGCAGTTGAGAAGCTTTGCTTCGACGCAGCCCTTTCCTGGACCTCTGAGAGCCGGACCGGAAACGTTTTCGGGGGATACAATCCACAGTCAACCGTCACCGACACCAACACCGGCATCACCGCCGGCATCACCTGGAATCCCTAGAACGGAAGCATCATGAGACATTCCACTGCACTGTTGATCGTTACGGCCCTCTCGGGGATCGCCAGGGGATTCGGATACCACGATTCGTTCACCAACGGCACCCCCATATCGGGTATCACCGGAAGGAACGCAACCCTTGGAGGGATAAGGGCGCTTCCCGCCTTGAGCCCCGCGGGCATCTTCATGAATCCGGGCGAACTGGGGTTCATTGACGGGTTCGCTGTGAGCGTTGACGGCGGAATGCTGAGATGGACCGAGACTGTTTACGACATGTTCCGGGCGAACCGGGGCGGTCAGGTGATTGGAGCCGCCACTCTGGCCGCTGCCTCCGATCTGGGACCCCTGACGGCTGCTGCCGGTGTTGCGAAGGTGGCCGATTTCGACTACTCCGGAACCCACAACTCGTTCAACCCATACACCGGCTATCTTGACTCTGTCGAGGTCGCCTTCGTAACGGGAAGCCAGTGGGAATACCTGGCAGGGGTTTCCACCATGCTTGCCGGCTCGGTTTCAGCGGGAGTATCCGGAGGCGTCAGGGTCATGAGCGCCGATTATGACTACTTCTTCAGCGACAAGACCTTCGGGGGGGGCGACTCCACAGCTCAGTGGAGCCGGTCAGGAAGTGAGTTCTGCTGGCATGCCGGGCTGGTGACTGTATCCCCGCTGGTATCCGCGGGAGTTTCGTATTCATCAGGCACCGAGTTCTACAGCCCGTCCCTGGCGTTTGGCGGGAGCGTTGTGTCTCCCCACATCAACAACACGATCACAGGTTTCGAGGCTGAGATCGTAAGCCCCTTCGACAGGAACGACTTCACCGGGAAGCTCTTCATCGAGTCCCCGATCACATCCAGGTTCGATATCCGTACCGCGGTCCTCTTCTATGAGGGGTACGAATCCAGCCGCACCAGTCTCGGGTTCGGCCTGGGGGGAGGCTACAGGAGCGGAGAGAATCTGGACCTGTCGGTGGGCTGTCTGCTGAACTCCAGGAGCAGAAGCGGCAATGCGTTCCCGGGGGAGTCGGCGGACAGGATTGAAGACGCCACGGTATCCCTGGTGGGCGGCGCCGTTCTCAGGATGTGACCCACTGAAACTACCGTTTCGTGCCTCAAGGCCGGTCCTTCCGGAATGCGGGGTTGAATGAGCAGGTGGGCCAGACTGGTTTGCAGCCGGGTTACCGGCTGTGTGAATGCTTCCGGCGACTGCCAGGGAGTGCTGGGCACCACTTCCGAGACAATCGAGGCGTCGGCCGATCCCAGACCGCTCCTGCCCGGTGTAGTCCAGGCCGCCCTGGATGATCCCTCGGTTCCATTCAGAGAGGACAGACTGGCGGGTATCCTGGTCACCGCGGAAGACACCGGGAATGCCACCGTACTTGTGGTGGCCCGCACAAGCCACGAGGAGGACTCGGTTTACCTTGATCTTCCCGCAGGGGTCGTCTCACTTGACCATTCGGGCCTGATCCGCCACTGCAACAGGCTCATGGGGGACATGTTCGACATCGACGCCCAGGGCTGCATTGGAACCGAGGTCTCCCGCATCCTTCCTCAACCCGTCCTGTACAGCTGGAACAGTGTTATCAAGTCTGTGATGATGGGCCACCAGGTCAAGGTCGAATTCCTTCCCGTGGCCGGCAGGAAGAATTCGGGAATGCTGGTCAGGGGTGGATCGGGGATAGTGGGTCTCTTCACCGACATCACTGAAGCCCTGGAGACCGAGAAGAGGCTGAGGGCCGTTCAGCGAATGAACCAGGCCATTTTCAGCGCCAGTGAAGCGGGCATACTGATGTTCGATGGAAAGGGTAGGATACTGCTGGCGAACAGGGCCATGGCAAGGATAACAGGCCAGAGCAACAGCCTGGTTGGAATGCATGTCAGCGATGTCTTCCCTGACGAGTGCCAGAAGTGGGTTGACAGATCATCGAAGAAGCTCCTTGCCAGACCGGGAAAGGGAGCCACCAGCGGGGACATGGAATGGGCCGGCGCCGCCGGCGAGGCAAGGACAGTGAGGCTGTCGCTGCAGTCCATAATAGACGACTCCGGTGTGGTCACGCATATCATGGGATATGTTGATGACATCACCGAGCAGATCCAGGGCATGAAGAGGCTTGAGACCCTGGGAAGGAGCCTCGACTACATGGCCAGGCT
Organism: uncultured bacterium; assembly: GCA_964541235.1. Classification (GTDB taxonomy): domain Bacteria; phylum Fermentibacterota; class Fermentibacteria; order Fermentibacterales; family JCC-6; genus UBA6080. Next base: position 131,575 of record CAZIPI010000003.1, on the reverse strand, counting down.
CACTGCGGCCCTTCCCGGTACGGCACGACCCGACAGCGGGAGCGCCGGCCTCTTTCGGGAGATATTGGAGGCCGATGCCCTGGCGGTCTACATCAACGACCCGTTCACGGGGTTGAAGCTCTCCGATTCTGACGGCGAATGGCCTGAAGGGCTGCCGCCTGATGAGTTCCACGAGCTCAGGCTGGGTTTGTCTCCTGGCGGCCAGAGGGGCTGCACGGTGCTGGCCGGAGAAAAACTCGGGGTACTGAGTGGACGTTTCGCAAGGGGACTTCTGTACCCGCTCGGGGTTGAGGAGAACCCAATGGGTTTCGTGGCCGCGGTCTATGCCAGGGATCAGGCTGCTATGCACCGCGAGGTTTCAGTGGGCGAGATCGCAGCCGCGATGCTGACCTCCGGGCTCCTTCTGCACAGAGAGCACAGCGAGACCGAGAAGCTGGGGTATCTGCTCCGGGGAAGGGACAGATTCCTCGAGGACCTTTTTCTGAAGCTCCCTATCCCCGCGTTCCTCTTCAACGAGTCAGGCGAGATCGTTTTCTGGAACGATGACATGACACTGCTGGCGGGTGAGAACGTTCTCTCGAAGTCTTCCCATGTTCAGCAGAGATGGCTTGACAAGGCCTTGTCCGGTCTTGGGAACGTCAATGAAGTGCTTCGCCGGTTTTCCCGGGGAGAATCGATCCTCGAGGGGCGGTTCCAGCCGTCGGACACGGCGGGGGGCGATAGCCGTGTTATCCAGGTCCGCAGAGTCAGATCCATCGGCAGGGGCACCGACGAGTCCAGTTTTCTGGCGGCGGTTTTCCCTGGTGAGGAGGTCCAGCCCGGGTCCGGAGCATCATCCAACCTTCTGGGGATACTTTACGACCTGTACTCCGGCACCGACCCCGGACAGATACTCCGAAAGGCTGCGTTCGGAGCTCTGGCACTAACGGGAGCGGAGGCGGTGAGGCTGACCGTTGACCGGATGGGGTCAGCCCAGGCTCCTGCGGGAGGGCTGTCACGCGAGCCGGACTGGGTTGCAGAGGTGGCCCACGAAGGTGAAAGGCTTCTGTTCCAGTTCCAGGGCGGGGGCAGAACAACCCACACAGACGTTCTCGGCAGGGCTGTTCTTACCATTACCGGCAGGATGCAGGCCTTTCTTTCCCCTCAGGCCCTGGAGAGGATTACCTCGATACCCGGCGGGCTTCTGATGATCACCGATACCAGGGGCAAGGTCCTCTTCTCCAACTGGCCGGGAGTCGTGACCGGTGAGGGGGGTTTCATCTCCATGGAGGGACTGCTGGGGGAATCGCCTCCCCCGGAGTCCGTAGCGTCGTTGAGGACCGTGGGCAGCTGCACATGGCAGCACCCCAGGGAGGGGCTCGTCCGCGGGATCGCCCTTTCCCCGGATCCCAACGGAAGGGACCTCTGGTTTCCCGACATGGAGGGCTTCTCTCCGGAGCGGAAGACCGCCGCGGACCGGATCTCGCAGCTGATCCTGGAGAACCTGCTTGCCTACGCCAGGAGGGCCTGGGCATCGGTGGGCTCCATGAGCGAGATGCTTGGCGGCAGGGATCCCCTGCGAAGCATGGCGAACTCCATGCTCCTCGACCACGGATCCGCGTTGGAAGCCATCGAGGTGTTGAAGATAGTCATCGGTTCATCGGCTGCCAGGACGGTACCTGTCGAGATAGAGGAGTGCCTCAAGATGGTCTCGGGCTACCTTGGAAGCCGCGGACTGCGAATGCCTGACATGAGCATGGTTGAAGAGCCTCCCCGTGTGATGATAGACCCTGAGTGGACCGCGAGAGTTATCGCCAGGCTGTTCTTCATGGCCGCAGATCCCAGGGGCACCGTACGGGTAACAGCCGACGACGGCCTGGTAACGGTGGAAGTCCCGGTCCCGTTGGAACCCGGGGGGCTTCCGGAACTGGAAGAGATAACCTCCGCCCTGGCGGAGAACCCCATGGACAACCGCATCGAATCCGGAATACTGGCTTCCCTGCTGGCAAAGCATGGCTGCAGGCTGGAGCAGGGCCCCGCCGGTTCACTCCTTCTCGGTCTTCCTGTCATGGAATAGCCGCATCGTCTATATTAGCGGTCCAGACCAGTGCTTACGATCGGAGGAACCGCTTGGACAACTACGACTTCAGGAAGATCCAGAGCAGGTGGTCCCCCTTCTGGGACCGCATTGACCTTTACGCCACCGGCGAAGACCCGGCAAAGCGCAATTTCTACTGCCTCGATTATTTCCCCTACCCGTCCGGGGCGGGGCTTTCAGTGGGACACTGCCGGAACTACATTCCCACTGATGTAATCTCCCGCAAGAAATCCATGGACGGGTTGAACGTCCTTCACCCCATGGGATGGGACGCCTTCGGTCAGCCTGCGGAGGAGTACGCCATCAAGACAGGTGTCCACCCCGCCCAGGTGACCCGGGTGAACACCGAGAACTACCGCAGGCAGATGAAGCTGTTCGAGGCCGGATACGACTGGAGCCGGGAGATCGATTCGAGCAGCCCCGATTACTACCGCTGGACCCAGTTCTTCTTCATCCTGCTCTACGACCGCGGGCTGGCGTACCAGAGCGACGCCTTCCAGATGTACTGCCCCGGGTGCAGGATCGTGCTCTCCAACGAAGAGGCCGCAGGGGGGGTCTGCTGGCGTTGCGGGGGCGGTGTGACGAAGAAGAGGCTTCCTCAATGGTACTTCAGGATAACCGATTACGCCCAGAGACTGCTGGACGACCTGCAGGGGCTGGACTGGCCCGAGGGCATCAAGGCAATGCAGAGGAACTGGATCGGCAGGTCCGAGGGCGCCGTGGTCAACTTCCCGGTCCACCGGCCGGACGGCGTGACGATGGACATGCCTGTTTACACCACCAGGATAGATACCATTTTCGGAGCCACCTTCTGCGTAATGGCGCCTGAACATCCCGATCTTCAATCGGTGACCGCCCCGGAGCGGAGGGCGGAGGTTGAACGCTACCTCAGGGAGGTGTCCGCCAGGAGCGACACAGACAGACAGGCCGATTCAGGCAGGAACAAGACCGGGGTGAACACTGGCTCCCTGGCCCTGAACCCGTTCACCGGCAGGATGGTTCCTCTCTGGGTGGCCGACTACGTTCTGGGCGGTTACGGCACCGCGGCCATCATGGCTGTTCCCGGCCATGATCAGCGTGACCACGACTTCGCGAAGCGATTCGGGCTTCCAGTAGTGGAGGTCATCGCCCCTGAGGGGATCCCGAGGGGGGTGGAGGAAGCCGCTGTGGAGGCGGACGGCGTTCTGATCAACAGCGGTGGCTTTTCCGGTCTGGCATCCCATGAAGCAAGGCAGGCCATGGCCCTTTTCGCACAGGAGAAGGGATTCGGAAAGCCCGAGGTCAGGTATCGCATAAGGGACTGGCTCGTGAGCCGGCAGCGCTACTGGGGAGCACCCATTCCAGTTATCCACTGCCCTCTGTGCGGAGCCGTGCCCGACAGGGACCTGCCGGTCCTCCTTCCTGAGGTTGACGGGTTCCAGCCGGACGACTCGGGTCTCTCGCCCCTGGCCAGGGCTGAGGATTGGGTGAAGACGAAGTGCCCCGAGTGCGGCGGCCCCGGTGAACGCGAAACCAGCACCATGGCTGGCTTTGCCTGTTCCAGCTGGTACTTCCTGCGCTTCGCCTCGCCGCGCGAGAAGGACAGGCCCTTCGATCCTGAAGCCGTGAGGAAGTGGCTTCCCGTTGACCTTTACGTGGGGGGCGCCGAGCATGCCGTGATGCACCTGATCTACGCCAGGTTCTGGACCAAGGTGATGTACGACGCAGGAATGGTTGAATTCACCGAGCCCTTCACGTCACTGAAGAACCAGGGCATGCTTCTGAGCTACGATCATCAGAAGATGTCCAAGAGCAAGAACAACGTGGTCACGCCTGACGAAGTGGTGGCGAAGTACGGCGCTGACGCACTTAGGCTTTACATCCTTTTCATGGGCCCCTTCGAAGCCGAACTGGAATGGAGCGAGGAGGGCATAGCGGGGACCTACAGGTTCGTGAAGAGGGTGTGGAAGCTCTTTCAGCTGCCCGTCGAGAACACCCGGCACGACCCCTGCCTGAGCAGGGAGTTGCGCCACAATCTGGCGAAAACGGTGAAGAAGGTCACTGAAGACATCGACTCGTTCCAGTTCAACACCGCGGTGGCGGCCCTGATGGAGTTCATAAACTATATGGCTTCCATCAGGGAGAGGGCCGGGGCTGCCCCTGAGGAGTGGGATCATTCCCGGAGGGAAGTGCTGGTGCTCATGGCCCCCATGGCTCCGTTCATCGCAGAGGAGCTTTGGCACCGGCTGGGCTATCCCGGTGAGACGGTCCACAGGACCCTGTGGCCCTCGGTGTGCCGGGAAGACCTGAAGCAGGACACTGTGGAGATCGCGCTTCAGGTGGCGGGGAAGCTTCGGGGAAGGATGACCGTCCCCGGAGGAGCCGACAGGGAAACCATCGAGAAACTGGCCCTTGCGAACCCCAGGATAGCGGGGATACTGGGGGGAAGCCCGCCCCGGAGGGTCATCGTAGTCCCTGGCAGCCTGGTGAACATCATCCCCTGAACAACCCCTTGAAATATTCCCTTTCCGGGCCGTACTTATACCGGAGAGGGGGTGTTCATGCTTGCGGTGGCCCGGGCCGTGGGGCTGGTGGGTATCGAAGCCTTTCCGGTTGATGTGGAAGTTGACATGAGCCGGGGGCTGCCCTGCTTCACAATGGTCGGCCTGCCCGACAACTCCGTGCGTGAGAGCCGGGAGAGGGTCCAGGCGGCCATTGCCAACTCAGGGTTCTCGCTGCCCCCCAAGAAACTCACGGTGAACCTTGCCCCGGCAGGAAGGAAGAAGGAGGGGCCGGCCTTCGACCTGCCGATAGCAGTGGGGCTCCTGGCCGCCGGAGGTTTTGTCGCCCCTTCCAGGGTGGAGAGGTTCGCCTACGCCGGAGAACTGGCCCTTGACGGAAGGATAAGGCCGGTGAGGGGCATGCTCCCCATGGCTTCCGGTGTTTCCCCGGGGCTGGAGGGCTTCATCGTTCCCGCCGAGAACGCCCCTGAGGCGGCCATATCATCCCCAGCAAGGGTGGTGCCCGCAAGGACCCTGCAGGACGTCGCCAACTGGCTTCAGGGAGCGGAAGGCCTGCTTCCCGAGGCGGAACTGCCCTCACCCGCCGAACCGCCGGCCTACCGGGTTGACTTCGCCGAGGTCCACGGTCAGCTGCAGGCCCGAAGGGCCATCGAGATCGCAGCCGCCGGGGGGCACAACCTTCTTATGATAGGTCCTCCCGGTGCGGGAAAGACCATGCTCGCCCAGAGGCTTCCCACAATACTCCCGCCGCTCACCAGGGACGAGGCTGTCCAGACCACCATGATCCACAGCGTGGCAGGCCTTCTTCCGGAGGGGGTCGCCCTGGTGAGGGAGAGGCCCTTCCGTTCACCGCATCACACCGTTTCAACCCCGGGGCTCATCGGTGGAGGGACCAACCCGAGGCCCGGAGAAGTGAGCCTGGCCCACAACGGCGTTCTCTTTCTCGACGAACTCCCCGAGTTCAACCGGAACGCGCTTGAAGCCATGCGTCAGCCCATGGAGTCATGCCGGGTCACGGTCTCCCGTGCCCTGACATCAACCGACTTCCCGGCACGGTTCATGCTGGTGGCCGCCATGAACCCCTGTCCCTGCGGATATCTGACCCACCCGTCCCGGGCGTGCAACTGCAGTTCCTCACAGGTCCAGCGGTACCTTGCCCGGATATCCGGCCCGCTTCTGGACAGGATCGACATTCACCTCGAGGTGGCACCGCTTCCAGGAAAGCAGCTTGGTCCCGAGGCCGAACCCGGAGAGCCGTCCCAGCCCATCAGGGAGAGGGTTGCGGCAGCCCGGGCGGTCCAGGAGGAGAGGTTCACGGAGATCAGGGATGTTTTCTGCAACGCCGGAATGCCTCCCTCTCTCCTCAGGAAGCACTGCTGTGTTCAGCCCTCGGGCAGGAAGCTGCTGGACACCGCCGCAGCAAGGTTCGGCTTTTCCGCCCGGGCCTACTGCAGGGCTCTCAGGGTGGCGCGAACCATAGCCGACCTTGACGGGGAAAGGGAGATATCTCCTTCCCACGTGGCGGAAGCGGTTCAGTTCAGAGCAATGGAGAGGGACTACTGGGTGTAGGGGCGCCCCGCGGGGCGCCCCTGTGACGCAATCCTACCTGAGGACCATCAGGCCGCTGCTGGCGGTGAAGCCGCCGGCGCTGACCCTTACCCTGTACATTCCGTTGGGAACAGGCGTTCCCGATGCGCTGGTGAGGTTCCAGGCGATGTTGTGAACGCCCGCCGGAAGCTCGCCCTGATCCAGGGATGTCACCAGCCTGCCGCTGATGTCGTAGATCCGGATGCTTACCGGGGTGGCGGCGCCCAGGGTGACAGGCACCGTGACCATGGCTGCCGCAGGGCTGGGGTACGGGCTTCCAACAGCCGTTTCAAAGCCCGACAGTCCCTCGGCGCTATGCTCGATGGCTGTTCCGGTGATGGTGGCCGAGCCCAGATACGTCTTGTTGTTGTACTTCCAGGCGGTGACGTACATCGTTCCGGAAGACGAGGGAGCGGGGTTGAACGTTGCCTGGCCAGAGGCATTGGTGGTGGCCACCAGATAGACATCGGCGGTCTCGAAGCTCGTGCCCTTGAACAGGGTCACCCTGGCGCCGCTGACCGGGGATCCTCCGGCGGTTACCGTTACGGTGAAGCTCCCGCCGCTGTAGGAGGAGGGGTGCGATGCGCTGAGCTGCGGAGGGGACGCGGTCCAAAGGGGCAGCTCGGGGCAGCCGAAGAGGTTGTAGCACATTATCACCCAGTGCCAGTAAGCCCCGCTGGAACCGGAGGGCGGGCATACGGTGTAGCGCCCCATGAAGTGCATGGCTCCCAGTGTGTTCTGGCCGCTAATGAAGTGGGCGTAGTAGAGCTTCTGGCACAGGACCTCACTGATGCCGTTGCCGGGACTGCTGGGGCTTCCCCAGCCGTACCTGGCGTGGGCTCCGCCGAAACCGCCGCCGTTGGGGCTGGCGATCCAGGCGTCGAGCATGCACTCGTAGCTGTCGAGGTGGCCGATAAGGCAGCTTATGCTGTTCCAGATGGAGGGGAGGCCGCCGGAAGATATGTTAGTAAGGGCCATGATGTTGCTGTTGGTGTAGCTGCCGCCGGGAACGCTGAACGACTGCTGGCTTCCGTGGGCGGCAACGTAGATATGATGCTGCTGTCCGTTGAACATGGCGTTGGTGGCTGCCCAGCTGTTGGTTCCGGCGGACTGGTAGCGCTTGTCGTGGCTCCAGCCCGAGGGTACGTAACCGGCTATGATCTCGGCGCCAACGCTGCCGTAGCACCCGGGCCAGAGCTGCTCGGTGCTGTAGCCTATGCGCATCTCGCGGGGGGCCGTTGTGGGCTCGTCGGAGAGGGTAACCTGCTCGTAAAGAAGGACCTTGTTCACGAAGATGGTTGCCTCGGAAGTGCTGCTTACGCTGGCCCTGCCGGTGAAGATGGCGGGGTAGTAGCTCATCTGGTCTATCCCGTACTCGCCCCAGATGTTGTTGTTGTTGGAGTCCCAGCGGTCGGCTGCGGGGGCGGTGTCGTTCAGGTCGGCCCAGTAGTAGTCAACAGCGGGATATGTGGTTTCGCCGCCGGCGCTTATCTTCACGTCCCGACCTGCCACCCTGTCGTCGTCGCCGAAGATCAGGGCGTAATCAACACCGTTGTCGCGGGCCTCGTGAAGGAAGATCCTTATCTCGTGGGGAAGGTCGTCTCCGGTGTAGTTGTCCTGTATCCAGGTGGTGGTGACCACCGTGGCGGGGACGCCCTTCCGGGTCTTCCAGTTGGCCAGTGTGTTGGCCGCCGAAACGTAGTCGGGGTGGGTCACTATCACGTACTCGCCGAACGTGAGGTCGCGGCTTTCCACCAGGGCGGCCCCGCTTGGGTGAACGCCCTCCGGGTTCACGACCAGGTTCTTCACCAGCTCCATGCTGCGCTCTTCGCTCTGGAAGCTGCGGACCTGAACGGTCCTCATTTCGGGGTCGGCAACGTACTCCACCCTCAGGGTAACGCTTTCAAGCACCTCAAGGGACCTGTCGGCGGGGTTCCAGCGTACCGGGTAAACGGACACCCGGGCAACAGGGAAGCCGATGAGCACGCCGGAGCTTTCCAGCCTGGCCATTGCTCCCGGGAAGGTCTCGGTGGAGTTGTAGATGCCGGGGTCGGGAGAAGGGAGGGGGATTATCGCTCCGTCCATGAGGCTGAAGGGGACCTGCTGGACTGCGGGGGCCATGTTGAACGCTCCCCGGAGCCTTTCATAGGAGGCGTCAACCACCTCCACGGAGACCGCCCTGCTCTCCGCCGGAAGGGCAACCTGCACAGGAAGGACCGGGAGCGCAGGAGCGCCGATGTTTGTCATCGGGTAGGTTTCGGGGAAGGTCACCATGGTGTAACCGGCGAAATCGGTGACCTCCATTGAAGCCGCATTGAAGGGCACTGTGACAGTGATCTCTCCGGCGATACAGATGGCCGAGGCTAAAGCGATGATACAGAACAACTTCATGGCCTGTAGCTCCTCCGTTTCCTTTCAGGGTTCACGAAACATTCGTTTTCTTATAACAGTACGCCCGCACTAAAGCAATGGTTCCATGACCCCGGGGTGCTCAGCGAAGCGACGGGGCCGAAACCAGAAGGTCCAGGGCGGCGCTTCTAACCGATGCCGAGTCCCATGAAGCGACCGTTGAAGACCAGGCCGGAGTTTCGCCGCCGGTGAAGAGAAGAAGCGAGCGGCCCTCGGCGGCGATGAACCATGAGAGTTGGAGGAAGTCACCGGCCATGGCCGCCTGCTCCGCGGGAGACATCCGGCCAAGATCCACCGGATCCCCCCCGAACAGGCAGCCGTTCTCCTCGAGGGGAAGAAGGAGTTGCTGGAAGTACTGGGCCAGCGCCCAGCCGTTCTCAGACGGGAAAACGGAAACCCCGATGACCGGCTGGTTCACGGGTCCGTCACGAAGACCTTCCCAGTCGATCCCGGTGTCCTGCAACAGGGGAGGCGGCTCCGGCGGGCCGGCCGGGGCTTCGCTTCGTGAGTCGCTGATGATGTCCCACACCAGCAGACCCGCCACAAGAGCCGCGGCGCCGATGGCAAACCATCCCTCGAGGTTGGTTTCCTCGGAAGCGGACGAGGTGCCGCCCCCGGAACCCGCCGGCGTTCCCCATGCAGAGGCCGCCAGGGTCAGCAGCATCACCGCGGCGATCAGACCTCTCAAGCTACTCCTCGGCCTTGTACTCGGCCTGGATCCGGTCCTGCACTTCCCTGGGAACCGGTTCGTAGTGGCTGAAGTCCTGGGTGAAGCTGCCCCTTGCCTGGGTCAGCGAACGGAGTGAACTGGTGTACTGGTAAAGCTCGGCTTCCGGCACAAGGGCCTTGATGATCTGGAACGCTCCCTGCCCCTCCATGCCCTGGATCTTGCCTCTGCGGGAGTTCAGGTCGCCCATCACGTCGCCCATGAACTCTTCGGGCACCGTGACCTCGAGAGCCATCACGGGCTCAAGAAGCGTGGGCCCCGCCTGCATCATCACTTCCTGGAAGCACTTGCTGGAAGCGAGCTTGAAGGCCATGTCCGACGAGTCCACCGAGTGGGAGCTGCCGTCGAACACCACGGCCTTCACGTCAACCACCCTGCTCCCGGAGACCGGGCCTTTGTGAAGGGTTTCGAGAACGCCCTTCTCAACAGCAGGTATGAACTTCGTTGGTACGGTCCCGCCCACGACCTCGCTTGCGAACTCGAACCCGGTTCCCCTGGGAAGCGGGTCGAGCCGGAGGAAGACATGGCCGTACTGGCCCCTTCCACCCGACTGCTTCTTGTGCTTGTAGCTTCCCTGTGCGCTGCGGGAGATGGTTTCGTGGTAGGCTATGCGGGGCTTGAAGATCTCGGCCTCGACGCCGGTAAGGTCTTTGAGGCGGTTCAACATGGTGTTGAGGTGCAGCTCGCCCATGCCGCTCACCGTGGTCTGATTGATGTCCGGTTCCATTCTGGAGACGAAGGTGGGGTCCATGGTAGCCAGCTTGTTGAGGCCCACTCCCATCTTGTCTTCCTCGCCCCTTTTCTTGGGAGCTATCGCGGCCCGGTACACGGGGCTGGGAAAGACGATGGGCGCCAGGGTGATCCCGGCGGACTTGTCGGCCAGCGTATCGTTGGTGGAGGTGCTCTTCAGTTTGGCGACCGCGAGTATGTCGCCGCAGACCATGGATGAGGCGTCAATGCGGTTGGGGCCGTGCATGTGGTAGTAGTTCCCCAGCCTCTCGCCATTGTTCTTCTCCATGTTGTGGACTTCACGGGACCCCTCGACCGAACCGCTGGCCACCCTGATGTAAACCATCTCGCCCACATGCCTGTCAAGCTTGGTGCTGAAGGCCCTGGCCACGAACGGTCCCTTCGGGTCCGGGGGAAGGAGTTCCCCTGAAAGGGTTTTCGTGCCCGGAGACTCGAGGGCCGAGGGGATGCACTGGACGATCCCGTCAAGAAGGTGTTCCTGTCCCGAGGCGGGGGACGCTATCCCGGCGAACAGGGGGAACAGCCCCCTGCTCTTCACCGCGGCGCGTACTCCCCGGGAGAGTTCATCTGGGGTCAGCGTGTCGTTGGCGAAGTAGAGCTCAAGAAGCTCCTCGTCGGCCTCTGCGGCCTGCTCCATGAGTTCGGCCATGTACTCGTCCGCCTGCTCTCCCGCAGGGCCGGGCATCGGGATCTCGCGCCCCTTGAGATCGTAGGCCCTGCGGGCCAGAAGGTCCACGAGGCCTGTGCACCCGTCTCCTTCCACGATGGGGAACACGAACGGGATCACGGCTTTCGACAGCATCTCGCGGGCCTGCCCCAGAGTGCGCTGGAAGTCGGCGTTGTCGCGGTCTATCCTGTTCACCCAGAGAATGCAAGGCGTCTGGAGTTCCTCGGTGTACTTCCAGGTCTTGTACGTGCCCACCTCCACGCCGTCGGTGCAGTCAAGGACGATGAGGGCCCCGTCCGACGCGCTCACCGCGGCTATGGTGTCGCCGTGGAAATCGGTGAGCCCGGGTGTATCGATGAGGTTGATCTTCGTGTCCTTCCATTCGCAGATACCCACGGTGGAAGTCAGGCTGTGCTTCTTCTCGCGGCTTTCGGAGGTATGGTCGAAAAGGCTCGAACCGTCATCAACGGAGCCCTGCCTCTCCGCTCCGCCTGACCGGAACACAAGCGAGTCGCAAAGACTTGTCTTGCCAACCGATCCGTGGCCGCAGACGGCGATTGTTCTAAGCCTGTCGGGTGTGTAGGTTTTCATTGGACACTCCTGATTTTAGCATGGGTATCTATAGGTAAATTATTATTACCGCTTTCGTAACGGGAACACAATATTACCGCATCACCGGGAGGGCTGTCAACGCCATCCCCGATCATCGACGCGAGGGCGATTACGGAGAGAACGATGAACGGCTTACTGCAGAACCTCCCACTGGCGGGCGCCATCGCGGCCGCGGCCTATATTCTTCACAGGGCCTGTGGCGAGCTGTTCGGCGGACCCGGCCGCAGGGAATCCTACAGGCGGTTGGAGGAGGAACAGAACAGGAAGCCCGTCACAGGACGGAACACACCGAAATGCCCCCTATGCGGTGGCTTCACCGAGAAGGTGGAGTACAGGTTCATAAAGGTCTGGCGATGCCTTGGGTACCCTGAGTGCCGGGGGTTCGTCCGGGCAAAGCGGGGGAAACCCCGGTTCAGGAAGCAGCAGGGCTGACAACGGAAATTGGAGCGGTTGACGTGAAGCAGGACGGCAGGATTCTTTCCCATCCCATACTGCCCGCCCGGGACGGGAAATGGGTGAGGTTTTCCCTCAACGGTTCGGAGCACATGGGCCTTGAGGGCGAGATGGTCTCCTCAGCGGTGTTCGCGGCGGGAGAAAAGGTGTTCGGCCACCATCAGAAGGACGGCGCCCCCCAGGGCCTCTTCTGCGCCAACGGTCAGTGTTCGCAGTGTACCCTCATCATTGACGGCATCGCGAGGAAGAGCTGCATCACCCCGCTGTCGGAGGGGATGCGGGTGGAAACCCTGGAGGGACTGCCCGGTCTCGGGCAGGACCGCCATGCGGCGGTATCGCCGCCGGAATCCCTGAAGACCGATGTGCTTGTCATCGGAGCCGGCCCCGCGGGCATGGCCGCCGCGGACGAGCTGGGCGCCGCCGGGCTGGATGTCATCCTTGTTGATGACAAGGACAGGCCCGGGGGCAAGCTGGTGCTTCAGACCCACAAGTTCTTCGGCTCTGTCTCCGACTGCTACGCTGGAACCCGTGGCATAGCAATTTCCGGTATCCTGGCGGAAGCCATCGCCTCCCGCCCCACGGTGAAGTACTGGCCGTGTTCCACTGTTCTGGCGGTTTTCAGCGACGGGATAGTGGGAGTTCAAAGGCCAGGGGGGTATGCTCTGGTCAAGCCCGGTAAACTGCTGGTGGCAGCCGGCGCCAGGGAGAAGTCACTTCCCTTTCCCGGTTGCACACTGCCGGGGGTTTACGGTGCGGGCGCCTTTCAGACTCTGGTCAACCGTGACCTGATAAGGTGCAGCGACCTGATCTTCGTTCTCGGAGGCGGCAACGTGGGGCTCATCGGAGCGTACCACGCGCTTCAGGCTGGAATGACGGTGGTGGGCATCGCTGAGGGCGCCGCCCGTTGCGGGGGGTACAAGGTCCATGCGGACAAGATCAGAAGAATGGGTGTTCCCATCCACACCGGGCATACCGTTCTGGCGGCCCATGGCGGCCAGAGGCTGGAGGCCGTAACGCTGTGCGCCGTTGATGAAAGGTTCCGGCACATTCCGGGCACTGAAAAAAGCTACTCCGTTGACACGCTGCTGGTGGCAGTGGGGCTTAACCCCGTGAACGAGTTCCATACCAGGGCGCTGGAGTTCGGGCTCGACTCGAGGCTGGCCGGTGATGCCGAGGAGATAGCTGAGGCCAGCGCGGCCATGTTCAGCGGCAGGATCAGGGGGAGGGAGATAGCCTGCGAGCTGTCGCCCCGTACGGAGAGCTGTCCCGCCGGGTGGAGCCGGAAGGCCGATATACTCAAGAGCCCCGGCGGCGACGTTCTGCCCTACTCACCACCTCCGCTGCGGGAAGGGGTCTTCCCAGTGCTGCACTGCACGCAGGAGATACCCTGCAACCCGTGCATGACATCGTGCCCAAACGGCCTGATCGTTACGCAGGGGCATCCGATAATGGGGATCCCCGAGTACACCGGCGGCTGTGTGGGGTGCCGCAAGTGCGTCGCCGTCTGCCCCGGTCTGGCGATAACCATGGTTGACTACAGGAAGAACGCTGATCTGCCCACCGTCACCATACCCTGGGAGTTCCATGACGACCTGTTGAAGTCCGGCCAGGAGGTTGAAGTCATGGACTGGGAGGGGGACAGCCTCGGAACGGGCAGGGTGCTCAGGGTAAGGCCGGCTCCCGGCTACCCCGGGACAAGGCTGATGGACCTTCAGGTTCCGGCGACCATTGCCAACAGTGTGGCCGGCGTAAGGGTTCAGAAGGTCTCGCTGACCCTTCCCATGGATGAACCCCTTGAGACCCTGGTTCCCGACGATGCTGTGGTGTGCAGATGCGAAAGGGTCACTGCGGGTGAGATAAAGGCCCTGCTCCGTCAGGGCGTCCGCGACATGAACCAGTTGAAGGCCCTGACCAGGGCGGGCTTCGGGGCGTGCGGAGGCAAGACCTGCCGGACCATCATCGAGTCCCTGATCAGGGCCGAGGGCATTCCCATGGAGGAGATCACGGGTTTCACGGAAAGGCCTCTCTTCGCCGAGGTGGAACTGGGCTTTTTCGCTGAGGGGGAACGCTGATGAACGCTGATGTGATAGTGATCGGAGCCGGAAGCGTCGGAACCCCTCTTGCGATGAACCTTGCCTCGGCCGGTGTAGGCGTGCTTGTCCTCGACAGCGGAGCCTCGGCGGGCCAGGGCAACAACAAGTGCGCCATAGGGGGGATCCGTGCCACCCACAGCGACCCGGCGAAGGTCGCGCTCTGCCTGGAGTCCCTCGAAGTGTTCAGGACCTGGGAGGAAGAGTTCGGAGATCCCATCGGATGGCACCAGGGAGGCTATTCGTTCGTTGCCTACACCGAAGAGATCTCGGCATCGCTGCGAAGCATGATCCCCGGTCAGAGGCGCGCCGGGCTGGACATTGACTGGCATTCCCCCGACTTCATAACCGACCTGGTTCCGGGGATAAACCCGGAAGGGCTTCTGGGAGGCACCTTCTCCCCCGGCGACGGCAGCGCCAGCCCCATGAAGAGCTGCTACGCCTTTCACGGCAGGGCTCAGAGCCTTGGAGCGGTGTTCAGGTTCCGGGAACGGGTTCTCTCCATCGGGCACAGCCACGGCATCTTCACGGTTGGCACATCTCTCGGGACCCACCAGTCGCCTGTTGTGGTGAACTGTGCCGGCTCCATGGCAAGGGAGGTGGGAGGGATGCTGGGGCTCTCGCTGCCCGTGACCCCCGACAGCCACGAGGCCGGCATAACGGAACCGGTCAGGCGCTTCCTGCATCCGATGGTGGTTGACCTGAGGCGTGTTCCGGGTTCGTCCAACTACTACTTCTTCCAGTACGACTCGGGCCAGGTGGTCTTCTGCATCTCCCCGGACCCCCCGGTGGCGGGTACCGATACCCGGGAAACCTCGGTCTTTCTGCCACAGGTGGCCACAAGGATGGTGAACCTGCTGCCCCGGCTGGGAAACCTGAAGGTCCGGCGCTCCTGGAGGGGGTGCTACCCCCAGACGCCGGACGGCTCGCCCGTTATCGGGCAGGCGGGGCCGGAAGGGAGCTACGTAGCGGTGGGAATGTGCGGCCAGGGCTTCATGCTGGGGCCGGGTGTGGGCTCGGCACTCGCCAGGCTGATAACAGGCAGCCCCACGGAGACAGATCACATGGTGATGAGGGACATGGGCATTGACAGGGGATTCCACAGGACCGAGGCCCTGAAATAGGTTAAAGCGAGATGAGTACCCCGGCCACGAGGGCCATGGCTATACCGGCGTAGTTCAGTGGTGTAAGCCTCTCCTTGAGGAAGAGCACCCCGAACACCACCGCGAACACCGGGTAAAGGGCGCTGATGGCGGTTGTGGTGCTCACCGGCCCCACCGAGAGCGCTTTCTGGAAGAACACCACCGCGAGCCCGCCCAGAACCCCCGCGGCCACGGCTATCCATACTCCCGCGGGGTCCATGCCTCTCAGGCTCTTGCCGAGACTGGTGAAAATCACCACAGTGGTGGTCACCGAGGCGAGGGTATAGACCATGACCGAAGGCCAGTGTCCTATCCTTCCCGAGGCGAGCTTCACAAGGATCGCCCATACGCCCCACATGCAGGTGGCCACCAGGCCGTAGAGAATGTGTTTCTGCATCCTTCCCTTTCCCTGAAGACCACGGAACATTGCCATTTTGCCGTGACCCGGCAAGGCTGGCCGGGAAGGGAACCCTGGCTTTCTGAGGGAATACATGTATCGTATAATCAGAGCGTTACGCATACATCGGAGAAACCTTCCCTTACGGAGGAAACGGCAAGTGAGACACCTGTTCCCCATCATTGCGCTGGCGCTGGCTTCAGCCCTTTTCGCGGAAATGTCGGTGTGCGGCACCGAGGAACTCCTACCGATAGACTACTCCCCCGGGGAACTCGCCCGTCTGCACGAGGTCACCCGTCCCGACCCGGTGGTCACCGCCCCCCCGCCCGCCGGGGTAAGGAACCCGGCGGAGTTCGAGACCTCCACCGGTGTCATGGTGCGATGGCCCCTGGGGCTTCCCTACAGCTTCCTGGCCGATGTCTCCAACGTCTCGAAGCTCTGGGTGATTGTCTCAAGCTCCCAGCAGACAACGGCGTACAACTCCCTGCAGAGCGCCGGGGTGAACATGGCCAACACCGGTTTCATAATCGGCCCCACCAACTCCATCTGGGTCAGGGACTACGGGCCGTGGTTCATCACCCTGGCGGACGGCACGCAGGGTATCTTCAACTACGTGTACAACCGGGCTTCAACCCGTCCGGATGACAACCAGATACCCATCGTGATAGGGAACGCCTGGGGCATACCCGTGTATTCGTCAGCCATTGTCCACACCGGAGGCAACTACATGTCCGGCGGCCTCGGGGAATCCATGTCAACCAATCTGGTCTATACCGAGAACAGCCCTCAGCCCGGTTCATGGGTTGACCAGCAGATGCTGGACTACCTCGGTGTAACCGAGTACAGCACCTTCCCCGATCCCCAGGGGAGCTACATCGACCATATAGACTGCTGGTCCAAGATGCTCTCCCCGGACAGGCTGATGGTGCTTCAGGTTCCGCCATCCCATCCGGACTACTCCGCGCTGGAGGCCGTTGCGAGCCTGATGGCCACCATGCAGAGCCCCTACGGCCACCCCTGGCAGGTTTACAGGGTTTACTCGTCGGGTACCGAGGGGTATGTCAACGGTCTGCTGCACAACAACACCTACTACATGCCTGTATGGAACACCGGGAACGACACCCCCGCCATCGCCTCGTTCCAGCAGGCAATTCCTGGTTACACCGTGAAGACCGTGTACTACTCGGACTTCCTCAACACAGACGCCCTTCACTGCAGGACCAGGAACGTAATGGACCGTTACGCCCTCTGGATAGACCACACCCCGGTGAACCCCCAGCAGGGCACCGGCGCCGTCACCATCCAGGCATTCATCAAAACCCACCCGGACAACACCCTCACAAGCCACAACCTGCACTACCGTACGGGCGGGTCGGGAAGCTTCACCACCACCGCCATGACCGCCATGGGGGGTAACTACTACTCCGCCCAGATCCCCGGGTTCGCCTCCGGAACCCAGGTGCAGTACTATGTAAGCGCCTCGGACAACTCCGGGCGCACCGCTGCCCATCCCCAGTTCGCGCCCTCCACCTGGTTCAACACCTACACCACCGGGGGAACGGGTATAGCCAATCTGAGCAGCCCGGTCACCGGCGTGTCCATGCTTTCGCCGAACCCGTTCACGTCCGCTATGGTCTTCTCAACCGGGGGAACGCCCGGCACCATGAGGGTCTTCGACGCATCGGGAAGGCTTGTTCACCAGACAGGCACCACCGGCGACGCGCTCATGGAATGGGTGCCTTCCGCAGGGGTTCCCAGCGGTGTTTACTTCGCGCAGGTGGAACTGCAGGGGGGCTCGGTCTCCAGGGCGCTGGTCTATCTCGGCGGGCAGTAACGCATGCTTCGGGGAGCTATCTCGGCGGTTCTTATCCTCTCTGCGCTGGCCCATGCCGCCCGGCTCACCATCGTGAACGGGACCATGGGCTGGGTTCTCAAGGGGGTTTTCATCAGGCCGGCGGACCGGGGTTCCGACTGGGGTGAGAACCTGCTTGGCGACCATGGCTTTGTTGGCATTTCAGGCTCCTGGAGCAGTGAGGTCGAACCGGGGGTTTACGACATCAGGGTGGAGGACACCGACGGTGACGGCTACCAGAGGCTGGGGGTCAGCATCTCGGGCCCGTACAGGTGGAAGGTCGCGCTGCAGGACATGAACGACCCCCTCAGCAGGATTGACCCAGCCTACACCTGGGGAGGGTGAAACTGAACCTTGCCTTCAGGTGAAGGCTAAACCGTCACCAGCCGGTAATCCCTGCTCCCGAGGCCGATCCTCTCAGCGGTTTCCAGCGTGAGAACGCCGTTGATGCCCGGCCTCAGGGCCCTGAACTTGTCGGTGCCCGCCGGCGAGGTCACCGGGGAGCCGGGAATGGTCTCAGCGGCCGTCACAAGGTCAAGCGACGCCTGATCTATGGAGACTGGATCGCCTGAAGAGAGCACTCCCATGTCGGCCACCATGGGGTTGCCCCCGCACTTCAGACAGTCGCAGTCCGGGGTTATGTTTACAAGGAAGTTCATGTAGCACTTGATCTTGACCGTACGGGTAACCGCCAGCGCGTACTCGGTCATCCTTCGCATGAACTCTCCCGACTCCTGGTTCCAGTCAACACCTATTGCCCCGTACGGGCACCTCTGAAGGCACTCGCCGCACCCTGTGCACCTTGAGGCGTTGAGCACCGCCAGCCCGTGCTGAATGGAAAGGGCCCCTGAACCGCAGGACTCGATGCAGGTCCCGCAGCCGGTGCAGTGTTTCTCCTTCACCCTGGGCTTCACGGATGAGTGCTGAAAGAGCTTGCCGCCCCTGGAAGCGAAACCCATGCCAAGGTTCTTCACTGCGCCTCCGAACCCTGCCAGCAGATGCCCCTTGAAATGGCTGATCACCACTGCGGCGTCGGTCTCCGCAAGCACCGAGGCCAGCCTGGCGGTGCGTGTTTCACACCAGCTCGGAAGTTCGACCTTGATCTCGCTCGTCCCCCTCAGGCCGTCGGCGACGATGAACGGGGGAAGACCCTGCATGCAGAAGCCGTGCCTGCCGGCCAGAAGGTGGTAGTCCGGCGCTGACATCCTCTTTCCCCCGTAGAGGACGGTGGTGTCCGTGAGGAACGTTCTCCCCTCGGGGAGGTTCAGGGCGTCCAAGGCCAGCTTTACCATGGCCGCCGGTACGAATGTGGTATTACCGTCCTCTCCGGGGTGTATCTTCACCGCCACGAGGCTTGTGCCCTTTTCCGGAACGACCCTTCCAACATGCGCCGCCAGTTCGCGGAACCCCTGGGGGTTCATGCGGTCTGCCGGAAGAAAGTGTACCAAAGCCATGCTCACCGCCTTTCATAAGGGAATATAACCGTATTCCGCCTCTGCTTGCGGGGTTTTGCCTTTCAGAGTATTCTTTGAACATGAGCAGTCTCGTGTGGGTGGAACTGAAGGCCGGCGCCCCCGACCACAACCTCCGGGAGATGCGCCGGTGTCATGGTTTTCAGGGTGTGCACTGCGCCGTTCTGAAGAGCAACGCCTACGGCCACGGTGTAAGGGAGATGCGGACACTGGTCTCCGAAGCCGGGTGGCTTGCGGTGAACTCGCTCGACGAAGGGCTGGAGCTTGCCGCCCTTGGGGAGTCCAGGCCGATACTGCTGCTGGGCCACGTTGACCTGGGAAGGGTTGCCGAGGCCCGGGACGCAGGGTTCAGGATGGTCGTGTACAACCGCGAGACCCTGAAGGCCCTTGCTTCACTCCCCCCTTCGGGCAAGAGGCTGAAACTGCACCTTCACCTGGAGACAGGCACCTGGAGGCAGGGGGTCCTACCCGAAGACGCCCTGGTTTTCGCCCGTGAGATAATGAACTCTCCGGGAGCTGAACTGGAAGGCCTGAGCACGCACTTCGCCAACATAGAGGACACGCTGGAACACCACTACGCCCAGATGCAGCTCGACACTTTCCAGAGGGTGTGCCGGGAGCTTGCCGGCGAAGGCATCGAACCTCCCGTGAGGCACACCGCATGCACAGCCGCCGCCATCCTGTTCCGGAAGACCCATTTCAACATGCTGAGAACCGGGATCGGCGTTTACGGCCTCTGGCCCTCGCGGGAGACCAGGCTCTCCGCCGAGACCGCCGGCCTGCCCATCCCGGACCTCAGGCCCGTTCTGACCTGGAAGGCGAGGATAGCCCAGGTAAAACAGGTCCCCCGGGGCTGCTACATCGGCTACGGCTGCACCTACCGCACCACAAGGCCAACCACCATGGCGGTTCTTCCCGTGGGGTACGCCGACGGATACAGGCGTGCGGCCGGGAACGTGGGATGGGTGCTGGTGAGGGGGATGAGGGCCCCGGTCATGGGCCGGGTCTGCATGAACCTCATCATGGTTGACGTAACCGACATTCCAGGGGTGTGCCTCGAGGACGAAGCGGTGCTGCTTGGGGTATCCGGCGACGAGCAGGTGTCCGCGGAACTCATGGCGTCATGGTGCGGAACGATAAACTACGAGATAGTCACGGGAGTTTCTCCTCTGCTGCCCCGGGTGGTCGTGGGGGGGGCGGGATGAACTTCAGGGTGGTGGGATGCGAGGGCTCCAGGCTCGAGGAGAGCCGTCTGGTCACCATGCTTCTGGGGCACAGGGTGATGCTGGATGCGGGAAGCGCCTGCAGTGTCCCTCCCCGGATCCAGGACGGGCTTGAAATGGTCCTTCTCACCCACGCCCATCTGGATCACATCCTTGAACTCGGCTTTCTTCTGGACAACGTGGTGGGGTTCAGGAAGCGCCCCCTGATCGTAATGGGTAGCCGGGCATGTATAGCCGCCATCAGGGAGCACTACATGAACGACAGGCTCTGGCCGGACTTCAGCCGTATCGCCTCAGGCGGGGCGCCTGTGCTGGAGTACAGGGAAATGCCGGATCTGGAGTGGTTCCAGCTTCCCGGAAGGATCATGGCGATGTCGGTGCCCGTGAACCATCCCGCGGGCGCCAGGGGGTTCATTTTCCGTGCCGGGAATTCCGCCATGGTTTACAGCGGCGACACCGGTCCCACCGAGGAGCTCTGGCGAAGGGCCAGGGAGGTTCCGGAACTCGCCATGGCATGGATCGAGTGCTCCTTCCCCGACAGGCTCAGGGACCTGGCCGTAGCCAGCGATCATCTGTGCCCGAGCCTGGTCAGGGAGCAGATAACCCTTCTGGACAGGCCCGATGTCCCGGTTTACGCATTTCACCTCAAGAAACGCCTTCGTGAAGAGACCCTCGCCGAGATAGGGGAGGATTTCCTCGTGCCTGTCAACGGCGATTCCTTCCTTCTGGGGGGGGAGTGAACCTCGAGCCCCTTTCGGGAAGACGGGTCTGCCTGCTCTCCCACTGCGCCGCTGTTGACAGCAGTCTTCGTTCCACTGCGGAACTGCTGCATGGAAGTGGTGTCCTTCACTCGGTTCTCGGCCCCCAGCATGGATACTGGGCAGAAACCCAGGACAACATGATCGAGTGGGAGGGATTCCCGCACCACGGGCTCGGGGTTCCGCTTCACAGCCTGTACGGCGCCACCAGGACTCCCACGGCGGCCATGCTTGCCGGGGCGGACGCTCTGCTGGTTGACATCGTTGACGTGGGATGCCGTTACTACACCTACGTGTATTCCATGGCGCTCACCATGAGGAAGTGCGCTGAGGCGGGGATCCCCGTGTTCGTTGTGGACAGGCCGAACCCCCTGGGTCGGAACATCGTTGAGGGTCCCCTGCTCTCGCCGGATTACCGCAGCTTCGTGGGCCTCTACCCTGTCCCGGTCCGCCACGGGCTTTCCGTTGGGGAACTGGCCAGGCTTTTCGCCTTCTTCGACGGTCTTCCCGATCCCGTCATCATCGAGCCGGACCAGGGCGCATGGGTGATGCCCAGTCCCAACATGCCCACGGTGGACACTGCGCTTGTCTATCCAGGCATGTGCCTTCTTGAGGCGACGAACCTCTCCGAGGGCAGGGGGACCACCAGGCCCTTCGAGATCTTCGGGGCTCCCTGGCTGGATCCGTGGGCCCTCACCGAAGCTCTTGAGGGCTCGCCGTTCCTGGCGGGTGCCGTGCTCAGGCCTCTCTACTTCATTCCAACGTTCAACAAGCACGCCGGGACCAAGTGCGGCGGGGCTCAGCTCCACGTGACCGATCCACTGACTTTCCGGCCCTTTCTCGCCGGTCTGGGAGTGCTTGAGTACTGCTTCACACTGCCGCAGACCCGCTGGAACCCGCCCCCCTACGAGTACGAGTACGAGAAGATGCCGATTGACGTTCTGACAGGCGGACCCGAGGCCAGGCAGGCTGTTGACTCCCACCACATGAAGGCCCTCCGAGAGCTGGCGGTGACGCCGCTTGCGCTTTACAGGAGCATGATCTCAGGGGTGATCCGGGACCCCGGCAGGTTTCACAACTGATTCACCGTGGCATCCGGCGTTATATTCCCCGCCTGGACCATATCGATTGGATCGATCTGTGCGCATCGTGGTGATCAGCGACATTCACGGCAATCTTCCCGGCCTCGAGGCTGCCTGGCGCGCAGTCGCAGACCTCTCCCCTGACATGACGGTCTGCCTCGGCGATCTGGTCCAGTACGGCCCATCGCCCGAGGATGTTGTTTCCTTCGTTGTCGCCCACGGTATCGAGACCGTACAGGGCAACTGCGACAGGGCGGTGGGAAGGAGCAGGCCGGACACCGGAGACGAGTTCGAGAACCCCCACTGGAGAAGGCTTGCCCTTGAATCGCTCCAGTGGACATGTGACAACCTGACCTCAGGGGCCAGGAGCTTCCTGAAGAACCTTCCCGACAACAGGCGCTTCCTCCTTCACAGACGGAGCGCCCTGTTCGTTCACGGGCTTCCCGGGAAGATCAGCGAGGGTCTGCCTTCGCAGACAGCCCACGAGGTCTATGACATGATCCTTCGACGGAACGACTGCAGGGTCTTCGTATGCGGCCATACCCACGAGCCGGTGGTGATACGCAGGCCCGGAGGCATCCTGGTGAACCCGGGAAGCGTGGGCGGCGGGACAAGGCCCGGCGGCGGCACCCTTGCGGTGATTGACCTGATGGAGGGTTCCGAGCCGCAGGTGGAGATAGTGGGGTTCGACTACGATCTGGCTGCGCTCCGCGCCCTTCATGCCGGTTCGGGGCTTTCCGGCATTTTCTTCCACTGCGCAAGGCTCGGAAGGGACCCCCGCGGAAAGTGGCACACCGACGACCCCGGCCTGAAACAGGCATGGGCGAACCTGTAAGGTGTTTGAGGCAGCAGGGAGAGTGGAATGAACGTACTGGGCATCTCGGCCTTCTATCATGATTCCGCGGCTTGTCTCGTGCGGGACGGCGAGATACTGGCCGCCGCCCAGGAAGAACGGTTCACCAGGAAGAAGCATGACAGCGGTTTCCCCGCCAATGCGGTGTCATACTGCCTCTCAGCAGGGGGAATAAAATCCTCAGACCTGGACGCCGTTGCCTTCTATGACAAACCTTTTCTCACGTTCGAAAGGCTTCTGGAGACCTATCTGACCTTCGCCCCCGCAGGGCTGCCCTCGTTCCTGAAGGCGATGCCGGTCTGGCTCAAGAAGAAGCTATGGATGGGGGATGAGATCCGCAGGAACCTGTCATGGGACGGAAGGGTGTTCTTTCCCGAACACCACCAGTCCCATGCCGCCAGCGCCTTTTTCCCGTCGCCGTTCCAGGACGCCGCCATCCTGACACTGGACGGGGTGGGGGAGTGGGCGACAGGCTCATGGGGGGTGGGGCTGGGGAACCGGATCGAGCTCATGAAGGAGCTGCGCTTTCCTCACAGCCTGGGGCTTCTCTACAGCGCTTTCACCTACTACACCGGTTTCAGGGTCAACTCCGGCGAGTACAAGCTCATGGGTCTTGCGCCTTACGGAAGGCCGATCTACCGTGACCTTATCCTTGACAACATCGTTGACCTGAAGCCCGACGGCAGTTTCAGGCTCGACATGGCCTTCTTCAACTACTGCCAGGGGCTGACCATGACCTCACGCCGCTTCGACCGCCTCTTCAAGAGCCCCCCCCGGAAGCCCGAAACCCCGGTCAGAAGGCTGGACATGGACATGGCCGCGTCCATCCAGGCGGTCACGGAAGAGATAGTGCTCCGAATGGCCAGGCACGTGAGAAGCGAGACCGGTCTCGGGAAGCTCTGCCTGGCGGGCGGAGTGGCGCTGAACTGTGTGGCCAACGGGAAGATACTCCGCCAGGGGATCTTCGATGGAATGTGGATACAACCAGCCGCCGGAGATGCCGGGGGAGCCCTCGGGGCAGCCCTCTTCACATGGTACCAGGTGCATGGAAGCCCCAGGAATGCCCACGGGACCAGGGATTCCCAGAAGGGAAGCCAGCTTGGGCCCCGGTGGTCAACGGAAGCCATCGAGTCCTGGCTTCTCAGACAGGGCTACCCCCATGAGAAGCTCCCGGATGAGCGGCTTTTCGACACTGTCTCAGAAGCCATAGCCCATGAGAAGGTGGTGGGCTGGTTCGGCGGCAGGATGGAGTTCGGTCCCAGGGCTCTGGGAAACCGGTCCATCCTCGGTGACGCACGTTCCCCGGCCATGCAGAGGACCATGAACCTGAAGATCAAGTACCGCGAGGGTTTTCGCCCCTTCGCCCCGTCCGTCCTTCTTGAGCACGCCCCCGAGTACTTCGATATAACGGGTTCCAGCCCCTATATGCTTCTCACGGTGCCCGTCCGGGAGGAGAGGCTTCGGGAGCTGTCCGAAGAAGAGGGCAGGCTGGAGGGGCTGGATATGCTCAAGGTTCCCCGTTCGGACCTTCCGGCTGTCACCCATGTGAACAACTCAGCCAGGATCCAGACGGTCTCAAGCGAAGACAATCCCCGCTACCACGGCCTGATAGAGCGTTTCAGGGAGAAGACCGGGTGCGCAGTGGTGATAAACACCAGCTTCAACGTCCGGGGCGAGCCCATCGTATGCACACCGCAGGATGCATACCTGTGTTTCATGAGAACCGAGATGGACGTACTCGTGCTCGAGAACTGCATCCTGTACAAGGAAGGGCAGCCCCCGCTTGTTGAGAAGACCGATTGGAGAGAGATGCATGAACTGGACTGACCCGGGGCTGCGAAAGTTCGGGCTTGTGATGGCTGGCGCACTTGGTGTCTTCTCCATCGCAGGGTTTCTTCTGGGGCGAGCCTGGTGGCCAATCACCGCGGTGCCGGCGTTGCTTTTCACTGCTGCGGCCCTGTTGGTGCCGGGGCTCCTGGCCCCGGTGGAGTGGTTCTGGATGAAGCTTGCGGCAGTAATGGGCTTTATCGTGACGAATGTGCTGCTCACTGTGTTCTTCCTTCTGGTGATCACTCCCGCAGCACTGCTGATGAGGGTTCTGGGCAAGGACCCGCTGAAGGTACGTTCAGGGACATCCGGTACGTTCTGGGTCGGCGTCGAACGCAACGGGCCGTGTTCCAGGCCCGACAAACCCTACTGAAGAGAAAGGGGTCGGCGATGGGAAAACTGTCTGATATCTGGGGTTTCATTGCTGCCCGCAGGAAGTACTGGCTTGCCCCGATCATAATTGTTCTTCTTCTTCTGGGGCTGGTTCTGGTGGCCGCCCAGGGTTCGGCCCTGGCCCCGTTCATCTACGCGGTCTTCTGAGGTTCCTACTCCGCTGTGGGGGGATTGGGGATCAGCGCCCACAAATGCTCCGGGATCACGTTACCATCGCTGGTACTGCGATCCATGATGCCCTGCATCACTTCCATCCTGGGCATGGAGGTCATTCCGTGATTCGCTGCGATCCATGAGTACGAGTGAAGGCCTCCGGTGACCACCATGAACAGCACCGCTTTCGAAAGAAGCGCATCCCGTCGCATGAGAAACAGGTTCCTCCAGGTCAGTACGGAGGCGGGCACCGCCGTGATCGCCACCAGGTTCCAGTCAAAGTACGGCCTCAGGTTGAGCCTCCATATGTAGGCCAGCGCCAGGAACCCCAACGAGGCGGCTGTCAGGAACCGGTTGAACCCGTCGTTCCTCATGTTCCCGGTCAGAGCCAGGAGCACGGGAACCCACCAGAACGGGAACAGAAGGAACAGAACGCTTGTCACCGCGTTGTAGTAGGTCACGGAAGGGGCGGCAAGCATGTGGATGGTTGTAACTCCGGTTCCTGAACCCATGATGTGGCTGTTGTGAATGTTCCTGAGATCCATCCCCTCGCCGGCCGCCAGAAGAAGAACGAGAAGGAACGTGACCGCCATCAGTGCCGCCGAGACGGGAACAAGCCACTTCGGCCCCCTTCTCCAGGCTGTGCAGCAGAGAAGCAGGTGGGCCGGGAGCAGGCACAACGCAAGGAGATGCATGCATGCCGACAGCACAAGCAGCATGCCGGGAAGCAGTATACTGACCCTCTCCTCCAGGAACTCCCGGGCTGACCAGATGTAGGCCATGCACAGGGCCATGACCCCGGCGTAGTTCTCTACGTCGCCGAAGAACACCTGCATGAACCCGCCTGAGACCAGCAGCAGAACCATGACGGGCCATCTCCTGCCCGTCTCCCTCCACGCCAGGAGTACGGCGAAGAACATGAAGACGAACCCCATTCCCGCCGAGAAGAATGCGTACGCGTCAAAAGGCGTGTGGCCGGAGGCTTCTCCCAGAGCCCTCCAGAGGGAGTTGACGGTTACCATGGTAAGCATCTCGTCAAGCCCCACGTCCCTGATGCCTGCCAGCATGTTGAAGGTGTAGTCCAGTCCGTCATCGTTGACGAACCCGTTTCGAAGGAGCAGGAAGACGGGAATGAAGACAAGGGCCACTGCTCCGGCATGGAACGCGGCCTTTGCCGGACGGACCGGTTCCGTTCCCGGGAGCCGCAAGCCCAGCCGCCGGGCCAGCACCAGGGATGCCGCCGCCACCGCCAGCAATGCGGCAACGGTGACCGGCTCGATGTGCCTCAGCTGATTGAACCCGTACCGTGGCTCCTTCGAGATGTATGCGGAGTACATGTAGAACAGCAGTTGCACCGCAGTGACGGCGAGGATGAAGATCGCTGGATTCTTCTGTTTCATGGGGCTATGATAACTCCGTGTCATGCCTTTTGCGCAATGATGCGGCTGTTGCCGTGCATGGCCGGTGGTTCATTCCGGCCCTGGATGAACCACATCGGAGCGTGACCCAGTGAGTGAAGTCAGAACCGTCTGCACCACCCCGCCCGGTTGTCATTGCGGCTGCGGTGCCTGTCTTGAGGTGACCCGGGGCAGGGTGACCGGGGTCAGGGGAGACCCGGACAACCCCTACAACCGGGGCTACATGTGCCGCAGAGGCCTCGCGGTCACCGGCACCCTGTACGATCCGAACAGGGTTCTTCACCCGATGGTGCGCTCTCGAAGCGGGGAATGGCGCAGAACGACCTGGGATGAAGCCCTTGACAGGGCCGCAGGATCGTTCCTCGCGGCCCGTGACAGGTCCGGAGCCTGTTCCGTGCTGTTCATGAAGGGCACCGGCAGGGATATCGGCCCATGGCTGTCCAGGCTTTCCTTCGGTTTCGGCAGTCCGGAGTACTACGCACTTGGCCCGGGGTCAGGCTCCGCGTGCTTGATGCCCCGCATGAGCGTATGCGCGTCACTCTTCGGCGGCTGGTTCACCGCTGACTGCTCGCAGTACTTCCCTGACCGCTACCGGGAGCCTTCATGGAAGCTTCCCCGGTGCATCCTCATCTGGGGCTCCAATCCCATCGTTTCCAACCCCGACGGTTTTCTGGGCAAGTGGATTGTTGACTGCATGAGGATGGGGACCGAGCTGGTGGTGGTTGACCCGAGGAAGACCTGGCTTGCCCGGCAGGCCCGGGTTCACATCGGGCTGAGACCGGGAACCGACGGAGCCCTGGCGCTGGCATTCCTGAACAGGATGGAGAGGACCGGCTGCTGGAACAGGGACTTTGCAGGAAGATGGGTAGAGGGCTGCGGCGATGTATTCTCGTGTGCCGCCGGGTGGGATGCGGTCACGGCGGGACGGGAGTGCGGTGTGGACCCGGATGTGATCGCCCGGGGAGCAGACCTCTGGCTGAACGCCTCCCCCGCCGCGCTTCACTGGGGCGTTTCGGTTGACATGAGCGCTTCGGCCATCGGGACGGCCCATGCGCTGGCCTCCCTGGTTGTCCTTTCCGGGAACCTGGACATTCCGGGCGGCTGCGTGATGACCACCGATCCCTTCCATATACCCAGAAGGGGAGGGGTTGAACCTCCTCCAGGGAAGACCGGAGCGTCGAAGTACCCCATGACCACCGTCGGCTATCCCTATGCCAGTTCGGATGTGCTGCTTGACGAGATGGAAGCCGGAAGAACCATTGAGTGCGCGTGGATACAGGGCTCAGGAACAGTGGTGAACGGGTTTGCCGCCCCGGACAGGGCTGCCCGGCTTCTTTCCTCCATAGGCGAGGTGGTGGTCTGCGACCTGTTCATGACCCCCACCGCAGACCTTTTCGGAACGGTCTTCCTTCCTGTGGCCTGCTACCCGGAGCGGAACGGGATCCGCAACTGGTGGTATCAGCTGGCTGCGGTGAACAAGGCCGTGGAGCCCCCGGGAGAAGCGCGCAGCGACATGGAGATCGTTCTGGATTTCGGCAGAAGGATAGCCCCCGGGTTCTTTCCGTGGGGTACTGTGGAGGGGTGGTTCGACCATGTGCTGGCCCCGGCCGGGATCACCTGGCGCCAGTTGTCCGACCGTGGCTGGATCATGCCGGGAACCCGGTACAGGAAGTTCGAGAAGGGATTGCTGAGACAGGACGGCTCGCCGGGCTTTGCCACCCCTTCCGGAATGATAGAGCTTCAGCCGCTTCTCATGAAGGAAGCCGGCCTGCTTCCAGCGCCATGGTATGTGCCTCCCCCTCCATTGGACCCCGGGCATCCCCTTGTCCTAACCACCGGCGCCAGGTCCCCCTTCTTCTTCCACTCTGAGCACCGGAACGTACAGAGCCTTCTGAAGAGAAACCCGCTTCCTCTCGTGGAGGTCAACCCTGCGGACGCCCGGGTCTGCGGGGTGAGCCACGGGGAGTGGGTGACTCTGTCGTCCCCATGGGGCAGCTGTGGAAGGGTGGTGTATGTCACCGATACGGTTCCCCGAGGCACTCTGATGGCCCAGCACGGCTGGTGGCCGCCAGGGCTTTCCGAGGAGACGGGAAGGCTTCTGAACGTCAACAACCTGCTGCCTGAGGGAATGCAGGGCAGAGGCGGGCTGGGCTACCCCTTCAGGTGCATCCCGTGCTCCCTGTCTCCCGGACCGGCACTCCTTCACCCTGAGGAGGGTTCGTGAAGCGCCCGGACCTGACCGGCAGCGGACCTGGCGGTGAAAGGCCGCTCAGCACCGGGCCGCCCATGAAGGTTCGGCACAGGCTGGGCTTTCGAACCTCCGGAATGAGGGGAATGCCCCTGGACGCTGCCCTTGAGACCATAGCCGCCGCTGGATATGCACTGGTCGAGTTCTGCATGGAGCACCCCGAAGCGGAAGACTACAGGGGTGACCTGTTCGGCCTCGGCATCTCCGCGGTGAGCTATCACGGCAAGAAGGATGACCCGGGCCAGCGTAAAAGGTCCATCTCCCTGGCCATGGAAAAGGCCGGTGAGATCGGCGCATCAGTGCTGGTCCTGGGATCGCCCGCCGGGACGGCCGCCTCGGAGTTCATCGCTGAATGCCACTGGACGCTTGACAGGCTGCCGGCAGGTGTCAGGCCCGCCTGGGAGCCTGAGCCCGGCACCGCCCTTTCGAACCTGGCTGTGTTTCTTGAGCTGGCGCAGATGCTCGGGCCCCGGGCAGGCCTCAACCTGGACTTCGGCCACGCATTTCTCGATGGGCTGACGCCCGGACCGGCCTGCTCCCTGGCTTGTGGAAGGCTGCTTCACGTCCATGTCGAGGATGTCCGCCGCAGGAACCATACCCACCTGCTTCCCGGGGAGGGCGACTTCCCCTGGGGGGAACTGATGCCCGCGCTTGACCATATCCGCTACCCGGGACCTCTGGTGGTGGACCTGTTCGACCTCCCCCCCGACCCGGCCCGCTATATTAGCGACTCTTTCCAATCCGCCATTAAACATCTGGGGGTGCGATGATAGGCTATTCAATCGGCGTCGGGCTCACATCCGCCTGCCCCTTCTCCTGCTCCCACTGCTACTCCGGTGCCGGCAGGAACCCTGTTCACCTTGACTTCTCCCGGCTGATGAGCTTCGTCGAAGGCTTTCCTGTTTCCGCGATCAACCTTGGAACAGGCGAAGCGTGCATGCACCCGGATTTCATCCGGGTGGTGACCGCCATCCTTGACAGGGGAATTCCACTGGCGCTCACCACCGCGGGTCCAAGCCTTCACGCACTGCCGGTGGAATTGCTGTCCCGATTGCACGATGTTGACCTGTCGCTGGACTATCCTTCACCGGAACTCCACGACGGGGTCAGGGCACCGGGGGCGTTCCGCATGGTGATGGAGGGGTTGCAGCGCTGCAGGGAGCTGGGAGTGACGGTTTCTCTGGCGATGTGTCTCATGAAGGGGAATGCGGGCCATGTCAGGGAGATGTGCCGATTGGCCCGGGAGTTGTCAATCCCTCTCAGGGTGAACGTTTACAAGCCGGTTTTCGACAGGACGCTGAGCCCTTCCTACGATGAGTTCTGGAACGCCGTGAACGTTCTGTTCCACGAGACCTCGGTGGTCTCCTGTTCGGAACCAGTTGTGAATGCGGCCATGGCGTACCACGGCCGATCAGGGTCGGGGGCCGGATCGCCGTGCGGAGTTCACGGGTTCCGGGTTTCCCCGTCAGGCCAGGTGCTGCCCTGTGTTTACTGGGGTACTACAGGGATCACCATTGAGCAGGTGATGCGGTCGCCGGAGCTTCTGACCGCATGCGGCAAGCTCTGCCACGGGGTTCCGGCACCGCAGGAGTGTCACGGGTGCCCGTGGAGAGAGGTCTGTCTTGGCGGCTGCGCGGGAAGGAGGTATTACACAGGGCTTTCCATGCCCGACCAGTACTGCTTCCACCTCAGGGGTGCCCCTCCCCCTGCGCTGGCCCTTTCCGGCGATTCGGGAGACCGGTTCATCCACTCCGGCTACCTCTGCACAATGATAGGGCAACCCCTTGAATAGCAGTATCTTTCTGCACCAGGTAACATCCCCGGGCGGCAGGAGGGCCGTGTTCAATGCCCTTACCCTGCAGATCAGCGAGCCTCCGCAAGACTCGATGCCATTCGATCCTGAAGAGCTGTTGGGGAAGTACAGGGACTTCTGCGTTTCCGCCGGAGTAACCATGGCCACGTTCTTCGTCACCGGGAGGTGCCCCCGCCGGTGCGGCTACTGCTTTGTACCAGCCTCCATGGGCACGATGACGCCCGCCGAGGTGGACGAAGGCCTGAGGATGTTTTCCTCCGTGGCCCCCGGTCCCGCGGACATCCTGATCTACGGCGGTGAGCCGCTTCTGGAGCCGGAGCTTGTGATGAGGATCGCCGGCAAAGCCCGCAGTGAGCACAACCTCTGTCTCGCCACCGGAGGCTGGAATGTTCCCGGCGAACTCGCCGGACTTCTTGCTGAGAGGGATTGCTTCGTCATAATCAGCATGGACGGGGCCGAAGAGGTGCACAACACCCTCAGACCCCTTCCGGGCGGCAACTCCCACAAGCTCGCCCTTGACACCTTCCATGCCTTCAGGAGTGCGGGCTGCCGGGTGGGTATCAGTGTGACTGTCACCAGGGGAAACGCTAACAGCGTCAGGGAGGATTTCTCCCTTTTGATGGATACCCTGAAACCCGACGACATGGGTCTGAACCTCTGGATGCACCCGAAACCCGGGGAATCGGCCAACCCCTTCGAAGCCCCATGGCGGGACGTTTTCAACGCGGTTACAGGATGTCTGTCGGATGCTCTTCGCAAGGGAATGTACGTTGAGCAGCTTTTCCGGAGGCTTCGGCCTCTTGCCACCTCGTCTCCCAGGCTGCGTGACTGCCCCTCGAGGGGGGGAAGGCTCGTTCTCGCCCCCGGTGGGGCAGTGAGTCCCTGCGATTGCATGGCTGCCGCTGGGCTCCATTGCGCCCGCTCGATTGAAGAGCTGCTTCCTCTTCTTGAAGGCTTCAGCCGGCTCGTTCCCGTCTTCAGGAAGGAGTGCCTTTCATGTCCATGCATCGCCTTGTGCGGCGGCGGGTGCCTCTACGACATCCTCTCTTCAACGGGAAGCCTTTGTGCGGCTCGAAGCGAACGGTGCGAGTTCGAAAGGGCCCTGCTTGAATGGATCCTCGGTGAAATGCTCGATTCACTGCCGCCGGACCGCGCTCCCGGAACCCTGACCGTGGAAGAGCTTCGCGGGTTCCTTCCTGCAGGTGTTCTGGCGCGGGAAAGGATGCCGCAACCGGAAGGGATGCTTGGAGGTGAGCTGAATGGGTGACCGGGGCTGGCGGCTCCTGAGAGAGGGCTGTTTTGTGAATCCATTCTCCATCGAGTTCTTCTTCGGTGAAAGTCCTCCCGCATCAGGCCCTTTCGAACCCCCGCCGATGCCTCCACCGAAGCTCAGGGCCGTACAGGCGGTGGTCACCGGCAGATGCAATCTTTCCTGCACTTACTGCAGCGCCAGGATAACCGGCGGATTCAGCGGCGACATGGATCACCGCACGGTCAGTGCGGTCCTTTCCCGCTCGGCCCCAGGAATGCTCCTTCTTGTAACGGGGGGAGAGCCGCTGCTGCATCCTGAGGCGGTCGGCGCCCTGATTGACGGATGGGGCGGCCAGGCGGTTCTTTTCACGAACGGTACTCTTCTGGACAAGGGCACGGCGGTGCGCCTGAAGGAAAGCGGCACCGCGCTTGTTGTGTCCATGGACGGCTTCGAGGAACAGCATGGAACGTTCAGGGGAGCTTCCTGGAAGGGCGCAGCACGGGCATTGGACCTGGCCATGGAGGTGGGCCTTCCCGCTGGAGTGTCCATGGTCACCGGCTCCCACAACTACAAGGCATTCCCGGACTGTCTCTACGGGCTCCATGAGCGGTTCGGCCCGGTGAGCTTCGGCCTGAACATTCAGCACTACACTCCGGTGGGTTTCGATCCCATAACCGCAGACCAGTACGCTTCGATGATTGAGGGCGCCTACCGCTTCAGTCTTGAGAGCGGGGTGTTCGTGGACCAGGTGGCAAGAAGGCTTCTTCCTGTGGTTACTGGTGAGTTCAGGCACCGGGACTGCTCGGCCCAGGGTGGGAAGCTCGTCTTCCGCCCGGACGGTTCGGTGAGCAGTTGTGTTAACACAAAGGAGATCGTTGACTGGGGCGGCAAAAATCCTGTTAACTACCCCTCATGTGCCGGGTGTGCCGCTATTGGCGTCTGCGGCGGCGGCTGCACCTGGGATGCGCTGCATCTCTCGCCTTCCGGCATTGGTCCTGATCCCAGGAACTGCACCTGGACCATCAGGCTCCTGCGGGCGTTCTCCCGCACAATTCAGGAGAACCTGCCGCCGAACGTGCGGACACCCTCGCGGGAGTTCCTGGCCTCATTGTTCGAAAAGCTCTGTAGAAGGGCGGACACGCCCCTTGCTCAGTCCATCGGGCATGGCGGGGAGTCCGGGTGAAGGGATGGGACAACGAGAGGGCCGGGGCATACACGGCCGGAAGGATCCCTTCCCCGGCTGATGATCGGGTGGTGGGGCTCATCTCCGGAGGAAGGAGGGTCCTCGAACTTGGATGCGGTCCCGCCCTGGTATCCGGGAGGCTGGACGCAGATCTTCTGGTGTGTACGGATGTGACGTGGGGTTTCCTGCCGGTTGCCAGAGTTAACGCACCTGCGTCAACAGTCATGTGCGCCGATCCTGTCCATTTGCCGTTCAGCGACGGGGTGTTCGACACGGTACTGGCAATGGCAGTCCTTCATCACCTCGCGGAGGGTGAGCTTGAGAGGGCTCTTCGTGAGGCCGGAAGGGTGCTGGAGCCGATGGGCCGGTTCATGCTCCTCGAGGATTGGGCGTTCACGGCTCCGACTCCCGCGGAATCCATGGCGAAAGCCATTCGTTTTCAGGCCGGCAATGACGAGTTCCACCTGTCCTTTCAGGAATGGGACCGCGTTTTCAGGGAAGCCGGTTTCGTTCTTCTCACGCGGCACTGGCCATCCAGGCTCTTCCAGAGCGGAGGGTCGGTCCACGAGGTGCGAATGATGGCCGCCCTCTATGAGAGGCTGCCCTGAAAACGCTTCTTGTCCAGTCATGGCTTGGAAGGAGCCAGCATCCGGTGGTTCCTCTTGGCCTTCTCACCCTTGCTGCCACGCTGGATGGTGACGAGCTTCTGCTTGCGGACCTCAACGTGGTTCCCGACCCGCTGAAGTTCCTTGAACATACGATCAGGGCCCATCGTCCCGATGCTGTGTTTCTTTCACTTCGAAACGCCGACACCACGGACCCCTTTGATCCTTTCAGCTTCATCCCGGCTTTCCTCGACCAGGTTGGCATCGTCAAGGCGACGCACCCCGGTGTCAGGATGGTTGCCGGCGGGGCTGGCTACAGCCTTTTCCACCGGCATATCCTGCAGGCGGCACCGATGATAGACACCGGCACGGTAGGTCACTATGAGAAGTTTCTCCCCTCTCCCAGGTGGGACCTGCTGGACCTTGGTCCGTACCTTCCCTTTCAGGGCAATCTCTCCGTGGGGATCGAAGTGACAAGAGGCTGCGACCTGGAATGTTCCTACTGCGTCTATCCGGCGCTTTCAGGGCTGGCCAGGATCGACAAGGCCCCGAATGAGATAAGGCGTGAAGCCCTGGCCCTTGCCTCAAGAGGCGCCGGCCACATCTTCCTCTGCGCGCCGGTTCTGAACCACAGCCCGGGAAGAGGCGAGGAGGTGGCGGAAGCAATGGCCGGAACCGGGGTGACCTGGGAGGCCTACCATTCGCCCGTGGGTTTCTCCAGCAGCTACGCCAGGCTCGCCAGGGCATCGGGCTGCACAGCGGTCAGTTTCAGTCCGGATGGAGGGACAGATGCCGACATGCTGGCCCTCGGGAAGAACTTCGACACAGCGGAAACGGAACTGGCCGTTGGTCGTGCCGCGCGAGCGGGTCTCAGGGTCTCCATAAGCCTGTTCCCATACCTGCCCTGGTCTTCGCCCGTCTCCATGACACGGGCCTTCCTCATGGGAAGGAAGTGGGGCGACACAGCAGGGGTCAACCTTGCAAGACTTCGCTACAGCGCCGTACGAAGGCTTCCGGGAAGCGCTTTCGGGCCCGGAAGACCGGCTTTGTCGGGAGCTGTGCCACCCGGAGAGTTCGTTCTTCCAGGGAAGCCCTGGATGGCTCTTTTCAAGCTTCTCAGACGATCCCTGGAGAAGAGCCTGCGCTGACCCCCGCTTCATGTCTTTCGATCCTCGCCAGCAGGGAAGCCGAGAACTCAGGATCCCGTCTTAGCAGTTGGTCCACACCGGCGCTGTCCACCCAGGCCAGCCTCAGGGTGGCCAAGATCGAACCTGTGGAGAGAATGGTGAGTTCCCCCGGCGGACCGAAGCTCTGCAGCAGGTCCAGGGGAAAAGGGAACGGAGCGCATGAACTATAGAGGTGGCCTTCACGGATTGTGTACAGGAAGTAGGGAAGCCGTGCTTCCAGGATGGTCTCAAGCCTGATGTTCTGGAACAGGCTGCTGCGATCCCTGAAAGCCCCGGCCCATACTGTCCTTCCGGAGAACTTCCCGTAGAAGCTCCTCACAGGCTTCCCTCTGCGAACTGAAAGAGGCGATACCGGAAGCGGCACCTCCACATCCGGGAAGGCCCGCTCCTCAAGCCCGGTTCCATGCCGCACGCTCTGTCCCACTGCAGGCATTCTCTTCTCCCCTCATGCGATGAAGATCCACTTGTTCTGTTAAGAACGCGTGTTCCATTCGTGAATTGACTTTCACATACAGGGTCCCGTATTGTCATTCCCGGGAGTTCCCCTTTGTGGCACCGTTCCGTGGTTGCGTTCATGAAGTAGTTACAGAACAATGAGTTATAGCAGTAAACTAATTTATCTAAGTCCGTCCCCTATCATCCTTGCGGCGGGAGCCGGAACGAGAATGGGGGGGGTGGAGAAGGCGTGCCTGAGGGTGGGGGGGAAGAGCCTTCTGCAGAGGCATTTCGAGAATTTCGCCGGTCTGGGAGCGTGCGCCGGCAGGGTGTCGGTGGTCTGGGGCCGCGAGCCGGTTCTCCGCGAGACCCTGCGGCTGGGGGGCAGGCCGGTGAAGTCGCGCTTTCCGGGGGCGCCGGGAACCCTGGGATCTTTCATGTCATGCTTTCCGTCCGGCGGGTCCATCGTGGTCCATGGTGACCTTGTCTGGGAGCCGGCGCTGGCCGAAGCCGCCCTTTCCGCCCCGGGCGACGCGGTGGTGCCGGTGCAGCCCGGTCCCGCCGACCCCGAGGCTATGAAGGCGGCGGTTGCCGATGGCGTTCTTCTCAAGCTGTCCAAGGGCATTCCGCCGGAGCAGTGTTCCGGCGAATCCATGGGCATGTTCCTCTTCAGGGAATCGTGCCTGCCGGCCCTCCGGCGGTGCTGTGGGAGGGCCCTTGATCTCTCCGGCGGGAACGCGGCCCTTGACGATGCGGTGACCCTCCTGGCAGGGGAGTGCCTGGTGAGGGCCGTTATGGTCAACGGGCCGCAATGGGACGAGATAGACACTCCTTCGGACCTGGAGAGGGTCAGGTGTTCCGTCCGTGAGTTACGCTAACCCCTGGGACAGTGTCTGGCGGGACCTTTCCGTATCCGGCCCGATCCACGGGGTGGGTGAGTTCCTGTCCCGCTGGGGGGAGTTGAAAAGGCTTGTTTTCGGCGAGCTCCGTCGCTCCGGAAAGCTCAGCAGGGAAAGCGTGGTCCTCGAGGCCGGCTGCGGAACCGGGACGGTAATGGGCATGGTTGGAAGGAAATGCAGCCGGGTGGTGGGGGTGGATCTCTCGCTGGAAGGCCTCGCCCATGCCCGGAAGCGCTCGCCGGAGGTGGCCGCCGCCAGGGTCCAGTGCCTTCCGTTCCCCGACGGGGCCTTCGATCTGGTTTACAGCACCGGGGTGTTCGATCTTCTCTCCGATGAGGATCTTCATGCGGCTGTGGGCGAGTCGCTGAGGGTCACAGCGCCGGGGGGCAGCGTGGTGATAATCTGCGCCGCCCCGAACCGGCTCCACAGGATGGTCATGGGTCACCTCACCGGAAGGGGCAGGTGGAGGTACGGCCCAAAGAGGGAGGTGGCCTCGCTCAGGGCTCCGGTGCTGCATCACCGGCCGGATGCCTCCGTGGAGGAGAGGGGAAGGGGGATGGTACAGCAGCTGCGGTCGGCGGCATACCTGGCGGAGCACGTGAAAGTACTGAGATGGATGGCTCACTCGGCGTTCCTCGCCGTATCCATCCTTCTCTGGCCGCTGAACCTTCTTCCCGGAGCGGTGCTGGTGACCCATGTCAGGCTGCCCGGGGTGGGCCGATGACCTCCATAGCTGAACTCAGGCGTGCCTGCCAGCCCGCAGGACTGGACCTGTGCCTCTACAGGAGGCTTGTGGTGAGGCCCGTGAGCATCCATCTCACCAGGCTGTTCCTGGCGCTGGGCATGGGAGCGGATGCGGTGTCGGTGATCAAGGGGATCACAGCCTGCGCGGGAGCAGCCCTTTTCGGGTTCAGGCCGCTGCCGGCAGCGCTTCTGCTCCAGCTCTCGTTCATCCTGGATGCCTGCGACGGCGAGGTGGCCCGTTTCACCGGGAGCTGCCGGAGGGCGAAGGGGGAGTTCATAGACAAGCTTGGGGACGTGGGAGCCAGAAGCCTGTTCCACATCTCCTGGGGGGTCGGCGCCTGCATTTCGGGCGCCGGCTGGCCGGCGGCCGCGGCGGGGGCCGTGGTGGCCGGGCTCTGGCTGACCGCCCGGTTCTGCGCGGTGGAGACCCTTCTCGAGAGTTTTTCAAACCATTCCGGCTCAGAGGGTTCACCGGAGGAGAAGGCAGCACTCGAGAGGCTCTTCGTGAGGCATCCCGGATCGGGAAGGGTCGAGCACCTTCTTTCCCTTCTGGTGCACCCCTGGGTGAACCTTGCGCTGGCGGCCGCGCTTCTTTCAAGGCTTACCGTTCGGGGGGTTTCGGGGCTTTCGCTGGCGCTGGCCCTGTACACCCTTCTATGGCTGGCCAACACCGTTCGGAAGGTCATCTCCCTCTCCGGGGTCATGGATTTCAGGAGGCCGGAACCATAAACGGATTCCTTGCTCTTCTCGCAGGCGTGGCAGCGGCGGTCCTGTCCGGGGCTGACCTTGCCATGAGGCTTGAGGGGGTTCCTGTGGGGATCGCAGCGCTTGGTGACCACAACTGGGTGGTCTCATGCGTTGATCCTCCCGGCGTGTTCCTTGTGGACCGGTGGAGGTGGAGCCTGACGGAATACCCCTGCAGCTTCACCGAGCCCAGGGGTATCGCCGTTCACATGGGTCTGCCCGTGATCTGCGACAGGGGCTCGGGCAGGCTGGTGACCGGATACCCCACAGAGAAGCTTGTGGAGCTGGAGCTGCCAGGCGGGCCGGTCTCGGCGGTCCCGGTGGACTGGACCGGCGATGGAACGCCTGAACTGGCGGTGTGTCTCATTGATTCCGGCAAGGTGGTCCTGCTGCTGGAAGGGCGGGTGCTTACCCTTGCCCGTCTGCCGGGAGCCAGGGGAATTGCCTCGGCGGACGCCGACGGCGACGGGGATCAGGACATTATTGTGGCATGCTGCGGCAGCGGTGTTCATCTGATCCTCAACGATGGCGGGAGCCCCGGGGAAAGCCGTATCGGGGTCCTCGAAGACGGTGTGAAGGATGTGACAGTGGTGGAAGGGAGCCGGCCGGGATTTCCCGACATTGTGGGGATAGCCTGTGCCCGGGGAGGGGTGTGCAGATGGGAGAACCCGGGGGAGGCGGGCCGGGACTGGACGCGAGTTCCCGTGGATCCGTTTCTGGAGGGGCCCAAGGGCCTCTCGGGGTGCGGCGGACTGGTTCTTGTGGCGGCCCTGTTCAGCCCGTCGGCGCTCTACGGACCCGGGGAGCCTGTCCTGCTGCCGTCCGGCTGTTCCGCCGGGGCTCTGTGCGGTGATGGATCGCTGGCACTGGGGCATGCCTCGGGCATTCTCATGGAGTTCAGAGAAGCCCCCGCTCCCTGAGGCTCTCCACCCCCGAATCGGTGACTATGAAGTGGTCCAGCACCCTGAACCCGAGTTCATCGCCCAGCCTGGTCAGGGCCCTGGTGAGAGAAAGGTCCTGGGGGCTCGCCTCGAGCCTTCCCCCGGGATGGTTGTGGACAAGTATCACGCCCGTGGCGTTGTGGGCGATGACCTTCTCCACAAGGTTCCTCGGGTGGACCGTTGCCCTGTCCACGGTTCCGAACTCCAGATCGGTCTCGGAGAGGAGCACGTTGTCCTGGTCCAGAAGGAAGGCGCAGAACCTCTCCTTCCTCTGTCTTCCCAGGCGGCTCTGCAGGTAGTCCCTCACCACCTCCGGCCCTGTGATCCGGAGCTTTCCGCATTCCGGCGCCAGGGATGCCGCCGCCAGGGAGTTGACCAGGGAAAGCAGGACCGCTGCGGAGGGTCCCAGGCCCTTCACGGTCCGAAGGTTGTCCGGCGACTGCCTGAGAACGTTCCCGAGGTTCCCGAATCTGTCCATCAGGTCAGTCGAGAGCTGCCTGGTGTCCTTTCTGGGCTGGGCGTAGGTTAGAAGCAGCTCAAGGGCCTCCCTGCCGTTGAACCCCTTTATCCCTGCCTGCAGGAACCTGCTGCGAAGCCTGTCCCTGTGGCCTTCCATGGTCAGCGCCCCATGTGGATGGTCTGGGTGGGGAAGGCGAAGCTCATGCCCCTGGCCTGAACCGCCCCCATGACCGAAAGGTTTATCTCTTCCCTCAGCCTCAGCCATTCCACGAACTCCGTTGTCCTTATGAAGAACTTCATCTCCACGTTCAGGGAGTAGGGGCCGAACTCGGTGAAGAACACCGTTACGGTCTCGCCGTCAACCGCCGGGTTGCTTGACAGAAGTCCCCTCAGGTCGTCGAGAAGCGCCCTCATCATGGAGGCGGTGGCCCCGTAGGTGACTCCCACGGTGATCTCGGTGCGCCGCATGGGCCTTCTGGAAAGGTTGTCTATGGTGGAGTCCACCACCTCCTTGTTGGGGATGGAAACAAGAGTCCTTCCCAGCGTCCTTATCCGGGTGGACCGGAAGCCGATCTCCTCCACCGTGCCTGTGGTTCCCCCGATCTGTACGAAGTCCCCCACCACGAACGGCCTGTCCATGAACAGCACCACGGAACTGAAGAACCCGCTGAGGCTGTCCTGCGCCGCCAGGGCCACCGCCAGCCCTCCGATGCCGAGCCCGGCGATTATTCCGCTCACAGGGTAACCCAGCATCTGCAGGAAGAAGGCCGCCCCCAGGGCGCCCACCGCTATCTTGGCCAGCTTCCTCAGCACCGGGACCATCTGGTCGTCCAGTTTGGAATCGGTGGACAGGGCCACCGACGCCATCCTGGCCGCTATGGAGTCGAGAAGGATCCAGATTGTCCAGACGACGCCGGCGAGCATGAGGAACATCAGCAGTTTCAGGGCCAGGGCGGAGAGACCG
Source organism: uncultured bacterium (assembly GCA_964541235.1). Classification (GTDB taxonomy): domain Bacteria; phylum Fermentibacterota; class Fermentibacteria; order Fermentibacterales; family JCC-6; genus UBA6080. The sequence goes on along the minus strand of CAZIPI010000003.1, from coordinate 91,658 downwards.
GGTGAGATGCCCAGGAATCCCAGCGAGAAGTAAAGCCCCGACCAGAGTGCCACGACTCCCACGGGTCTGGCAGCGTTCCTGAGGAAGACCGCCGGAACGTTCTCCCCTCTGCCGGAAACTTTCCGCATCAGCAGCGAGACAAGCTTTCCCGCAAGGTATGAGAGGCCCGCCAGGATCAGGAAACCGCCTATCCTTCCAAGGGGGATCCCCCCTGCCCTGAAGCCTGCAAACTCGTCGAAAAAACCCAAGGAAACCCCTTCCAATGGTTCCCGGAACACCGGAGCACCAACATTGCCGCGTGGCCCGGAGGTGTCAACCGTTGACGGAAGGGGTTTCTCTGCCCATTATGGGCGTTCGGAAAGGGGAAGCATGACCGAGAGAACGCTGAAGACCTACAACTGGTTCCTGCAGGTGGCGCTTGCGCTGATGATATTCTTCGGATGCCTCAGACCCTACATAATCGAGGCTTTCCGCATACCCACGCCCAGCATGGAGCGCACACTGCTGGTGGGCGATCACCTGCTGGTCCTGAAGGTGGCCAAGGGGCAGTACATACCCTGGACCGACAGGGCAAGACCCCTGCTTCATGGCTTCCGGGGAGGCGTTCACGGGCTTCTCATGCCCGGGACCAGCCCGGTCGAGCCCGGGGAGGTCATAGTTTTCCGCTACCCGGCGAAACCCGACACGGATTTCGTCAAGAGGGTCGTGGCCCTTGCGGGCGACACGGTCAAGGTCATGGGCGACACCCTCTTCGTGAACGGCGTTCCATCCAGGTGGGAGGGAATGTTCCAGGACCGTTTCAGCGCCAGCGTCATTGACGACCAGTGGCCCGCCTGCCTTCCAATGCTCAGGGGCAGGGTGCCCGATCTGGCCTTCGACCTCATGGCCCGTAGCGTGGTCCTTGACCGCCAGGGCGACCCCGCCTACGTCGTTCCCGAGGGGCATGTGTTCATGATGGGCGACAACAGGGACCATTCCAGCGACAGCAGGATATGGGGCCCGCTTGACGAAGACCTGATCAAGGGGAAAGCCCTGGTGATCTACTGGTCCTGGCTTCCCGGAAAGGGATTGCCCGACGTTACGAGGATCACTACTCTGGTGAGGTGAGTTCGCGGATGAAGCTCCTTCCATATTCCGAGGTCCTTTTCGGTGGCATCCCGGTTGAGTTCCTCAAACTGAGGAAGGTGCTGGACAGCGCCATGGACAACCGCGACTTCCGAAGGGACGGGTACTGGGAGGTCTCATCCGAGGACGGGGTACTGGCCAGGCTCATCCTCAAGGCGGGACGCCCCTTCTACATACAGGGGAACCAGTGTCTCGACTCGGCGGCCTTCATCAACTGGATGGAGAAGGACCCACGGGAGATCACCCTGACCGTGCGCTTCCTCGACGAAGGGTGCCTGCCCTCGCTGATGAAGTACATAAGGGAGGAGCCGGTCCTGACCGAGCTTGAGAACGGCCAGGGCGAGGTTCTTCAGCTTCTGCACTCCCTCCGCAGTTCCGGCGAGAGCGGGCTGGTCTCTCTGGGATACCGCTCCGGCACCCTTCTCATCCCCGTCAGGGAAGGGAAGGTCTCCAGGGGATGGGGCTCCGGCAGGACCTTCATGGGCAGGCTGCTGGTGGATTTCCTGAAGGGCGACGAAACAAGGGACGGCCTGGCGGAGTTCAGGGAAGGAACCATAAGGGACCTGTCGCCCCTGGGGATAGCCGAGGTTTCCCTGGTCCTCGGGTCGGTGAACTCGTGGCTTGACTCGCTCAGGCCGGTGTGGCCCCAGTGCGAGGGGGTCATCCCCGAGCTGCTGGCCAAGCTCAAGAGCAGGGAGGAATGGATGTACGCCCTGGAGTACGAAGCGGGCGACACCCTCTTCCTGAGGGAACAGCTAACGGACAGCAGCGCTTTTCCGGACACAATGGCGCAGTTCGTGAAGAGCCTGTGCAAGAAGCACCCTTCTCCCACCACTGCCCTGAAGCTGTTCACCAGCATAAACCGCGAGAGGGAGACTGTCCTGGCCTCCATCGGAATGCTGGACAAGCTTGTCTGAGGTTCTCAGCCCAGCCTGTCGAAATCCTCACGGCTGCCGATGAGCCAGAGAAGGTCCCCCTTCTCGAGGATGTCGTCGGGCACGGGGACCCTGTAGTCGTATCCGCTGGGAACCTTCTTGCCGAAGAAGGCGATGTTGATCCCGTAGATCCTTCGAATGTCCAGCTCGCCGATGCGTTTGTTCAGCATGTCCCGTGAAGGCTCGGTTATCCTCAGCTCAATGCCTGAACGGAGGGGCACGTACTCCTTCACGCCGGTGTAGGTGATGGCCCTGGCCTTGTTTATTCCCTGCTCGTGCTCAGGGCTGTAAACCTCGTCGGCGCCCACGGCCATCAGGATCCGCTGCTCCCTTTCGGAGCCGGCGCGGCTTATGACCCTCACGCCCATGTCCTTCAGCATCCGGGTCACCAGCACGTTGGTCCCGAAATCCTCGCCGATGGCTATCACCGCCAGATCCACCGAGCCCACGCCGTGGCCCCTTAGAAGGACCTCGTCGGAGCAGTCGAAGCAGACGGCGTTGTAAACCTTGTTGCTTATGTCCTGGATCTTCTTCTCGCTCTTGTCAACTGCGATCACCTCGGCGCCCTGCTTCTCGAGTTCGATGGCGAGGCTGCTGCCGAACGCCCCCAGACCTATCACGGCTATTCTGCCGGGCTTTTCCATTTCCGCCTATCCTATCGTTATCCTGGCCTCGGGATACTTGTACCGTGAAGTATCGATCCTGAACGTGGCCGCGGCAAGAGTGGCCGGGGCGGTGCGACCCAGGAACATGGTTATGATCACGATCCAGCGCCCTGTGACCGTGAGCCCCGGGGTCACACCCGTTGAAAGCCCCACGGTGCCGAAGGCGCTCATGGCCTCGAAGACGATGTCCATCGGGCCTCCGGAACCCATGGAGCCGTGTTCCGAGGCGAGCAGCGACAGGGCCGACAGCGAGAACACGGTGAAACCGATGGTGAACATGGCCCCCGCCCTTCTCAGGTCGAAGTTGGGAACCCTTCTCCTCCATATCTCCGGCTCCACCTTTCCCAGAAGCAGGGACCTTGCGGACAGGAACATGAGGCCCAGTGCAGTTGTCTTCACGCCTCCCCCGGTGCCGCCGGGTGAGGCCCCTATGAACATCAGCATGATGAACAGCCACTTCACCTGGGGCAGCAGCGAGGCGGTGGGTACTGTGTTGAAACCGGCGGTCCTTGGGGTCACGGCGGAAAGGAACGAATTGGCAAGCTTCTGGTCAAGGCCCATTCCCGAGAGGGTGTTGTTCCACTCAAGACCCAGGAAAGCGGCGAACCCCGACAGGACGAGTATGAGAGTCACCAGGCAGACGATTCTGGCCTGCAGGGGGAGTTCCTGCCTTAAGCCGGTTCTCACGAAGTGAATCCATTTGAACGAAACGGCGGTGAGAACCCCGAAGCCCAGCCCCCCCAGCACTATGAGCGAACCAATGATCACGGAAGTGGCCGGGGAACCGCTGAACCCCTCGAGGTTCGTTGAGTTCAGGCTGAACCCGGCGTTGCAGAAGGCGCTTGCGCTGTGGAAGGCAGCCTGCCAGATCAGCTCGACGGTGCTCCAGTCCGGCCGGAGCACGCGCCACACCGATGCAAGGAGCAGAGTTCCGGCGGCTTCGATGGTGAATGTCCAGGCGAAGATGGACAGGACCATCCTCTTCAGGTCGGTGACGAACTGTGTGTCCATCATGCGGCTCAGGGAGAAGGCGTCGCGGAAGCGCAGGTTCCGTCCGAAAGAAAGGGCGAAGAAAGCGGCGAAGGTCATGATGCCAAGCCCTCCTGCCTGCAGCAGGAGAAGAATGATCACCTGCCCGAACCTGGTGAAATCCGTTTCGGTGTCCAGCACGATGAGCCCCGTTACGCAGGTGGCGCTGGCGCTGGTGAAGAACGCGTCGGTGAAGCATATGCTCAGGTCCTGCCTTGTGGCCCTGGGATGCATGAGCATCAGCGCTCCCAGAAGTATCACGATAAGGAAGCTGGCAGGCAGCACGAGTGCCGGGTTGTGCTTTCCCGTGAACCTGACCGTGGCCCTTAGCACCATGGGCAGGGCCATCAGGAGCGAATAGACGGAGACCGCGGTGGTGGGGCCGGGGAGCCAGGATGGAACTCCCAGTCCGGCGAGCCTGGCGGCGAGGTCAAGCAGCAGTACGGCAGCCAGCAGGGCGGTAAGTGCAACGAAGACCCTGTTGCGCCTGTTGGGAGCCGACCATCTCCAGAAACCAAGGAAGGGCGAGCCGGCCAGCACGGCGGTCAGGGCGAACAGCAGGCCGGTGATGGCCACCAGCAGTGGCCCCTGGTCGATCCCGAAATACTGCTTCACGGCCAGCAAGGCAATGATTGCCCAGCAGTTCGCCATGCCGTAGTCAAGCCTGCGGAACGCTCCCACGGATGCTTTCCCTTCCGATGCGGATTGGAGCATATTTATCCATTATCGGTCAAAGGTCAAGCACTCCCCCCGGAAGGAGTTCCCATGAACCAGTCCAGATACGAAAGGTTCCTCGAACTGAGGCCCGTGAACGTGCGGACCGCCCTGCCCGGAAGCCGGTGCGGGCTTGCCTCGGGCAGGGACATTGCCCTGGTGGCCCAGCGGAGCAACGCCATAGTGATGGCGTGCAACATCAGGCATCACATGAGCATCCCCGGGATACTGATGGCGGCAGCCAGGGCGGACTCGGTGGTCATGCTGGAACTTGCCAAGTCCGAGGCCACCTACACCGGGGTTACCTTCGAGAACCTTCCGGAAACGGCAACGCTGGTATCCAGCCTTCTCGGTGACGGAATGGTCTTCGGCCTTCACATGGACCACTATGCCGTGAAGTCCCCTGTGGAAAGGGATCAGGCAATGACCGCCATTCCCCGGGCCATAGGCCGCGGCTGGACCAGCGTGGCCATAGACGCAAGCCACAACCCCGACTGGGAGAACCTGTCGTACACCAGGGACGTGGCCCTTGCGATCCCGCCCTTCGTGGGTCTCGAGGTGGAGGTGGGCGAGATAAGGGGCGGCGATGTTCTGACAACAGTGCCCGAGGCCGAGTACTTCGTCGGCGGATTGAACAGCTACGGGGTGTTCCCCGATTTCCTGGCCATCAGCAACGGCTCGAAGCATGGCACGTACGACAGCGCTTCAGGGGAAGCCGAGGGTATTGACCTGGTCCGCACCGGCGAGATAGCCCGTGCCATAGAGCCTTACGGTTGCGTCATAGCCCAGCACGGCATCAGCGGCACCCCCCTTGGCAAGGTGGGAAGGTTCTCCTCCTGCGGCATAAGAAAGGGCAATGTGGGGACGCTCTGGCAGAACATCCTGTTCGGGCTGGACATGGACCCCGAGAGCGGGAACGCCTACACCGAGAACGGAAGGTGGGTCAAGAGGCCGGACAGGGGCATCCCCATGGAACTGTGGAAGGAGATGACCGCCTACGCCGATTCCAGGGGCATGCCCGGCAACTCAGGCGACTACAAGAAGCTCAACCTCCCTTTCCACCACAGGATCATGGCCGTGGACGCCCAGTACCGGCGCAGAATTATTGACGAGACCTGCCAGTGGGCGCTCAGGTTCTTCGAGGCCTTCAAATCCCTGGGAACCGGCTCGAAGCTGGTGGACGCGGTGGTTGACCGAGGCGACTGGAACAGCTCCCCCCACAGGAAGATAATCGTGGACAGGGGCAGATACGGAGCCCATAATCCCCCCGACGGCGGAGCTGTCGAATCCGTGAAGGGTGACTTTTCTGACTGATCTCTACCTGTCCGGCCCGAGGGTTCTGGATCCCGCCGGCGGGATCGACAGGGTCGCGGACGTTCTGATCCGTGACGGAAGGGTGGTCTTTCCCGTGGCCGGCGATGTGCCGTGCGGTACGGAAACCCTTGACTGCCGGGGGCTCTGGGTGATGCCCGGCCTTGTGGACATGCACGTACACCTGAGAACCCCCGGGTACACCGAAGCCGAAACCCTCGAGACCGGCCTCAGGGCAGCCATTGCCGGAGGGATCACGACTGTGGGCATGATGCCCAATACGAACCCCCCGCTGGACAACCCCGGGCTGGTGGAGGAGGTCCTCGATGCAGCCATGGGACTGGGACTGGCCGACGTTGTGCCCGTCCCGTGCGTCACGGAAGGAGGACGGGGGGGACGGCTGACCGATATGTCCGCCATGGCGTCCCTGGGCATAAGGGCATTCTCCGACGACGGGCGTCCTGTGCTGCCCGACGATTCCCTGCGCCAGGCCTTTCAAAGGGTGGCAGCCTTCGGTGGAGTGATAATCGAGCACCCCGAGGACCCGGGTCTTTCGCTCCGGGGTGCGGTGAACCTGGGCCCTGTTTCGGAAGCCCTGGGCGTACCCGGAATACCGGAAGAGGCGGAGTGGTCCGATGCCGCCCGCTGCGTGTCGCTTCTGGCGGGAACCGGGGGAAGGCTGCACCTCACCCATCTGTCTTGCCCCGACTCGGTCCGCATCGCGGCATCCGCCGCCGCGTCAGGGCTGGCGGTGACCTGCGACACCACACCCCATCACCTGGCCCTGAACCACCACATCGTACCTGCTCTCGGCACCATGGCCAAGATGAACCCGCCCCTCAGGTCCGAGGAGAGCAGAAGGGAGCTGGCGGAGCTCTGTGCCCGCGGCATGGTCCAGGCGGTGGCCAGCGATCACGCACCCCACACCCGCGAATCCAAGGAGAGGCAGCTTGTTCAGGCTCCCTTCGGGGTCACCGGCCTGGAAACCCTGCTTCCTGTCACCATGGGAGTTCTGGTTGGGCAGGCGGGGATGGACCCGCTTTCCGTGGTAAGGATGCTCACCACAGCCCCGGCAGGGATACTGGGAATAGGGGTTCCTGACCTGTCAGGCGGGGATTGCGGTTCGCTGGTCCTCTACGATCCGCAGGAGGAGTGGGTCTTCCAGGGAGGGTTCTCCCTCTCCAGGAACTCGCCCTTTCTCGGCACCAGGCTCGTGGGAAGGGTAGTGATGACCATGCACAGAGGGAGGCTCTTCCAGTGACAAGGCTTCTGTTCACGGCGCTGCTGCTTGCCTGTCTGTCCGGTTGCGCCTATTACAACACCTTTTACAACGCGAGGAAGAAGTACGATCAGGCGCTGGAACTCTCCCGGCAGAACCCCGAAAACCCGGTGGCCCTCGAGGAAACGCTTCTGGACGACGCCATATACGGTGCTGGAAAGGTATTGGCCAACTACCCGGAGAGCCGGTGGGTGGACGACGCCCAGCTTCTTCTGGGCGACGCCTTCCTGCTCAAGGGGCAGCGCACCCTGACCGGCAGCGGCACCTCGAGCTACAACGACGCCATGATGGCCTACGGTGCGGTGCTGGTCATGAGCGGCAACCAGAGGGTCCTTGACCGGGCAAGGCTGGGACTCGGAAGGGCGGCCATGTTCCTCCAGAGGCACAGCGACGCCGCTGCCGCCTTCAGGGAGGTGAGCAATCAGGACCGCCGTCTGCACACCATCTCCCGGCTTCTTCTCTGCGACGCCCTTAACGCTTCCGGCCAGCCGGGAATGGCTCTGGCCGTTCTGGACACCCTGGTCCCCAGGGGAGGGGACAGCCTGGGGGCCGAGTACTTCATCACCCTGGGAAGGACCCTGATGGAACTGGGCCTGCCGGACAGCGGAGCCGTAACTGCACTGAGAGCGGTGGAGATCCAGACACGGGGAGCGGTTTACTACCGGGCCAACATCGTGTCGGCGGAAGCCTGGATAGCCGCCGGCAGGCCCGACAGGGCCTCTGACGTCCTGAACAGGCTTCTGGGAGGCTACCGCACGAGTTTCGAGATGGCCTCCATATCGCTTCTCAAGGGAAAGGCCGACGAAGCCTCGGGCAGCATCCCGGGAGCACTTCAGGCATACCTCGACGCCTCCGAGTACGACAGGTCGAGGGAAGCCGGTGCCGAGGCCCTGTACCTGCGAGCCCTGCTGCTGGAGAGGCAGGGTCGGATCGATGACGCCCTTGAGTCCCTTTCCTCCCTTTCATCCAGGTCAGGCAGCGGCCTCTGGAGCCGGCTGGCAAGGGACAGGCAGCGTGAGCTTTCGCTTCTGAGGCAGTACCGGGAAAGCCTTGCCGGTTCCGCGGGGGAAGCCCGATGGAGGTACAGGCTCCTTGCCGCCGAAAAGATGCTGGACCTCTACGGCAGCACCCCGGAGACCGTAAGGGAGCTCAGGGAGATAGGCGACGGCGCGGACCCGCTGAGAAGGGCCATGGCGCTCAGCATGCTGGCGGAGCTTCGTGATACCCCGCCTGATTCCGCCTACTCCCTCTATCTGGTGATACTGACCCTTGCCGACAGTTCCGACCTGGCGGGCAGGGTTGAAGGGCTTCTCGGAATGGCGCCGGGGCCCGGCGCCGGAAGCAGGCCCGGAGCCGTGATCGAAAGGGCCTGGGACGACATGGAGGCCGGCAGGTGGAGTGCGGCGTGGAACTCGCTGGCCAGGCTCCTTGAATCCCGCTGGAGCTACGAGTCCCGTGCGCAGGCTCTCTGGGCGGCGTACAAGGCGGCAGACGGAGCCGGGATGGATCACACACTGGTGGAGTCGTACCTTCGTGAGCTGCTCAGGGACTATCCCCAGACCACGGAAGGCGTTTCCGCCGCCATGCGGCTCAACGCCCTTGATGAAGCCCGGGAAGACTAGGAGGAGCGACCTTGCCCGACCTGACCACTGACTTCACGGCCGTGGTTTCCCGGGTCGAGAGGATATGCCCGGGGGTTTACGGAATGGGTTTCACCGCCGCCGGCTTCATCGCCGCTCCCGGCCAGTTCCTGGAAATGGAGGCGTCGCCGGGTCCATTCCCCATGACCCGAAGGCCCTTCACCATAAACAGGCTGCTTCCCGGCGGCTTCGAGGTGGTTTTCGAGACAGTGGGACGGGGCACCGCTCTTCTTTCGGAACTGGGGCCGGGCGCCTCGGTGAGGACCCTGGGCCCGCTGGGGAAAGGCTGGAAACCCACCCCCGGCAGATGGCTGCTTGTCGGGGGCGGCATGGGCGCCGCAGGTTTCCCCTTTCTCTGCTCGTGCCTCGGTGAAACCCCCACGGTCCTTCTGGGCGCATCCACCGTCGAAAGGCTGCTGCCTGCCCCGGGGCGCACTCTCACCATAACCGAGGACGGGAGCTGCGGGACCAGGGGAAGGGTGACCGACCTTCTGTCCGGGATGGATTTCGATGGTTTCTCCTCAATTGCCGTATGCGGCCCCGTTCCCATGATGAGGGCCGTTTTCATGGCGGTCCCCCCGGCCCACCGGCGCAAGGTCCAGGTGTCCGCCGAGAGCAGGATGGGATGCGGTTGGGGCGTCTGTGAGGGTTGCGTGATACCGGCCGAAGGGGGCGGGTACATGAAGTGCTGCTCCGACGGGCCGGTGTTCCCGGGGCACCGCATCGACTGGGAAAGGTGGGTCGAATGACGCCCCCGTCACTTTCGAGGCGGCTCTGGGGTAGGGATTTCCAGTCTCCCATCGTTCTTGCGGCGGGAACCGCCGGGTTCGGGGCGGAACTGATGAAGGACGGCCGCCTGGACGGGGTCGCGGCGGTCGTCACCAAATCGGTGACGCTCAAACCCAGGGAGGGCAACCCTCCTCCCAGGATACAGGAGACGGAATTCGGCCTTCTGAACTCGGTGGGTCTTGCGAATCCAGGTGTTTACTCTGTTGTCAGCATGGCACTTGCAGGCTCAGTTAACATCCCGTGCCCCCTGATCATCAACGTGGCCGGGGAGAACGAGGATGAGTTTCCCGGGGTGGTGGAGATCCTTGAGGGCTCCCCGGTCCCCTGGGCCTACGAGATAAACGTCTCGTGTCCGAACGTGGCATGCGGAGGTCTTCCGTTCGGTTCCGACCCCGAAGCGGTGGAGAGGATCTCGAGAGCCGTGGCAAGGGTCACCCGAAGGCCCTTCGCCGTCAAGCTCACCCCGAACGCCGGGAACATGGTCGAGACCGCGCTGGCTGCACAGCAGGGCGGGGCCGGCGGGCTCACGGTCTGCAACACATTTCTTGGCATGAAGATAGACTGGGCAACCGGTTCCACCCTCATCGGCAGGAAGCTGGCAGGGTACTCCTCCCCGGCCCTGCTTCCCCTTGTCGTAGCCCGGGTGTGGCAGGTCTCCCAGGCGGTTTCGGTGCCGGTGCTTGCATCCGGGGGGGTCTGCCACGGCCGGGACGTACTTGAACTGCTGGCGGCGGGGGCCGCAGTGGTGCAGGTCGGATCCAGGCTCATGCGGAGGCCTTCTGCTGCCGCCGAGCTGCTCCGGGAAGCACGGGAGCTGATGGAATGAGGCCCGGGGCGGCGGTGTCCGCTTTCGCACTTCTTCTCTCCGGATGCGCTCTGGTCTCAAGCCCCGCCTACAGGTACACCGGCATGTCCGCCAGACAGGCTGTCATCGGGGGTCTTGCCATGAGGGGCTACGCAAGCTGGTACGGCGAGGCGTTCCACGGACGCAGGACGGCCAACGGCGAGGTCTTCGACATGAACGGGCTGACCTGCGCCCACAGGACCCTTCCCTTCGGGACCCGTCTGTCCGTGACCAACACGGTGAACGGCAGAACCGTCACGGTGAGGGTGAACGACAGGGGGCCCTTCGTGTCCGGGCGCATAGTGGACCTTTCCAGGGGAGCCGCCTCAAGGCTTGATATGCTGGGCAGCGGCACGGTACTCGTAGAGATGAAGGTGGTGGACCAATGAGTGGGATCGCCAGGGTTTTCGTGGCCCTGACCAGTGACTGCGGCACCGGCGCGGGCGGAATGCTGGAACGGCTCCGGGGGCTTCCCGTGGGCATGAAGGTAGGCCTGGAGCTCTTCACGCGGGAGGGGCCGGACATAGTGACGCGGATCCGCGACCAGGGATTCCAGGTGTTCCTCGACCTGAAGTTCCACGACATTCCCCATACAGTCGCCGGAGCCGTGCGCTCTGCGTGCCTTCTGCGCCCGGACATCATGAACGTTCACGCCTCAGGCGGAATGGCAATGATGAGGGCCGCGGCGGAGGCTGCCCACGGGAACACCATGGTGATAGCCGTAACCGTTCTCACCAGCCTGGATGCCGGCGACCTGGCGCTTCTTGCCCCCGGTCTCACACCGGGCACCGTTTCCCTCACACTTGCGGCGGCCGCCCGTGAAGCGGGTCTTCACGGGGTGGTCTGTTCGCCCCACGAGGCCCGCAGCATAAGGGATGCGGCGGGAGAGGGATTTTTCGTGATCACCCCCGGTGTCAGGCCGTCCGACGCCTCCGCGGATGACCAGAAAAGGGTGATGACTCCCGGCGGGGCCATCCGTTCGGGAGCCGATTCGCTGGTGGTGGGAAGGCCCGTCACAGACGCCGCGGACCCGCGCCGGGCAGCAGCGGAGATCCTTCAGGAGATCGAAACGGCACTGAACGGCTGACCCCATGAGAAGGTTCCCGCGGTATCTCTTCACCACGCTTGTCACAGTGGCGGTGTCCGTTGTTGTCCTGGCGGTCTCCGGCGCAATTCTCAGGAACAGGGTGACCGCGGTCCTGGCAGGACTGGACAGCCGGGTCTCGGTGGCCGGGGTTACCGGGTCGCCCGAGGCCATACTGCTCACAGGTGTGTCCTTCCCCTCCCGTGGAGTAACGGCGGATTCGGTGTGGATCCTGCTGGAAGGCTTTCCCTTCCGGACCGAGGCGGTCGGGGTGGTGATCTCCGGAGCAACTGTGACCCGAGTGGAAGAGCTCAGGGAGGAAGCACCCGGCCCTGATACGGGCCGCCGGCAGCCGCCGGTGTCCATTCTCGACGGAACACTGATCACCGGAGGCCAGTCCGGCTCCCTGTTCGCAAGGCATCACTCGGGTCGGACCCTCTTCCAAGTCCGGGGTGCATGGGGGAACGTCTGGGGAGAGAGAAGCGCAGGACAGGGCGTGTTCGTTGTGTTCAGGGATTGCACGGGGTTCCCGGGGATGCCGGGCCTTCCGGGGATGCTGGCCGGCAACTCGTTCTGCGGGACCGCCCAGGGAAGAAGGGACGGCCCGGGGGCGGCTCTCAGCGGAACGCTGACGGGTTTCAACGGGACACCGGTCAATGTGCCGTTCAATATCGGGGTGGTCCGCGGAAGACCCAGTTTCGGCATCGTCCTCGATCTCGCCCAGGTTGAGCCCGAGCTTACCAGGATCGTCAGGGAGGTCACCGGCGGGATGGTGACCGGGGCCGGACCCGAAGGAACCCTTGCCGTCTCCACATCCGGAGGGGACACGCTGGACTTCGCCTTCGACATCAGCTTTCCCGGGATCAGGGTCGGCGCCTCGTTCCTTGCGGCGGACACTGTTGAGTTCCCCCTGGCCATAAGCGGTACGGGGGCAGTGATCCCCCGTGATGGCGCCTTCCGCGTTCGCGAGGGCTCGGTATCCATCGGCGAGGCGTGCTGCGGTTATACACTGAGCGGCAGATGGGGGGCAAGAAGGCTTCTTTCCGTCAGCCTGTTCAGCGATTCCCTCGCAGGGGGCGATCTCACAGCAGCAATACCGGCGGCAGTGCTAGGAAGGCTCCAGGGATTGCGCCTTTCCGGGAGCCTGGCGTTCCATGTCAGCCTGACGCTGGACTGGGACGACCCTGACAGCTCCGACGTATCGGTGAGCATCAACCCGGGCAGGCTGAGGGTTGAGCACAGCCCTGTGAACTTCGGCAGGCTTGCCACGCCCTGCGGGGAGACGGTGCTTATGCGGGACAGCTGGGGAAACAGCCGGGTGGTGGCTCTGGATTCCCTTGCCGGCCCGGGTTTCGCTCCGCAGAACAGCTTTCCGCCCTGGCTCGAGCCGCTGCTGTGCGCCGCCGAGGACGGCACTTTCAGAAGGCACAGCGGCTTCAGCGAGTACCACCTCAGGAACTCCATCAGGGCCGACATGAGCCAAGGAAGGTTCGTCAGGGGTGGTTCCACCATCTCAATGCAGCTTGTGAAGAACCTGTTCCTGGGCAGGGAGAAGACCCTGGCGAGAAAGCTTCAGGAGGTCTTCCTCACCTGGCGGATGGAGTCATACCTGAGCAAGGACAGGATACTCGAGCTTTATGTGAACGTGGTGGAACTGGGTCCGGGCGTCTTTGGGTTCCGTGAGGCGGCGGGCTACTACTTCGGGACAACCCTGGAAGCCCTTTCGGTGAGGGAGACCGCCTTCCTCGTCTCCATCCTTCCCGGCCCAAGGCTCTACCACAGATTCGGGGCATCCGGTACGGTGCCAGGCTACTGGAATGACTATCTGGACAGGCTGATCTGCGCTGCGGAAGGCCGGACGGGGCTTCAGGGCGGCCATGCCCGGAGGGGGCTTTCGGAAACCCTGGTGTTCGACGGCAGGGTGGCGGAGCATTGACACGGGTTCTTCCCGTTTACATTAGCATTATGTTTTTGCATGCCAACATTCCATAGGAGAGGGAGGGGGTCACATGGCCGAAACCGAAGCCTATGAGCTGGAGCACCGGGGGGCGGTGCACAGGGCAGCCAGCTTCGATGTCCTTCTGAAGTGGGCTGAGGAGCTGCGGATGGACGCGGGCGACCGCTATAGACCCGCGGGCACCGAAGACTGGTTTCCGGTGATGAAGGATCAGAAGCTTTCGGCCCTGCTCTCGCCGGAGAACAGGTGGCGGGTTCGAATGGCTTCCGGCGAGTACTCCACGGGCGGTTTCGAGACCATCACCAAGTGGGCCAGAGAAGGGCGGCTCTCCACCGACGCCGTGGTGGAAGGCCCGAGAACCCCTCCGGGGGGTGTGCAGGCCACAGCTCTCCCCGCCCTCTCAGCCCATCTTGTGGAGGCCGGGTGGAAGGCGGACAAGCTGCCCAGGCTCAGGATAGACGGAAGGGTTTACGCCGCTCCGGACGTTGAGACCATCAGCAGATGGATCAGCGAGTCCAGGGTTCCCGTTGAGGCCCAGATCTCCCTTGCCGACGGTCCGTGGGAGCCTGTGGGGAGCTGCGGGCTCTTCGACCTCGAAACATGGCCGCAGGCGGCCCTGGGTGACACCGGTGACCTTCCCGGGGAACTTCCCGAGCCCCCCCCGGCGCCTGTTCCGGGTCCGTCGCCCGAGGTCCCCCCGGAATTCGCCGCCCCGGTTCCCGAACCAGACCGCGAGGCAACCGATGAGCATCCTCTCCCCGAAGGCGATGCATCGCCCGAGAAGTTCAGGGTCGTAACAGGCTCGGGGGTCGAGTACGAATGCGAGGACCCGGCGGAGATGGTTTCCCTGGCCAGGAAAAGAAGGATCATGGAGTACGACGAGGTGAGACACTCGTCCCTGCCCGGCGGGTCCGCAAGCGTCGGCGCAGTTCTCGACCTCGTGCGCAGGGGGAGACGCGGAAAGGGCTCAGGATGGAGGATAGCAGCCCTGTTCCTGCTGGCGGCAGCGGCGGTGTTCCTGGCGGATACCGTGGGGTGGATCCAGGTCCCATGGCTTCCGTGATAGGGATACTGTCCGCGAAACGTGATGGGAAGCATATCTCCCGGGAGGACCTGTACAGGTTCGCCTCGGAAGTCGCCACCGGAGAGGTGGCATCGTACCAGGCCTCGGCCTTTCTCATGGCGGCCTACATACAGGGCATGTCCCCCGAGGAGACCACAGCCCTCACAATGGCCATCCGTGACAGCGGCAGGGTACTGGAGTGGGACCCGGGCCTCTCCCCCCTGGGCGACAAGCACAGCACTGGTGGAGTGGGTGACAAGGTTTCCCTGATACTGGCCCCGGTGGCGGCGGCCATGGGCATCAGGGTCCCCATGATAAGCGGCAGAAGCCTTGGCCACACCGGAGGCACCCTTGACAAGCTTCAGAGCATACCCGGTTTCAACGTGAACCTTCCCGTCCATGAGTTCCAGCGTCAGGTGGAATGCATCGGGCTGGGCATGATAGGCCAGACGCCGGAGCTGGCGCCTGCGGACGCGGTGCTCTACGGCTTGAGGGATGCCACGGCCACCGTGACATCCATTCCCCTGATCTGCGCCAGCATCCTGGGCAAGAAACTTGCAGAAAACCCCGACTTGCTGGTGTTCGACGTGAAGTGCGGCTCGGGAGCTTTCATGAAGACAAGGGAAAGGGCCTCGGAACTGGCCGCACTGCTGGTGGACACCGCCCTGGCGGCCGGCAGGAAGGCCTCGGCCCTGGTCACCTCCATGAACCAGCCCACGGGGCTCGCGGTGGGAAACGCCCTTGAGGTAGCTGAAGCAGTGGATGTTCTGCATGGCCGGGGACCGGCGGACACAAGGGAGTTGACGCTTGTACTGGCCGAAACCATGGGTGAGCTGGCCGGTTTGGCCCACCCGCGGGCGAAGGCCGAGCACGCCCTGGGCTCCGGATCGGCCATGAGGGTGTTCGAGGAGATGGTGGAGGCACAGGGAGGCGACCTCGACAGGTTCACCGCGCTGGAAGCAGCACCGGTGAAACTCGACGTAAGGGCTTCCCGAAGCGGTTTCTGGAAGGGGCCCGAAGCCCTGGCCCTGGGTGAGGCGGTCAGGGGCCTGGGGGGCGGCCGGTACAGGGTGGAGGACGCCGTTGACCCGATGGTGGGCTGGCTTCAGGAAACACCATGCGGAACCCCTGTCGAGGCCGGCTGGCTGCTGGGAGTGGTCCACGGCGCCGACCCTGCTTCCGCCGAACGGGCGGCCGCCGGGATCGAGGCTTCATTCCAGTGGGATTCGCCGTCGGACCACCTTGTTCTGGAGAGGGTGCCATGATCAGATGGCTCGAGACGGACAAGCTGCCGGCGGTGCTGGCCAGGGACGGCCTGATAACCCAGTCCGCTCTGGAGAGGTACCAGAGGCTCACGGCCGGAAGTTCGGAAGACCCCATGGTCCTGCTGGTGAAGAGCGGGATGATAGGGGAGGAGAAGCTCTACAGGTTCGCGGCTGAACTCATCGGCCTGCCCTACCGTGAACTCGACCCTCTGGAGCTTGATTACGAGACCGTTACCAGCAGCCTTCCCGGGAAGTTCGCCCAGGCCCACAGACTGGTTGCCTTCAAGAGGGAGGGGAACACCCTTCACATTGCCACCAGCAATGTGGGAGGCACCGCCCTCGACCATGACCTGAAGCTCATGCTGGGCCTTGACGTGCAGTTCCACATCTCGAGACCCGCGGAGATAGAGCGGGTCATACGGCAGTTCTACGGCCTTCACAGCTCAATCGTGGCTGCGGTGAAGCAGCTCAACGAAGATGACGGGGTGGACCTGGGAAACCTGGAACGCTACGTGAACAGCGAGACCGCCGAGAGCATCGAACCAACGGACAGGCCCGTGGTGAACGCCGTGAACCACCTTTTCCAGTACGCGTTCGAGGAGAGGGCAAGCGACATCCACCTCGAACCCCACCGGGAGAACACGATAGTGAGGCTGAGGATAGACGGCCAGCTCCACACCATCTACAGGATACCCAAGAGGCTGCATCTGCCCATCAGCAGCCGGATAAAGATGATCTCGGGGCTCAACATCGCCGAGAAGAGGCGTCCCCAGGACGGCAGGATACGGACCCACTTCGACGGCAAGCCTGTGGAGATCAGGTCCTCGACGGTCCCCATGGCGTTCGGCGAGAAGACCGTCCTCAGGATACTCGACCCTCAGATACTCATGCAGGACATGTCCATGCTGGGCTTCGAAGCGGACGACCTCCAGAAGTACAGGCGCATGCTGGGTCGCCCCAACGGCCTCATACTGGTCACCGGACCCACAGGCAGCGGAAAGACCACCACTCTCTACTCCTCGCTCACTGCCATCGCCAGGGATACCGTGAACATCACCACCATCGAGGATCCCGTGGAGTTCGTAACCGACGAGTTCAACCAGATCTCGGTACAGAGCGCCGTTGACCTCACCTTCACCTCGGCGTTGCGCCACATCCTGAGGCAGGACCCCGACATCATCATGGTGGGCGAGATCCGTGACGTGGAAACGGCGGTGAGCGCCATGCGAAGCGCCCTCACCGGGCACCTGGTGCTGAGCACCCTTCACACCAACGATACGGCCACCACCGCCGTCCGGCTCATGGACATGGGTGTCCAGCCCTATCTTCTCATGAGCACCCTGCAGGGGATCATCGCACAGAGGCTGGTGCGGGTTGTGTGCGGGGAGTGCTCCGAATCCCACGTCCCCGAGGATCCCATCGCCGATTCCATAGAGATTCCCAGGGGCACGACGCTCCGCAGGGGGCTCGGATGCAGGGCATGCAGGAACACCGGCTACAGGGGTCGGATCGGAGTTTACGAGGTGATGGAGGTGAACGAGCCGGTAAGGGTTGCCCTGGCGGAAAGGGCGTCCGTGGACGATATTCGAAGGCTGGCTGTCAGCCAGGGAATGAAGACCCTTCGGGACTCGGCCAGGCTGAAGGTGCTGGCGGGCATCACCACCCCGGAGGAAATGCTGAAGGCTACCCTGGGGGGTGAATGAAAAAGCTGTTTTTGGCGGGGTTGCTGGGTTTCCTGGCGGGATGCGGTTCCGACGGCCCGCGTGAGACCCTGCCCGACACCCCTCCGGACACCCTGGTAAGGACCATCCCCCGAACCCCCATCGAAACCGGTCTTCTGTTCAGCAACTGCCTTCTTCTCAACGACCCGCTCTGTTTCCGGTTCCTCACCCCTTCCCTGAGGGATTCGGTGGAAGCCCTTTCCCCCTGGGAGGCTTTCGGAAGGTGGCGGGCCTTCGACCCCAACGGCAGGCTGACCGAGATGGCGCAGACTCCCGACGGTGTCCAGACCACCAGCTATCACTGCGCCATTCCCAGGATAGGCGAACTGCCTCCTGTGGTCAGAATGGATTTCGTGCTGCTTGAGGGAGAGTGGCTTATAGCCGGTTTCGGTTACGAGCATCCGGCGGGCTCCGGTGACTCACTCGCCCTTTCACGGCAGGTTTCGCTTATCCTGGCCGACCCCGTCCTGAGAAGGGAGATGCGGATCGCCCGGATGCTCTTCGACGACATCGAGACGGACGCCTCGCGGAGCTGGGAGTCATGGGAGGCGGCCAGGGGGGCGGGAGAAAGCTTCACCGCCTACATAACCGGGCTCTCGCAGGAGAGCTACGCCTCGCTGGCACAGAGCAACATCAGGCAGTCCGGCAAGCTTCAGATAATCCAGGACAGGGCCACGTTCCAGATACCCAATCCCCCGCTGGAACTCCGTGAGCTTCTGGCATCCTGGCGTGAACTGGCCTACCTCCGGAAGGCGGTGCTCCGGGCCAGACACGAGGCCATGCAGAACCTGAGGCAGACCGGGGTCTGGATGGAGCCCGACCTCTCCCAGGAAACAGCCAGGATAGAGTACCTTGCGGGAGTTTTCTTCCCGGTCAGCGACATGGTGGAGGAACTGGACTCGCTCTCAAGGACCTACCCGGCCCTCCTTACCACCGGCTCGGGGGAACCCCTCGAGGCCCTTCTGGTGGAACTCGACCCCCACACGGTGGAGCAGCGGGCCGATAACGACATCGGCGTTCCGGTCTGGCGCGCGCTGGGAGTGGACATGAACGGCGACCCCGACCCGGAGAGGGTGGTTTACTGGGCCGGCGACCTCTTCCTTTTCATCGGCACCCACACCGGCTACAGGCTGGTCTTCAGGACCTATTCGGGCTACGAGAGCGACTTTCACGGTCAGTTCGGCATCGAGACATCCCCGTCGGGATTCAGCAGCGTCAACCTGATAGGCAACTCGAGGACCGCCGAGTACAGGATCTCCCTCGACGGCCGGTCGCCCAGGTTCACATCCACGGCCATACAGAGGGACGAGGAAAGAAGCATGGACTCCTATCCTGATCAGAACATTCCGGAGGACTGGTGAAAAAGGTACTCTCCCGGCTCCTTTTCTGGGCTCTTCTCACCCTGGTGGTCTTCTGCTCCTTCAGCGCCGGCTTCCTGTACAGGGTCTGGCACGACAGCGCCAGGGCCTTCCGCGAGTCCCACGGGAACCTGCTTGTTGCTTCGCTCAGGGGACATGAGCCGGCGAGCGCCACCCGCATATACGACATGTACGGCGACCAGTTGGCGGTGGCCTTCGTGGAGAACCGGTACCCCGTCACCCTTGACCAGGTGAGCCCCTGGGTCATCGAGGGGTTCATCGCCACCGAAGACCGCAACTTCTACACGCACCAGGGCCTTGACGTGAGGGGCATCATCCGCTCGGTGCTGCACAACCTCAGGACCGGGGCCAGGCACGGCGGAAGCACCATCACACAGCAGCTTGCAAGGGGCCTTTTCCTTGAGCCCGACCAGACCATCCAGCGGAAGATGCAGGAAGCGTTCATTGCCCTCGAGATCGAGAGGCAGTTCAACAAGCGCGACATTCTGGAGATGTATCTCAACCAGATCTACTACGGCGCCGGTGCCCACGGGATCGAGGCTGCGGCCCGGACCTACTTCGGGGGCATCTCGGCCTCCGAACTCACCCTCACCCAGGCGGCGCTTCTGGTTAGGATGGTGAAGAACCCTTCAGGCTTCAATCCCCTTAACAATCCGTCAAGAGCATTGGACCAGAGGAACATAGCGCTTTCCATGATGGCCGATTACGGGGCCATCACCCGCTCCCAGCGTGACCAGGCCCTGCGCGAACCTCTGGGAGTGGACGTGCACAGGTCCGAGCTTGAGCAGGACTGGAACTACTTCACCGAGTACGTCAGGCAGTACCTGGTCGCCCGTTACGGATGGTCGGCGGTTTACGAGCAGGGGCTGGTGGTGTACACCACCCTCGACCCCGACATGCAGACCGCCGCAGAGTGGGCGCTGGACAGCGTTCTGACAATGAAGGAGCCGGTCTGGGACCCCGAGACCGGCCAATGGGTCCGGGACGGTCAGAGGCTCCGCTACGAGAGTTCCAGGGCCTACTGGCAGGCTGTGCGGGATACCACCGCCGGAGCCCCGGACTACATTCAGGGGGCCCTGGTGGCCCTCGACCCCCGGACCGGCTACATAAGGGCCATGGTGGGCGGCCGCGACTTCCAGGACAGCGAGTTCAACCGGGCGGTCCAGACACGCAGGCAGCCCGGAAGCTCGTTCAAGTCATTCGTGTACGCCGAGGCCATCGAACAGGGCTGGTCGCCCGGCAACGTCGTCCTTGACCAGCCGGTGGTCATTGACCTGAACCCAGGCGAGTGGCGCCCCCGGAACTACGACATGCAGTTCCACGGCATGGTAACCCTGCGCGAGGCCTTCGCAAGGTCCTACAACGTGGCGGCGGTGAGACTGGGCATGGCCGTGGGCATCGAGGCGGTGGCGGCAAGGGCCGCTTCCATGGGTATCACATCCAGGCTGCCCATTGTGAACTCGCTCCCGCTGGGAAGCTGCATGATCAACCCGCTGGAAATGGCAAGGGCCTACATTCCCTTCGCTACAGGGGGGATGGCCAGGAACACAACCGCCATCCTCAGGGTCGAGGACAGGTACGGCAACCTTCTGGAGAGCAACGAGCAGCCCGACCCCGGCAGAAGGGTCATGAGCCGGACCGGAGCCTACCTGATGAACAGCCTTCTCCAGTCCGTCTTCCGGGCGGGAACGGCATCCCCGGCCAGGTGGTACTGGGGGGGACCCTACGCCGGCAGGGAGGCGGGAGGCAAGACGGGGACCACCAGTGACTACGCCGACGCGTGGTTCGTGGGTTTCACCCCTGACCTTGTCACGGCGGTATGGGTGGGCTACGACAATCATGTCATCAGGATGCGCACCCGGAACGGCACCGGCCAGGCTGGCGGGGCCATCGCGCTGCCAATATGGAACGGCTTCATGAGAAGGGCGTTCGCTAATGCGGATCCCGGGGCGGCCCCGTCATTCCCGGGCCCGGAACAGGGAGAGGTGGAACAGGCCGTGGTCTGCGGCCTCAGCGGCCAGCTGGCGGTGGCCGGCTGTGCCGGACACGCCCGGGAAGAGCTTTTCTGGGCGGGTACCGCACCCACCGTTTTCTGCATGATACACGGCGACACCACCGGTTTCGGCGCCGATTCCACCATGGGCAGCTTCAGCGATTTCGACCGGCGATTCCGGGAACCGCACTGATGGAGTTCATTCCCCTGGTTCTGGCCGGCGTGTGCCTGCTGTTCCTTCTCGCCCTCGGTTTCGGGCTTGCCAGGTCACCCTTCTGGAAGAGAAGGCAGCTCCGGAAGGCTTCCATGATGGCCGCCCGCGGAAAAATACAGGAGATGATCCGCTACCTCAGGGCGAACATGGACAAAAGCCGGGTATCCTGCCCCCTTACCAACGCGCTGGTGTACTTCTTCATCAGGGCAGGAGACCTGGACAGCGCCGAGAAGATAGTCACCGAGGCCATGGGCCGGGGGGACAGCTCCGGCGGCGCGGTGGCCCAGATGGCCTACATCGCCCAGGGCCGGGGTGAATGGGAGAACGCCGAGAAGCTCTATCTTCGAGCCATGGAGCTAGAGCCTTCTCTGGCCCCCGCCCTCCGGATGAACGTTGCCGGCATGCTGATCCAGGGGAACGTCAGGCTTGGCGAGGCGGAAACGCTCCTGCAGGAAGCCCTGGAAGCTCCGGGCGGGCCCTCGAAGAGCTCGGTGCATCTGAACCTGGCCATGCTCAACTCCCGGCTGGGCAATCACTCCCGCGCCAAGGTCCACGCCCTGACAGCCTTCGAGCTCATGCCCGACACCCAGGTCTCCCGGCTGGGAAGGGCGCAGGCCCTGGGGTTCGCTGCCGGGGCCTCACGCGGCATGAACGACCCCGGCGAGGCGTCCAGGCTTGCCGCCAAGGCCGTCAAGGTGCTGGGCGACACACCCGGGGCCGACAAGCTCCGGGAGGAACTAGCGGATCTGGCCCGGGGTTGAGGAAGGCTGTCTGGGGCCTGGCGCTGGGTGTGGCGGTTTACACCGTACTGGTGCTCAAGTCCGATGTTGCCAGGGTGGGGGAAGCGGTGGCGGGCATCAATCCCGCATGGGTTCCGCTTTTCCTTGTCCTGCCCCTGGCCAACTACTTCCTCAGGTTCCTGAAATGGCATTACTTCCTTCGAAGGATAGGGGCGGCGGTCCCGGTGCGGGAAAGCCTTGCCGTTTTCGTGGCTGGTTTCTCGATGACGGTCTCGCCTGGCAAGCTGGGCGAACTGGTGAAATGCGTGATACTCAGGGAGCGCCGGGGCATCCCCGTTGCTTCCACAAGCCCCGTGGTGGTGGCGGAACGGATAACGGACCTGTTGAGCATGGTGCTGCTGGCCGTGGCAGGAGCCCTTCTCACGGGCGGGGGGGCGGCCCTTCCGGCAGCGGCCGCAGGCATCGTTTCCGCTGTTTCGGTGATGCTCGTCCTCTTCTGGGACCGTGCGTGGAAGCTTTTTACGGGCCTCGCCTCCCGGTTTCCGGGCCTGAAGGGGAGGGCGGATTCACTTGAGACCTTCAGACGGTCCGCGAGAACCCTTCTGGATCCGTGCAGCATGCTGGTGTCCATTCCGCTTGGTATCGCCGGATGGGGGCTTGAGGCCATGGTGCTGGTGGCGGTGGCCGCACCGCTGGGGGCCTCGCTTCCCCCGGGCGCCGCGCTTCTCAGCCATGCCGCGGGCACCATTGCCGGGGCTGTGAGCATGATCCCCGGGGGCCTTGGTCTTACCGAGCTGACCATAGACGGCATCCTGGGAGGGTACATGCTTCCTGAACAGGCAGCGGTCACCACACTTCTGATGCGGTTCTGCACGCTCTGGTTCGGGGTCGTCCTCGGGGTCGCATCCCTTGCGGTCCTGAAAAGGAGGAAGGGCTGCTGACGCCTGGCCGTGTCTTCGATGACCGGCACGGGGCTTCGGGAACATTTGTGTTTTGCCGGCATAAGCGGTAGTGTACCCACACCAGGGAGGGATGAAATGAGGACAAGTCTGCCTTTGATGGTGTTGTTCTGCTTTGCCGCATTCGGATACGGGCTTCAGGAGGGTGCGTTCAACCTGCTCGACCCGCCCTCCATCGGAAGCCTCGGGTTCAGGAACTACAGCAGCACGGCCAGCTTCAGCCTGATCTCGGGTTCCAGGGGCTCATGGGGCAGGGGCGCCTATGTGGGTACGATGGACTTCGCCCTTCACCCCAAGGTCACCGCCCTGGTGGACCTCGGTTACGCCCGCACGTTCGATTTCAATGCCGGCGACAACTTCGGTCACCTGCTGGGGGGCCTGAAGCTGGAGTGGAAGCCCACCGACAACAGCAGTTTCGTGCTTCAGTACAACGGCGCCATTCCAACCGGGCGTATCGAGGGGTTCTAGGCACGCTTCCCCTGATCCTGCTCCTGGCGGCTGGCTCCAGGGCGGATTCCCTGTACAGGGCAGGAGAGCTGTCCCTGGCGCTCCCCCTATACGTATCCGAAGCATCGGCCCAGACGCTTTCGTGGTGGCCCGCCTACCGGGCGGCATGGCTGCTGAACCGGCTGGACATGCCTGACTCCGCTCTTGTCTGGGCAATTCACGCCCACGGTCTGCGTCCCGGCAGCGAGGCTGTCCTGGGAGAGCTCCTCAGGGCCTGTTCAGGCTCTCCGGAAACGGTCCTCGGCTACGGAGACCTCGTTGCCGGAGGCGGCGTGTGCAGGTTCAGACTGGCCCAGGCCGAAAACCGCCTGGGAACCCCCGGAGAGCACACTCTGTTCCTGGAGGAGACTCTCCGTTCAGGGTGCGACTCGGCCCGTGCGGACGCTGCCTGCTGGCTTTCGATGCTCTTTCCGGACAGGTCCCTGGAACTTCTTGACATGGCCGTTGCCCTGAGGCCCGGCGAGGATTTCTACAGGACGGTGCTGGCGGGTGAGCTGGCCTCGGCCGGCATGCCCGAGAGGGGCTTCCTGGTGCTGGAGCCGGTGGCTGACCGTGGCTATTACTACTGGCAGGCCATTGCTGACTGCCATGAGGCCTGCGGCGCCGTTGAACAGGCCGCCGCCGCTTTGAGGAACGCCTACATGTGCCGGAGATGCCCGGCGGCCGCTGCGGAGCTTGGGTGGTTCCTCTACAGGAACGGGAGGGACCTGATGCGTTCCGATGACTGTCCCGGCGCCCTTCCATACCTGCGTGAAGCATCTGTTCTCTGGAACGCCGATTCATCGTGGGCGTCCTCCGCCGAATCGCTCCTGGTTCTGGCCGATGAGTTCATCCGGCTTGAAAATGGTTGGGAGAGAATGCGTTGAGAGTTGGTCACTTCACAACCGCCGTATGTTTGCTTATCTTCATGAACGGGTGTTCCCTCAGGGTGAGGGACGACCTCTGGAGCCACTGCGTCTTCAGTGCGGCGGCATCGGGAGCGGTCACGGCCGCCACCGGCGAACCCTGCGGGGGAGCAGCCGCGGCCTTCGGCCTTGGTCTCCTGAAGGAGGTGTACGATGCCTTCCGGGGGTCGGGTTTCAGTTTCGGCGATCTGGCCGCCGACCTTGCCGGAAGCGTGTGCGGCGCGGTGGGAGCCGGTGTGGCAATGGAAGGAAAGACTTGCTTGAGAAGGTAGTGAAGTTCGTCTTCGGCGACCGTCAGGCGAAGCTGATGAAGACCCTCGAAGCCCCGGTGGAGCGGATCACGGGTTTCGCCCCGGACCTCGTTCCGCTCACTGACGAAGAGCTGAGGGGGAAGACGGTGGAGTTCCGCCGAAGGCTGGCTCTGGGCGAAACCACCGATGACATCATGTGCGAGGCATTCGCCGTTGTTGTGGAGGCATGCCGCAGGAACTGCGGAAGAAGCTGGAGCGTCACCGACCATCAGGTGGAGTGGGGCATGGTGCCCTTCAGGGTCCAGCTTAAGGGGGCCATAGTCCTTCACCGGGGAATGATAGCCGAGATGGCCACGGGAGAGGGCAAGACCCTGGTGGCGGTGATGCCCATGTACCTCAACGCGCTGGAGCTGAACCCCGGCTGGGTGCAGAAAGCCCGCGAGACCATGGGCGACGACCCCGGGAGCTGGCTGTTCGAGCCAATTGACGGCGTTCCTGTCGGCGCCGGCACTCACCTCGTGACGGTGAACGACTACCTGGCCCGGCGCGACGCTGAATGGATGGGGCCCATATACCGGTTCCTGGGCCTGACCGTCGGCTGCATCCAGGGGGGCATGGACCCCGACCAGAGGCGCCAGCAGTACAACTGCGACATAACGTACGGCACCAACAACGAGTTCGGGTTCGACTACCTCCGCGACAACATGGCCGTGAGGCTCGAGCACAGGGTCCAGAGGGAGCATCACTACGCCATCGTTGACGAGGTGGACAGCGTTCTGATAGACGAGGCGCGGACCCCTCTCATCATCAGCGGCCCGGTACCCCGTTCACGCAACAGGTACAAGGAGTTCCGCGACCAGGTATCCCGGCTGGTGGCCCGACAGACGGACCTTGTGAACTCCGTGGTCAGCGACGCGGATGACCTGTGGGAGAAGGGCGACTCCCACGCAGCCGCCACCATGTACCTGAAGGCCCGCAGGGGCGCACCCAAGAACAGGAAGCTGGCCAAGACCCTCCGCGACCCCGACAAGCTGAACGCCATCAAAAAGGTGGAAGCCGAGAGGCTTCGGGACAAGAACATACACGAGCTGGACGAGGGTCTCTGTTTCTCCATAGACGAGAGGGAACGGTCCGTGTCCATGTCCGACATGGGCAGGCGGGTCCTCTCCCCCGAAAACCCCGACTTCTTCCTGCTCAGGGACATAGGCGACGAGATAGCCGAGCTTGAGGCCAGGGACCTGACCGAGGAGGAGAAGTTCGAGGGACGCAAGAAGGTATATGAGGACCACTCCCAGAAGGCCGAGGCGCTCCACAACATTGACCAGCTTCTAAGGGCCTTCCAGCTCTACGAGAAGGACGTCGAGTACGTGGTGCAGGACGGTGCGGTGATAATAGTTGACCAGTTCACCGGGCGCCTGATGCCGGGCAGGAGGTTCAGCGACGGCCTTCACGAGGCCCTGGAGGCCAAGGAACGGGTGGAGATAAGGGCCGAAACCCAGACCCTTGCCACCATCACCATACAGAACTACTTCAGGATGTACCGGAAGCTTTCGGGCATGACCGGGACCGCCGAGACCGAGGCTGAGGAGTTCGAGAGCATCTACAGGCTTGAGGTCGCGGTGATACCCACCAACGTCCCGGTGATAAGGGTGGACCACAACGACAGGGTTTACAGGACCAAGCGCGAGAAGTACACCGCCATTGTGGAGGAGATCCAGAGGCTTCACGCCAGGAACCAGCCGGTTCTTGTGGGCACCGTTTCGGTGGATGTGTCCGAAGTCCTCTCCAAGCTCCTGAAGGGCAGGAAGATACCTCACAGCGTCCTGAACGCGAAGCATCACCAGGAAGAGGCCGACATCGTTGCCAGGGCCGGCCAGCCCGGAGCCGTTACCATAGCCACCAACATGGCCGGCCGGGGAACCGATATAAAGCTTTCCCCGCAGGTCCGCGAGGTTGACGACGGCAGGGGGGGAAAGGAGCCCGGGGGTCTTTTCGTGATCGCCTCCGAACGCCATGAATCCCGCAGGATAGACAGACAGCTCAGGGGGAGGTGCGGAAGGCAGGGCGACCCCGGCGCGAGCCGTTTCTACATGTCGCTGGAGGACGATCTGTTCAGGCTCTTCGCCAGCGAGAAGATGATAGACTTCCTGAAGAAGAACCAGGAAAAGGACGGCGAGCCCATAGAGCACCCCCTTCTGAACAGGTCCATTCAACAGGCCCAGAAGAGGGTGGAACAGTACAACTTCGGTATCAGGAAGCACCTTCTGGAGTACGACGACGTCACCAACCGGCAGAGGGAGGTGATCTACAGCCTCAGGTCCCGCTCCCTCTCCGGAGAGGGGCTTCGGGAAGAGATCCGCGACATGATCCAGTCGGTGGTGACCGGGGAGGTGGAAGCCTCGATACCCAACGGCTCCGAGCCCCATGAGTGGAACCTGGAGCTGGCCGCCCTGGCCCTTCGTGACCTTGCGGGCGCCGTGTTCAACATTCAGGGCATCGGGGATAGCTTCCGGGAACCGGCCCCCCTCAGGAACGCCCTTGCCGACATGGTGCTCTCCTACTACGACGAGAAGGAGAAGAAACTCGGCGAAAAGCTTCTTGTTGACCTCGAGAAGTGGGCTGTGCTCAGTTCCATAGACGGTCTGTGGAGGGAGCACCTCTACTCCCTGGACCACCTGAAGACCGGCATCGGCCTCAGGTCCATCGGCCAGAGGGACCCCCTGGTGGAGTTCAAGAAGGAGGCGTTCGAACTCTTCGAGGAGCTTCAGGACAACATTGACAAACAGTCCGTTCGCAAGGTCCTCAGCCTCTGGCCCGCTGGAATGATGAAAAGGGCGGACCAGCCTGCGGGACAGGCGGTGAGACCCGGCATCCAGGCACCGGGCCAGGCGCCCGCTCCGGGAGCCTCCCCCTCCCCGGGGCCTTCCACCGTGAAGCGCGATGACCCCAAGGTGGGCAGGAACGACCCATGCCCATGCGGAAGCGGGAAGAAGTACAAGAAATGCTGCGGGACCCAAACATGAAGGGAGACGAAATGAGCGATCACAGGGGAAAAGGCGAGTTCTGGGCCTTTGTGGCCGGAGCCCTCGCGGGCGGGATAGCCGCTCTGCTCCTTGCCCCCGCCAAGGGCGAGGACACAAGAAAGGCCATCGCCTCCACGGCCGGCGACCTCTACGGCAAGGGTGAACACCTCTACCACCAGGGCATCGGGAAGGCCGGAGAGCTGTTCGAGGCCGGCAAGGAGAAGGTGGGGGAAGTTAAGCACAAGGTCGAGGATGCCGTAGGATCGCTGAAGAAGAAGCATCCGGAAGCCGGGACCGACTGATTTGCAGGCGGTGATAGTGGGCGACGGCGCCGTGGGCAGAGGCCTGGCCGTCGCCCTCTCTCTTTCAGGCAGGGATGTCTTTCTGGCAGGCCCTCCCGGCACGCCCCGGGGAACCATCGAGCTGGAGGCCCGGGGGTTCTACAGCGGCACTGTCAGTGTCCGTTCGGGCCCGGTCAGGAACGCCCCCTACCACCTTCCGGTGGTGTGCGCCCTGAAGGCTTACGCCATACCCGAAGCCCTGGGATCCATCAGGGCATGCAGGCCGGGATCGGTGGTGAGCGTCACCAACGGGCTGGAGCTGGAGGAGCTGTGGGGAGGGCTGGAGACCGAACCCGCGGTTCTCACGGCCGGGTTCCGGCTGGAAGGTCCGGCTGTGCTCACATCGGATGGCGGGGTCTTCATGGAAAAGGACGGTCATGCCGAAAAGATCCTTTCCGGGACCCCCATACCGGCGCACCCCGTTCATGGCATAGGGAAGATGGTCAACGCCAAGTGGCTGGTGAACAGCGTCATCAACCCCCTGGGCGCCCTTACCGGCCTGCGCAACAATGCCCTGCGCCAGTCGGGAATGGGCCCGTTGATAGACGCACTGGTGACCGAGCTGGCCGGCGCGGTTCCTGACGACAGCCTCGAACCTGCCCGGGCCATGCTCAACGCCCTGCTGGCCGGATCCGGCAATTACTGCAGCATGCTGCAGGACCTGAAGGCGGGAAGGCCCACCGAACTCCCCTGGCTCACCGGGATAGCCGAAAGAAGGCTTCCGGGGCGTTGCCCCACGGCCTCGATGCTCTGCGCGCTTGTAAGGGCGAAAACCCTGTCATGCCGGCGCCATGCCGGTGACATTCAAGGAGAGGGCTACTCCTCGTCCAGCTCCCCCATGTAAACGTCCTTCTCCAGGATCTGCCAGGCGGGTTTGCCGGTGAGTTCCCCCAGATCCTCGAGGACGTCGTGCTGCGACTGGTCGAGGATCAGTGACTGCTGGAACATCTCTATCGCTTCCTCTTCCTGCCCCTGGACAACGTAGAGCCTTCCCAGCGCGTTGAGCGCCTGGGTGACCTCGGGGTCAAGCTCGACCGCCCTTTCGAGGAAGTCTATGGCCTTCTCCAGCATCTCCTCCTCGTCGTGCTCCCTTCCCCACAGGTCCGCGGCGGGAATGTTCTCGAGTATCGAGTGGCCCCAGGCCAGCCCCAGACCGAGAAAGGCTTCGGCGTTCTCCGGGTCGAGGTTCAGCACCTCGTCGTAGATCGGCAGGGCCTCGGAAGGGTTGTTGTCCTCCATGTACATGGCGGCGAGGCTGATCCTGGCGTCGATGTCCTCCGGGTCTGCGGCGACTGCTTTCCTGAGTTTGTCGTATAGGGCGCGGCGCTCTGTCATCCCTGTGAAACCTCCGGTTATCTGGCCTCAGAGTATCGGCGTCAATTATACATACCCCCGGTGTCCGTCAAGCCCCCCGGGAGAAACATGAAACTTACGGATGAAATCCGCTGGCTCAAGGGGGTTGGACCCTCCAGGGCGGCACTTCTGGCCAGGCTCGGCATCGGCCTCGTTGGTGAGCTTCTTCTCCACCTGCCCAGAACATGGCTGGACAGGAGGACCGTTGTACCCATCGCGACCGCCCGACCCGGAGACACACTGACGGTTGCCGGCGAGGTGCTGTCCGTGAGCCGCAGACGCACGGGCAGGGGAAGGGTGATGGTGGAGGCCCTTCTGCACGACGGAGCGCCATTGCGGCTTGTGTTCTTCAGCGACGGCTACCCCGCCGCCGGCATCATGCAGGGCATGAAACTGGTGGTCTCGGGAACGGTGGAGAACTACCGGGGCCTTGCCATGGTCCATCCCGACATGCTGTTCCAGCCCACCGGCTCAGAGCCGGAGGCTCCGGGCATGCAGCCCCTGTACCCGCTTACGGCCGGCCTTACTCAGGGGGTCATGAGGCGGATGGTGTCCCTGGCCCTTGCGGCCCTGGAACCCCCCGGGGATGTGCTTCCCCCGGCAGTGCTCTCCGGGTGCGGTTTCGGGAGCAGGCTTCAGCTTCTCACCGCCGCCCACAGGCCAGCCGACCCGGATGAGGCCCGCCGTGCGCGTGACCTGCTGGCGCTGGAGGAGCTGTGTCTTTACAGGTGGGCCCTCGGCCTGGTTAGGGCCGGAGCCGTCATGGAGCCGGGTGTCGCCCTTCTGTCCGGGCCGGAGGGTCCGGCAGACTTCGCCGCCCATCTTCCATGGCCCCTTACTGACGCTCAGGAAAGGGTCATCAGGGAAACCCTGGCCGACCTCTCCCGTTCGGAACCCATGCGCAGGCTGGTGCAGGGCGACGTGGGTTCAGGCAAGACAGTTGTTGCCGCCGCGGCATGCGCCAGGTGCGCCCTCTCGGGAATGACCTCGGTGCTCCTGGCCCCCACCGAGGTTCTTTCGGTGCAGCACTTTCGCAGCATGAAGCTCTTCCTGGCCCACTACCGCATCCCTGTCCATCTGCTTACCGGGGGTACCGGCGCCTCCGCCAGACGCTCCCTCGCTGAGGCAGTGGGGTCGTCCCCGGCCTGTGTCATCGTGGGGACCCATGCTGTGCTTGAGGATTGGGTCCCGCTGAAAAGGCTCGCTCTGCTGGTGGTGGACGAGCAGCACAAGTTCGGGGTAGCCCAGAGGGAGAGGCTCACAAGGGGCAGGACACCCAGACCCCATGTTCTCATCATGAGTGCGACACCCATTCCCAGGACACTGGCGATGACCCTGTACGGCGACCTTGACCTGTCCGTGATTGACCGGATGCCGCCGGGCAGGGGAAAGGTCGAGACAAGGGTGATAGGCGAGAACGGGAAGAGGGAGCTGGCGTCGTTCCTGCTGGAGCGTCTGGCCCTGGGCGAGAGGGTCTTCATGGTTTACCCGCTCAAGGAGATGTCCGAGAACATTCCGGCCCTGGACGCGGAAACTGCCTACGAGAAGGTAAGGAACGGACCCCTGGGGCGGTGGGGCGCCGCGCTGCTCCACGGCGGAATGACGCCGGGCGAGAAGATCGAGGCGGTCACCGCATTCTCCTCGGGCAGGGCGGCGGTCCTGGTGAGCACCACCGTGATCGAGGTGGGGATAGATGTACCCCGGGCCACGGTGATGGTGGTCTCGGGCGCAGGGCGTTTCGGCCTCAGCCAGCTTCACCAGCTCCGCGGCAGAGTGGGAAGGGGCGGAGGCGACTCGTGGTGCTTCCTCGTGACAGAGGACACGGACCCCCCGCAGGCCAGGGCCAGGCTCGAGGCGCTTGCCCGGACCTCCGACGGGTTCCAGGTGGCAGGGAAGGACCTGGAGCTCAGAGGACCCGGACAGGTCCTTGGGACCAGGCAGCACGGGCTTCCCGAGTTCAGGGTGGCGGACCTTTCCAGGGACATTGAGTTGATGGAGAGATTGGAGCATATTCCTGAACCGGGGGGAAAGGAACTTGAAGAGAGAGTCCGCGAGGAATCATGGCGTTTCGGGGGGTTCTGCTTTCCCGGAGTGTGAGATCGGTCCCGGTGTCCTCTGTTGATAACCGGGGGGTTGACATGGGTTGCCGCCTTGTTACCAATTAGGGTTTCAAGAAAGCGGGCTCATACGACGGCGCGGGGTGCCGTTATTTGGATTCACCCCTGTTCACGGGAGGGGACATGGCTTCACCAGGCATGAAGAAACGGGCTGAGCAGCTTGTAGCCAGGGCCGGTGAACTGGCGAGGGCGGGCAACCGGGACAAGGCGCTCCTTGCCCTTCAGAGGGCTGCTGAACTGGACCCTGACAACGTCGACATACAGAAGCGGATCGCCGAGCTCGAGCGGGAACAGGCCGCCATGAGGAACTTCAGCAAGAGCAGGTCGGCCAGGGCTCACACCAACATCGGCCAGGCCACCCCGGCGGATTTCGTTTCAGAGTGCATGAAGCGTTCTGAAGAAGCCCTTTCGGACGGCGATGAGGTAAGGGCCCTTCAGGAGCTGGAACGCGCCAAGCGCCACGACCCCGAGAACATTGACGTCAACCGCGCCATTCAGATCCTCCGCAGGCAGATAAAGGTCAACGGCCTGTTCGACAAGGCCGTGGCAAGGCTTGCGGCGGGGGAGCCCGGGGAAGCTGTGATCACCGCCAGGCGGATCTTCGAGATGTGGTCCATGGCGCCGGTCCTGCCGGAACTGGTCTCTCGGATAGAGGCATGGTCGCCTGAACCAGCGAGGCCGGCAGCTCCGTCCAGGCCCTCCGGGGCTCCGAAGCCCAGGGTGAAAGCCGTTCCAGCGGAAGCCGAGGTTTCGCCGGAAACCGCCATGATAGCCTCCATTCGTGACAGGATAGCTAAAAGCGATTACAAAGAGGCCCACAAGGAAGCGGTCAAGGCCGCTGCCCTGTATCCGGCGAACGCCACCGTGAAAGACCTTGTAGCCGGCCTCGAGAAGCTTCTGGGGAAGGCTGCGCCAGCCTCCGAAGAGAAGGCTGAAGCCGCTCCCGCCCCTGCCGCCAGGCCCCGGAAGGCCGCTCCGCCCGCTCCTGAACCCGGGGCCGAGGAACCGCCCGCGGAGAGGGACGAGGGGAAGAGGAAGGGCTTTCCGCTTTGGATAGCCGCCGTCGCTGTACTTCTGGTCCTGGCAGTGGTGTTCGTGGTGTTCCGGCCGTTCCAGAAGCCTCCGGTGGTCGTTGAACCCGTCGGCCTGGAACCGTACACCGTCTCATTCACGGTTGAAGGCGTCGAAGCTCCCATCGTGAGCCTCGACGGCGCGGAACTTGATCCCCACCCCGAGACAGGCATCTACGCGTTCTCTGACACCCTTCAGGCACCCAGGACGGTGGAGATCAGGGCCGCCGGTTACGAGACCCTCGTCCGGACCTTCCAGCCCGAACCGGGCTCGGCGACCGAGGGCATGGTTCTCAGGCCCGACACTCTGGGGACCCACACGGTGACCGTGACCTTCACCCCCGTCATGCCCTCGGGTCAGCCCCAGCCTGAACCGGGCCAGGTGACGTGGCTGGTGAACGGAGCCCAGGTCTCGCCGCCAGTGGAGATACCCACCGGCTACCACGTTTTCCAGCCGCAGATGCAGGGGTTCAACTCCCTGCCCGAGTCCATCCTGGTGGACTACAGCACCGAAGTTCAAAGCTTCGGTCTGGCTCTCCTCTCCAGACAGGAGTCCCAGGTGGTGCTCACCCTGGGCGCAGATGTACCCGGAACCGCCAACTTCGACATTGACGGTGAAAGGGTGGGCAGCGGGGTCCGCAGGATCAGCCAGGTCCTTCCCCTGGGAACCCACACCCTCAGGGTGACAATGGAGAACAGGGAACCCTGGACGGAAACGGTGAACCTCACCGAGGCCGGGTACACCCGGACCGTGGTACCTGTGGAGATAATCCTCACGGGAAGGCTCCTGATCGGCCCCGAACCCTGGGCGAACGTGTTCGTTAACGGCGAGTCCAGGGGACAGACACCCATGCCTCCCCTCGAGCTTCCCGAGGGCACCTACACGGTCAGGCTCACCAATCCCGAATACGAGGACCAGGTCTCCACGGTGACCATCGCCGCCGGTGAGGACACCAGCATCAGGTACACCGCGCAGCCGGTGGAGGTCACCCCTGAAGAGGTGGCCGCTCCCACTGACGAACCGGTCATTCCCCCGTTCCCCATCTCCCAGACTGCCCCGGTCACCCCCAGCCTGGCTCAGCAGCGCGGCGATGTCCACGGTTTCGTGACCCTCGAGGTAAGGGTCGGAACCGACGGCCGGGTCAGGGATGTGTCCATAATCAACGACCAGGTGGGGCTTGGTTGCGGACAGGCGGCCGTGGACGCGGTGAGGCAGTGGGTTTTCAACCCCGCCACCCAGGGGGGCGTACCCGTTGAGGTAACCACTACGGTCCAGGTCCGCTTCGACGTGGAGTAGGCCTCATGTACGGCCTGGGCAGAGGCGCCTGGACCCCCCTTGTGGATGTTTACAGGGGTGAGGGGCACACAGTGGTGGTCGTGGAGCTTCCCGGCGTGGACCCTGACGAGACCCATCTGGAAGTCACTCCCGGCTCCCTGACTCTCAGCGGCTTTCGAAAGAGCATATCCTACCCTGATCTCTTTCCCCTGGGGATGGAGATCCCGTCGGGTCATTTCGAAAAGGTTGTCCAGCTTCCCTCCAGGGTGGATACCACCACTGTTGAGGCCGTACTCCGGAACGGGCTTCTCATAATAAAACTGAACCATGTGTTCCCTGCGTCGGTGTCCATCCCGGTCAGGGAACCCGGCAGGGAAGAATGAACAGGGACGGAACGCTGATACTGCCTTTGTACGTGCTGCCCGAAGGGATACTGATGCCCGGCATCAACCTCTCCCTTACGGTTACCGACCCTGACCAGATCCGAATGGTCGATTTCGCGGTCAGGGACGAGAAGATCATCGGGGTGGTGGCCACCGACCCGGACACCGGACAGGGGTTCAGGGTGGGGACCGCTGCGGGCATAATCAAGCTGTACCGGTTCCCGGGCGATGTTGTAAGGCTAAGTCTGCGGGGTCTCTACCGGTTCAGGACCATCGAGGGGGTGCACGGCTGGCCGTTCACCATGTGCAGGGTGGAGAAGCTTGAGACGGTGTACCCGGAAGACAGCGACGAGATCGAGGCATGGCGCAAGGCGGTGGAACTGCATCTCCGCCGCATAATGGAGCTCACGCCCGGCATCCCCGATGAGCTTCAGATGGTGACCCTTCTCCGCGACCCCGAGAAACTCGGCTTCGTGGCTGCGGGGGGGCTTGAGGCTCCCGTCAGCGAGAAACAGAGGCTTCTGGAGGAGGACAGCATAATCCAGCGCCTTCGGATACTGCGCGACATGATGTCCCACGAGATCCAGGTCCTCAAGCTCCGCGACATGATACAGTCCCAGGTGCGCTCCGAGATGGACAAGGACCAGAGGGAGTACTACCTGAAGGAACAGATGAAGGTGATCCAGAAGGAGCTGGGGGACGAGAGCGAGAATCCCGAGGCCCTGGAACTCCTGAAGCGGCTTGAGCAGACCGACCTTCCGGATTCCGCCAGGGAGGCCGCCGAGGAGGAGATCCGCAGGCTGAACAGGATGCACCCGGGAGTTCCCGAGGCATCTGTCACAAGGAACTACCTCGAATGGCTGCTTCAGCTTCCCTGGGCCACCTACACGAGGGACCGGCTCGACCTGGCCCGGGCAAGGAAGATACTGGACACCGACCACTTCGATCTCAAGGACGTGAAGCAGAGGGTCCTCGAGTTCCTGGCGGTGAGAAGGCTCAATCCCTCGGGCAAGGCACCCATCATCTGCTTCGTCGGGCCGCCCGGTGTGGGCAAGACAAGCATGGGAAGAAGCATCGCCAGGGCACTGGGCAGGAAGTTCTACCGGCTCAGCCTGGGGGGGATGCACGACGAGGCCGAGATCAGGGGCCATAGAAGGACCTACATCGGGGCCATGCCGGGAAGGATCATTCAGGGCATCCGTGAGTGCGGGACCTCCAACCCTGTGTTCATGCTGGACGAGATAGACAAGCTGGGCCGCGACTTCAGGGGTGACCCCACCTCCGCGCTTCTCGAAGTTCTCGATCCGGAGCAGAACAACACGTTCCGCGACAATTACCTCAACATCCCCTACGACCTCAGCAGGGTGAAGTTCATAACCACCGCCAACACCCTCGACACCATTCCCGAACCCCTTCTGGACAGGATGGAGATCATCCGCATTCCCGGCTACACCGAAGATGACAAGCTCCAGATAGCCCGGCGGTACCTGGTGAAGAGACAGCTCAGGGAGAGCGGGCTAACGGGCCGTACGGTCCGGTTCACCCCCGAGGGTATCCGCACCATCATCAAGAGGTACACCCGTGAGGCGGGGGTCAGGGAGCTTGAACGTAACATCGGGAACATCTGCAGAAAGAACGCCGTCAGGGTGGCCCAGGGCGACCTTTCCATGGCTGTGGTGGTGGGGGGCAGGATCCCCGAGTGGCTGGGTCAGTGGAAGTTCCTGCACGAGCCGGCCCTCTCGAAACCCCAGGTCGGTGTGTGCACAGGCCTTGCCTGGACGCCTCACGGCGGAGAGATCCTCTTCATCGAGACCCTTCTTGCCAGGGGCAGCGGAAAACTGGTTCTCACGGGCCAGCTGGGCGATGTGATGAAGGAGTCTGCCCGGGCGGCGCTGAGCTGGATCAACGCTACCGGAAGGGCCGGGGGGCACGAGCTTTCGCAGACCGACGTCCATGTTCACGTACCCGAGGGTTCGACCCCCAAGGACGGCCCTTCGGCCGGAGTGGCCATGGCCGCCTCCATGATAAGCGCCTTCACAGGCGTGCCGCTCCGTTCCGACACGGCGGTCACCGGCGAGATCACCCTCAGGGGAAGGGTTCTGCCGGTGGGCGGCATCAAGGAGAAGGTCCTTGGCGCGCTGTCGTCGGGTATCGGCAGGGTGGTGATCCCCGGCGACAACTCCAGGGACCTGGCGGAGATCCCGGGGGAACAGCTTGCCCTGATGGAAGTACTAACCGTTGACACTCTGGAGCAGGCCCTCGAGATGCTCCTGCACCGGGAGGAATCCGATGTCTAAGCGTTTGTGCGCCGCCCTCCTCTTCACCGCCCTCCTCGCCGCCGGCTGCAAGGCCCCCTCCGACAGGATCCACACCGCGGATGGAGGAGTGATCGTGGGAAAGCTTGAATCCATCCGGAACGGGATCGCCGGGATAGGCGGGCTCTCGGTGCAGGTTCCCACCGGGGCCGCAAGGGTCTGGGGCCGTAACGGCGCCAGCTATCTGGGCACAGTATCCATGGAAGACCGCGTCCTTTCCGTGAACAGCCGTGAGGGAACCGTTGAGATACCCATAAGGTCGGTCTCGGCCATCGTCTGGGGCGAGACCTCGGTAACCTCCAGGGTGTTCGACGTTCCATTGGAAGCCGGGTGGATCAACACCCATGTGGTGGTTTCCCGGGGCGACATCATAAGCGTGTCCTCAGGCGGCACGGTCTTCACCGAGGCCGGAACGTCCTCCCCGGACGGAACAGAGAAGTTCTCCACCACCACCGCTCTTGCTCCGCAGGCAGTGGGCGGGGCGCTGGTGATGAGGGTGGGCACCGAGGGCACCGTGATACAGACAGGCTCCCAGTGGAGCGGCAGCGCCACCGATGACGGCGAGATCTTCCTGGGGGTCAACGCCCACATACCCGGAAGCACTGTATCAGGCGGGCGCTACACTGCGGCCCTGACCACAGGCTCAGGTCCCGGGGCCGGGGTTACGGTGGTCCTCCCAGCCGGAAAGCCCCGTTTTCCCTTCTGAGGTCAGGCTTTTCGAATCACCCCGCCGGTTGACGAAGGCTTCGGTTGAGCGTAGAGTCTATGAAGTTATGATATTGGTGCTCTGGCGGCTTCAAGTGAAGTGGGAGGTTTGGCAATGAAAATAGCTGTTCTCCTTGCTGTTACCGTGATGGCCGTTACCACGGCCGGGGAGTATGTGGTTGGTTTCGGAGACACCCTCTGGGAGCTTTCGATCCACTTCTACGGTACTCCGCTCCGCTGGGAGGAGATCCTGGCAGCCAATCCCCATGTCCGGGGTCCTGAATACCTTTACCCCGGCATGCTGCTTCACATCCCGGGTGCCGGCTACACCGGCGTCTCCTACGGCGCAGGGAGCTACAGCGTGACCATTCCCTCCTCGGCTGTGGTCAACCGTTCCAGTGACCCCATACTCAGCCGTCTTCAGCGTGAAGGTGCCGGGCTGGTCTCCTTCGACGGGATGTCGGCCCTGGGCAGGGTGGTACAGGTCAACACCGAGGAAGTGGCGGATTTCCGTTTCTCCCAGGGGCTTCCGGGCGATCTTCTTGAGATCGACTACGGCTCCGACAGGGGCGCCGAACCCGGGCAGGTCTTCCGTCTTCTCAGGGAGGGCGAGAGCGTCACCGATCCCCTCAACGGCGCCCGGGGAAGGGTTTACAGGGTCTCGGGGGTATGCAGGGTGCTTGAGACGACCCCGGCTACCTCCATAGTGAAGCTCGAGCACGGTTACCTCGCTGTCAGCGAGGGCGACCTGGTGACCCCCTACAGCATCTCCGGAGACGTTTACGTGAACAACGAACCCGCGGTGGGGAGCACGGCGGTTCACGTACTTGCCCTGAAGAACCCCGACAACAGGGCTGCCTACGCCTTCGACGTCATCTACATCAATGCCGGAAGCGAAGCCGGCTTCAACCCCGGCGACGTCTTCTCGGCCTACTCATACGGCGAGCAGTACGAAACGCAGAGCGGCGCCGTGCTCGTCACCGCGGACCTGCCCATTGCCGACATCGTGATACTCACCACTGAAAGACGCTCCGCCGCCGCCATGGTGGTGAGCAACCGTTCGGCCAGGCTGGTGACGCCCGGCGACAGGCTTTACCTGGTGAGAAGCCAGGTAGCCTCCGCAAGATAAGCCCATGAACTGGAGGGTGGTCGCCAGGGGACGATCCCCTTCCGGCGAGGCGGTGGTACATCTCTGCTCCCGTACCGGGCGCCCTGCTTCCGAAGTGCGGGATGGGCTGCTGTCGGCCACCGGGCTCGTGATCCTTGAAAGCCTCTCCCGTGAAGCCGCTGACAACCTGGCCGCATCCCTTTCGTTCCACGGACTGACCATCGAGGTGGTCCCCTGCACACAGGACCCCGGAGCCCTTGGCTTCCGGGTGGTGCTCACCGGTTACGCTCCGGGGAACAGGGGCAGGCTCAGGGCCGCCCTCATGAGGATGAGCCGTAGATCCGACGAAGAGGTCATCGGTTTCCTGTCACGGATACCTTTCGCCCTCCGCAGGAACGCCGACGCGGAAACCGCGGCCTCGGTCAGGCGTTTCATCGAGGCAGCCGGAGGGGTTGTGGAGATAAGGCCTGAAGCTTCAGCCGCATCTGTCCCGAAGCCTGCGCCGGAACCCACTCCAGCGCGGGAGGAGGATCCTGTTCCTCCCCGGGGCAGAACGCCGAAGCCCGGGCAGCCGGTTTTCTCGCCTGACCCCCCCGAGGCGCCCGAAGCACCGCCCCTGCCTGATTCGAAGGCCGTTCCCGTGATCCGTGAACCCCATTCCTTCACCGCTTTGCCGCCGGATCCCGGCGCTCCCGGGCCTGAGGTTCTTCTTCCGAGGAAGGACACTGACTTCCCCGAACCGTACAGGGTTGATTTCAACAGCCCCGTCAGGCTGGCTCCGCCCCCGCCCCGGATCGGCAGGAATGGGTGCAGCGGGCCTCCTGTGACCGGTGCGCCGCATCCGGTGTTCCTGTGCCCCGTCCAGGAAGACCTCGCGCCCCGGGCCGTGCTTCTGCTTCAGAGCTATCTGGGCATGAGGGGCGAAACGGCTGAAAGGGCGGTCCGGAGCGCCCCCAGTGTGGTTTCCCTCGAGTCCGGTCCCGGCCAGGCCGCGGAGAGGGTGCGCGAACTCACGGCACTGGGTCTCCCGGTAACACTGGTCAAGGAGCAGAAGGGTCCGGTGGACCATAAGGACCACGTCTGGTTCCGCCACTGGCTTCGAGCCCGCTGAGGACCTGGTGGACCGGTTCCTTCAGGTCATGGTCCTCGAGAGGGGTCTTTCCCCCAACACGGTGTCGGCCTACATGAACGATCTCCGGCAGGCCTTCCGTGACCTTCCGGGCATGCCCCGCCCGGAACCCGCCGATGTGGCCCAGTGGGCCATCGGGCTTTCCATCGGGGGGCTGGCCCCCAGGACCGTTAGAAGGAAGATATCCTCCATCAAGGCCCTTTTCAGGTTCATGAACGAGGAGGGAGAACTGGACGGCGACCCTTGCCGCCATCTTCACGGTCCGAAACCCGGCCTGGACCTTCCTGACTGCCTTTCGGTACCCGAGGTGGAAAGCCTTCTGGAAGCCGTTCCCGTCAAGGGCGCTCTTGGTGTCAGGAACCGGGCCCTGCTTGAGCTGGCCTACGGGTCCGGCCTCAGGGAGAGTGAGCTGATCCAGCTCACGCTGGACAGGGTGAGCCTTGAGGAATCCTTCGTGCGCCCGTACGGGAAAGGCTCCCGGGAGAGGCTTGTTCCCATGGGCGGACCATCGGTGGAGTGGATGAGAAGCTACCTGGTCCATGGAAGGCCATCCCTGTCACGTCGCGGTTCGGGGAAGGTGGTCTTCCTCTCGAAGAGCGGGAGACCCCTGACCAGGATGACAGTGTGGAGCATCGTGAAGCGCTCCGCCGAAGCCGCCGGGCTCACCTGCCGGGTGCACCCCCACACGCTCAGGCACTCCTTCGCCACCCATCTTCTCTCCGGAGGCGCCGACCTCAGAGTGGTGCAGGAGCTGCTGGGCCATGCGGACATACGCACCACCGAGATCTACACCTCGGTGGACAGAACGGCGCTTTCCGCCGTCATGGACCGATGCCATCCGAGGGGTACCGGCAGGTGAACCAGTTCCCCCTCGACGCGGTGAGCCTTGAGGAAAGCGCCGAGCTTCTAAGGCAGGCCGGTGAATGGAGCGGGACCAGCCCGGGGATCGAGATACCCCAGCTGTCGCGCCTTCTGCAGGTGGTGCAGGACATAAGCCGGACACCGGCGGGAGCCAGGATTTCCGAAACGTTCCGCAGCGTCCACCTGTGGGGGGACGACGAGATGTCATCCCGCATCCTGCCCCCCGCCGGAGCGGCGGGGCTTTACCTTGCGTGCAGAAGGGAGGCTTCCGCCCTTCTGGAACTGGGCTATCCCAGGAGCGCAGGTATTGATTTCATAGCCGACCTTCCATGCCCCGGGAACAACCCTGTCCGCACGGCCTCCCAGTCCCGGGCTGCAATGCGCCATCTGGGCGGGGATATCGGGCTTTTTCTCGAGATGGTTTCCAGGCCGGTCCCCGGCCATTACTCGTTGAAGATCGTCTTCTCTGCGTGGCCCCGGGAGGGGAGGGTACCCGCCCCCTGGATCGGCAGGGAGGAACCGTTCTCGCTTCTGCTTCCCACGCGTGACAATCAGGTTCCAGCCGTGGTCACGCTCTCACCCAGGTTGTTCGGGTACTGCCTGCTCTGCTGCTTCGACCTGGCGGGAAGGATCGGTTCAGGCCCCGGAGTCCGGCGCAGGTACAGGTCTTTCGCCCTGTTCGCGTCGGAGCTTTCTGCCGGGGCGTCCTGCGTCATTCCGTCTTCTTGAGCATATTAGGCCTTTTAGGGAGGTGTCCGTTTGACAGCTTTTGTGATACTGTGCGCCCTCGGCGTGGTTCTTCCAAACGCAGGCGATGTTCCCGTTCTCGAGGCCGGTTCATCCATCATGCTGACCCCGGTGCAGGGCCAGGCATGGTTCAGGGTCCTTGAAAGGGACTACTGCCTTCTGGATCTTTCCATCGCCCCCGAGGCCAGGGTGACCGCCTTCGACGATGCCGGGAACACCCTGACATCGTCCCAGGACGGAAGGCTTGTTCTTTCCGCCTACTCCGAGTACTGGTTCTGGGTGCTGGTGGAGAGCGACAGGCCTGTGAGGGCAGCCGTCGCTCGAAGGCTTCCCGAACGGGTCCCGCTCCCGTACGAGGGCCGTCTGGGAGCCGGGGTGATGGCGCAGGTGGTAACGGTGAGCCCGGCCACCGACGGCCGCTTCCAGATAAGGCTCACCGGAGGAAGCTCCGCCGATCTGGACATGGAGGTTTACGGGCCCGGCAACCGGATATGGGCCGGGAGCTACAGCACCGACAGCAACGAGAAGGTGATGCTGGACCTGCTGGCCGGCGAGTCCGTGACGGTGCTGGTGAGCCGCTACAACAAGAGCGG
Organism: uncultured bacterium; assembly: GCA_964541235.1. GTDB lineage: Bacteria > Fermentibacterota > Fermentibacteria > Fermentibacterales > JCC-6 > UBA6080. The sequence goes on along the minus strand of CAZIPI010000003.1, from coordinate 50,268 downwards.
AAGCGGCGAGTTCATGCTGGACATGCAGCGCGTGGGCGATTTCAGGGTTCTTTCGGGCTCAGTTGGCATGCCTTCCAGGCCGGACCGCATTGAACGTTTCCTCATTCCCTCACGTGACAGGGCCTCCCTGCTCCAGCTTACCTTTCAGGGCGACGACGACCTCGACCTGCTGGTGAGGGGGGCCGACCACGAAGTCCTCTGGTCTTCCACCACATACTCCTACAGCGAGATGGTGATGCTTCCCCGGGGCGGCGGGAACCTCGTGGCCGAAGTGATCAACTACCCAGGGGATGACGGCGAGCCCCCCTGGTTCGTTCTTTCCCTGACCCAGCCCGACACAGTGGTTGCACGGCCATCGGGGGTGGTCCAGGTCCACTCCTCCGGCGGGGTTGCCCCCTTCGCCGGGTTCTGCCCGGGGCCTCAGGGCTTCTACAGCATTTCGGCCCTGTTCGACAAGACCCGCGACGGGGACCTTAGGTTCTTCAGACGCCCCGGAGAAGCGGCCATACTCATGGCGACCCAGCGCGGCGACGAGGAGTTCATGGCATGGATCGGGGCCGGCGATACGGTCTGGGTTGCCCCGGGGTTTGACGGCATGGACAGGGAGGGGGGCTGCCTTCTCGGTTTCGCACCCGGCGCCGCCGAGCATGTCAACGGGGAAACCCGGGGTACGGTGAGCGAGTCGTCGGGCATGGTCCACTGCTACACTGTAACGGGTGAGGCAGGCGGGATCCTCGTGGTGAAGCTCACAGGACAGCCGGCGGAAATGGACCTCGACATGCTGGTCAGCGGCCCGGGTTTCGATCTTCAGGCGGAAGGCGCCCAGAGCAACACCGATTCCGCTTCAGACGAGGCTGTGGCCACATACTGCCAGCAGCGGGCCGACTACGCCGTCACTGTTTACGCCTATGAAAGAAGGGCTCAGGGCTCCTTCAGCCTGAGCACCGAAACAATACCCGTCCAGGAGCTTCGGGGGGGCACCAGTGAGCCGGAGACATGGGCCGTTATCGTGGGCATAAGCGGCTACCGTGACCTGGTGGACATACTGTCCCGGTGCAGCATGGACGCCATGGACATGAGGGAGTTCCTGCTGGACCAGGGGGTTTCCCCGGGGCATATGGTGGTGCTGGTTGACCAGAGCGCCACACGCAGGGCATTAGAGAACGCACTGGACGAAGTTGTGCGAAGGGCCGGCCCCGAAGACAGGCTGGTGGTGTTCTACAGCGGCCACGGCAGCAGGGAGGCGCCCGGCTCAGGGGACTTCCGGGAACCCGACGCAAGGAACGAAGTCCTCTGCCTCTACGACGGCGACGTGAGCGACGACGACCTTGCCCGCAGGCTCTCGGCCTTTCCCGGCATCACCATGCTGTTCCTTGACGCCTGCCACAGCGGCGGGTTCGTGAACGATTTCGATCACGGCGACAACACCCTGGTGATTACCGCGGCCAGGGAGGACCTGAGCGTCAGCGAGAGGATACTCACCCCGATCCTCCTCACGGGAAGCAGGGGTGAGGCCGACACCGACCGCAACGGACTGATCACGGCGGGTGAGCTGGCCGCCTACGTTGACCGCGTTCTTCAGAGGGTGTGCCCGTTCTGCGACACAATACTGGAAGAGGGCCCGTCCAGGCTCTGCCCCGGCTGCGGCGAGGTCCTGAAGGGCGAGAACAGGATCCCCAGACCGGAGCAGGGGGTGTTCACCGACCCCGGAACCGTGATCTGGACCGTGAACCATTGAAAGGCGGAGGGCTGTGACCGATACCGACCTGCACCCCCTCGAGATCAGGCTTCTCCAGTGGCTCTCGGAGCGCCGGGAAAGCACCGACACCGAGAGCATGAGCGGGACCGGCCTCGACGAGGGATCGTACCGCAGGGCTGCGCAGTGGCTGCTCGCCAGGGGGTTCGCCCTGGCGCCGTCATCCCGCACCACAACCAGGGTTGTTCTGGGTCCGCTGGGGCTCGAGTTCCTTGAAAAGGGAACCACCCCCGAGACAGCACTGGTGGACAGGGTCGCGCAGGGTGTGTCATCCCTTCAGATGATACAGCAGGACCAGCTGTTCCAGAAGGGGCAGTGGGGAAGCGCCCTCGGGGCAGCGATGAAGGAGCGGGTGCTTGCCGGCGGCCCCGACCGGCTTTCTCTGGCGACGGATGATGCCGGCGTTTTCCGGCGGGTCTGGCTGGAGGTGTATCAGCCCGTTGGCGAGGGACGGGATGTCTGGCTTCAGAACCTCTCCGGGGAAGTTCAGGCCTTTGTAAGGTCCAGGGCCCCCAAAAGGGGCAAGGGGGGGGCCGAGTTCCAGCTGGAGGAGAGGACCGAGTCAACACTGGCCATCACTGAGGAAGGACGGCAGGCGCTCTCCCGGGCCGGAAGCAGAAGAACCATAGGCGCCCTGACCCGCGAGATACTCGCCTCAGGGCAGTGGCGCGAATCGGATTTCAGAAGGTACCAGGTGGACATTCCCCCATCCAGGCTTCATGTGGGAAGGATGCACCCCTACGGCAGCTTTCTGGACAGCGTGAGGTCCAAGTTCACCTCCATGGGGTTCGAGGAGATGACGGGCCCTCTTGCCGAGAGCGAGTTCTGGAACAACGATGCTCTGTTCATGCCGCAGTTCCATGCGGCAAGGGACATTCACGACGCCTACTACCTGGAGGACGGAGCTTCCCTCGAGCCCCCGGAACAGGGTGTGTACGAGAGGGTGGCGGCCGTTCACCAAAATGGGTGGGAAACCGGCGGCAGGGGCTGGCAGTACGATTTCAGCAGGGAGAAGACACTTTCAGCGGTCCTGCGCTCACAGGGCACGGCGCTTTCCGCACGGACCCTTGCAGGCGGCCCCAATGTTCCGGGCAAGTACTTCGGGATCGCCAAGTGCTTCCGGTACGATCAGGTTGACGCCACCCATCTTCCGGATTTCTATCAGGTGGAGGGCATCGTTCTTGGCAAGGGGATAAACCTGAGGCACCTTCTCGGCCTTCTGAAGCTGTTCGCCGAGGAGATAGCCGGAGCCGAGAGCTACAGGTACGTGCCGGCATACTTCCCGTTCACCGAACCGTCGGTGGAACTCCATGTGAAGCACCCCGAGCTGGGATGGTTCGAGATGGGGGGCGCGGGCCTCTTCAGGAGGGAGGTCACCATGCCGCTCGGCGTTCACGTACCGGTGATAGCCTGGGGGCTCGGTCTGGACAGGATGGCCCTTCTCGCCATGGGCCTCTCGGACATACGGGACCTTGTCACACCCGACCTTGCCAGGCTGCGAAGCATGCTGGTGAAGCCTGACTGGCTGCTGGGAAGGAAGGTGTGACATGCCCAGGATAGAGGCGTCCCTCTCCGACCTTCTCTCCCTGGCGGGTGTCAGGAGCGCCGACGGGCTTCCTGAGCTTCTGGAGACCATGAAAGCCGAACTCGGGGGCATTCAGGGCGATACGGTGAAGATCGAGCTGAACGACACCAACAGGCCCGACCTCTGGACGGTGGAGGGGGTGGCCAGGGGCATACGCTGCTGGAACAACGGCGCCGAAAGCCATCTGAACCGGATGCCGGAGCCCTGCCGGGAGCTTGCGGTCCACCCGGGGCTGGAAGGGACAAGGCCTTTCATAGCTTCCTTCGTTAGCCGCAACCTTGCCCTGGGAGAGGCCGGGCTTGCGGCCCTTGTGAACTCGCAGGAGAAGCTCTGCTCCACTCTGGGCCGTGAGAGAAGGGTGGCTGCGGTCGGCTTCTACAGGCTTGAGGGTATCAGATTCCCGGTCCATTACAGGGCGGCATCACCTGGCACTATCTTCCATCCCCTGGGGGAACCCGGTCCCATGTCGCTTGGCAGGGTTCTCACCGACACCGAGACCGGCGTCAGGTACTCTGGCCTTCTCAGGGGCTGCAGGGAGTATCCCTTCCTCGAGGACGACAGTGGTCAAGCCCTTTCGTTCCCTCCGGTGCTGAACAGCGAGGGGACCGGAAGGGTGACCCCTGACGACGCCCACCTCTTCTGCGAGGTGACAGGCACAGACCGTGACACGGTGGAGCTTCTTGCAACCATCCTGGCATGCGCTCTCGAGGACAGGGGCGCCCTGATCGAGCCGGTCAGGGTCCTCTACCCTGACGGGGCTTCCGTGGTCACTCCGGTGGTCCATGCCGATACGCTTTCGGTGGACCTTCAGGTGGTTCGTGAGACCACCGGTCTTGAGATCACCGCCGACATGGTTCCCGGTCTTCTGCGAAAGCTGGACTACGGATCGGTGGAGGTCGAGGGCGGGGTCGTGAAAGCAGTGATGCCCCCCTACAGGAAAGACGGCATTCACGCCATGGACCTCGTGGAGGACATCACCATAGCCTACGGCCTGAACCGGATCGAGCCGCTCCTCCCCCCGGACTACACGCTTGGCAGGCCTTCCGCCGACTCGCAGCTTGCCTCGGCGGTGAAGCTTCTTCTTGTGGGCGCCGGATGCGAGGAGATCATCAGGCCGGTGCTGACCAGCGCCCAGAAGGTGATGGAGCTCACCCTGACCCCCGAACCTCCGGTTTCCATCACCAACCCCATGACGGCCGAGTACTCCGCCGTGAGCAACACTGTCCTGCCCGGTCTTCTCGAGGTGGAATCCGTAAGCGGCCACGCCTCGTTCCCCCACAGGCTCTTCACCGTGGGCGAAGTACTGCGCCGGGGAAAGGATGCCCGGCTGCACACCCTGTGGAGCCTGGGCCTTGTAACTGCAGGCGCCGGCATGGATTTCGGATGCGCCCACTCCCTTCTGGGTGTTCTCGCCCATGGCAGGGGGCTTGGCCTCTCGCTCTCGCCCGCCGACGATCCGAGGTTCATTCCCGGCAGGAGCGCACTGGTCCATCTGGAGGGTGTGGAAGCGGGTGTTATCGGCGAGTTCCACCCCCGCGTCCTGGAAGCGTGGGGCATACAGGTGCCGGCTTCGGGGTTCGAGGTACGCCTGGAAGCCCTCAGGGGCTGAAATTGAGCGAGCTGTTCGGGCTGGAAGCCCCCTTCAGCCTTGCGGGCCATCAGCCCGCTGCGGTGGAGGCACTTCTGGCAGGGCTTCGGCAGGGCCATGAGTGGCAGACACTTCTGGGCGTCACCGGTTCGGGCAAGACCTTCACGATGGCCTCCGTGATAAGCCGGGTGAAGAGGCCGACTCTTGTCATAAGCCACAACAAGACCCTGGCCGCCCAGCTCTACGGTGAACTGAGGGGCTTCTTCCCCGGCAGCGCCGTGGAGTACTTCGTGAGCTATTACGACTACTACCAGCCTGAAGCCTACTTACCCGCCAGCGACACATACATCGAGAAGGACGCCGACCTGAACGAGGAGCTGGACAGGCTCAGGCTCAAGGCCACCGCCAGCCTGCTCAGCCGTAGGGACGTGATAGTGGTGGCTTCCGTGAGCTGCATCTACGGGCTGGGAAGCCCCGAGAACTTCATGGAGAAGGGGCTGAGGCTGGCGGTGGGGGAGAGCCCGGGAAGGGACAGGGTGCTGGCGGACCTGGTCTCCATGCAGTACCGGAGGAACGACATAGCTCTTGCACGGGGTTACTTCAGGGCCATGGGCGACACCGTGGACATGGTGCCCTCCTACTCCGACCGCGGGCTGAGGGTGGAGTTCTTCGGCGACCAGGTGGAATCCATAAGGGAGGTTGACCACCTCACGGGCCATGTGCTGGGAGAGATGAACGAGACCGTGGTGTTTCCCGCCAAGCACTTCGTGACCGGCGAGAGGCAGCTGAACCTGGCCATGGGCCGGATAAGGGAGGAGCTGTCGCAGCGGCTCAGGGAGTTCGAGGTGCTGGGAAAGCTGCTCGAGGCCCAGCGCCTCAAGGCCCGCACCGAGTACGATCTGGAACTGCTGGCCGAGACCGGCTACTGCCCGGGTATCGAGAACTACAGCAGGCACATATCCGGAAGGGCGCCCGGGGAGCCGCCGTCCTGTCTCATTGACTACTTCCCCGACGACATGCTGGTCTTCATAGACGAGAGCCACCGGACCCTCCCTCAGATAAGGGGGATGTACCTCGGCGACCGCTCCAGGAAGCAGACGCTCGTGGACCATGGCTTCAGGCTTCCCTCGGCGCTGGACAACCGTCCCCTCTTTCTCGAGGAGTTCCTTTCGGTCACCGGCAGCAAGATATGCATGTCCGCCACACCCGGCCCCTTCGAGCTGGAGCGGAGCGCGGTGATAGCCGAGCAGATAGTGAGGCCCACGGGGCTCGTGGACCCCGAGCTTCTGATCATCCCGGCCAGGGGCCAGGTGGACCACCTGGTGGAGGAGATAAGGAAGGTCCTTCTCGAAAGGGGGCGTGTGCTTGTCACAACCCTTACGAAGAAGACAGCGGAAGAACTCGCCTCCTATCTGGAAAGGCTGGGTATCTCCGCCAGGTACGTTCACAGCGAGGTGGACGCCCTTGAGCGGGTTTCGATACTCAGGGACCTGAGGCTGGCCGAGTTCGACGTGCTGGTGGGAGTGAACCTTCTCAGGGAGGGGCTCGATCTTCCCGAGGTAAGGCTGGTGGCCGTACTGGACGCGGACAAGGAAGGCTTCCTCAGAAGCCGCACCAGCCTCATACAGACCGCGGGACGGGCCGCCAGGAACAATGCCGGCACGGTGATCCTCTACGCCGACCGGATCACCGATTCAATGAAGGCCGCGGTGGACGAGATGGACAGACGGCGGGCGATCCAGCTCGCCTACAACAGGGAGCACGGGATCACTCCCACAACCATCCGGAAGACCCGTGAGGAGATATTGCGCACCACCGGGATTGCCGACATGATACGTGCAGGGGAACCCGGAAGGGCCGCCGAGGTACAACAGGTTGAAGAGGGCCTTACAGTGGCCGAACTGGAACGGATGATGATGGAGGCAGCCTCGGAACTGAAGTTCGAAAAGGCTGCGCTTCTCCGGGACAGACTGAGGAAGGTCCTGGGAGAAAGGAGGGGTTGACGCTCTGTGAGAGATTCGTAATCTTTCCCCCGCGACACTGAAAGAACGGGTTCGTGCATCAACCAACAAAATAGGAAAGGAGAACCATGAAGCAGGCACTTGCGGTTCTCGCAATACTCACGATGGTGGCTTTCGCCGGGCAGATCCGGGTTGACCTTCCCGGTGGTTCTGGTGGCGGCGGCTACGACCTGGACATCCTCCAGTACGACAACGGCACCCCGAACTGGCTCACCTGGGCCGGTACCTACAGGGGAACCTGGTTCAACACCCAGGACTTCATGCCCGGCAGCCAGGGCTTCAGCCTCACCCAGGTCGAGTACTGGTTCTACCAGAGCTCCAACACCGACCCCTGGGACACCGCCCAGTTCTACAGCGAGATCTGGAATGGCGATGATCTGGGCCCCATGGTCCTTCTTGCCCAGGGTATTGTCACAGCCATCCACTACTCCCCGGTTTACCACAACTTCTCCCCCGCCCTTGATGTCGAGCAGAACTTCTGGGCTCTCTGCAACACCGAGATGAGCAGCGGCGGCTGGCCCAGCATCCTTGCCGACGGCGTTTACAAGGGTCTTCCTGATCACAGCTACTTCAGCGGCGACTTCATCGTGTGGGAACCCTGGAGCGGCGACCCCGTTTACGGCGACTTCTTCATCCGCGCCAAGGGCGACTTCGCTCTTGAGTCCACCACCTGGGGCGCCGTCAAGTCCCTCTTCTAGAACCGCGATCCAAGAAGCCTCAGGGGCCGGCCTTCGGGCCGGCCCCCTTCTTTTTATCTATTTAGGGACACCTTACTAAACTCCGAAGGGATCAGGTCGGGGACACCATTCAGTTCGGGGACGCCATGCAGTTCGGGGACACCATACTTCATTCCGAAGGAATCAAGTTTGGTGTCCCCTCTTATGAATCAAGTTTGGTGTCCCCTCTTAGGAATCAAGTTTGGTGTCCCCCATTACCATTAAGAACGTAACGAAGGGAGATCCAAATGTTCCGCTTTCTCGCACTTGTTCTTATTGCAGCACCCGTTGCCCTGGCCGGGCAGATCCGGGTTGACCTTCCCGGCGGTTCAAGCGGCGGCGGCTACGACCTGGACATCCTCCAGTACGACAATGGTACCATCAACTGGCTCACCTGGGCCGGTACCTACAGGGGAACCTGGTTCAACACCCAGGACTTCATGCCAGGCAGCGAGGGGTTCGAGCTTCATCAGATGGAGTACTGGTTCTACCAGAGCTCCAATACCGACCCCTGGGACACAGCCCAGTTCTACAGCGAGATATGGAACGGCGATGATCTTGGCCCCGTAACGCTGCTTACACAGGGGATCGTGACCGCTGTTCACTACTCACCGGTTTTCCACACGTTCTCGCCCTACCAGGAAGTGGCGCAGAACTTCTGGGGGATAGTGAACACCGAGATGAGCAGCGGCGGCTGGCCCAGCATCCTTGCCGACGGCGTTTACAAGGGCCTTCCTGATCACAGCTACTTCAGCGACGACTTCATCGTGTGGGAACCCTGGAGCGGAGACCCCGTTTATGGCGACTTCTTCATCCGCGCCCACGGCACGTTCATCATGGGCTCCCTGGATCCCACCACCTGGGGATCGGTGAAGGCGCTTTTCTAGGAGTTGGGGGACACCATACATGTCGGGGACACCATACTTCATTCCGAAGGAATCAAGTTTGGTGTCCCCCCTTAGTCTCCCGTAAAGAAGGGAGATCCAAATGATCCGTTTTCTTTCACTTGTTCTTGTTGCAGCAACCTCTGCCCTGGCGGGGCAGGTGAGGGTTGACCTTCCCGGCGGTTCGGGCGGCAGCGGGTTCGATTGGGAAGTGCTGCAGTACGACAACGGCACCCCGAACTGGTTTACCTGGCACCAGACCTACAGGGGCATCTGGTTCAACACACAGGATTTTTTTCCCGGAAGCGCTGGAATCTACCTGGCGCAGATGGAGTACTGGTTCTACGAAAGTGCATCCTACCCCTGGGACACAGCCCAGTTCTTCAGCGAGGTCTGGAGCGGAGATGATCAGGGTCCTGTTGAACTCCTTGCCGTGAAGCTTATGACAGCCGTTCACTACGCCCCTTGCACCCACCTTTTGAATCCCTCTATTACAACCGGGCAGCACTTCTGGGGCATTGTGAACACCGAACTCAGCAGCGGCGGCTGGCCCAGCATCCTTGCCGACGGCCAGTACAAGGGGCTTCCCGATCACAGTTACACAAGCGATGATTTCATCGTTTGGGAACCCTGGAGCAGGGATCCATGGTATGGCGATTTCTTCATAAGGGCGCACCAGGCTGTAGCGCTGTACCGCACCACCTGGGGAGCGGTGAAGGCGCTGTATTAGATGCCTAAGAGGGGACACCAAACTTGATTCCTTCGGAATGAAGTATGGTGTCCCCCTGGTGAACGAAGGGAGATCCGATTGTCCCGTTATCTTGCACTTGTACTTGTTGCAGCAACCTCTGCCCTGGCGGGGCAGGTGAGGGTTGACCTTCCCGGCGGTTCGGGCGGCAGCGGGTTCGATTGGGAAGTGCTGCAGTACGACAACGGCACCCCGAACTGGTTTACCTGGCACCAGACCTACAGGGGCATCTGGTTCAACACACAGGATTTTTTTCCCGGAAGCGCTGGAATCTACCTGGCGCAGATGGAGTACTGGTTCTACGAAAGTGCATCCTACCCCTGGGACACAGCCCAGTTCTTCAGCGAGGTCTGGAGCGGAGATGATCAGGGTCCTGTTGAACTCCTTGCCGTGAAGCTTATGACAGCCGTTCACTACGCCCCTTGCACCCACCTTTTGAATCCCTCTATTACAACCGGGCAGCACTTCTGGGGCATTGTGAACACCGAACTCAGCAGCGGCGGCTGGCCCAGCATCCTTGCCGACGGCCAGTACAAGGGGCTTCCCGATCACAGTTACACAAGCGATGATTTCATCGTTTGGGAACCCTGGAGCAGGGATCCATGGTATGGCGATTTCTTCATAAGGGCGCACCAGGCTGTAGCGCTGTACCGCACCACCTGGGGAGCGGTGAAGGCGCTGTTCTGAGACTAAGAGGGGACACCAAACTTGATTCCTTCGGAATGAAGTATGGTGTCCCCGATGAGTTTGGTGTCCCCTCTTAGGAAAGGAGTTAAGTATGGTGTCCCTCAATTGAGCGGAAGACGCTCCGAATGTATTATCTTTGAGCAATCATGAGCGTTACCGTTGCCAGGACCGCAGGCTTCTGCTGGGGTGTCCGCCGTGCGGTGGACAAGGTGGTGTACGAGATCAAGAAGGGGCGGGGGCCTTTCAGGGTCTTCGGTCCCCTGGTCCATAACCCCCAGGTTCTCGAGGCGCTTTCCGAGCGCGGTGTTGTGACCCTTGAGGAACCCTGGGAGGCGGGGGACGGAACGCTCTTTCTCCGCACCCACGGTGTCACGCGGGAAGAGAGGACCCGGCTGAAGACCCTTCCTGTGACCCTGCGGGACCTCACCTGCCCAAAGGTCGCCAGGGCGCTGGCCATAGCCGGCGCCAGATCCTCGGAAGGGCATGATGTGCTTATCCTTGGCGATCCGGGCCACCAGGAGGTGAAGGCCATCCTCTCCTGCACGGGCGGCAGGGGAAGGGTAATCGAAGGGCCCTCAGACGCGGGCTCGCTGCCTGAACTCCAACGGCCGTTCCTGATATGCCAGACCACTCAGAGCACCGAGAACTACAGGCTGACGCTTGAGAGGCTTAGGGAAAGATGGCCTTCCTGCGGAACCGAGAACACCATATGCGGGTCCACCGAGAGCAGGCAGGCAGAGCTTCGGGCACTTATGGAGAAGGCCGACTGCGTGGTTGTTGTTGGAGGCCAGAGAAGCGCCAATACGGCGCGGCTGGCGGCCATCGCCGGGGAATCGGGGCTGCCCGTGTTCCTGGTTGAGAACGAGGAGCAGCTTCCGGCAACCGAGGTTGGCAAGTACCGCAGGATCCTTGTCACCGCAGGGGCTTCGACCCCTGGCTGGAGCATCCGGAAGGTGAGGGCAAGGCTTCTGGAGATACAGGGGTCCGCGCGGTTCGCGGGCCTGGTTCCCTCGCTGTTCCGGCACCTCGTTTACAGCGGGGTGCAGGTGCCCCTGGCAGCCGTTCTCATCGGACTGGCCCAGCAGAAGGTGCTGGGGGGGGACGGCTGGTTCCGCGCATCTCTCTGCGCGGGGCTTCTGCTCTGGGCCTTCACCGGCATATCGGCGGTCCTGGGGTCCCGCAACCTTGAGATAACCAGCCAGGAGCGCCAGGAGTTCATGAAGAGAAGAAGTTCAGTGCTGTTCCCGCTGTACCTTGCGGCTGCCCTGGGAGCGCTGGTGCTCAGCGCCGGGCTTGGCCGCTGGTGGGTTCCCTCCGTCGCGGGAGCCGTTCTGCTCTTTGCCGTCTACTGCGTTCCCCTGACCAGGAAGCCATTCGTCCCCAAGGGTTTCTGGAGCATTCCAGGCTCCAGGGAGGTCCTCTTCACACTGGGATGGGGGTACTTCCTCTCCATGCTTCCGGCGGCAACCCTGGCCCACCGCAGCCTGAGCTACTCCATGTTCGCCTGGCCTCTGTCGCTGATGGCCCTCTTCTTCGCCAGAAGCCTTTTCGTGGACCTTGTTGACCTGCAGGGCGACGCACTGCTGGGCATGGACACTCTGCCCTTGAACCTGGGTGGCAGACGTTGCAGGACCCTGCTGCTTCTCTGCTGCGGGTTCGCGGTACTGGTCCACAGTGCCGGCTGGGCTCTGGGGCTCCTTCCTGTCTGCAGCCTGGGTTTCCTGGCAGCCCCGTTCCTTCTGGGCCTTGGGCTCCGGCTTATGGAGAGGGACCTGCTGTGCCCCGAGATAGGCATCCGGCTCCTTGCCGACGGAAGCCTGGTGGCAGCCGGTCTGTTCCCCCTTCTGATCTGCCTGGCGGTCTACTGATGAGGCCTGTCCTGCTTTTTGCCGCTCTCCTCGCCTGCGGGTGCGGGCCGGTGGCTGAACCCACGACCCTGCCACCCCGGACGGAACCAGCCGCACCCCGTTTTCCCGACAGCCGGGTGATGGTGACTGGAAGCGTGGTGAACCTCAGACAGGGCCCCGGAACAGGATACATGGTTGTTGACAGGGTCCAGAGGGGCGACACTCTGATAGTGCTGGGCGAGTTCGGGGAGTGGTACAGGGTCCACTTCCCGGAACGTTCGGTTTTCGCCTGGGTTCATGCCGGCCTGACTTCCGGCGCAGACCTTCCCCGATAGGAGCGGTGATGATAGAAAGATACGCCCTGCCTGAGATGACGGCCATCTGGGCCGACGAATCCCGTTTCTCCAGGTGGCTGGAGATAGAGGTGCTGGCGGTGGAAGCCCGTTGCCTTGCCGGACTGGTCCCCAGGGAGGACTACGAGAAGATCCGTGACAACGCCGGATTCAATGTCACCCGGATCAACGAGATCGAACAGGTGACCCAGCACGACGTCATCGCCTTCCTCACCAGCGTTTCCGAGACCCTGGGACCCGAGAGCAGGCACATCCACTACGGGATGACCTCCAGCGACATACTCGACACCTGTCTCGCCACTCAGTTCAGGGATGCGGGAAAGCTGATATCGGAAGCTCTGGAAGACTACGGCAGGGCCCTGGCCTCGCTGGTCTCCAGGACCCGCGGTGTTCCCTGCATGGGAAGGACGCACGGGATGCACGCGGAACCCACCACCCTGGCCCTGAAGTTCGCGGGTCACTACGGTGAGTTCCTGAGGTGCAGGGAGAGGCTGGCCCAGGCCTTGAGATCGGTTTGTGCAGGGACGGTGAGCGGGGCAGTGGGAACCTACGCCCACCTCGACCCGTCCGTGGAGGAGTTCGTCTGCGAAAGGCTGGGGATCGGCTACGAGCCTGCGCCGACCCAGATAGTCGCCAGGGACAGGCACGCCCAGTTCCTCTACGCTCTGGCTTCCATCGGCGGAGCCCTCGAGCGTTTCGCCACAGAAACCCGTCACCTTCAGAGAACCGAGGTGGGTGAGGCAGAGGAGAGCTTCTCAAAGGGGCAGAAGGGCTCAAGCGCCATGCCGCACAAGAAGAACCCCATCGTGGGGGAGAGGCTTTGCGGGTTTGCCCGCCTTCTCAGAGGATACCTTTCCACCGCCCTGGAGAACACCGCTCTGTGGCACGAGCGGGACATCAGCCACTCCTCTGCGGAACGGTTCATCTTCCCCGACGCCTGCGGAGTGGCGCTGTACGCCATTCGAAAGGCGGCAGGGCTTGCGGGAAGCCTGGTGGTCCACGCCGATGCGGTGGCAAGGAACCTGCAGCTCTCCGGCGACAGGTTCCACTCACAGTCGCTTCTGCTTCTCCTGGTGGAAAGGGGCGTGACCCGGGAGGAGGCATATGCAATGATTCAGGAGGCGGCGATGAACGCCCTTGACAGAAAGGGATCGTTCAGGGATGCGGCGCTGTCCAGCACCACCATCACCGCGGTTCTCTCCCTGGACCAGGTGGAAAGCGCCTGTGACTTGAGCAAACACCTCGGCAACGAGCAGAGGATCCTCAATAGGCTCGGGCTGTCCTGACGGCCCGGAGAGGGGTTTATGATGAACATTGCATACGCACTTGCAGGGCTGCTTGTTGGCGCCGTGGCCGCGTGGCTGGTGCTGAAGGGCTCCATCGGCTCCGAGAAGAAGGAACTGGCCGAGAAGCTCTCCTGTGTCACGCTCAAGGCCAGGAACCTGAACCGCGAGGTGGTGAGCCTCAGAGAGCGGGTTGCCTTCCTCGAGGAGAGGGAGAAGGACTACAGCGACCTGGCTGTCCTCATGCCGTCCATGGTGAAGAAGATCTTCAGCGCCCGTACCGCGGGCGAGGTCGCAGAGAACATCTGCAGGGCATGCAACACCCTGGCCGGAGCCGAGGAGGTTGCGGTGTTCCTGGCTGACCGTTCCGGGAGGCGGCTCGGACTCGACAAGGTCCACGGCCTGGGCGAAACGCTGAAACCCCCGGTGTCCTTTCTGCTGGGCGACGGCCTTCTGGGCCTGGCCGGCGAGACCGGGCGGCTGGTAACGGCCCAGGACCTGGAAAGCGAAACCGCAATAGTGAGGAAGCACGTGGAGGAAACCGGCATCGAGGGATACTCCCCCGAGGTTGCGGTTCCAATGGAGTTCCAGGGCATCCTGTTCGGGGTCATCGGTGCCGGGGGCTTCACCGACCAAACCGGGATCCACAGGGAGAACCTGAGATCCATCGGCGCCATCGGAGCCGCCGCGCTGGAGAACGTGAGGCTTCTCGAACGCTTTGCCAGGACCACCGGGCTCGACCGGGACACGGGTCTTCCAGGCGTTGACTCGGTTGACGCCATACTCACCGAGGAACTGGAGAGGGTTTACCGGTTCGGCCAGCCCATGGGGGTTGTGGAACTGAAGCTGAAGAAGGCCAACTTGCAGAACCCCGGGTTGACCAGGGACGTCATGGTGGCCACCGCCAACCATCTGAAGCAGCTGCTCAGGAACATTGATTCCTGCGTCAGGTTCTCCCACGACTCCTTCCTTCTCATACTCCCCGGGACGGGAGGGGACGGGCTTCGAACGGTGATAGGGAAGCTCGGTGGCGAACTTCCCAGGCTGGCCACCCCCGAGGGCAACAGCATAGGCGGCGTTCTTGTGAGAAGCCAGGAGATCTCGTCCGGCGAGATCGTGGAGGTGTCCTGGGTCCGGGAGGACCTGGCCGCCAGGGAGTTCGAGGAATTCGAGGGCTACTACGGAACGGAAGGCTGACATGGGACCTGACAGGGCCGCCCTCGAATCACAGATCCGCAGCAGGCGCCTCTCCATGACGGTGGAGGAGGCCCAAAGGCTGTACGCCATATTCGGACGCATGCCCACGCCTCTGGAGTTCCACCTCTTCGACATCATGTGGAGCGAGCACTGCTCGTACAAGAGTTCAAGGCGGCTTCTGAAGAACCTTCCCACAAAGGCTTCCAACGTTGTTGTCGGGCCGGGCGAGGATGCGGGCGTCGTCAGGTTCTGCACCCACGAAGGAGTTGACTACGACATTGTGGTGGCCCACGAGAGCCACAACCACCCCTCCCAGGTCCTCCCCGTGGAGGGGGCCGCAACGGGCATCGGGGGCATAGTAAGGGACGTTTACTGCATGGGCGCCGATGTGATCGGCAGCCTCGACCTGCTCAGGTTCGGGGATCCGCTTGGTTCCCGGGGCGAGAGGTGCAGGGGAATAGCCAGGGGCGTGGTCGAGGGGATCTGGCAGTACGGCAACGCTCTGGGAGTCCCGAACCTTGGAGGCGACACCGAGT
Organism: uncultured bacterium; assembly: GCA_964541235.1. Lineage (GTDB taxonomy): Bacteria > Fermentibacterota > Fermentibacteria > Fermentibacterales > JCC-6 > UBA6080. The sequence continues at coordinate 35,067 of CAZIPI010000003.1, read as the reverse complement.
TCCACCCTGGTTACGATGACAACTGCCTTGTGAACGTGGTCGCCCTGGGAGTGGTGAGGCATGACAGGGTGGTCCACAGCTTCGTCCCGCGTGAGGCGGGAGAGGAACCCTACGTGTTCATCCTGACCGGAAAGCCCACCGATGACACGGGATTCGGGGGCGCCACTTTCGCCAGCGCCGACCTCGACGGCGACCAGGGCATGGGAGCCGTGCAGGTGGCTGACCCGTTCCTGAAGAGGATACTCTCCCAGGCCAACCGCGAGGCGCTGGAGTTCCTCTTCCAGGCCGGGGTGGCGTTCGGTTTCAAGGACCTGGGAGCGGGAGGGATCGCCTGCGTCACCAGCGAGATGGCAGCCCACGGAGGGTTCGGCATTCATGTGAACCTCGACGATGTTCCGGTGGGCATTCCCGGACTCCCGCCCGAGGTGGTGGCCTGCAGCGAGACCCAGGAACGTTTCGGCTTCGCGGTGCCCGAGAGGGTGGCGGATGAGGTGCTTGCCATCTACAACGCCAGGTACGAGCTGCCCAGGCTCTTTCCGGGCGCCCGCGCGGCAGTCATCGGCCGCTTCACCGCGGACACCGTTTACCGTGTCACGTGCGCGGGAGCGGAGGCGGCATGCGCTCCGGCTTCCGCAATCACCGAAGGCGTTTTCTATGACAGACCCGAGGGGCTGCTGAAGCCGCCGCCCGGAGATCCTGACACCATTCCCTGTTCCCCGGAGAAGGACATTCCGGCCATGCTTCTCTCATTGGGGGGCTGCAGCCGCGAGACGGTATGGTCGTACTACGACAGCGAGGTCAGGGGCTCGACGGTGCTTCGCCCGGGAGAGGCGGACGGCTGCGTCATCCTTCCCGTACCGGGCTGTCCCGTGGGCCTCGCGGTGTCCGGAGACGGTAATCCATGGTACGGCCAGCTCGACCCGTTCCTTGCCGGGGCCCACGCCGTGGGTGAAGCCGTGAGGAACGTTGCTGCTGTGGGAGCGGTTCCCATATGCGCAACGGACTGCCTGAACTACGGCAACCCCGAGTCCCCCCAGGTGATGACCCAGTTCAAGCTTGGCATCGAGGGCATCGGCGAGGCATGCCGGCATCTCGGGTTCGGCGAACCCGGCGAACCGCTCCCCATCGTGAGCGGCAACGTGAGCTTCTACAATCAGTCGGCCACCGGGAGGTCCATTCCTCCGTCACCCATCGTGGCGGTCTTCGGAAGGATACAGGACAGCAGGCGTTCCACTGACATGGTGCTGAAGAAGCCCGGCAACGTGCTGGTCCTCCTCGGCCCCCGCCACCCCGAGTTCGGCGGAAGCCTCTTCTACAGAACGGTGCTTGACCACACCGGCGGACAGGTCCCCCTGTTCCGGGGCCCGCTTGAGGCTTCCATGGCTTCATGGGTGATCGGGAACGCGGCCTCCGGGGCCATACGGAGCGCCCACGACATCTCCGCGGGGGGGCTGGGTATCGCCGCGGCCGAGATGGTGCTTGCATCAAGAGGCCCCGGCATCCGGCTGGATGCGGGGGCTGACCCCGTCCTGCTCTACTCCGAGACCCCGGGGTACCTTGTGGAGATGGAGCCCGGTTCAGCCGGTTCGCTTCCCGCGTCCGGGCGTGTGATTGGTGTTGTCACCGACGACGGAGCCCTCTCCGGCTGCGGGTGGTCCGTGGACGTTCAGGCCGTCAGGGGGCGCTGGGCTGACCTGTTGGCCTCTGTGGTCTGGCGCGAGGAGGGTGTATGAAGCCGCTTGTGGCTGTGGTGAGGTTCCCTGGCTCGAACTGCGAGTTCGAGACCGCCCGTGCCCTTCACACCTGCGGACTGGCAGCGAGGATATTCAACTGGAACGAGATGGAAGGCGCATCGGGCCACGGTTGCAGCGCCTGGGTGCTCCCCGGCGGGTTCAGCTTTCAGGACAGGGTCAGGGCCGGGGCCGTTGCCGCCCGTGAGAGGATCATGGATGTGGTCTTCCGTGACGCGGATAGGGGAAGGCCTGTTCTGGGCATCTGCAACGGAGCTCAGATCCTGGTGGAAAGCGGACTGGTGCCGGGATGGCGCCCCGGGGCCGTGGAAGCTTCGCTGGCTGGGAATCTGGCCCCGGGGCGGACTGGTTACCTCAGCCGCTGGGTGTTCCTTCGGGCCGGGTCCCGGGGGGTATCGAAGTGTCCATGGCTCATGTGTCTCGACGAAGGACCGATCCCGGTTCCCATAGCACACGCCGAGGGAAGGTTCGTGTTCAGGGGGGCTGACCTTCCGAAGGCGGAGGAGCTTTCCGTTCTCAGGTATGCAACCCCTGACGGCGCTCCAGCCGTCTCATGGCCCGACAACCCCAACGGCTCGGCCTTCGCGGCGGCGGGGGTCATGAACCCGGGAGGGAACGTTCTGGCCATGATGCCACACCCTGAAAGGGCGGTCTTTCTTCACCATGTTCCCCCGGGTCTTCCCGGCCCGTGGGGAGAGCTTCGAAGGGAGAGGGGTGCGGTTCCCGACCCCGGCCCCGGGGCCGCTTTCTTCGCCGGGCTCGCCCGGTTTCTGGAGGTGCGCTGATGGAGAGGGTTTACCTGGCGGTCAGGCTGAAATCCCCGGACCCCGGCGCGGTGACTGCCCTGGCCACGCTGGGAAGAACGTGCGGGGACCACGCTCCAGCGGAGCTGCGGCGCTACGACCTGTGGGAGTTCGACATGAACGACGGAACGTCGGGCACGGTTCCCGTCATGGTCTCCCACTTCACGGACATAGTGAACCCCAACAAGCACCAGAGCTTCATCCTTGCCGGCGGGGAACCGCCCCCGGGAGAGAACCCCGGCCTTCTCTGGACAGGGGTTGTGGTTCGTGACCACCACGACAGCCGAAGCCTGAACTGGAGCCAGCTTCTCCCCAGAAGGGGGTTCCCCGTCCAGAGTGTGCGATGGGGCGTTCTCTGGCGGTTCGGTTTTCCTCCGGGATCCCGCGACATCGAGACCCTGGCGATGAGGGCCTCAGTATCGGGATCCAGGGGATCGGGCCTTCTCTCGAACCCGGTTTCCCAGGAGGCGGTTCCCTGGAAGTGACCCACCCTCTCCAGGGGGTTCTCGGCTCAGTCAAAGCCCCGCAAAGGTACATCGGGGGAGAGTGGAACTCCACCCCGCACGGGGACGGACCCAGGGTGACACTGGTGTACCCGGACACCTACGAGATAGGCGCGTCGAACTTCGGGCTTGCCGTTGTGAGACACCTTCTGATGACCCACGGCGGGTTCGACGTCCGCAGGGCCTTCCACCCCGCACCGGACATGCTGGCGCTTCACAGGGACAGGGGAATACCATGGGTTGACCTCGAGGAGGGCGAGCCTGTGGCCGAAAGCCGGGTTGTGGCCTTCAGCCTGGCCTCGGAACTCCTGTTCACTAACATGCTGAGCCTGCTGGACCTCATGGGCCTTCCCCTTAGAAGCAGCCTCAGGTCCCGGGAACATCCCATCGTGCTGGCCGGAGGCGGAGGCCTTTCGAACCCGCTTCCGGTGCTGCCCTTCGCCGACGCCTTTTTTCTCGGCGAGGCGGAAGCAGGTGCCGTTCAGGTCTTCCGGGCGCTTTCGGGCCCCGGTTCCAGAGACGAAAGGCTGAACATGATAGCCTCCCTCGAGGGGGTTCTGGTCCCGGGCGTGACGCCGGGCAGGGTCAGGTTCGCCAGGGCGGCAACCCTCGAGGACGCCCCGTCTCCCGTTGCCCAGATAGTCCCCACCGCCTCCACGGTCCAGGAGAGGGCCGTGGTGGAGCTTTCCAGGGGCTGCACCAGGGGGTGCAGGTTCTGCCAGGCAACCCAGCTCTCAAGGCCGGTGAGGGAGAGGAGCCCGCAGGCCGCCATGACGCTCATGGAGAGGGCTCTGGATTCCACCGGGTACGAGGAGGGGGGAGTGATCACCCTTTCCTTCAGCGACTACTCCCGGATCGACGAGCTTTCAGCGATCATGGCTGAGATGGAGGCGGAAAGGGGCGTTCAGATAACACAGCCCAGCCTCAGGCCCGATACCCTTCGGCGGATGACCGGTGCCGGCAGAAGGCTGTCCGGAAAGGTTACCCTGGCCCCCGAGGCTGGTTCTGTGGGCCTGAGGACCCGAATAGGGAAGCCCTTCAGCGATGAGGACATTCTCGAAGCGGTCTGCGCGGCGAGATCAATGGGAGCGGGCGGAGTGAAGATGTATTTCATGGTGGGGCTGCCTTGGGAGACCGACGAAGACCTGGCTGCGATCGCCTCCCTTGCTGACCGGGCTGCGTCTCAGGGAGGCCGGAGATGGGAGGTCACCGCCGCCCTGTCGCCCTTCGTGCCCAAACCCCACACGCCTTTCCAATGGGCTCCTCAGCAGCCTCCGGAAGAGGTGCGAAGAAGGATCGGATTCGTGAAACGCCGCTGCCGCAGGGCGAAGGTTACATGGAACGACCCGGACACAGCGCGGGTTGAAGCGGCGCTGGCCCTTGGCGGACCCGATTCGCCGGAGTTCCTTGAAGCGGCATTCCGGGCCGGAGCCGTCTTCGACGCGTGGAACGACCTGTTCCGAAGGGATGTCTGGTTCGGCATTCTCGGTGACGAGCCCGCGGCTCCGCCGGCACCCGGGGACCATCTTCCCTGGGACCTTGTTGACACAGGGGTCTCCAAGGAGTGGCTTCTGCGCGAGTTCTGGAGGGCCGGCGAAGGGCTGTCCACACCCGACTGCCGGGAGGCCGGCTGCACAGGCTGCGGCGCGTGCAACGGAATTGTTCCTCCCCTGCCTTCGGGAGTTCCGGGGGAGACCGGGCCGCAGGCCCTCAAGGCTGATCCCGCCTGTTCAAGGCTGAGGGTTCGCTATTCCCGACAGGGTCTTGCCCGGTTCACCTCCCATCTTGACGCGGTGAGGATGTGGGGCAGAGCGGTGAGGAGGGCCCGTGTCCCTGTGTGCATGGGAGCGGGTTTCGTGAGAAGGCCCTCGATAAGGTTCGGCCACCCCCTTCCCCTGGGAATGGCCAGCAGGGCCGAATATCTCGACCTGATGCTGCACACCCCCATGAAGCCCGCCGAGGCGGCGAAAAAGCTTCAGAAGGCCCTTCCCGAAGGCTTTTCCGTACTGGCGGTGCGGCAGGTTCCCCTTTCGGACCCGTCCCCGGACACAGGCGGCATACTGGAGTACACCATACCGGGAGTGGAAACCGCTATACTCGAAGGTACCCCGGGTGTTCTGTCGGCCCGGGGCGAAACTGTAGTGATAGACCCCGCCATGGGCTCGGTGAGGCTGGACAGGCTTCTTGACGCGGCGGGCGTCGCCCATGGGGTCATTGAGAGAGTTGAAGTTTACAGACAGGCCGAGGGCGGGGAAATCGCCCCCCTGCTGAGGATAGGAGAGGGAGCCGATGTCAACAAAGGTTGATTTCGTCATCAACCAGCACCCGGAGGTGACCCGCATCGCCGTGCTGGAAGACGGACGGCTGATGGAACTCATCGTGGAGATGGCGGAAGAGAAGCGGATCGTTGGGAACATCTACCTGAGCAGGGTGAACGCCGTGCTGCCCGGGATGCAGGCCGCCTTCGTGGACATAGGCCTGGAGAGAAGCGCCTTTCTCCATGTGTCCGACGTCAGGGAAGGGTTCTCCGATTCCATGGCCTTCGCCCGAAGCCTGGTCGAGGGAAAGCCCATGAAGTGCCGCGACACCACCGGGCCCATCGAGAAGGCGCTCAACAAGGGCGACCAGGTACTGGTCCAGGTGACCAAGGAACCCATCGGCACCAAGGGAGCCAGGGTCACCACCAGGCTCAGCATCGCCGGCAGGTACGTGGTCAGCATGCCGGGGGACCCTGTTGCCGGGGTATCCCGGAAGGTCCACGACAAACAGGAGAGAAGCCGTCTCCGTGAGATCATTCAGGACGTTCGAAGCGAGGGCTACGGCATCATTGCCAGAACGGCGGGAATGGGCCAGTCCGAGGACAACTTCAAGGCCGATGTTGACCAGATCGTCAAGAGATGGATGGAGATCGGTCAAGCCACGCTGAAAGCCAAGCCTCCGGTCCTGCTGCACCAGGAACACGACGTGATCACCGTGGCCATGAGGGACCTGGTGACCGCTGACGTGAACTCGGTGGTGACCGATTCCAGGAGCGTTGCCACGCAGATAAGCAGGTACCTGAAGTCGGTTGCCCCGGACCTTGCGGGAAGGGTGAGGGTTTACAGGGGGAAGACGCCTGTCTTCGACCACTTCGGGGTCGAGGACGAGATCGCCGGCATCATGCGCAGGGAGGTCCACCTGAAGAGCGGGGGCTCGCTTGTGATAGACCACACCGAGGCGCTGGTGGCCATTGACGTCAACACCCGGAGGTTCGTCGGGCGCAGGAGCCAGGAGAACACCATACTGAAGACCAACATGGAGGCCGCCAAGGAGGTGGCCAGGCAGCTCAGGCTCAGGGACCTGGGGGGGATCATAGTCATTGACTTCATAGACATGGACAATCCCGAGCACAGGGAGAAGGTTCTGAACTGCCTCAGAAGCGAGCTGGGGCGTGACAGAAGCCCCACCAAGACCTGCCAGCTGAGCCCCCTCGGGCTTGTGGAGATGACCAGGAAAAGGGTCCGTCCCAGCCTCATCCAGTCGCTGTCCACCCCTTGCCCACACTGCGGGGGCTACGGAAGGGTCCACTCCCCCATCAGCGTCATGACCCGGATCGAGAGGTTCCTTGAGAGGGCCGCCAACGACAGACAGCACCGGAACCTGGTTGTCTCGGTGAACCCGGTGGTTGCCAGGTACCTTTCCGAGAGCGAGGGGCACAGGCTGGAGTACCTGGCCAGGCGCGGCGACAGGGTCAGGGCCAACATTCACGAGGACCCGAGGCTCACCGAATCGGAGTTCAGGGTTTTCAGCCTCGACACCCACGAAGAGATAACCGGAAGGTACGATTCCACAAAGGTTGACTCAACAGGGTAGCGTGGGGTATAAATGGCGCTGTTTTGCGCTGAACGCAGATCTATCTGAAAAGTGGCAATTGCCTGATAAATGGAGGTCGCAAGTGTACGCCATCATCGAGACCGGTGGAACCCAGTTCAGGGTGGAACCCGGAATGAAGATCCAGGTGCCCCGTCTGCCCAACCAGGAGGGTGAGAACTTCACATTCGACAAGGTCCTTCTGGTGGTGAAGGACGAGAAGGTCGTGGTTGGCCACCCCTACATAGACGGCGTGAAGGTGAGCGCCACCGTGGACAACCATTTCCGCGGCGCCAAGATCATAGTCTTCAAGCGCAAGCGCCGGAAGGGCTATGAGAAGACCCAGGGCCACCGCCGCGACCTGACCACGGTCGTCATCGACAAGATCACCAAGAGCTGAGATGGCCGTTATCCTCTCCGGCAGGGAATTGGCCCGGGAGGTTACCGATTCCATCAGAGAGAAGCTGGCGGGAGGCCCTGGACCGGGCCTTGCGGTCATACTCGCCGGCGACGACCCTGCGAGCGCCGTTTACGTGGCATCAAAGGAGAGGGCGTGCCGCAGGGTGGGGATCCGAAGCACCCTGGTCCGCCTTCCCGCCGATGTGGGCCAGGACGGCCTGCTCCGTCATATCCGCCAGCTGAACCAAGACCCCTCCATTCACGGCATTCTGTGCCAGCTTCCCCTGCCCGCCGGGATGGACCGGCACCGGGTTGCCATGGCCGTAATGCCCGCAAAGGACGTGGACGGCTTCCACCCCGAGAACGTTGGCCGGCTCTGGAGAGGGCAGGACGGCCTGTTCCCCTGCACCCCGCTGGGGGTCATGGGGCTTCTGGAACGGCACGGAGCCGCCCTCGACGGAATGCATGCCGTGGTGCTGGGCAGGAGCGACATCGTGGGGAAACCCATGGCCGCGCTTCTCCTGAGGGAGAACTGCACCGTCACCCTGGCCCATTCGCGAACGAGGGACCTCCCCGGGCTCTGCCGCACCGCCGACATCCTGGTTGCAGCGGTGGGAAGGCCTGAGATGATCAGGGGCAGCTGGGTGAAGCCCGGTGCGATCGTGCTCGATGTTGGGATCAACCGGCTTGATGACGGCACACTGACCGGGGACGTGTGTTTCCCCGAGGTGGAGACTGTGGCGGGAGCCGTCACCCCCGTTCCGGGGGGGGTTGGCCCGCTGACAATAGCCTACCTGCTCAGGAATACCGTCAGGGCATGGGAGCTGTTGACACCTTAAGCCTTGTGCTGTTATCTCTGCATGCGGGAGATCGCAGGCCCTGGCATCCCTGTCGGCAGCGGTCCCCGGTTTTCAGCGGGTGTCCGCCAGGGTCTGCTGGTAGCGCTCATTGAAGCGCCGGGTATCCATCAACCATCCTCCACCGCCACGGTGAGGGGGAAGGAGGGGGAATGAACGCCACAGCGGTGATCCTGCTCATCGGCGTGTGCAGCTTCTGGGCCGCGGCCGGGATCATATTCGCCATGCTCGTCCGGTTCAGGAAGACCCTTGAAGCACTTGAAACGACCCTTCAGAACGTGAACATCGAACTGAGGACCCTGTCGCCGGTTCTTTCCGGGACCATGGAACAGCTGGAGGTCACCGGGAAGCACATCGGCAGGACCGCCGCCGAAGTGGAGACACTGGTCCACGGGGTCAACAGCCGGGGGCTGACCCCTGCCGTGGCCGGCGTGGTCAACTACCTTCCCCTGGCCCTGGGGATCTTCCGGTTCATAAAACCCATGATAGCGGAAAGAAGGAACAGGGGGAAATGAGAAGGCTCGTTGCTGTCCTGCCCGCGCTCATGTTGCTTTCGTGCATGCAGGAGTCCATCGGCCCCCTGAAGGGAGTGCTGGTTGTCTATCACGGCGACCTGGCCTCCTTCATCGACGAAGGGGGCCTCGATCCCCTTCAGAGGACAGTGACGTCCGTCGAGACCGAGGACGTTTTCAGCTGGGCGTTCGCGGACATGGAGGATTTCCAGGGTACCCTCAGGTCCAGGCGGGTGATCCTCTTCCTCGTACCATCCCCCGACCTTCTGCCGGACGGGCTTATAGAAGTCTCGCCGGGGCTCTACACGGGAGAAGACATCTGGGCCAGGAACCAGCAGGTGACGGGCGCGGTGGTCGGGAACGGCGCCCTGCCCCGGGGCCTTGCCGACACCCTGGAAGAGGCCTACAACACACAGGTGCACCGGTACATCTACGGCAGCTTCGTGAGCACACAGATGTCCAGCCCCGGCCGGATGGACAGTCTTTCGGGGCTTGGTTTCACCATCGACGTTCCCAAGGCTTACAGCACCCGGCTCTGGAGGCCGGACGACGGTTTCATCCAGTACCAGCGGGTCGCGGGGGACGAGTGCCTGCTGATGTTCAGCATAAGGTTCCACCAGACGTCCGCGGAACTCACTGACTCTTCGGGTATCCAGGCCAGGGAGGCCATGGCCAGGCGCTTCTTCTTCGACGCGGCGGCCGACTCCGTGGACAGGTCAAGGGTAATGACCGAGCCTCTGGAATACAGGGGGCTTTCGGGGCTCACCATCACCGGCATGTGGCGCAACCCCGAGTACCTCAACGCCGGCGCGTTCACCACACGTATCCTTGATGCCCGGGGACGAAGGTATATTATGGACATGGAGGTTTACAATCCCGGAAGGGAGAAGGAGCCATACCTCAGGGAGGGATGGGTGATCATGGACACCTTCCGGGAAGGGAGCCCTGATGACTGAGACCGACAGCGAGCTCAAAGAGCTTTATCAGGAGTGGTTCAGCACTCCGACCCCGGTTGTGTGCGCCAGGCTGGCCGAGAAGCTCCGCCAGTGCGACCGCGCCTCGGAGGCCGAGGATGTGGCCAGGAAAGGTCAGGAGAAGTGGCCGGGCAACATCTCGGTCAACGTCGTTCTCGGGAAGAGCTGCCGCGACACGGGAGACTTCGAAGGCGCCCTTCAGGCCTTCGAGAAGGTGATAGGCATTGATCCGCTGAACCTTATCGCCATCAGGAACCTTGCCGAACTCCACTACGAGCGGGGTAACTGGAACCGCAGCATCGAGCTTTTCGAAGAGTTCCTTTTCGAGTACCCGGGCGACCCCGAGATAGAGCGCATGCTCAGAAAGGCACGTGAGTCCAAGCGCAATGCCGACAGAGAGGCCCATGCCGATGAACCTGCCCAGGTGTTCCCCCTGACAGAGCGCATGGCCGGCATTCTCTCCTCCCAGACGGCGCCCTCACAGGCAGCCGCTCAGGAAGACAACCACGAGCGGGCCCCCCGCAGCCTTTTCGACCTGTTCAGCCACGAGGAGAGGGAAGAACTTGGTCTCAGGCCCTATTCGTGATGCTTGAGATCACCGTCCTCAACGGCCCCAACCTGGCATCCCTCGGGACCCGGGAGCCGGAAGTGTACGGTTCCGAGACCCTTGAGTCCATCAACGAGGGGCTGCGGACACAGGCGCTCGAACTCGGAGCTTCGGTGGAGAGCTTCCAGTACGACTCGGAAGGGGAACTGGCGGGCGCCATTGCCAAAGCCGCCCTCAGGGGCGGAGCCCTGATAATAAACCCCGGTGCGTACTCGCACACCTCCATCGCCGTCATGGATGCGATGAAGGCTTTCCCGGGGCCTGTGATCGAGGTTCACATAAGCAACGTACACGGAAGGGAACCGTTCAGGCACCGGCTGATAACGGCGATGGGCGCCGATTCCGTCATCAGCGGCGCAGGAGCGATGGGTTACTCGCTGGCACTTGTTCTCGCAGTCAATCTTCTTCGGAGGTGATGTTGTTTGGCAACTTCCAATGATCTCAGGAAGGGCATGGTGCTTGATATTGACGGCACGCTCTTTCAGGTAATCGACTTCCTTCACGTCAAGCCGGGAAAGGGCGCAGCCTTCGTAAGGTCCAAGCTTCGTGACGTTCTCTCGGGGCGTGTGCTCGACAGGACCTGGAGGGCCGGGGAGAGGGTGGAAGAGGTAAGGCTGGAACGCAGGGTCTATCAGCTTCTTTACCACGCCGATGAGGAGTACGTGGTGATGGACCCCCGGAGTTACGAGCAGATATCACTTTCCCTGTCGCTGGTGGGCGATGCCGCCAAGTACCTCACCGACAACTGCGAGATAGAGATCCTGTTCGTTGGCGAAACGCCGATAATGGTCGAGAGCCCGGCATTCGTGAACCTGACCATTGTCGAGACCGATCCGGGCCTCCGTGGTGATACCGCAAGCGGCGGCACGAAACCGGCAGTCCTCGAGACCGGCCTTGTGGTCCAGGTCCCCCTGTTCGTCAAGGAGGGTGAGACCATAAGGATAGACACCCGCACCGACACCTACCTCGAGAGGGTCAACACCAGGACCTGACAGGAAAAAGAAGGGAGCGCCATGCATCTGCCTGGAAAACAGCGCCGTTGATACCCGGCGTCGTGGCCCGGTCCGGGTCACGGGAAAGCAACGATGCGGCAGCGCTCCGGTTCATTCCGGGAGCGCCCGTAAAACCCGAGGAGTGAACCCATGAGAGCATTGTTTCTGATCCCCTTCATTTTCGTCCTTCTCTTCGCCGCTGACAGGGTGGTCCTCTTCGAGGACTTCACCAACAGCGGCTGCGGACCTTGCTGGAGCATCGAACCCACCATAAACGCCTTCGTGAACGGCCACATCGCATCCGGGAACCTTGCGGTGATCAGGACCCACGTGAACTGGCCCTCCGCCGGGGATCCCATCTATCAGGCCAACCCCACGGAACAGACAGTAAGGAAGGCTCAGTACGGAGTGAGTTCCGTACCTTACCTCATCTTCGACGGCGTCCTTGTCTCGGCCGCCCCGCTGCTTGAGAACCACTTCAACGCACGGCTCAGCGTACCGGCGTACATCAGCATAGTGGTGGCCAGGAACGGGGATGAGACCTCGGGGAACGTGAGCATCCGCATCATCGCCGAGCAGGAACCCCAGTGGCAGGAGGGAACGGTGATGATGGTGTGGCCCATTCTGGTGGAGGACAACATCCCGGGCGTGGGCTACTGGGCGAACAGCTATTTCGAGCAGGCGTTCCGCGACAATCTCCTGGGCTACTACGGCCAGCAGGTCTCATTCTCAGCCCCCTACCCCGACACCGTCTTCGTGGACGCCGAGTACACCGTGGCCCCTTCCTGGAACGCCAACGAGCTTTACCTGGCCACCTTCCTGCAGTGCGCCTACCAGCAGAGCGACCATGAGGTTCCGAACGCCCACTGGCAGAAGTTCCTCGACATACCCCAGGGGGTGGACGAAGGCTTCGTTCCCTTCGGACCCGTGCTGAACGTGAGCCCCAACCCCGGCGCAGGGGTCTTCCAGGTCGGCACCATACTGCCGGAGGGCGCCACGGGTACCCTTCAGGTCTTCGACATCTCGGGAAGGCTGGTCACCTCGTTCCCAGCGGGCGGAACAGACGGCTTCACCCTGGATGCGTCCGGTGTCTATATCGTGAGGCTGCTCACCAGCGACGGCGCATCGGTGTCAAGGACCATTGCGGCGGTGAGCCGCTAGAGGTTGTCATACATGGACTGCACCAGGGCGTCCTGCCACGCCCTGGCGCTCCATCCGGTCCCCCTGGGTATCTCCAGCATGATCGTGGTCACGTATCGCCTTCCCGAGGAGGCTATGAGCATGCCGGTCAGCGTGCAGGTGTCGTTCAGCGTGCCGGTCTTGCCCCTGAACGCTCCGGGCGGAAGGCTCCTCATCCTGTTGTGAAGCGTGCCGTCCACCCCGTTCACGGGGAACGACGCCAGGAACTCGGGACCGTAAACCGCTGAACGGGCTCCGTGGGCGAAGACGGCGGTGAGCTGTCTCGGGGTGAGCAGGTTGAACCTGGAGAGCCCCGAGCCGTCCGCCAGCTGCCACCCCTGCACCCCGGGCAGGATCCTCTCCATGAGTTCACCGCTGATGTCGCAGCCTGCCCGTGTTGATGCCCGAGTACCCGAGGTTCGCAGGTCCACGGTTCTAAGTATCAGTTCGGAAAGAATGTTGCGGCTCAGCTTGTTCATGGATGCCAGCAGCGACCACATGGGCTGGGAGAGCATGGTGGACATGGTGACGGCCCCCGGGCCCGGGGTTCCCTCCCCGGCGTAACTCACGTCGGCGCCCCATCTGGCGAACTCGTTCTCGAGGAAGAGGGCCATCTCGGTGGGAGCGCCGGCGAACGGTTTGTAGAGGATGACCCTCTCGTCCCGTGCCAGTGTGCCTCGCAGGGCGATGCGGGGCACGTGCTCGCTCCATCCTGTCACGGAAGCCGTGATCCTTCCGGCAGTACCGACCCTGACCTCGTCGAAGGTGAGTGAGAGCCCGGGAAGCCTGGGGTAGCTGAACACCCTTACCACACCATCCACCGCCGAGACCACTATCTGCAGCACGTTGTCGCCGATGCAGATCGGCTCGACCGGGGGACAGTAGGACTTGTCCCAGTCCGACTCATCCCACCCCAGGAGGTGTGTTTCGGGAAAAAAACAACTGCCGTCAAGGTACAGTTCCCACCTTCTGCCCGGAGGAAGGAGAGCCACTGTCTCCATCGCTGCCCTCGTCACGTCCTCTGCGCTGAGAAGGGGTGCGCCGCTTCCCACAAGCCATATCCTTCCGCCGGACGTGTCGGCCTGTATGGTGGTTCTGTACACGAACGAGGGCCCCAGGTACTCCAGGGCGGTGACGCTGGTGACAACCTTCATGACGGACGCGGGGCGGAACAGGGCGTCAGGGTTGCGCGAGAGTACCTCCTGGCCGGTCTCGAGGTCTATGGCCAGTATTCCCGTCCTCCATCCGGAAGGGGTTTCGGGGATGGAGACGGCGGCCGTGAGGATCAGCAGCGCAACAGCGGTCATGGGTGCCTCCCGTTGACTGGTGTTGTGTGAAACTGAATAATTCCCGTATAGAAACAAAGATACTCCGGCCGTTCCGGCCGCACAACAGGAGGCTGCCTTGCGCGCTGTTACAGTTCTCTCGGTGCTTTTTCTATTCATCGGATGCGGTCCCAAGGTTCCCGACGGCGCCATAATGATGGTCGGCGAAAGAGTGCTCTACCCCGCTGACGTACTCAGGTCCATGGAGAGGGTGAGGGGGGACTCGGCATCGGTCCGGGTCATGCGCGAAAACATCCTCGCCCGTGAGCTCTTCCTTCAGCACGCCGGCGACCTGGGCCTCGACACTCTTCCCGAGGTAGTTCGCAGGATGCACGAGCGCCGCCGCGAGATCCTTCAGAACGCCTACATTCAAAGGCTTTCCGCGGGGATCGTTGTGAACCCCGACGAGTTCCAGGCATTCTGCGACAGTCTTGGGGTCCTTGTCGTTTACTCGTCATTCTACGCCTCGGACTCCACAGTGCTCAACGAGTTCATGGACAGGCTTGAACAGGGCGAGGATTTCAACGCCCTTGTTTCCGTTTACTCGACCGACCAGTTCATCCGCGAGACCGGCGGGAGGGTGGGCCCCGTTCCGCTGGTCCGTACCAACCGCGAGGACTATGCTGTCCTCAGGAACCTTGAACCTGGTCAGGTGGGCCAGCCGTTCTTCCGAAGGCCGGGCTGGAGAGTGGTGAAGCTGAACGACATCAGGGTGTCGGAACCCACCCCTGAAGAGCTTGCCGAGCTGAACCTTGAACTCATCTACAGGGCCCTGAGGCTGGAAACGGTAAGGCTTCGCACGCAGGACAGCCTGGTGACAGCCGCAGGCCTGGAGATCCACCTTCCCGCCTGCTCGCTCATTGCTTCCAGGGCTGGTTCGGCCCGGGGCGACTATCAGCCCTTCACTCCGGAAGAACAGAGGATGGATGCCATAACCTGGGAGGGGGGAAGCAGAAGCCTGATAAGCCTTGCCATGAACATCACCGAGCTTCCGCCCTCAATGCCCCGGAACGCCACCGATCCCGGCTGGATAGCCGAGTACGCTTTCTACCTAGGTCTTTACGACCTTCAGGCCCAGGTGGCCACCGGCTACGGGCTGGATACCCTTCCCGAGAACGCTTCACAGATAGGAAGACGAGTGGGGGAGACCCTGCTGGACGAGTACTATCTCTCCTTCCTTCAACGACGGATGGTCCTGGACGAGGAGCTTCTCCAGCAGCACTACCTGTCCTCCCGCGACACCCTGCTGGTGCCCGAGAGAAGGAAGTTCGTGCATGCCGCCGCACAGGGCGCCGCGCAGGTGGCGCTTCTGAACAGGCTCTTCCGCGAGGGTACGGACCCCGTGACGGAATCGGATCAGCTCACCTTCATCCCCCAGCTTTCCGAAACACCCGGGAGCGCCCTCACCATACCCATGGCGGAAACGGATTTCCCCGAGGATTTCAGGGCGCGTATCATGGCGCTCCAGCCCGGCGAGGCAATGATCTGCTCGCTGGAAACCGAGTTCCATGTGTATTTCAGGCTCAGCGAGATCATTCCGGGCCATGTCCCCAGCCTTGATGAGATCAGGCACATACTGGAACCCAGGGTCATGGCCGAGGTGGAGGTCAGGGTCATCTCCGGGCTTGTAGACAGCCTGGAAGAGGTTTATCATCCATACATAGACGAGGAGTTCTTCGCTTCATTCGGGGTTCCCGTTGAAGCACCGCCGGACAGTGCCTCGCAGGATGAAGGACGGGAGGATGATCTCTAATGAACTGCCGGATCTGCGGCCATGACAATCAGCAGAGGGACACCGGACCCTGCGAAAACTGCGGCTTCAAACTTGAAGGTCAGAACCTTCCGCTGAGCGAACAGAGATCGGGGCTCGAGAAGCCGCTTCCGTCCAACGGTTCGACCTCCGGGCAGAATGCCGACCTCTGGGTCCCCCGGAAGAGCAACGCCGGCTACCTGGCGGTCCTCATCGGCGGGGCAGGCGCCGCCATCGCCATCTTCATCCTCTCCAGCTTCGACAGGGCCGAGTACACCCCTCATGTGGAAACCGTTTCGCAGGAGATCGAGGAGGTTCAGCTCCCAAGGGATTCCCTCCCGATAAGGCTTTCCACAGACATCGTGTACGAGTTCAACCCCGAGGGGACGTCCGCCGTGCCCCGCACCAACGTTGACCTTTCACTGATCCCCATCGGGACCCGTGTTTCCTTCATCGGAAACAGGGACCTTTCCATACGGCCCGTTGTGTCCTACATCACCCAGAAGATGGCCGGCCGAGACTTCGCAATACTCGAGGCCCACAACCTGTACTGCTGGACCGACACCACCATGACAGCGTTCCAGTCCATTCCTCTGGTAAAACCGTTCGTAGAATCCCCCACCGACACCGCCCAGGTCGAACCAGTCCTTCTCAGGTTCCTGTTCACCGATGAGTGGCTCAGGGGCGAGGTGCAGGAGTTCAGTATAGACGTGGTGGAGCCCTCCGGCGGCTTCAGGTTCAACGCCAGACCCTTCGAGAACGTTCTCAGGCAGGTCCAGAGCAGACTGGCAAGAAGGGATCTCGGCTCGAGGGAGGTCCATGTGGTGCTTCTCTTCCCCGACAACTCCACCCTGGGCCAGGCCATGGACATTGCCGAACAGGTGCAGCACTACTCCGACAGCCTGGGCTACCGGGGGTTCCTGCTCCGTTACGCTACCATCGAGTAACCTGCTTCCATGACCCCCGAGGAGCGGTTCGCCGGGTGTCTCAGGTTCCCGACCGTGTCATCCCGGGACGGTTTTCCGTTGGACCCCTTCCTGGAGATGCACGACTACTCCCGGCGCCAGTGGCCGCTGGTCTTCTCGCGAATGGAACCCCTGGTCCTTGGCGGAGCCTCTCTGCTGTTCCGATGGGATGGCACGGATACGGCCCTTGAACCGCTGCTGCTCACCGCCCATCAGGACGTGGTACCCGCGGATGCCGGTGACGGATGGGAGCACCATCCCTTTCACGGCGTCATAGCCGGGGGAAGGGTGCACGGCAGGGGTTCGATTGATTACAAGTGCGGTTACGCCGGGATCCTGGAAGCCTGCGAGAACCTGTTGAACCTGGGCTTCAAGCCCCGTCGCACTGTGCTTGTTGCCATGGGGCACGACGAGGAGACAGGCGGCGCTGCCGGCGCCGGAGAGATAGTCAGGCATCTTGCAGGCCTGGGGGTCCGGTGCGCCATGGCCATAGATGAGGGGGGGTACCTGCACCGCCTGCCATGGTCCAGCGGGAGCGCGGCCCTGGTGGGCATCGCCGAGAAGGGCTACGCCACGTTTTCGGTGAGGGCCAGGGCGGAGCAGGGCCATGCTTCAGTCCCTCCTCCGGTTACCGTGGCGGGACTGCTGGCACGGGCCGTCATTAAGCTTTCGGAGCACCCCTTCCCCCTCAACCCGCCGGCCGGGATCATGGCGCTGTTCCATGGGGTTCCGCTGGAAGAGGCGGCGGCCACACCCTTCGGCTCATCTCTTCTCAGGACCACCGCGGCGGTTACCGTCATGGGCGCCGGCTGCAAGGAGAACGTTCTCCCCGCCACCGGAGAGATGCTGGTGAACTGCCGCGTGATACCGGGCGAAAGCACCGGCGGTGTTCTTGAGAGGCTTCGGGAGACACTGGAGCCCGCCGGCGTGGAAGTCAAACTTCTGAAGAACGAAAGCCTTTCGGAACCTTCCGCCGTATCCTCCGTGGAGTGCCGCGAGTACCATGCGGTCAGGGAGGCGGCCGGGAAGTTCAGCGGGGGGCTTCCTGTCCTCCCATCCATCTTCGCCGCCGCCACCGATTCAAGGCACTACTCGAAGATCTCGCGGCAGGTTTACAGGTTCCTGCCGGTGAACCTTGACCAGCGTGGAGTGGGGATGCTGCACTCCACGGGCGAATCGGTCTCCATACGGGACTACCTGAGGTGCGTGGGGTTCTACCGCGAGCTGGTGACCGGTTACTGAGGGAGCCCACGGCGCCGCATTACATGCAACTGGTTCGGAACAGCATTCTGCGGGGGCACAGCACCGGGATTGCCTTCCGGTTCACGGGGCTTGTTTACATCATGAGGGACGCGCTATTATTGATAATGTTCGGAAAGGTGGTGGCAGTGGCATTCAAGATTAGCAGCAGCGCCTTCGAGAACGATGGATTTCTGCCGGGCTGGTACAGCGCCGCAGGACTCAACGCCTCGCCTCCCTTCGGATGGATAGATGAGCCGGATGGCTGCCAGAGCCTGGCACTGGTGTGCAAGGCCGAGGACGGCAGGGCCCACTGGGTTGTCTGGAACATCCCCCCCGACCTTCACACAGTGTACGGCAAGCAACCCAGGAACCCGGTCCTGGAGAGCGGCATCCGTCAGGGATGGAACTCCTTCGGCGTTGCGGGATGGACGGGTCCCGAGAAGAAGCAGTCCGACTGCAGGCTCACGTTCACTCTCATGGCGCTTGACACGCTTCTGGAACTGCCGGCGGACACCGACGGGGAAGAGCTGGTCCGGGCGTGCACCGACAACATCCTGGCCACCGCCAGCATCACCTGCCGCTACTGCTGAGGTGCCCCTCCCCGCTGATGCCTGGCTGCTGGATCCCGGCGTAGTCTATCTGAACCACGGCTCTTTCGGAGCGTGCCCCAGGGCGGTGATGGAGTACCGCGCCAGGCTTCTTCTTGAAGTCGAGGCCGAACCCATGGACTTCCTTGTAAGGCGTCTTTTCAGTGAGATATCACTGCAGACCGAGAAGCTCGAGGGGTTCCTCGGGGCGCAGAGCGGCACGGTGGTCCTCACCGACAATACCACCGCAGGCATGAACTCGGTAATACGCGGTCTTCGCCTGAGAAGCGGTGAGACGGTGGTCATCTCGAACCAGGCCTACTTCTCCACAAGGAACGCCCTGATGGAAGCAGCCAGGGAGGCGGGAGCCCGGGTGAGGACCATACCCTTCACCCTTCCGGTGGAAAGCCCCGAGGAGGTGGTCCGGCAGCTCATGGAATCCGTGGACGGGTCCGTGAGGTACGCCGTCCTTGACCATATCTCCAGTCCCACCGGCATGGTCTTTCCGCTGGCGGAAGCCGTGGCCGCCCTCAGTGAAAGGGGGGTGGAGACAGCGGTGGATGGAGCCCACGGTCCGGGGCACCTCCCCCTCGACCTGTCATCCACCGGCTGCGCATGGTATGTGGGAAACTGCCACAAGTGGCTGTGCTCGCCCAGAAGCTGCGCGGTGCTCTACACACGTCCCGACATGAAGCCAGTCACCAGGCCAGCCGTTATCAGCCATCTTCCGGAAGACTTCTCCCCGGGCACCGATCCGCTGCGCATTCTCTTCGACTGGAGCGGAACCCCCGACCCGACCCCGAAGCTCAGCGTGGGAATGTGCATGGATTACATGGCTTCACTGCACCCCCGGGGATGGACCGGGATAATGGACGGCAACAGGCGTCTGGCCCTGGACGCCAGGAGCATTCTGCTCAAGGCCTCCGGAGCCCGAGCACCCTTCCCGGGGTCCATGGTGGGCTGCATGGCATCCATACCGCTTCCCCCCCTGAACGACCGTCCTCCCCGCAGTATGGACTGGATAGACCCCCTTCAGCAGGCCCTGCGAAACCGGGGCATCGAGGTCCCGGTGATACACAGCGCCGCAGGAAGGTTCCTGAGGGTCTCCGCCCAGCTCTACAACTCCCCAGGCCAGTACGAACAACTGGCATCGGAACTCGCCAGGCTGCTCTGATACCGGAAAAACCTTGTCCGCGGCACGGCGGTCGGTTATGCTTTCAGCTTCAAAGGAAGCCTCCATGTACCTTGACAATGCCTCCACAACATGGCCGAAGCCTCCGGGTGTGGCCCAGGCAGTTCACGATTTCATCTCCGGGCTGTGCCCCAACCCGGGAAGGGGCAACTGCGGTCCCGGGCATACCTCCTGGAAGACCATCCTTCAGTGCCGGATGGCGGTCGCCGCTTTCTTCGGGTGCGATGACCCGCTGAGGGTCTGCTTCACTCCGGGCATAACGTGGTCGCTCAACACCGTCATTCTTGGCATGCTGAAACCAGGCGGTCATGTTGTGACAGGTTCCATGGAGCATAACGCCGTGATGCGGCCCATTCGCCATCTGGCCCGGAAGGGCGTGGAGTTCACCGTGGTGAAGTGCGACGGCTCCGGAAGGCTGGACCCCGAGCACTTCCGAAGGGCCATCCGTCCCACCACAGCGCTGGCGGTGCTGAACCATGCCTCCAACGTGAACGGAGCGGTCCAGCCAGCGTCGGAGATAGGAAGCATCTGCAGGGAGTGCTCCGTGCCGTTCCTGGTGGATGTTGCCCAGAGCGCCGGGGTGATACCGGTGAGCACCTCCCTGCTCAATGCCGACATCATTGCGTTCACTGGCCACAAGGCTCTCTTCGGGCCCATGGCCACCGGGGGTCTTGTCTTCGCACCGTGGTTCGATGCTGCTCTTGTGGAGCCCCTGGCCCACGGGGGCACCGGCAGCCGCTCCGAGGTGGAGTACCAGCCCGGGTTCCTGCCGGACAGGTTCGAACCGGGCACCCCCAACGGCCCCGGGATCGCCGGCCTGCTGGCGGGTGTGCAGTTCGTTTCGGGGAAGGGCGCCGAAGCCATCCGGGAAAGGGAGAACGGCCTGGCTGCCCTGCTGGCAGCGGGCCTGAGGGAGATCCCCGAGGTTTCTGTCTTTCACGCCGACGACGGTCCGGTGACAGCGGTGGTGTCGTTTCGGGTGCAGGGGGTCGGCAACTCCCGCATCGCCGGCTTCCTTTCGGAAGAGCACGGTATCTGCTGCCGCCAGGGGCTTCACTGCGCACCCTGCGCCCACCGGACGCTGGGTACGTTCCCCGAGGGGCTGGTGAGGCTCAGTCCCGGCTACTTCAACGAGGAGTCCGAGATCATTCGGGCGGTGGGGGCCGTGAGATCCGCCGTTGAAAGGTTGTCCTGATGCACTTCTCAAGGAACTGCGACTGCGTTCAGGCCTCCTTCGGCTCCGGCTCGGCCGTTCTTCTTGCCGAGACCATCCTCACCGAAGCCGGCGTATGGTGCAGGCTTGCCCCGGGTGATGGCTGCGGCATGGTGCTGTTCATCAGGGAGAGCGACAGGGCTCTTGTCGAGAGGCTCCTGAGCGAAAGGGGTTATTCCCCGGAGAGGATGATACATTCATGCTGAAGTATTCTGCAGTGACCGTCTGCCTTCTGATGGCGTCCGCCTGCTCCCGGCGGGGCGGCGGGGAGTGGCTGCTCATAGCCGGCGGCGACACCACAAGCGTACAGGACGCGGCGGAGCTGTGGAGCGCCCTGCCCGAGCACGAGAGGGAGATGTTCTCGGGGACGGAAAACCCGGGCCTGGAGTTCATCGAAGCCCTTGCGGGAAAGGCCGCGCTGAACTCCCTGATCGACTCCACGGACATCCTCGAAGACCCCATGGTCGAGTCTTTCACGAGGTCCTGGCTCAGGGCCGAGTCCGCAGCGGCGGCACGGCGGCTCCGCACCGGCCTGGAAACCGCCAGGGTGGACAGCCTCGACATCGAGCTCTACAGAAGGAACGAGGGTGTGATGGTCTGGTTCACACTCGACGGCACCCACCGGATCGGCCCCATCCCCCTCACGGACACTCCCCGTGAGCTGGCACGCTGCCTGGACGGCCTCGAGCCCGGTCAGGCGGCTGATCCGGCGGGTTTCGGCACGGTGCGGCTCGATTCGCTCCACGACAACATGCCCCACTCGGCGCCTTCCAGCGAGCCGGACAGCGTGATAGCCTCCTCCATAGGGTACGGCAGGGAGCGTTACGCGTACCTTCGAACGCTGGACTCCATCATGAACGACCCCATGACCGTCATCAGCCCCCTGATCCGGGGAACGGCCCAGGGAGTTCCTCAGCCCGATGATGTGGTGCTCTCGTTCTCTCTTGGGGAATGGACGTTCGCTCAGTGGGAGGCTGAGCTGGCGTTCTTCCGCAGCAGTGTCCCCTTCATTGACTCCAGCCCCCGATGGGTGGATATGGCCATGGAGAACCTGATAATGCAGACTTTTCATCAGAACATCCTGACGGTCAACCACCCCGAGGTCGCGGATTCGCTTGAGCAGGCCGCCGGCGCGCGGCGAAGGCTCATCGCCTCGGAGATACTGGTGGCGCGCCATCTGGAAGAGACCGTGGCCGTTACCGAAGCCGACATTCACCAGCAGTACCTCATGCTTCCCGAGCCGCTCTACCTTCCCGAGAAACGGGTCTTCCACGTATCCTCGTCGAGCCTGGAAGACCTTCCGGAGTTCCGGCAGGCGGTTGCATCGGGGGATGTTGACCGCATGAGGGACAGGTTCCCCGGCGTTCCCGGGCTGGCAGGCGACCCCGAACGTCCCGGCGTCACGCGTCCACTGGCCAGGGCCGAGATACCCGGCGGGATATCTCCTGACCTCTACGGCATTCAGGGAGAGGATACGCTCACCTGGTACGGCCCCTACGAGATCGGCCCTGACCTCTTTGCGGCCTTCCGCCTCAAGGAGGTGTTCCCCTCGGTCCCGGCCACCGAGGAGGACCTGACGGTAAGGCTCACCGAAGACGCACGGCTGAGGCTGGAGGCCCAGGAGATACGCAGCTGGCTCGGCGAACTCAGGGATAGGTTCGGGATCAGGATCAACACCCGCCTTCTCCAGAGCCTCCCACCCGACCCCGGCGACTGGCGCTAAAGGCCCAGGCCGAGGCTGAGCCACACGGGCAGCGTGAAAAGCGCCGCCAGGTGGACCAGCAGCTGCAGGGAGGATACCAGCCCCCATTCGCCCCCGTACTTCCGGGCAATGAGGGTGTGATTGGTGGCGGGGGGAGCCGCCGCAACCATGATGAGAACGGTGCAGGCAAGGGCCGGAAGGCGCAGCAGCCCAAGCCGGACCAGGCCGTAAACAAGGGCAGGGGCAAGGATCAGCCTGACACCGATCAGGGGCACCGCATACCTGAGCCGCATTCGTGTGCCCGGCTCCCTTGAGGCGATCATCCCTCCCAGTATCAGCATTGCCAGCGGCGACAGGATCATGGCCAGGTAGTTCATCACTGAGAAGACGGTACCCAGGGGAGCAATGGCCCCGGGCTCGGACCTCGCCGTCTCCCTCACACCGGGAACCAGGCTGAGGGCCATTCCCAGGAAGAGCGACACGATCGGCGCGTTGATCATGAGCTTCAGCCTCTCCCTTCCCGAAGGCCTGGCCCCGCCTCCAAGAAGGGCAACACCCACGGTCCAGTTCATGAGTATGGACGGTATGGCGGTGATGGATATGTAAACCACCGCCTGGTCGTGAAGGGCGGGCTGGGTCACGGCCAGTATCACCGGGAGAGGAAGGTAGATGCTGTTGGATATCATCATCATGGCGGTTACCGACCTGTCCCTGGCAGCCGAATCACCGGGCAGCACCCTGAACCACAGCGTACCGAACACAAGTGCGCCCAGTATCCAACCTGCGGACACCAGGGCCAGAACGGAGCTCTGAGCCAGGAGTTCCGGTGTGAAGGACCGTGTCATGGCCAGAACGAATGTGCAGGGGATGACCACGTCTATCAGCACCCTGGTGAGGTCGGAGAGGGTTCCCTGGCCCATGTATCCCCGGCGGACCATCATGAACCCCAGCAGCACCAGCACCCCCATCTGGCCGATGATGTCCAGGGAAGTCAGCAGGCCGTCAATGAATACACGGAAAGAGATCAGATGGGCTCCAATCGTTCCGCCATGGAGGCCGTGTATCACGCCGGGGGCGGTTTACGGGCCGCCGGGACGAAGCGTATCATACTTGTTCCGGCGCTTCAGGACGCAAGCCTCCCGGGAGCGGAAGGAGCAGGCTCATGGTGCCCGTGCGTGTAGTGGTGAACGACCTCATGCAGCAGGATTACGTCTATTACAGAACAGAACCCGTGGGCGGGAACTTCCATTCAGGGTTCCATCCCGAGCTGACCCCGCGGGAGATGCTTGAGCTGGGCGTCTTTGGCGGGAAGTACATGACCGACTGCAGGGAGGAGTTCCCCGATGACTGGTTCGCGGGAGCAAGGCTCTCTCCGGAACGCCATGACCCGGAATTGAACTGCTTCCGCGTAAGCGCCTCGCAGCCGCTTTCCTACTGGAGAAGAAAGGGCTGGATCTACCACGAAGACCCGCGGGGCTGGTTCCAGTGGTATTGCCGCTACTACATGGGGCGCCGCTGCCCCGACGACCACCGCCAGACAGGAAGATGGCGGGGGATGCAGCGGCATGCAGCCCAGTTGAGGGCGAACTGCCGCCCGGGAGACATGGGCTGCAGACCCGGACAGCGCCAGGCCCTTCTCCAGTGGGCATACGATTCCAGGCTGATCTGACCGCCGCGCGGGTTCCGTCCTTCCCGCTCCCGCGCACACGCAACAAATGGAGTGCCTGGCTGGTGGCAGTTCCCGGGAAGTATTCGGGCAGTGCGTTGCGACAGAGGGGTTCGAGTCCGAAGCTGCTGCCTTTGAACACTGCACTGGCGACTGCGGTTCTGGGAGTGGACGAGAATGCGTTGAAGAACAATCCCGACATTCGGGGCAGGATTGCCGAGACTTCCCTGGGGGGCTTTCTCTATCGCTGTGTTTCCGCCTCTCCGGAGTTTGGGCTGGGATATTGGAACGCCGGAGCAAGCCAGGTTGACTTTGTTCTCTCAGGCAATGAACTGCTCACAGGGATTGAGTGTTACTCCGGAAAAGGGGAGCACGCACGATCGGGAATGAACCTGTTCAGGAAGAAGTACCCCAAGGCGGATGCTCTTCTTGTCGGGAGGGGCGGACTGCCCTTTGAGGAAATCCTCTCCATGAGACCGGCCGGTTTTCTGGAGGCCCTTGCGAATGTGTGAGATGGTGCGCCCCGGCGGGCGCTTTCAGGACTTTGGTATCAAGGCTGAAATCGACTGGAATCATGGGAATAGCTTGTTCGGGATGCTGGGGCTTCCCGGACGAGCTTCCGAATTCACCCGATCTCGAGCCGGAACACGAGATCCATCGTATACCGGATTGACGGACGGAACTCCGCCCTTATGGTGATGGAAAAAGACACTAGTGAGGATTCGTAGTCATATAGCGTCTTCTTGGGTCTCTAGGGCCGGTTCCCAGGGGGACTGCAAGTCTTCTCTCGACCAGGGACTTCATTCTGCTTCTGACAGTACGGTCCGTGACCCCCAGGATTTCCGCCAGTTCAGAGGTGGACAACCCATCCGGTCTTGATTCGAGTAACTCGAGAATGCGTGCTTCAACTCCATCAAGTTTCAATGGCCCAATTGTATCAGTGAATATCGTCACCCTGAAACACCTGCCCGTTTCGGCAAACTCGGGAGAAGGCAGACCCTTTCCTTCGCACTCGGTGATCATTTTCCGTACACCGCTACCCCACTGCTCTATCAGCCCCAGTTCTTTGAAGACTCTTCCTATCACTCTGTTGCGCAGCGCTGAAACACCGCTGAGCATGTCTTCGATTGTAATACCAAACTGAAGAAGCCCTGGATTTTCAACCTCGATTCGATCATCGAAGATGGACAAACGCAAAGGTGAACCCCTGAAAGAATAGTCGGCATGCACCACGGCATTGACGATGGCTTCCCTGAGGGCTGCGAGAGGGAAACCGGTTCGCCTGGCATTTCTGACTTCTCCCATGACAATGGAGGTATGCATGTGTTTCTTGAGGAACTCCATCGCATGGTAGGGCAGCATCGGCAAATGATCCCTGTACTCCACGGTGTCGAAGATCACTTCTCTGGTTTTTCCTCTGAACCGCCCGCATTGCAGCCATGCGTCCGGAAACACATCATCACGCACTTTGCCGAAAAGCAGTATTCCCGCAACGGTGGGAACGCTTTTTCCAGCAATTCCTGTCACCAGCCTCAGCGTGGACAGGTCTTCCCTCTTTAGTGGCCGAATCCCGGAAAACAACTCGGAAGCCGCTAGGAAGTCAATTGCTTCCGAGTTACATTCGACAACCGCTTCCTCGTCGAAGCTTCGGCTCAGGGCGTGCCTTGAGAGAGACCGGATAACACATTCATCGGCTTTCCGATTGGTTGAACCGATCCTTACGAAAGTGCCTTCAGCATTTCCGGTGTCTCTCAGGAAATAGGGTTTTGAAGGTCCCGGGTAAACAACGACTCTGAGAACATTCCTGTCACGCCATGAAAGTATGTCGATTTCGGGTACCACCAGCGGTGAAATTCCATCAGATATGATGCTGGAGAGTTTTTCTTCGGATTCCTTCGGGTTTTCAAGGCCGGAAACGGTCCTGTCATCTTCTATGCCTATCAGTATGGTTCCGCCGGAAGTGTTCGAGAATGCGGATACCGTTCTGAGTATGTTGCGTGCGGAGGAAAGGTCCCGTTTGAATTCCAGGGTCTTGCCTTCATCCAATCTGAGGTAGTCCACAAGTTTCATACTAGGAATATTACTAGGAAGACGAACCGGGGCCAGTGGTTCCTAGCAGAGTGTTTGCTCAACATATGGATTGAGATGCCCAGGGCTGACAGGAATCGTGTCGAACTATGTTGGTGGTACGCCCGACAGGATTCAAACCTGTGACCTACGCTTCTGAAGTCAGCTGCTCTATCCAACTCGGGTGTGGGCGTATCGGAGACGGGTGGGGGACAGCGAATCCGGTTTACCTGCCGCGGTACGGTTCTTCAGCATGGGGTTTGTGAATCGGGCTTCACGCGTTCGAGGCCTTCGAATCGAAAATGGGCCTCGGCGGACTTGACGATTACTTGTTGTACTGAGTAAACTTACTCAGTACAATGAGTAAAAGGAGATGTATGTTCAGAAGAAGCGCTTACGGAACACTGCTTTCCAGGCTCAGCGGACGGCCAACAAGAATTCAGGTTGTTTCCGGACCCAGACAAGTCGGAAAGACCACCATGGTCCGCCAGGTTTCGGAGACTCTTCGCGAGTCGGGTGAAAAGGTGTTCTACTTTTCTGCGGACTATCCTGCTCCGGGAAACAGAACATGGATCGAATCCTGCTGGAATGCAGCCAGGCTGGGAAGCTCCGGGGGCAGGGCATTTCTTGTTCTTGACGAAGTACAGAAGGTTCATGGCTGGTCGGAGGCTGTCAAGGGTCTCTGGGACGAGGAACTGGATGGATCAGGCCGCCTCTCGGTTGTTCTGCTCGGGTCCTCTCCGTTGCTCATGCAGGCCGGTCTGAATGAAAGCCTTGCGGGCAGATTCGAGGTCATCCGGATGGGACACTGGGATTATGTCGAGATGAAAGAAGCATTTGGCTACTCATTGGAGCAGTATCTAACTTACGGCGGGTACCCGGGATCTGCTGATCTCATCGGTGACTTCCAAAGGTTCAGAAGCTACATTTTTGACTCTCTCATCGAAACTTCGATCTCAAGGGACATCCTGATGATGAACAGGGTGGAGAAGCCGGTTCTCCTGCGGAACCTGTTCATGTTTGCCTGCCGGTACCCGGGTCAGATCGTTTCCTACACAAAAATGCTTGGGCAGCTTCAGGATGCCGGCAACACAACTACCCTTGCACACTATCTTGACCTTCTGGAGAGTGCCGGACTGGTGGCAGGTCTCGGGAAGTATTCGGGCAGTGCGTTGCGACGGAGGGGTTCGAGTCCGAAGCTGCTGCCTTTGAACACTGCACTGGCGACTGCGGTTCTGGGAGTGGACGAGAATGCGTTGAAGAACAATCCCGACATTCGGGGCAGGATTGCCGAGACTTCCCTGGGGGGCTTTCTCTATCGCTGTGTTTCCGCCTCTCCGGAGTTTGGGCTGGGATATTGGAACGCCGGAGCAAGCCAGGTTGACTTTGTTCTCTCAGGCAATGAACTGCTCACAGGGATTGAGTGTTACTCCGGAAAAGGGGAGCACGCACGATCGGGAATGAACCTGTTCAGGAAGAAGTACCCCAAGGCGGATGCTCTTCTTGTCGGGAGGGGCGGACTGCCCTTTGAGGAAATCCTCTCCATGAGACCGGCCGGTTTTCTGGAGGCCCTTGCGAATGTGTGAGATGGTACGCCCGACAGGATTCGAACCTGTGACCTACGGATTAGAAGTCCGTTGCTCTATCCAACTGAGCTACGGGCGCATCGGAGACGGGTGGGGGCACCGGTTACGGTGCCCCCTCTGGTACGCCCCCCGGGACTCGAACCCGGAACCCGCGGATTAAGAGTCCGCTGCTCTACCATTGAGCCAGGGACGCATCGTGGGGTGGGAGACCGGACTTGAACCGGCGACCACTTGATCCACAGTCAAGGGCTCTACCAACTGAACTACTCCCACCGCAGTGCCCGGGAATCTACCCGGTTGCGGCCGAACCGTCAAGAAAGCTTCTCTTGACGGGACACACTCTCCGCATCAGTGTAATGCCCATGAAATGCCCCAGATGCGCCAGCAACAATGACAGGGTTGTGGATTCCCGCTCCGTGAAGGAGGGGAGGGCCACCCGACGTCGGCGGGAGTGCAACGAGTGCGGTCACAGGTTCACCACATACGAGTACATCGAGGCCTCTTACCCGGTGGTGGTGAAGAGGAACGGGACCCGTGAGCCATTCGATCCGGTGAAGCTGGAGAAGGGCATTTCAAGGGCTTGCGAGAAGAGGCCCATCAGCGCCTCCGACATAAGGGACCTTGTTGACAGGGTCATCGCCCGGGTTACCGAGGACTCCCCCGAAGAGGTTCCCGCAGTCTCCATCGGCCAATGCATCATGGACCTTCTTCACGACCTGGATCAGGTCGCCTATGTGCGTTTCGCGTCGGTTTACAGGCAGTTCAAGGACGTTTCCGAGTTCAGGGTGGAGCTGGACAAGCTCCTGAAGGGGTAGGTTTCCGCGGTGTGAACCGGCATATTTCCGATTGTGCGAAAGGGGCGGTTTGAACAGGTTTGCGGCATACGCGCTTCTGATACTGGTGGCCGCGGGAATGGGTTTCCTTGCGGGCAGCCTTGCTGCGCCCTCGGTTTTTCGAACCCCTGTCTTCATCTCCTCCATGGGCTACTCCTCGGCTCCGGTGGCGGTGCCTGACGTGGTGGGGCTTTCCAGGCAGGATGCCAGAAGGTTGATCGAGTCGGGAAGCCTTCTTCTCGCCGGCGAGTGGAGCGAGTACGGCGATTTCGAGACCATGGGGCTGGTTACCCGGCAGGACCCGGCCCCGGGAACGGAAGTGCCAAGGGGCGCTCCGGTGAACGTTTTCTGGAACGTGGGCCCGCTCTACAGACCCTACAGGCCTGAACAGCTGCTGGGGCTCACCGCCGGCGACGCCGAGGAGCTGGTTGCCGACTGGCAGCTCTACAACGGGGGAAGAACCAGGGTCCCGCACCCTTCTGTACCCGAGGGAAGGGTGATCTCCGTATCCCCCTGGTTCCCCGAGAGCCTTTCCGTGAGGCGCACCGTGAGGCTTCTGGTCAGCACGGGATGGACCGGTATGCCGGTCCTGGAAGGGCTGCCCCGCAGCGAGGCGGAAAGCCTTCTTGTTTCCAGGGGGCTTCACATGCTCGTGACGGAGGACAGGGTTGTGCCCGGCCCCGAGAATGTGGGCAGGGTCATCGAACAGACCCCCCCGGGAGGCTCACCCTTCAACCAGGGTGACACCGTAAGGGTCGTTATCGGAAGGTCCGGGTCCACATGGGGAGAGTGGTAGTAGCCCCCTCGCTGCTGGGCTGTGACCACGGCCGGCTCGCTGAGGCGGCGGCATCTCTGGAGCGGGCAGGCGCGGACTGGATCCACCTCGACGTCATGGACGGCGTCTTCGTGCCGGTGCTCACGTTCGGGGCCGGTGTGGCCGCATCGGTATGCCGCAGCGTATCCATTCCCGTGGATGCCCATCTCATGGTGGAGAACCCCTCCGTACTAGTCGAGCAGTTCTCCAGGGCCGGATGCCGATGCATCACAGTCCACCCCGAGTCCTCCGAAAGACACCTCGACAGGCTTCTGGGAAGGATAGGGGACCTGGGCTGTCTTGCCGGCCTGGCCCTCAACCCCGGGACCTCCCCCGAAGCCGTGAGATGGGTGGCAGGCAGGCTGGACCTCGTGCTGGTGATGGCCGTGAACCCCGGGTACGGCGGACAGGAGTTCATACCCTCGACCCCCGACAAGGTCAGGGAGGTCCGCGGTATCCTCGAAGCGTGCGGCAACCGCTCGGCGCACGTTGCAGTTGACGGCGGCGTAACCGCTTCCAACGCAGGGACCCTTGTTGATGCCGGGGCCTCGATGCTTGCCAGCGGCACTTTCATCACCGGGGCTCCCGACCCCGCGACGGCCATTGCTTCCCTCAGGGGTACCGATTGAGGTCTGTTGTCCCGCTTCTCCTCATGCTGCTTGTCTCCTGCGGCACCACCACCGGACAGATGAGCATGGAGGACATGCGGCTCCGCATAGAGGCCAACCGGTGCAGGGCGGTGCTTGAAAAGGCATCTTACGGCGTCATGACCTGGGAGTACGGTAACGAAGAGGTTATTGCCACCTCTGAAGCCCTTTACGCCGCACTTCCCGACACGCTTGTCACGTGTCCTGTCACCCTCGAGCGCTACCTGATCGAGACCGTTGCCGGCTCAAGGGTGCTCACCTGTCCCTCGGGCCACGGTTCGGTTACGCTTCGAGAGTACTAGTCCCTCAAGCACTTGAATATGTGGTTCACGTAGAGTATAGTTGCGTACTTTCAAAGGGGCCTTGGTGTGCCCCTGAACGGCGAAGGGCGCATAAGTGTTTGACAGGCTTGCAGAGAGGCTTTCGGAAACCTTCAGGAACCTGAGCGGCCGCGGAGTGCTCACCGAGGGCAACGTTTCGGATGCCATGCGGGAGATAAGAAGGGCGCTTCTCGAGGCTGACGTGAACTTCAAGGTGGCGGGGCGCTTCGTCTCCGAGGCCAGGGAGAAGGCGCTGGGCGAGAAGGTCCTTAAAAGCCTCTCTCCCGGGCAGCAGGTCGTGAAGATAGTCCACGAGCAGCTGGTCGCTCTTCTCGGCTCGGCTCCCCCCTCCCTGTCCTTCACCGGAAGCCCGCCCCATGTGGTCCTTCTCTGCGGTCTTCAGGGTTCCGGGAAGACCACCACCGCGGCGAGGCTGGCCTGGTGGCTCTCGAAGAAGAAGAACCGCAGAAGCCTTCTGGTGGCGTGCGACCTTCAGAGACCCGCCGCGGTTGACCAGCTTGAGGTGATGGCCGGAAAGGCGGGGGCGGGGTTCTACTGCGACCGTTCAACCAGCGACCCTGTCCTCGTGGCCAAAGAAGCCCTGAATCAGGCCAGGCTTCAGCATTACGACACCGTGATAGTTGACACCGCCGGCCGACTTCACATTGACCGGGAGCTGATGGACCAGCTGGTCAGGGTGAGAAAGGCCGTGAAGCCCGAGGAGGTCCTGCTGGTCCTCGACGGCCTCACCGGCCAGGACGCGGTGAACGTGGCCCTCAGGTTCCAGGAGTCGGTTGACTTCACCGGCTCCGTCCTGACCAAGATGGACGGGGATTCCAGGGGGGGCGCGGCCCTTTCCTTCGCCGCCGTCACCGGGCGCCCCATCAAGTTCGTGGGCATCGGGGAGGGCGTTGAAGGGCTTGAAGCCTTCGATGCCGGGCGCATGGCAGGCAGGATACTGGGCATGGGCGATGTGCTGGGCCTGGTGGAGAAGGCGCAGGAGGGGTTCGACCGCGAGGAGGCCGAAAGGCTGGAGAAGAAGCTGAGGAAGAACGACTTCACCCTCGAGGACTTTTCGGACCAGATGAAGAAGATTCGCAAAATGGGTTCGCTGGGTGATATACTAGCCATGTTGCCAGCGGGAATGCGCCCCGCCGAGGCCGACATGGACACCGGTTCCTTTAGGCGCTACGAGGCCATAATCGGCTCCATGACCCCTCAGGAGAGGCGCAGGCCGGAGCTTATAAACGGCAGCCGCAGGAAGAGGATAGCCATGGGAAGCGGAACCCGGGTCTCGGAAGTGAACCGGCTCCTCTCCCAGTTCCGGGATATGAAGAAGATGATGAAGAAGATGAAGTCCATGAAAAGACCAGGGATCCGGGGAGGCTTTCCCGGTCTTTTTCGCTGACCCTACACGGAGGTGACTTTTGGTCAGGATCAGACTCAGGAGAATGGGGAGCACCAAGCAACCCTTCTACAGAATAGTGGCGGCTGACGCCAGGAAAGCGCAGGGAGGAAGCTTCATAGACGTGCTGGGTTACTACGACCCGCTGAAGCAGCCCCTTGAACTGAAGGTTGACGAGGAAAAGGTGTTCAAGTGGCTCGGCGATGGAGCCCAGGTGAGCGAGGGCGTGCTGAGCCTTCTGAAGCGCACCGGCACCATGGCGAAATGGAACAGGAAGAAGGCCGGCGAGGATGTGGCTGCCCCGGAGATCGTTTTCATAAAGGGAGACAAGAGAACCTCGCAGGTTTAGCGAATTCGTCCCACACCCGAAACCGGAGGATTCACATGAAGGATCTCGTTGAGCACATTGCCAAAACTCTCGTTGCTGACCCTGAAGGCGTGAGCGTTGAGGTCAAGACCGATGAGGAGGGCGTGACCGTTTACGAGCTCAGGGTGCAGGAAGCCGACCTGGGCAGGGTCATCGGCAAAGAGGGGCGGATCGCCAAGGCAATGCGGATGATCGTTCGCTCCGCCGCGGCCAGGAACGGCGAAAAGGCCACCATAGAGATCATTGACTGATTCCGCTCGGGTCTGCTACGGCTTCTTCGAGAAGCCGCAGGGCCTGAACGGCAGGCTTGTCCTCAGGGTTTTCGTTCTTGGCCGGGCCGTGGCGCTTCCACCGGGGGCAGTGCTTCACTGCTGTGACAGAGAGTTCAAGGTGACCGCCTCCCGGGAGAAGGATCAGGTTTCGGTGACGGTTGAGCTTGAGGGCGTTTCCACACTGGAAGACGCCGTCAGGCTAAAGGGTGAAGAGGTTTTCGCATCCCCGGAGCAGGTTGCAGGGCCGGGTTTCCCGCTGCCTGTGTATCTGTTCAGCGGCCTTGAGGTGGTTTCCCGGGGGCGGAGGTTCCCGGTGGTGGAAGTGGAGTGGAATCCGGTGAACCCCCAGGTGATCCTTCAGGGTCCGGACGGCAGGTTCATGGCCCCCATGAACCTTCTGGCCAGGGGAACGCTGGACCTGGCCGCAGGGAGGATACTGGCCGATCTGCCGGAGGGTCTGGAGGAGCTTTGAGAGCCGCGGTAGCAACGGTCTTTCCCGGGCTGTTCAAGGCATTCCTCGAGACAGGCGTTGTGGGAAGGGCAGTGAGGGACCGAAGGGTGAGCGTGACCCTTCTGGACATAAGGGAGCACGCCGTTGACTCCAGGGGTTCCGTTGACGACTACCAGTTCGGCGGCGGAGCCGGAATGATCATGAGGCCCGAGCCCCTTTTCGCCACCCTCGAGTCACTGGAGTGGCATCGGGGGGCCAGGGTGGTGCTGATGAGCCCGCAGGGGCGCCGTCTGGACACCGGGCTGGCCCGCGAGCTTGCCCTGGAGGAGGGGCTGGTGCTCTTCTGCGGCCGCTACGGCGGGGTTGACGAGAGATTCAGGCAGGCCGTAAGCGATGAGGTCTGCGTTGGGGATACTGTGGTAAGCGGCGGGGAGATTCCGGCGATGTTCCTGCTCGACGCCGTGTTCCGGTGGATACCCGGCGTGCTTGGAAGGTACGAATCAGCGGAGAGCGACAGCTTCGCCACCGGGCTTCTGGACTACCCGCGTTACACAAGGCCCGCTGAATACAGGGGAATGGGGGTGCCGGAGGTGCTTCTGTCCGGCAACCACAGGGAGATAACGGCCTTTCGGTACAGGGCGGCCCTTGAAAAGACACGCCGCGTGAGGCCGGAGCTTTTACTGGATGGTCTGAACGAGAAGGAAAGGGAACAGCGGTTCGGCGCAGTGATGCAAAGGGCCGACCGCGCGAAGGAGTAATGAAATGGATGAACTTTTAAGGAGCGTTGAAAGCTCCCGGATAAGAACGCACCTGCCCGAGTTCCGCCCCGGAGACACCGTCAAGGTCAACTTCCAGGTCAAGGAGGGCGACAAGGTGAGGATCCAGGTGTTCCAGGGGGTGGTCATCTCCCGGCGCGGCAGCGGCACCGGGGAGACCTTCACGGTGAGGAAGATCTCCGGCGGCGTGGGGGTGGAGAGGGTTTTCCCGGTACACTCCCCCAAGATCGACAGCCTGGAGGTTGTGAGGGCCGGCAAGGTCAGGAGGGCGAAGCTCTTCTACCTCAGGTCCAAGACCGGCAAGGCGGCACGGATCAAGGAGAAGCGAACCTTCCAGTCCTAGTGGAGGATCTTTTCGATTTCGATGCCTGCTTCAGGGGCCAGTCGGGCCCCTTCGCCGGTGTTGACGAAGCAGGAAGGGGCCCCCTGGCGGGGCCCCTTGTGGCATGCGCCGTGGTGCTCCCGCCCGAACTCAGGCTTCCGGGGCTTGCTGACAGCAAGGTCCTGTCGGACGCCAGGCGGAGAAAACTGGCCCCCCTGATACGCCGGTACGCCGTTTCCGCGGGCACCGGTGTGGTCACCCCGGGCGAGATAGACGGCCACGGGATGGCGGCGGCGGTGAGAACCGCTTTCAGAAGGGCGATGAAGGCCGTGGATTTCCCGGGGCTTCTCTTCCTGGTGGACGGCAATCCTGTTCCAGACCTGGGCTTCCCCTGCAGATTCCTGGTGAAGGGGGATTCGAAGAGCGCCTCGGTGGCCGCCGCGGGGATCCTCGCCAAGGTCACCCGTGACGACATGCTCCTCGAGCTTCACCTGAAGTATCCCATGTACGGCTTCTCCGGTCACAAGGGCTACGGTTCGCCGGCGCATCTCGAGGCGATCCGGAGGTTCGGCCCATGTCCGGAGCACAGGATGTCGTTCGCTCCCCTGAAGGACGGAAGCGGTCCGCCCGACCTCTTCGCCTGCGCCATGCCCAACCACGGCCGGGTGGTGGAGGACTTCGCCGCGGAGTGGCTTTCCGGTCTTGGATGGAGCATAAGGGAGAGGAACTGGCGCACCAGGCACGGCGAAGTTGACATCATCGCCTTCCACAGGGGAACGGCGGTCTTCCTGGAGGTGAAGCATGCCCTCGAGGGCATGGAGCACATGGCCCTGGCCAAGGTTGACCCGCTGAGACGCAGAAGGATATCCGCGGCCGCCTCCGAGTGGCTTGCCGTATCGGGTTTCCGGGGCGACTGCAGGTTCGATGTGCTTCTTGTCACCGGCAGCCCCGGCAGCTTCAGGCCCGAACTCTTCGAGGACGCCTTCCGGGGATGAAGCGTTCCGCCTTCCCTGCCGTGGAACCTTTCCGCGGCCATACGGGCTATATTGGAATCCTGGCTGCCCGTGCATCCTTTTTCGCCTTTCGTTATCCAGGACGGGGACAGAGATGACCGTGTTCCTTCTGCTTCTTATGTCCGT
>CAZIPI010000002.1:2551-195097 GCA_964541235.1 uncultured bacterium | reverse complement strand
ACCTGTCTTCCCTCGCGTATCTCGCCCAGAAGCTTGATGTAGGATTCGTAGCGGCATGCCTCCACGCTCCCTGAGGCAACCGCCGCCCTCACCCCGCAGCCCGGTTCGGTCTCGTGAATGCAGTCCCGGTACCGGCACTGCTCACGGTCCCTGAATTCGGGAAAGCACAGCCACAGCTCACCGGCTGGGATGTGCTCGACGGAAAAGGCCCTGAGCCCCGGAGTGTCCATCATCCACGTGTCGTGGAACAGGTGAAGGAGCCGTGCCGTCACCGTGGTGTGGCGCCCCCTGGAGGTCTTTGCGTTCAGGGCACCCACGGCCAGGTCCAGCGAGGGGTTCAGCCGCAGGGCAATGGAGGTCTTGCCGGCGCCGGATGGACCCGTGAGCACCACGGTCTGCCCGGCAATGAAGCCGGAGAGCCGGTCCATGCCCATCCCGGTGACCGCGGATACCGAAAGGACCGGGTAACCTGCACCCTGTCCGTATATCCTTTCCATCTCGGGGATCGAGACAGCTTCGGGGTGCCGGCTCAGATCGGCCTTGTTGAGCACCACGGCGCACTTCAGGCCCGAATGTTCAGCGGACGCCAGGACCCTGTCCAGAAAGCCCTTTCGAAGAGGGGGCGAACAGACGGAAGCCACCACCAATACACGGTCCACGTTGGCTGCGAGTACCTGGGGCCTTCCCAGGGGCGATGTGCGGGTGAGCACCGTGGTTCTCTCCCTGATCGAGAGCACCCGCCACCTCGGCGACCCGGGTACGGCCTCCACGATGTCCCCGCACACCGGCCCCCCGGTGTCGCGGTAAACCGCTCCGGAGACCGATGCCTTGGCGGTCAGGCCTTCTGGAAGGGCAAGGGTCACCCCCCTTCTTCCCGCCGACTGGATCCGGGCCGTCATCTGGCGCCCATGGCTGACACATCGAACACAGGGATCCTTCCGGAAAGGGTTCCCAGCCATTCCCTGCCGTGTTCGGACAGGTAGAAGTCGCGGTGGAAGATAACGATGGACGTAACCCCCCGGGCCAGGAGAGAGTCCTCGTCGGCTCCCTCCCAAACGGCCCTGTCCAGGGCCACGAAACGCCCCGGGTAGTCAGCGCCGTCGCCCAGCAGGGCCAGGCGGGGCACCACCAGCTCATTGGCCGCAACCATACCGTCGGGAAGCATGGGGGCGATCGCCTCAAGACCCGTGTTCAGACGCATCTCGGTGCGTATGGATCCCGCCGTCTCCCACCATGGGGTAACGGCGCCCGCAAGGCATAGCGCCGCAATCATTGCTGGCCTTCGGGGAAAGGCCTTCATCACCGAGTTCATGGCGAAGGGCACCGCAAGAAGGATTATCTGGTCGGCGTACCTGGGAAGGACCAGGCTGCCGAAAGCCAGCCCCGCCCAGAGAAGGAGAAGATTGAGCCCCACAGGGTGCCTGAGGTCCCACTCCCCGATGCGGGCCATGAGTACCGAAAGGGGCAGCGGGCCAAGGACCGCCACTGCCCTGAGCAGAAGCCAGGGAGGGTACGTGACGACCCCGGGAGTTCCGTAGCCCATGGCGGCCACGCAGTACCTCACTTCCCTGCCCGACCAGAAAAGGTCGCCGCAGGCCCCTGCGTTCAGCCAGACCCAGGCGGCGCCGGAAACCAGCAGCAGTGCCAGGGCCGGGGTCTTCCACCTTCCCCTTATCCTCCAGCCGGCATAGATGAACCCCTCGGGTCGGACCAGGGAAGAGAAGGCCAGCGCGACAGGGGAGTCGGCGGCGCTTCCCAGGAAGACCAGGGCCATGAAGGGTATCGCAGAGCTTCTGGCAAGGCACAGGTTCAGGAAAACGGGGTTGAGCCCCAGGAACACTCCTGTCAGGACCCTTCCCCTCTGTCCCGCGGCCCTTGCCGCGAAGAGGAGTACGGCCCACCCGAGCCCCAGCCAGATCAGCGATTCTGCGGTGCCGCCAGTGAGCGCTCCGGCAATGCTCAGGAGAAGGTCGCCCGGCTTCGGCACAGTGTTGGGGTAATAGGCCCCCCAGTCGTTCACCACCCCGTCGGGGGAGATGACCAGGCTGCCCTCCCTCAGGAGTTCCCTCGCCCAAAGTGTGTGCGCGGCCCTGTCGGAGTCGGGCAGCGGGCCCAGGACCGCAGTGAGGGCGGCCAGAGGGGCAAGGCAGACCAGAGCGACAAGGGAGGGCCGCTTCACTCGGGTTTCACGAACCTTACGATGTGCTCGTCGGGTCTGCCCCAGCCCAGGACCTCCCTGACCCTGGTCTCAAGGTAGGCCGAATCGTTCTGAAGCCTTCCTATGGTCAGTTCAAGGGAGTCCAGCCTGGTCTCGAGCGCCTGGACCTCGCGCAGGGTCTCCTGCATCTGGAGTTCCAGCTGCCGGTTGGCCAGGAAGCCGTGCCGGTTGAACAGGACGAGGGCCGCGGTCATGAGAAGGAGGACGGCCAGGAGCAACGCAATGATGCGCCCCCTTCCGGTCCTCTCGAGGCCGCCGGGCAAAGGCATGTCAGGCCTTCAGGGCCCAGGCCCCGGCGTAGAGCCCCGAAGTGCCCAGGTCCTCCTCGATCCTGAGGAGCTGGTTGTACTTTTCGGTCCTCTCCGCCCTGCACGCCGAGCCGGTCTTGATGAACCCGGTTCCCGCCGCCACCGCAAGGTCGGCTATGAACGCATCCGAAGTCTCGCCGCTCCTGTGGCTGACCACCGCTCTCATACCTGCCCTGTGGGCCATCTCGATGCAGCCCAGGGTCTCGGATACTGTTCCTATCTGGTTGAGCTTGATGAGGATGGCATTGGCTGCCCCCATTTCGACGCCGGTTTTCAGCCTTTTGGCGTTGGTCACGAACAGGTCGTCGCCCACTATGTGTATCCTGTTGCCGAGCTTCGCGTTCATCAGGCGCCAGCCGTCCCAGTCGTCCTCCGCAAGCCCGTCCTCGATGCTCATTATGGGGAAGTCGTTCACCAGCCCCTCCCAGTAGTCCACCATCTCAGAGCTGGAAAAGCCTTCGGGGGTCTCGCCGTGCATCCTGTAGCGGCCTTCGCTGTAGAAGCCGCTGGCAGCCGGATCGAGGGCGATGTGGATGTCACGGCCGGGGGAGTAGCCCGCCTTCTCGATGGCCTCCATTATGAACTCGAAGACCGCCCTGTTGTCGGGAAGGTCCGGGGCCAGCCCCCCCTCGTCGCCCACCGAGGTGGGCATGTTCCTTTTCACCGCAAGCTTTTTGAGGGATGCGAATACCTCGGCGCCGGCCTGCAGAGCCCGGGAGAAGCTGGGAAAACCTGCGGGAACGATCATGAACTCCTGAAGGTCAATGAGGTTGGATGCATGCGCTCCGCCGTTGAGGATGTTCATCATCGGGACCGGAAGCACCCTGGCCATGGGCCCCCCGAGGTACCTGAACAGGGGTATGCCCAGCGAATCCGCAGCAGCCCTGGATACGGCCATGGATACGCTGAGGATGGCGTTGGCGCCGAGTTCCGACTTGTTCCCGGTCCCGTCAAGGCCTATCATGGCCCGGTCTATCTCGTACTGCTCCAGGGCGCACATCCCCGTCACCGCCGGGGCTATCCTGTTGTTCACGTTGGATACGGCCTTCTCCACTCCCTTGCCTCCATAGGCTGCAAGGCCGTCCCTCAGTTCGCAGGCCTCGTGTTCTCCCGTGGAGGCTCCGCTGGGTACCGCCGCTCTTCCAGTTGAACCGTCCTCGAGGTACACGTCCGTCTCCAGAGTGGGATTCCCGCGGGAGTCAAGTATCTGCCTGGAGTGAACCATCACGATCTCCGACATTTCATTCCTCATTCCTTTTGGAAGTATGGTGGAGAGGGACGGGTCCCGGCTCATCTCATGCCTGAAGGACCGGTATTCCCTCTCCCAGAATTCTGCTGTAGTTGTTAAGGACCGCGTCGTGGGACCGGGCTCTGAGCGTTCTGACCAGCAGGTCCGCTATCTCGGGGTTGAACTGGGTTCCGGAGCGTTCCAGCAGCTGGTCCATGGCGTATTCGGGTCCGGGGGACTTGCGGTAGATCCTGTCGCTGCTCATGGCGTCGTATGCGTCGGCGACGGTGAGTATCCGGGCCTGGAGCGGAATGGCCCCTGCCTTCAGGCCATCGGGGTAGCCCTTCCCGTCAAAGCGCTCATGGTGGTGCCTGACGATGGCCAGTATCCCCTGGAAGGCCGCCACCGGCTTCAGGATCTGGCAGCCCTTCTCGGGGTGGGACTTGATTATCCTGAATTCCTCGTCGGAGAGCTGTGACGGCTTGTTAAGGATGGACTCGGGTATGCCTATCTTCCCGATGTCGTGGAGGAGCGCCGCGCTCCACAGAAGTTCGCGGTCGCGCCCGGACACCCCCAGTCCGTCGGCGATGGCCAGGGTGAAGGCGGTCACGTTCCTGGAATGGTCGTGGGTGTAGGGGTCCTTGGCGTCAACGGCCTGGGCCATGGCGACAATGGTCTGCAGGTAGTTCCTCTTGCTGTCGCGGTGCAGCAGCGCGTTGTTCAAGGCCGCCACGGCATTCCTGAGCAGTATCGGGGTCAGCCTTGACCGTGACGTAAGGCCGTGCTCGCCGCTGAAGGACCCCAGCAGGAGATGCCCCTGAACGTTCCCGAAGTCGGGCAGCGACAGGAGCTGGAACTCGGGAAGCCGGTCGAAGTCCTTCTTCCTGCCCGAAGAGAAGGTGTCGTAGATCATCTTGAACATGTACCTGTCGAGGTCGCTTCCCAAATTCAGGGCGGAAAGCTCCTTTCTCAGGGCTCTCACCACCCTCTCCCTGTCCAGCGATTCCTCGGCGGAAACGAAGCTGAAGTACGAGGTGTGGTTCCGCGGGATGAAGACTCCCATGACGTCGAAGGGAGCGAAGCACCACAGGGCCGACGCCGAGAGCCTGGCCACCCGGTCGGGGTCGAGATCGGCGGAGAACTGGTGTGTCAGTACGTTGATATGCTCCAGCTCGCGGTTCTTCCGAAGGAGGTCCTGGGTGATGCGAAGGTTGTGGAGCTGATTGCCCATCTGGGCCGAGTAGAGCTCCAGCATCTTCAGGTCCCTGGTCTTGAACTTGTCGCGATGGCCCTGTCTGGCGGCGAGCACCACCCCCAGGTGTATGTCGCCCGCTGGTATCACAACCCCCATGAAGGCCGCGCTGCCGCCGGCCATGTCCTGATTTTCTGTGTCGGGGTCTATCAGGACTTCGCCTCCGGCCTGCATGGTCCTTCCCGCCAGGAAGTACCAGGAGACCTCGTCGGAGATCACCCCGGAACCGGATTGGGCCGTGAGCTTGAGCTTGGTGCTTCTGGGGGACTCGGTCAGGTAGATCCTCACGGAATCGGCGGAGAAGCTCTCCTGTATCCTGGCTGCGTAAACCCCGAGAATGGTTCCCACCGATTCGTCGGAGATCCAGGTCTCGGTCGTAAGCTCGTAGAGGGCCCGCAGCTCTTTGTAGGCGATGTCGCTGAAAAGGCTTCGCTGGGCTGTCTCGGCACGCCTTACGGTCTCAATCAGGTCGGCCATCGTGAAGGGTTTTGAGAGCAGATCGAAGGCGCCCTGGCGTATGGCTTCCTTGGCCAGGTCAACGGAAGCGTGGCCGGTGGTGATTATCACGAAAGTGTCGGGGAAACGGGATTTGATGCATTCAAGCAGCTCGAGCCCGTTGGTGTCGGGAAGAAGCACATCACAGAGCACCAGGGGGTAAGCGCAGCCTGCCAGTGCAGTATGGGCGGCGGTTCCCGTGGCTGCGGTGTCCACCTTGTATCCCTTTGCGCGAAGTCCCTCCCTGCAGACCTCCCTGATCTGAGGGTCGTCGTCGATTATCAGGATCTGAGCCATTCCGGGGCTCATTCCAGCGCCCTTTCCGGTTCCTTGTCCAGACCGAGCCTCCGCATGCGTGCAAGGAGCGTGGTCCTCTTCAGGCCCAGCATGCCCGCCGCCCTCGACCTGTTCCCTCCGCTTTGTTTCAACGCGTTTCTAATATAGAGCCGCTCTATTGCTGCGACAATTTCGTCAAGCCCTGCGCTTTCTCCCGGTATCGGGAGACCTCCCGCGCCGTCCGGGACCAGCCTTGGTGGAAGGTGGACCGGCAGTATCTCGCCTGAGGAGAGGATCGCAGCACGTTCCATGGCGTTCTCAAGTTCCCTCACGTTGCCCGGCCACGAGTACGCGGCGAGCAGGGATGCGCTTTCCGGCGATAACCTCAGGTCCGCGCCGAGAGCCGCCGATTGCCTTTCGAGGAAGTGCTCGGCGAGGGGGATTATGTCCTCCCGCCTGTTTCTCAGCGGGGGGATGTGAATGTCGATAACATTCATGCGGAAGTAGAGGTCCTCCCTGAACCTGCCGGCCTTCACCTCCTGCTCTAGGGCAGCGTTGGTGGCGGCCAGAAGCCGCACGTCTATCCTCACCGGGGTGTTGGAGCCCACAGGCGTGATCTCCCTTTCCTGAAGCGTTCGCAGAAGCTTGACCTGCATGGCCGTACTCATGTTCCCCACCTCGTCGAGGAACAGGGTCCCGCCCTCGGCCGCCTGGAAGCGCCCAATTGTTGTCGAGTGGGCCCCGGTGTAGGAACCCTTGATGTGGCCGAAAAGCTCGCTCTCGAGCAGCCCCTCGGGTATCCCGCCGGAATTGACGCTGACAAATGGCATCCCCGCCCTTTTGCTCCAGCGGTGCAGAAGCCGTGCCACCAGCTCCTTGCCGGTGCCGCTCTCACCGGTTATCAGGACCGTGCTGCCGCTTCCGGCGACCTGGCGCACCAGTTTCAGAACTTCGTCCATGGCCCTGCTCCTGAAAACCATGCCCTTGCCGGAACCTGCCTCTGCAAGCACGCCCGAGGAGGAGAGGGCCTTCTCCACCCCGCGGAGCAGCTGCTGGGCGGTGAACGGCTTGGGTATGTAATCCACGGCCCCCAGCTGCAGCGCTTCCTTGGTGCCGTCTATGGAGGCGAACCCTGTGATCACAATGGCAGGAAGAGCCGGGTACTTGTCCCTCACTATGCGAAGCAGGTCTATCCCGCTGGAATCGGGCAGCCTCACATCGGTTATGAGAAGGTGGTACCGCTCCCTGCGCAGGTTCGTCAGCGCCTGTCTGGCGGTGACCGCCGAGTCGCACCGGTACCCGGACATACCAAGCACCTCGGTGACGAAGCTTGTTATACGGTGCTCATCGTCCACCACCAGCACCCTGTACCGGTTCAGCGCTTCCTCGTTCATATTCCTACGATACAGGCCGCGGAAGGGATAGTCAATTTTATGACATCGTTCTACCGGGATCTTCCGGCTCTGGTGTGCGTTTTTTTAACAGCGGGTATCCTTTCAGGCTGCGCATCGCCTCCGCAGGGCGACGTGCTGGTGCTCAGGGCCGGTGACTACGTGGGCATCCCCGACGACCCTCAGGTCCACGAGCTTCTTTTCCACCAGCTCCCCGACACTGCGGAAACCCTGCTTCCTGACACCATCCGTCTTGACACCGCCTTCGTGGTGGTCTTTCCCGATTCCCTTCAGGTGCCGGAAGACACCACGGAGGCGGAACCGCCGCTGCCGGATTCGCTGCCGGAGGTGCGGCCGGTGCTTCCGGAGGGGATGAGACTTCTCGCCGTGGAAGTAAGGGGTTCCCTGTACGGCAGCCTGCAGAACGCAGAAGGGATATCGCCGGACGTACTGGGCGCACACTGCGTCAGGTATCTCTGGTGGGACATGAACCCCTGGACAGGCTTCATAGCCGGCGACTCCCTGAGAATTCTCTACTCCGTTGAACCCGGTGAACGCGAGAACACGGTAACGGCCCTGCAGTACATTCCGGTGGCTGGCTCTTCCAACCGCGGGTTCAGGGTTTACGTCTTCAGGAAGTCGGGGGACAACTACCCCAGCATCTGGTACGCCGACGGCACCGAAGTCGTCAAACTGCTGGGCAGGATGCCCATCTCCACATTCGAGGAGGTGACCGGGATCTTCGGGGAACGGCGGGGCAGCGGGATACACCACGGAGTGGACTTCAAGGCCCCCACCGGCGTGCCCGTGAGGACGGTCCTGGGCGGAAGGGTCAGCAGGGTTGACTGGAACACTGCCTACAACGGCAGATGCGTGGAGATAGATTACGGCGGCTACAGGGAGATGTTCCTTCACCTGGATGAGGTTTCCCCGGGAGTGTCGCCTGGCAGGATCCTCGAGCCCGGAACACAGGTTGGCACCGTGGGC
The DNA here is from genome assembly GCA_964541235.1 of uncultured bacterium. Classification (GTDB taxonomy): domain Bacteria; phylum Fermentibacterota; class Fermentibacteria; order Fermentibacterales; family JCC-6; genus UBA6080. The sequence goes on along the minus strand of CAZIPI010000002.1, from coordinate 186,942 downwards.
AACACCGGGCGCTCCTACGCCAGCCATCTCCACTACCAGATCAACGATCCCGATGACAACCCCATGGACCCCTACCTCTATCTCGGCTCCAGGCGCAGGAACCTGGAGGGGGATGACCTGATGCGTTTCGCCGTGTTGAGGGACAGCCTCGACACCCTGCTCCGCGGACTGTGATGAAGGGGTACACGGTTCTCGTACTGAACTGGAACGGCAGGGAGATACTTCCCGGAATGCTGGCCTCGGTGGCTGACCAGGTGGAAGCCACCGGCGGTTCGCTGACGGTGTTCGACAACGGGTCGGAGGACGGCTCACACATGGAGGCTCAGCGCCTTCTGGGGCACCACCCGTGGTTCCGCCTTCTGCAGAGCCCGGTGAACCTGGGGTTCGCCGCGGGAGTGAACCGGGCCATGGAGAGCATGGACACTGAAGTGGCGGTCATAGCCAACTCTGACACCCGTTTCGCCCCCGGAAGCCTGGCTGAACTGCTGAACGGGCTTCATCGTCATCCTGCCGCCGGGCTCGCGGGACCCATGCTGCTCTGGCCCGACGGAAGCCTTCAGCGTTCAATGAGGGACTTTCCGTTTCCCGCCCGCATCGTAAGGGAGCATCTGCCCCTGATCGGCAGGGGATCGTACAGGAACCTTCCCCACATAAGCGAAATGAGATGCGACTGGCTTGTGGGTGCGGTCATGGCGGTGAGGACAGCAGCCTTCCGACAGGTGGGAGGCTTCGACGAAGACTACTTCTTCTACCACGAGGAGACCGATCTTCAGTACCGGCTCAAGCGGGCTGGCTGGGAGACCTGGTTCATTCCCGGGTCCAGGGTCGTTCATCTGGAGGGGGCTTCGGCGAAGAGGAAGTTTGGTGAGGATGTTTACCTGCGGTATATTCCGGCAAAGCTCAGGTTTCTGTCAAAGCATGCCGGAGCCGGTTCCAGAACGGCCTTCCGTCTCTGGATGGCGCTGCTGATGCTGGGACGGATGTCAGCCGGACTTGTCAGCCCCTCCCTTCGCGAGAGGGACGGAAGGTACAGGGCAGATTACTGCCGAAGGGCCCTCGGGCTGCTGTTCGGCGCTTCGGAACGGGATACTTGATGAAAGCCATACTCGGGATCAATTGCTACAAGCACGACTCCGCCGCCTGTCTTCTGGTGGACGGTACGCTTCTGGGGGCCGCCGAAGAGGAAAGGTTCACCAGACGGAAACACGATGCATCGTTTCCCCTGAGAACCATCAGGCACCTCCTTTCCGAAGCCGGTCTCACCCCGGCCGACATCGGGGACGTGGCCTTCTACATGAAGCCCTCCATGGTGTTCCGGGAATCCTTCCGGATGCTTCCCAGGTATTTCGCGAAGCCGGGGGCGGCGGGATTCTTCGCGGGGCAGATCGGCGGTGCAAGGCGAATGGCCGGCATTCCCGCCACCTGCCGCGCAGGCCTCGGCCAGGGGTTCAACCCTGATTACCACTTCATAAAGCACCACGAAGCCCACGCTTGGTCGGCATGGTTCGGGGCCGGATGCCGCGACGCGGCGATCCTTACGCTCGACGGAGCCGGCGAGATACACTCGGGCATGCTTGGCGAGATAGTTTCCTCACGGCTCAGACGTTTTTCCACCACCAGGCTCCCCAACTCGACAGGGCTCTTCTACAGCGCCCTCACGGCCTTTCTGGGGTTCAAGCCCGACAGCGACGAGTACAAGGTCATGGGCCTGGCCAGTTACGGCAAACCGGTCTTCGCAGAGCTGTTCCGCAGGATACTGGTAGCCGGCCACGACTCGGTGCGTATAGACACCGGGCTGCTGGACATTTGCCGCGGCGTCCACTTCGCCTCTTTCTCCCGCGAGGTGCTTGACCGGCTGGGACCTCCCCGGATGCCCGGGGAACCTCTTGAAGACCGCCACGAGAACATAGCTGCTTCAGGCCAGGCAGTTCTGGAGGAGGCGGGGCTTGCCATGGCCCGGCATCTCAGGAAGCTGTCCGGCTCCGGCATTCTGGCCATGGCTGGAGGAACCTCTCTCAACTGCGTGATGAACGGACTGATCGAAAGGGAGGCTGGATTCTCCGAGGTTCACCCGTTCCCGGCCGCACACGACGCCGGAACCAGCGTGGGGGCAGCGGTGGCGGTGCATGTGGCCAGGTACGGCCGGATACCCCTTGTCCCCCCCTCCCACATGTTCCTCGGCCCGGGTTACACCACTGAGGAGGTCGAAAGGGCACTGGCCGGTTCAAGGGTGAGATACGAGACCCCGGAAAACCTCGAAGCCCTCACCGCGGGCCTGGTGGAAAAAGGGCTGGTGGTTGCCGTCTTCCAGGGACGGATGGAGTTCGGACCCAGAGCCCTGGGCAACCGCTCCATACTTGCCGACCCCAGGCGGCCCGAGATGAAGGACATCGTCAACGAGGTCATAAAGCTTCGCGAGGGTTTCAGGCCCTTTGCGCCGGTGTGCACCGTGGAGGACGCTCCCCGCTTCTTCCAGGGCTGCGTTGACAGCCCCTACATGATAAAGACCTATCCCGTTGTCCCGGGAATGGAAAAGGTGATCCCCGCCGTGACCCATGTGGACCTTACAGGACGTGTCCAGACGGTGGCCAGGGAGGTGAACCCCTTCTATTACGACGTGATCAGGGAGTTCGAGAAGCTGACAGGTGTGCCGGTGCTCATGAACACGTCGTTCAACGTCAGGGGCGAGCCCATCGTGAACACCCCGGTGGATGCCGTCAGATGCTTCTACGGCACCGGCATAGACGCCCTGGTGATGCCGCCGTTCCTGGTGATGAAGGAGAGGGCGGGGGAAAGGAGCAGGGTTTGACCACAAGCCTCGGCAGAGGCACCATTCTCTTCGTTGACCCCGACAGGGACAGGGCCGCCCGTCTGAGGGCGCTGGTTTCCGAACTGGGATGCACCACCACCGAGGAGAGGACCGCCAGGGGAGCCCTGCGAAGGGTGCGTTCCCGCTCGGTGAACGTGCTGGCGGTGAGCAGCAGTACTGAAGACCTGCTCATGACGACCTTCCTTGAAACACTGGCCAGGGCCAACACCGACTCCAGCGTGATAGTTTACGGAAGGATGATCAGCGCCCAGGAGGCGGTGACATGGATGAAGGCCGGGGTGGTTGACATCCTGCTTGACCCCGAGTCCCGCGACGGGTGGAGGCAGGCAGTCCAGCTGGCCTTCTCACGTTCATCCCGAAGCCTGCTGACCCGCACCGCCGCGGGAAAGGCCGCCCGGCACGACGACACGCCGGAGTTCCTGTACCGAAGCAGGGCAATGGGGAATGTTCTGCAGATGGTGAAGAGGGTTGCCCCCATCAAGGCGACCGTGCTCGTCACCGGAGAGAGCGGCACCGGGAAGGACCTGCTGGCCAGGAACATACACGCCCAGAGCGGGAGAAAGGGCGACTACATGGTGATGAACTGCTCGGCCATACCGGAAACGCTCCTGGAGGACGAGCTGTTCGGCCATGAGAGGGGAGCGTTCACCGGGGCCGACAGCCCAAGGGAGGGCAAGTTCGAGGCTGCCAGCGGAGGAACGCTGATGCTGGATGAGATCGGCGAGATACCCCTTCCCGTTCAGGTGAAGCTTCTCAGGGTGCTGGAGGAGGACCGCATAACGAGGCTCGGCGGCAACAGGCCCATACCTGTTGACGTAAGGCTGATAGCGGCCACCAACCGTGACCTGTCCGCCATGGTGAGGGCGGGTACCTTCAGGGAGGACCTCTACTACAGGCTGAAGGTGGTCGAGATCCACATGCCGCCTCTGAGGAAGAGGAAGCCGGACATTCCCATACTGGCCCTGACCCTTCTCCGGCAGGCGTCGGACAGGCACGATCTTCCCATGCCCGAGATGGACCCCGAGGTCATGGAATCGCTCAAGGCCTACTCCTGGCCGGGGAACGTAAGACAGTTGAAGAACCTTATGGAGAGCCTTCTCATAATGTGCAGGGACAGGATCACCACTGCCGATCTTCCCCCCGAGATCACCCCTGCTTCAGGGGAAGGTGCGGACCGGCTGGTCCTCGAACTCCCCGTCACACTTCAGGATGCCCAGGACATGCTGGTGGAGCGGACCCTGTCGTTCACCGGAGGCAACCGGACCCAGGCGGCGATGCTTCTGGGGATGGGCAGGCGCACCCTTCAGAGAAGGCTCGGAACCTCCGGAAACGATACGGATTGAGAGGGGGTGCTTTTTGCGAGGAAACCCACTTGACACCATGCTGCCAAGGTCGGCGGGGAAGTGGATACTGGCTGCAGTGCTTGTGATGTGGCTTCTGATAGCAGGGCCCTTCTACATCGTGGGCCCCGAACAGGAGGGTGTGGTCCTCACATTCGGAAGGTACACGTCCACGGTTGGCCCGGGCTTTCACCTGAAGTTCCCCTGGCCCGTTCAGACCGTTTACAAACCGGCGGTGAACGTGGTCCAGAGGATCGAGATCGGTTACCGCTCGATACCCAACACCGAACCCCAGCAGTACCGCGGCTTCGCCACCGATCCCGCGATGCTTGACGAGGCCCAGATGCTCACCGGCGACGAGAACATCATCAACGTTTCGGCCATCGTTCAGTACCGGATCAGCGACGCCAGGGCCTTCCTTTTCAACGTGAGGGAGCCGGAGGCCACCCTGAGGGACATCACCGAGGCAAGCATCCGTCAGGTGATAGGCGACAACGCCATTGACGCTGTGCTGACCACTGGAAAGCTTGACCTGCAGGTGCGCATACAGGCGCAGGTGCAGTCGCTGGCCGACCTGTACGGCCTGGGAGTGAACATAGTGGCGGTGCAGCTGAAGGATGTTCAGCCGCCCGACCAGGTGTTCTTCGCCTTCAAGGACGTGGCAACGGCAAGGGAGGACATGCAGGCCTACCTGAACGAAGCCGAGTCCTACCGCAACCAGGTGATACCCGAGGCCAGGGCGGACTCGGTGACAATGGTGAACGAAGCCCTGGGCTACAGCGCCGTGAGGATAAACCGTGCGCTGGGCGACGCCTACCGTTTCACCGCCGTCGCCGAGGAGTACAGGAAGAATCCCGGGACCACCACTGTGCGCATGCATCTCGAGACGCTGGAGACTGTCCTGGCCCGCATCCGGATAACCATCGTGGACGGAGACGCCGGAGCCCTGACCCATTACGGCCTGGGAACGGGAGGTGCGAGATGAGAAAGCTTGGTGGATGCCTGGTCACCATAGTCATCGTCTCTGTGGTCCTGGTGCTCTCGGGAACCCTGTTCACCGTGAACGAGACCCAGCAGGCGGTGGTACTGCAGCTGGGCAGACCGGTCAGGGTCATAGTGGGCAACCGGACCCAGGGCGAGATGGACACTCTCCGGACCTGGATGGATGCCAACGCACCCGGGGTCCGCCTGACACAGGGCGCGGGGCTGTACGCCAAGGTCCCCTTCCTTCAGCAGGTTACCATCTTCGACGACAGGGTGCTGGAGTACGACGACGATCCGGCGGATGTGGTAACCCGTGACAAGAAGCACATCCAGGTTGACTGCTACGCAAGGTGGCGCATACAGAACCCGCTATTGTTCCTCAGGAGCGTGCGGACAGAGCGGGAAGCCCTGGCAAGGCTGGACGACGTTATCTACAGCGAGCTGCGGCAGGAACTGGGGAAGAGCGACCTGATCAACATCGTAAGAAGCACAAACGACCCCGTGGGCCTCAACTCGTACGTGCAGCTGGTGAACAGCATGACCCTTTCCGACTCCACCCGCGACATAGTCATGGCCGACGGTGAGGTGGTGGAGATCATCCCCATGCTCAGGGTCCCGCCCGGCGAGGGGCGCGAGGCGATCCTGAACCGGGTCACCGAGAACAGCCGCAGGCTCGCGTCGCAGTACGGCATACACATCATGGACATCAGGATCAAGAGGGCCGACCTTCCTCCCGAGAACCAGGCAGCCGTGTTCTCCAGAATGCAGGCCGAACGCAGCAGGATATCCACAAGGTACAGGGCCGAGGGGCACCGGATGGCGCGGACCATACTGGCCGAGACCGACCTCAAGGTTGACAGCATCGTCAGCGCAGCCCAGAGGCTGTCGCTCTCGATCCAGGGCAGGGCGGACAGCACCGCCGCCGCCATCTACGCCCGGGCGTACCAGGGATACCCCGATTTCTACAGGTTCGTAAGGTCGCTGGAGGCTCTCGAGGCCCTGATGGACTCCACAGACACTGTGGTACTGAGCACCGACGGCGTTTTCAGGCTTCTTCTCTCCACCCCCGGGCGTTTTCAGGACTGAGGGTGCCGGCAACAGCCGTTCTTGGCGCAACGGGCAGGCTTGGGACAGCCCTTCTCAGGACTTCCACGGGCCACGTGATCGCAGCGGGCCGTAAGGGCGGCCCGGGCATGCCCGCAGCGGACCTGACCACCGCAGACCCCGGGAGCGTCATTCCAGCCCGGAAGGTCGGAGCGGTGATCAACTGCGCCGCGGTGAGTACCACCGCAGGCTGCCGGGCCGACCCCCTGAACGCCTTCCTGCTCAACAGCCTGTGGCCCGGGCGGCTCGCACGGTACTGCAGGCTGAACGGCATAAGGCTCGTTCACATTTCCACAGACCTCGTCTGGTCCGGCGGGACACCCCCCTACAGAAGCGGATCACCGGCGGTTCCCATGTCTCTCTACGGCTGGACCAAGCTGCTGGGCGACATCGCGGTGACGAGGCACGATCCCGACGCCCTGGTAGTGAGAACCTCGGTGCTCACCGGCGAGATAGGCGCCGTGAACCCCACATTCTCGGAGGACATTGTCTCGGGCAGGGCAAGGCTTTTCTATGCCGATTCCATAAGGCACCACACCTCAATACTCCCCCTGGCGGAGATGCTGCACAGGCTGGCGGCGGGAAGGGAGAGCGGTGTGGTGATCGCCGCCTCCCCGCTGGCCATGAGCAGGCTGGGGTACGCCGCAACCCTGGTCGCCGACCCCAAGCCGGCGCTGGCACCGCCGGGGGTTCCGCTGAACCTCACCATGCTGCCCGACATGGAAGTGCCTGATGCCCCCGGCCCGGTAGCGTAACCATCCGGTCGGCAGGGCTGAGAGCGGGTACCCGCCTCAACTCAGGGGTCGTTCCGTGTGTAGAAGGCGCGGGCATCTTCCTGCATCATTACGATGTCCAGTCCCAGCCCTGTTATGTAAGTTCCCAGTGTGCCTTCCCTTATGTGAAGATAGGCCCTGTGGTTCACCACCCCGTCAAGGTTCACCACCTCGTGGCCGCTGAAGTAGCCCAGGTAGCCCGCATCGGTGCTTCCGATACGGATCGGCTCGGTATGGGCCTCTCCAAGAGCGATGGCCGCACCCATCAGGTCGGCCGCCTGTTGCGGGTGGTAGAAGCCGTTGCCCAGGGTGTAGATGTTCAGAAGAAGGCATCCCCCCAGTAGAAGCGCGGAAAAGCGCCGCCCGGTGCCGTACACCCGTGCGGCGTTGAGGATCACCAGCAGCAGCAGAAGCGCGAACACTGCCGAGTGCCACACCGCCGAGGCCAGCCTTACGAAGGTGTAGAACAGGAGTATCAGCACCGAGGGAAGCCAGACGGACCAGGGGAACAACACCTGTCCCCTGTGCCTGACGAGCCATAAGACCGTACTCAGAACTGCGGCGAACACCAGAAGGTCGGCCCACAGGGGGACGATGGTCTCGAAGTCGGAGGCTCGGAACGCAAGGGGGGATACGAAGAGCACAGCCAGCTTGTGGAACACCCTTCCGCTGTTGAGCACCCAGTATTCGGGAGAAGTGACAGGGTGCATCGAATGCCACCTGAGGTGGGCGAGGGCGTACCCGGAAGTCTGCACTGGGCTTCCGAACCGGGTTATGCACCATGCGACCCAGGGAGTGGCGATGATCGCGGACACGAGGCCGGAAAGCAGCAGCTTTGCCCTGGTCCCCGTCAGCAGTGCCGCGGCGCCTGCCAGGATGAAGAAGGCCGAATCGGTCCGGGCGAGAAAGAGAAGCCCCGCCGCCAGCCCCAGCAGGATGTGCCTGCCCGCCCAGCGTTCCCCGGGGTCGCGGACCCGAAGCACCATGGTGAAGAAGAAGATCAGGCAGAGGAAGAACAGGGGGGTCTCCATCCCGCTCAGGTTCAGCAGCACCAGCCAGGGCAGCAACATGTAGAGGCCGGCCCCCAGCACCGTTGCTTCACTGCTGAAGCCCATCCGCGCCAGAAGGGCCGCCAGCAACCGGGCCGCCGCGGCGTTGAACGCCACCGACAGCAGAAGCGCCACCAGGACCAGCTGCCGATCGCCCGGCTTCAGGACAAGGTTCGATACGGTGAGCACTCCCATCCACAGGGGGTGGTATCCGTTGGTGGGTTCGCCGGGGCTGAACACGCTTCCCGATCCTGAGCTGATGTTCTGCGCTATCTTGAGGTAGTAGAAGGTGTCGTCGGGCATCAGCCTCTGAATGTGCGGGTTCATGCCGTCGTAGAAGGAAAGCGCCACGATGAGCTGGAACAGGGTGCCTGCCGCTATCGCCAGGGCAGTGCCGGTCTTCACCGGGAATACTGCGGCCATTGCAGCTCTCCCTTCGGTTCCCGCCGGACGGACATGATGCCTTCGAACAGGAACGTGAATGTATTGGATGATTATTCCATAGGAACGGCCCATGTGTCAATGATGACCGACTGGGCGCATTTCCTGCCTGAACGTTGCACCGGCGATCGTGCTGGAAGCAGAAGGGGGGTTCAGCCGGAAAGGGCTTCCGCGGATGCAGCCCGGTTGATGACCCGGGCCAGGTAGCCCCCCGTGGGTGATCCGGGGTTCATGGCGATACTGTCCGGAGGGCCCGAGGCGATGATGTTTCCGCCGCCCTGGCCGCCCTCGGGGCCCATGTCGATTATCCAGTCGGCGTTCTTCACCACATCCAGGTTGTGCTCGATGACTATGACCGTGTTCCCTGCGTTCACCAGCCTGTCCAGCACTATCAGCAGCCGGTTCACGTCGTGGGGGTGAAGGCCGGTGGTTGGTTCGTCGAGGATGTAGAGGGTATGGGTCGTTGAGGGACGGGCCAGCTCCCTGGCCAGTTTCACCCTCTGAGCCTCGCCGCCTGAGAGAGTGGTTGCGGGCTGCCCCAGCCTTATGTAGCCAAGCCCGACGTCGGAGAGCACCTTTATGGTGCTGCTGACCTGGGGAATCCGCTCGAACAGTGTCATGGCGTCGTCAACGGTTAGGTTCAGGACATCCGAGATACTGTAGTTCCTGAACTTCACCCTCAGGGTCTCGCGGTTGAACCTGAGTCCCCGGCATGTGTCGCACTCCACGTAAACGTCGGGCAGGAAGTGCATCTCGATCCGCTTCACCCCTGCTCCGCCGCAGTCCTCGCACCTGCCTCCCTTGACGTTGAAACTGAAGCGCCCCGGCTTGTATCCCCTGATCTTCGATTCCGGAAGCTCGGAGAAAAGGTTCCTTATGGAGTCGAACGTCTTGGTGTAGGTGGCCGGATTGGACCTGGGAGTCCTCCCTATGGGGTCCTGGGAAATGCAGATGACCTTGTCCACGTTCTCGATGCCTGTCATGTCCCTGAAGGGGCCCGGCCTGAGGGATGAGCTGCCGGCCCCGAGCGCCGAGGCCACTGCGGGGTACAGGGTCTGGGTGATGAGCGAGCTTTTCCCCGAGCCGGATACGCCCGTAACGCACACAAGCTTGCCCAGGGGGACCGTGAGTTCGACCGATCTCAGATTGTGCAGTGAGGCTCCCCTTATCCTCAGGCTGCCGTGGGACCTCTTCCTGGGGGAAGCCAGGCGCACGATGCTCTTCCTCCCCGAAAGGTATTCGCCGGTGAGGGAGTCGGGGTTTGCCATTATCTCTTCAGGGGTTCCCTGGGCAACCAGCCTGCCCCCCCCGGTTCCGGCGCCCGGCCCGAAATCCAGTATGTGATCGGCCTTCAGAAGCGTTTCCGGGTCGTGCTCGACCACCAGCACGGTGTTGTCAAGGTCGCGCAGATGTTCCAGGGTGGAGACCAGCCTGGACGTGTCACGTGGGTGGAGCCCCACTGTGGGTTCGTCCAGCACGTAGAGAACCCCTGTGAGCCCGCTGCCTATCTGGCTCGCCAGCCTGATCCGCTGGGCCTCGCCTCCGGCCAGTGTCGGGGCCGGCCTGTCCAGCGCCAGGTAGTGCAGCCCCACGTCGGCAAGGAAACCAAGCCTTGCGGATATCTCCTTCAACAGACCCGTTGCGATCAGGGCCCTCGTCTCGTCAAGGGTAAGGCGCCGGAAGAAGGCGTCGGCCTCGCCCACGGTCATGGAAGACACCTGAGAGATGGAGACGCCTGAAAAGAGCACCGCCCTGGACTCGGGCCTCAGCCTGGTGCCCTGGCAGTCATCGCAGACGAAGCGCCTGAAGTACTTTTCGTACTGCTCCCTCATCCCTTCGCTGCTGGTGCTTCGCTGAAGGCGCTCGAGCCTGGGAATCACGCCCTCGAAGGGGCCTGTCCAGCTTCCCTGACTGGCGGAACCCTGCCAGTCGAACCTGACCGGCCTGTCCCCTGAACCGTACAGGACCAGGTTCCTGACATCCTGCGAAAGCCTCTTCCAGGGAGTGCCCGCGTTGAAGCCGAAATCCCTGCTCAGGCTCTTCAGGGCCGAGGATACCCAGCCGTGGGGTATCCCCCAGGGAGCCACCGCTCCGTCCCTTATGGAGAGCGCGGGTCTGGGTACCACAAGTTCGGGATCCACCCTGAGCTGGTACCCCAGGCCGGAGCAGCTCCTGCACATGCCCATCGGGTTGTTGAAACTGAAGAGCTGGGGGGTAAGCTCGGGCATGCTTATGCCGCACAGGACGCAGGCGCTTCTCTCGCTCAGAAGCGTTTCCTCGCCGGTTGAGGCGTTTATCACGGCAAGCACTCCCTCGCCCTCCCGGACGGCGGTCTCCACCGAATCGGCGAGCCGGCTCTCAACGCCCTGCGCCACCTGAAGCCGGTCCACCACAATGTACAGCGAGTGGCGCTTCCTGGGGTCAAGGTGGTCAAGCTCCTCGACAGTGGTCACTTCCCCGTCAAGTATCACCCTGACGTAGCCCTTCCGCCTGATCTCGGTTATCAGGTCGGCCCTGGCGCCCTTTCTGTTCAGGAGTACAGGGGCGGCTATCATGATCCTCTCCCCGGCCGGCATTCCGAGGATGTAATCGGTCATCTGCTGAACTGTCTGCGATGAGACAGGCCTGCCGCACTGCGGGCAGTGGGGCTCCCCGACCCTGGCGAAAAGCACCCTGAGGTAGTCGGCTATCTCGGTGACGGTGCCCACGGTGGACCTGGGGTTGTGGCTCACCGTTTTCTGCTCGATGGCTATCGCCGGGGACAGCCCGTCTATGGAGTCGTAATCGGGCTTGTCCATCTGGCCAAGGAACTGCCTTGCGTATGCGGAGAGGGATTCGATGTACCGCCGCTGTCCCTCGGCGTACAGGGTGTCGAAGGCGAACGAACTCTTTCCCGAGCCGGACACCCCGCTGAGCACCACCAGACGGTTTCGGGGAATGTCCACGGAAACGTTGTCGAGGTTGTGTACCCTGGCTCCACGCACCTTGATGGAGTGTTCGAACAAAAGTTGGACCGCCTTCCGTGGCTAATCGGAAAAATATACAGCCACTCACGGATTGCGTGCCACAAAGACACCCCGAAAATGGCGAAGCCCAAGGAGCGGAAGGGCGAAACGGACTATAAGGCTATGTAGTGCAGCCATATCGCCGGTCCGGTCGCAAGTGGCAAGCTTGTTGCTTTTACGGAATGCGAATAAGTGCCCTCAGATGCGGCGCATGCCGCCTGAAGGCTTTGCGGGCTTGAAGACGATCAATCGAACGGAGGACGGAAATGGCAAAGGTCATAGGCATAGACCTTGGCACCACCAACAGCTGCGTTGCCGTAATGGAAGGCGGAGACCCCGTGGTGATACCCAACGCCGAGGGAACCCGGACAACCCCTTCGGTGGTGGCACTTAACGAGAACGGCGAGAGGCTGGTGGGCATCGTGGCCAAGCGGCAGGCAGTGGCCAACCCGGGGAACACCGTCTTCTCCATAAAGAGGCTGATGGGGCGAAAGTTCGGCGAGACCACCAACGAAGCCAAACTGGTGCCTTACCGGATAGTCGAGGGAAAGAACGGCGATGCGTGGGTGGAGATACAGGGAAGGAAGTACTCCCCTCCCGAGATATCAGCCATGGTGCTTCAGAAGATGAAGCAGACCGCCGAGGACTACCTGGGCGAGGAAGTGAAGCAGGCAGTGATCACAGTGCCCGCGTACTTCAACGACAGCCAGAGGCAGGCAACCAAGGACGCGGGCAAGATAGCGGGGCTCGAAGTGCTGAGGATAGTCAACGAGCCCACAGCCGCGGCGCTGGCCTACGGACTGGGAAAGGGGCACGGGAACAAGACCGTTGCCGTCTATGACCTGGGCGGAGGCACCTTCGACATCTCCATCCTCGAGATCGGAGACGGCGTCTTCGAGGTGAAGTCCACCAACGGCGACACTCACCTTGGCGGAGACGACTTCGACCAGCTCATAATCAACTGGCTGGTGGAGGAGTTCAGGAAACAGCAGGGGATCGACCTGTCCGCCGACCAGATGGCCATACAGAGGCTTAAGGAGGCCGCCGAGAGGGCGAAGTGCGAGCTTTCCACCACCCAGAGCACCGACATCAGCCTTCCCTTCATCACCGCGGACAACACCGGGCCCAAGCATCTGAACATGAGCCTCAGCCGGGCCAGGTTCGAGCAGCTCAGCGCAGGACTGGTGGAAAGGACCATTCAGCCCTGCCTCAACGCCATGAAGGACGCGAAGGTGAAGCCCGCCGAGATAAGCGAGGTCATCCTGGTTGGCGGCATGACCCGGATGCCAATGGTTCAGGCAAAGGTCAAGGAGCTTTTCGGCCGGGAACCCCACAAGGGGGTCAACCCCGATGAAGTGGTTGCCGTGGGCGCCGCGATACAGGCCGGCGTCCTTGCCGGGGACGTGAAGGACGTCCTTCTGCTTGACGTCACCCCGCTCACCCTCGGGATCGAGACCCTGGGCGGTGTTTCAACCCCCATCATCGAGAGGAACACCACCATTCCCACCCGCAAGAGCCAGATATTCAGCACCGCGGCGGACAGCCAGACCAGTGTCGAGATCCATGTTCTGCAGGGCGAACGGAAGATGGCCACGGACAACAAGACGCTGGGCAGGTTCATTCTCGACGGCATCCCCCCCGCCCCCAGGGGGCTTCCCCAGATCGAGGTGGCCTTCGACATAGACGCCAACGGTATCGTTAACGTCTCCGCCAGGGACAAGGCCACCGGCAAGGAGCAGAGGATACGCATCGAGGCATCCAGTGGTCTCAACGAGGATGAGATCAACAAGATGGTGCGGGACGCCGAACTCCACTCCGACGAGGACAGGAAGCGGAGGGACGCGGTGGAGGCCAGGAACAGGGCTGAGAACCTGGCGTACCAGGTTGACCGGCAGATGGCCGAGCTTGGCGACAAGCTGGACCCGGGTGACAGGAACAGGCTCGAGAACGCTGTGAGCGACGTCAGGTCAGCTCTCTCGGCCGAGGACGACAACCGCATCGAAGCCGCCTCCCGCCAGCTGGAGAGCGTGTGGCAGGAACTGGGCGCGAAGCTCCACCAGCATGCCGCCGGAGAGCAGCATCAGGCACAGGGCCAGGCGGGCCAGGCTCCCGGAGAGGGAACCGGCCCCGAGGTGGAAGCCGACTACGAAGTGATGGACGAACATGAGCAGGCGTAGCGCCAGGGCCCACTCCGCCAACGAGGACCCCAGGCGGGCCTCCTCCTCTTCCTCCCGCAGGCCCTCCGAGGCCCATCCCGTGACGGATGAGCCATCCGGAACCCAGGGATCGGCCGGCGAGGAACAGGAGGAGAACCTCTCGCTGGACGACTACAACGCGTTGATGGAAGACTACAGGCGGCTGGCGGCGGAGTTCGACAACTACCGGAAACGGCAGGCCAGGGACTTCAACCGGCTCATAAATCAGGGCAGAAGGCAGATGATGACCGAGCTTCTCTCGGTTCTCGACAACTTCGACCGGGCCAGGGAAACGCTGGACGGAACCCACCCCGACTCCGAGATCATAACGGGCCTGCTTCAGATCGGAAGCCAGCTCGAGTCCCTGCTTCAGAAGGAGGGGCTCAGCGTGGTGGAAACCAGCGAAGGCGACCATTTCGACCCCAACATTCACGAGGCCATGATAGCGGAGGACTCCGAGGACCATTCCGCCGATGCGGTGAAGCAGGTCCTTCAGAAGGGTTACAGGTTCGGTCAGGATCTCATTCGGCCGGTGAGGGTGATGGTTCTCCGGGGATTGAAGAGGGAGGTCGAAGAATCCGGTGAATAGGGATCCCTATTCGATCCTCGGGGTTTCGGAAGCCGCGGGCCAGGACGAGATCAAGAAGGCCTACCGCAAGCTTGCCAAGAAGTACCACCCCGACGCCAATCCAGGCGACCGCGCCGCCGAAGAGCGGTTCAAGGACGTGCAGGATGCCTACGACATAGTGGGCGACCCCGAAAAGCGTTCGAAGTACGATGCGGCCAGAAAGGGCGGAGGCTTCGGCCAGGACGCGCCCGAAATGGACTTCGGAGGCGGTTTCGGAGGGCTGGGCGACATACTCAGCGGCATCTTCGGGGGGGGGTTCTCCGGCAGGTCCCGCCCCTCACAGACGGTGGTGGACCTTCCTGTTCCCTTCGTCACCGCGGCCAGGGGAGGGAGCGTTGACGCGGTCCTTGACCTGCCAGTGGACTGTCCGGCCTGCGGAGGGGCTGGGGGCACCGGCAGGGAAACCTGCGCATCCTGCGGCGGAAGCGGGCGGTTGACCAGCGGCCACGGTTTCTTCTCCACAAGCCATGCCTGTCAGAACTGCGGCGGAAGGGGCTTCACACTGAAGAACCGCTGCCCTTCCTGCAACGGCAGCGGCAGGTCGGGCACCAGCGACAGGGTGACGGTGACGGTTCCTCCGGGAGTCGAGGACGGCGGGATCCTCAGGGTCCAAACGACAGGCGGCACCGTACAGGCACGGGTCAGGGTGATCCCTGACCGTTTCCTCCGCCGCGAGGGCAGGGACATTCATTGCGATGTGAAGATAACCGCCTCGCAGGCGGCCCTGGGAACACGGGTGATGGTAAGGACCCTTGACGGCAAGGTCCGCCTGAAGATACCCGAGGGCACTCAGCCGGGCACGGTGCTCAGGCTCAGGGGCCGCGGAGCCCTGCAGAGAGGCGTTCAGGGGGACCATCTGGTCCATGTGGTGGTGATGATCCCCAAAAGCCTCAAGCCCGATGAAAAGGCGCTTTGGGAGAAGATAAGAAGCTCAGGCGGCTAGAGGGCCCGGGGGCTATATTCCTTCGGGGAGTTCTCGAACGGAGGGTGCGGGAGTGAACTACGGGTACCTGGCCCTGGTGACAGCCGGACTTCTGGCGGCTTCACTGGGTTTTGTAATGCTTGGAAGGAAAAGGTTCCACGGGTTTCTGGCCGGAGGGCTGTTCGTGCTGGGCCTGGCGGCGCTGGTGCTGGGCATCCTGCTCACTTGCGTGCCGGGGTTTTTCAGGGGGTGACGGCTTTCTTCAGCCGATGAACCCCAGACGCTTGAACTTGACCTTGAAGGTCTCGAGAAGCTCGTTTCCCGGGAACTCGGCCACGCCCTGCTCGACCAGCACCGCCGCTTCCTCCCACAGGTCTTCCCTCACCAGCTGCCTTATCCTCTCGATCAGGTCGTCCACCGATCCCGAGAAAGCCTCGAATTCATCAAGACCGTCGTCGGCCAGGTCCACGTCTTCCTGGTAATCACCGGAGAACTGAACCTGTTCCGTCGTTTCCGAAGCCGACTCAAGCTCGGACACGATCTGCTCCAGCCCTGACGTCTCGGGAAGAAGCAGGAAAGCCTGGCGGGCAGCTTCCACGGCCTGCAGGATCTCACCCCTCTCCAGTTTCCTTCTGGCAACGGAAACCAGGTTCTCGGCCTGAAGGCAGATTGTGAGGGAGGCAAGCCTGTCATCCACCAGTGAGCTGTCGGGGAAGAGCTGTTTTGCCTTCCTGAGGTAGGCCAGTGCCTTCTGGTTCTCCCCCTGGCTCCGGCATTGCTCGGAGAGGCTCAAGGCTTTTTCGAGTTTGGGGTCGATGGCCATGGGATCGGTCCTTTCCTGGGGTATGGCTGGTTCCGGGGCGCTGGGGGGAGGGCTGACCCTGGCGCCGCTCTCCTCCAGGGAAAGAATGGTGTCGGTGATGACCCTCTCGTCAGGATCCAGGGCCAGGGCTTTGCGAATGAACTCCAGGGCGCTCTCCCTTTTTCCGGACAGGGCATGCTTTCGGGCCTCTATGATAAGGTCCCTTGCTTTTTCCTGATCGGTCACCGGTTCACGAACCTCCGAATGAGAATAGCCGGGTGGGAAATACCACCAGGCCACACGATGCAATATAATAACGGTGCCATGTGGAAAAAGCCCCCAGCCTGTTGTGAGGTCCGCCGATGCGCCTGTCAAGTCTCCTTTCCAGATTGAGGCCCGCGCCCAGAATGACCAGCAGCGGAGCCCGCTCCGTGAAGTTCATAGACCTGTCACTGAGGGATGGGCAGCAGTCGCTGCTGGCCACCAGGATGTCCACCGAACAGGTCATGGACCTCATGGGGCCCGTTCTCGACACAGGCGTCACCATGCTGGAGGTGTGGGGCGGCGCTGTGCTTGACAGCGCCATGCGCTTCCTTGACGAGAATCCCTTCGAAAGGCTCACGCTCATGAGCGAGAAGGCCAGGCCCTACGGGGCAGGGCTCAGAACGCTTTCCCGGGGGCAGAACCTGTTCGGCTACGACCCCTACCCCGACGATATCGTTAAGGACTTCAACCGGGAGGCCGTCAAAGCCGGCACAACGGTCATGAGGATCTTCGATGCGCTGAACCACACCCCCAACTTCAGGGCCGCCCTCAAGGGCGTCAGGGAGGCGGGGGGCACGTTCGACGCCGCTGTCTGCTACACCACAGGCGCCCCTTACGACACCGGTCATTTCATCAGAAAGGCCCTTGAGCTTCAGAAGATGGGCGCCGACATGGTGAGCGACAAGGACATGGCCGGGCTCAAGTCCCCGGTTGACGCCTGGGATTACTACCGTGGCCTGAAATCCGCGCTTTCGGTGCCCGTGGTGAGCCATACCCACTGTACGCCCGGATATGGCCACATCTCGGCGGTGATCGCAATGCTCTGCGGGGTGGACATGATAGACACCGCCTTCCTCCCCCTCGCGGGAGGAAGCTCGCACCCTTCAGCCGAGCTTCTTGCCGTGTTCGCCGAAGTCCTCGGCATCCAGACCGGGCTCGACCTTTCCGACAGGACGCTGGAGCCCCTTCACCGACGGATGAGGGCTGTGGTGGAGGAAACCGGGAAGAGGTTCGACCTCAAGGTCCACAGGTCGGTCTGGCCGGGCCGCGAAGCCCTTCTCCCGCTGGCCGCAGCAGCGGTGAGCCATCTCGAGCGGGGACGCATTGCCGAAGCGCTTGCCTCCATCCACTCGATGGAGGCCCTCTGCGGCTTCCCCCCGCCGAACCTGAAGGTCCTCGAGGCTCAGATACCCGGCGGCATGTACTCGAACTTCGTGAACCAGCTTGCCCGCGACGGCAAGTCCGAGTACCTGGGCCGGGCGCTGGAGGCGGTCCAAGAGGTGCGGAGGAAGGCGGGCTGGTGTCCGCTTGTCACTCCCACTAGCCAGATAGTAGGGGTGAAAGCCTATTTCACCGCCATGGGCAAGGACGTGAACCCGGTCCAGTTCGTTAACCTCATCGCCGGTTACTACGGCCGGACCCCCTTTCCCATAAGCCCCGACTACAGGCAGGAGATATGCGGGTTCAGAGAGGAACGGGAGTACGACCCATCCTCCTTCAGCCGCGAGATACCCCTGGCATCTGGAACCGGTCTTCCCCTGGCGGAGACCCCTCAGGAGAAGCTGCTGTACTACCTCTTCCCCGACAGTTCGGGAAAGGCGTTCCTCGAGAAGAGGCGCCAGGCCGCCTGGCGGGAGACGGAGACGGAACGGCTTGAGCAGGATGCCCGCAAGCTTGCGAGCGACCGCGAGCAGCTGCGGAAGAACGCCCTCGTGAACAGGTTCGAGGCGGACATGAACCAGCTGTCGGAAAGGCTGTCCAGCACCGTCAGCGGCTCCTGCGACGAACTCGATCCCGACAACCTTGACGATATCGCCGGGTTCGTGTGAACCGGCGGGATTGACCGTCGCCTGCTGTTCTGGAATATTACGGTGAACTGCGTGGAGTGATTTGAGGCGTATTGCAACCACGTAAAAAAAAGTGCTAAAATGCCGCCAGCTGTGCCTCAAGCCGTCGGCCGACGGCTTTTTCTTTTGGAGGAAACCATGAGGAAACTGTTCACCAGCGAGTCCGTATCCGAAGGACACCCCGACAAGGTCTGCGACCAGATATCGGATGCGGTCCTTGACGCACATCTCTCACAGGATCCCGAAAGCCATGTGGCTTGCGAGACCCTGGTGACGACCAACTTCTGTCTCATCGCTGGAGAGGTGAGGGCCAACGGCCAGGTGGATTACCTCGATGTGGCCAGGGAAACCGTGCGCTCCATTGGTTACGACATACCCGGAATAGGTTTCAGCGCCGACGAGATCGACTACCAGGTCCGAGTGCACTCCCAGTCGCAGGACATCAACCAGGGTGTAACCGCCAACCAGGGGGCCGGCGACCAGGGCATGATGTTCGGCTTCGCCTGCACCGAGACCAGGGCCCTGATGCCCTACCCGATACACCTGGCCCACAGGCTTCTGGAAAGGCTATCGGCTGAGAGGCACCGCGGCGGTCTTCCCTGGGCAAGGCCCGACGCCAAGAGCCAGGTGACGGTGGAGTACGAGGGCGACAGGCCGGTGGCGATCACCGAGATACTGATGTCGGTGCACCACTCCCCTGACGTTGGCAACGACGAGATGAGCCGGGACATAAGGAGCAGGGTGATAGAACCCGTTCTCGAAGTCATCGTGCCCAGCCTCGAGTGGTCCGGAAAGCTGCTCTACAACCCCTCGGGCCGTTTCGTCATCGGCGGCCCCAACGGCGATACCGGCCTGACGGGGCGCAAGATAATAGTTGACACCTACGGCGGGGCGGGACGACACGGAGGAGGTGCCTTCAGCGGCAAGGACAGCACCAAGGTTGACAGGTCCGCAGCCTACATGGCCAGGTATATAGCCAAGAACCTGGTGGCCGCCGGAGTTGCGGATAGGTGCGAGATCCAGCTGGCCTACGCCATCGGATACCCTGATCCCCTCAGCGTGAGGGTCGACACCTTCGGCACCGAGAAGGTCGGGGACCTGAAGCAGGTTGAGAAGGCCATCCGCGAAGTCTTCCCCCTTCGTCCCTACGGAATAATAGAAGAGCTGGGCCTTAAGAACCCGATCTTCAGGAAGACCGCCACATTCGGTCACTTCGGAAGGATCAACGGCGGAGACGGCTCTTTCCTCTGGGAAAGGACCGACAAGGCCGGCGAGCTTTCCGAGTTGCTTCTGAAGTAGGCAAATGCTTCTTCTGGGCCTTCTGGCAGTTCTGCTCACCGGCGCATCCCGGGCCGACAGCCTTGACAGAAGGCTGGAAGAGGCCAGGATCAGGCTTGAGTTGCTGGAGAACAGGGATTCCGGAGCCAGGGAGATACTTCTGGCCCTTCACGAGCACCTGGCGGCGGCAAGGGATTACTACAACGACCTGGTCCTTAGGGAGGCCGGCATCACCATGGCCATAGACGCCATCAACGCCAAGTGGATGCTGGAGGACTCGTCGCGCGCCATTCTGGAAGAGGGGCTGTCCGACTACCTGGTTTATCTGTACTCCCAGAGGTCCAGGGTCTCCCCCGCGCTGCTCTTTTCCCGCGGTGGCGTTCAGATGCTGGTCAGGAGAAGGGTGTACCTCGACCACCTTGCCAGAAGGGCCGCGTCCCAGGTGGAACTGCTCACCCAGAGCAGCGACAGCCTGGCCCATTACCGCGACTCGCTGGAAACCCTCAGGCAGGGCGTGAGGAGCCTGCGGCTCCAGATCGGGGAGCTGCAGGAGAGGATCTACAGGGAGGAGGAGCGCCAGGCCCTTCTCAGGTTGAGCCTCAGGGACGAGATCACGGCGGCAGCTGAATCGGCCGCCGTTCTCGAAGTCCAGAGAAGGGAGCTTTCCGCCCTTGTGGCAGACCTCAGGAGTTCCTCCGCCGGTCCGGCAGGGGTTTCCCCGGTGATACCTCAACCCGGCGGAGACTCGTTCTTCGAGAGGATGCGGGGCAGTCTTCCCTGGCCGGGAAGGGGAACGGTCATCAGGCGCTTCGGGGTGGAAACGGACCCTGTGTACGGCACCGAGACCGTATGCGACGGAGTTAGCGTGGCCACACCTCCCGGCGAGACCGTGAGGGCCCTGGCTTCAGGCGCGGTGGTCTTCTCCAGGGAATTCATGAGTCTGGGCCGCATGGTGGTGGTTGACCACAGGGACGGGTGGTTCTCCATCTACGGCCATCTTGGGAGCCTTCAGGTGGCCCGTGGAGACTCCGTACCCGGGGGGGGGACCGTGGGCAACGCCGGACCCCTGCCCGGAGGAAGACCGGGCTATTACCTCGAGCTGCGAAGGGGTGCCGAGCCCGTTGACCCGCTTCTGTTCCTGGAGCCGAGGCCGTGAAACCGTTTCTGCGAATCGAAGGCCAGAACGGGGCCCGAAGGCTTCTCGGGGCCGCCATTGATTCCCACAGGCTTGCCCATGCGTACATCTTCGCAGGCCCGGAGGGGTGCGGGCGGTTCTCCATGGCGCTTGACCTTGCGGCATGCATGATCTGCCCCGAAGTTCCCGGGGGGTTCTGCGGGGAGTGCGGGCATTGCACCAGGCTCTTCCGGCTCAGCCATCCCGATGTGAGGATGACCATACCCAGGACCGCCGCCGTGACCCCGGAAGACGAGGCTTCGCTTCTTCTGGCCAGAGCTTCGGACGGCGTCACCCCGCTCCGGTTCCCGGGCAATACCGGCATCTCCATCGGACAGGTAAGGGAGATAGAGGCCAGGCTTTCACGGAAGTCCTTCGAGGGCAGGGGGCACGTTGAGATCATCCTCGATGCCCACCTGATGCGCAGGGAGGCGGCCAACGCACTTCTGAAGACCCTCGAGGAGCCCCCGCAGGAAACCCTCATGGTCCTGGTGACCTCCTTTCTTTCAGGGGTGCTGCCCACCGTCAGGTCACGGGCGCATTGCGTAAGGTTCGGAACCCTCGGGATCGGCGAAGTCAGGGATCTGCTTCTGCGGCGGACAGGGCTGTCTCCCGAAGACGCCGAATCCCTGGCCATGACCAGCGGAGGCAGCCCCGGGAAGGCGCTTGCAGCGGCGGCGTCCTGGTCCCGAAGGGAGGGCTGCCGTGCCCGGGACGTACTCGGATCCCTGTCGAAACTGGGCGATCCCGGGGCTCTGCTCGAGTACGCCGGGGGGCTGGCCAGGGAGCTGGGCAGGGATGGACTGCTGGACCTGTGCCGCGAAATGGAGGCCTTTGCCCACGATCTTCGCAGGTCCGTTGCCGGAAGGGCTCCGGTGAACAGCAGGACAGCCTCCCCTGAAGGCTTCTCGGATGAGTATCTTGAAAGGGTGCAGGACCTGTTTCGCCTCTGCGGCTCCAGGCTCAGGGCGAACGGTTCCCCCGCGATGGCCCTTGAAGCCGCAGTTCTATCACTGGGCGGAAATGGATGACAATGAGCGAAACAACTCCCCTGGAAGTTCTCCAGGTGGTATTCAAGGCCGGAAGAAGGGGGTTCTACCGTAACGACGGCCCCCTGCCGGTGGGTAACGGCACCCTGGTGATACTTTGCGTGGACAGGGGCATTGACCTTGGCCGGGTGGCGGCCAAGCTTCCCCCCTCGGAAGACCTTCTCGAGCAGTGCTCGGGATCGTACCTCAGGGAGGCCACAGAAGACGATCTGGAACAGCACCGTTCCAACGGGGAGTTCGAGAGATCCGTCCTCCAGTACTGCCGTGAGCGCATCGAGGCGAGAAAGCTCGATATGAGGCTCACCGGGTGCGAGACACAGCTTGACAGGAACCGGATCAGGGTGTTCTTCACGGCGGACCAGCGGACGGACTTCCGGGGCCTGGTAAGGGACCTGGCCGCAAGCTACAGGGCCCGTATCGAGATGAGGCAGATCGGCATCAGGGATGACGCCAGGCACAAGGGAGGCCTGGGCATCTGCGGGCGCGTTCTCTGCTGCTCCGGGTTCCTGGACGATTTCCAGTCGGTCACGCTGAAGATGGTGCGCACCCAGAACCTTTCCCTGAACCCGTCGAAGGTCTCCGGGACATGCGGAAGGCTCATGTGCTGCCTTGCATACGAATCGGAATTCTACCAGCAGGCCCTGAAGGAGTACCCTCAGCCGGGCATGAGGGTGCCCCTGATGGGGGTCCCCGTGGAGGTCCTCAACTCAGACATCTTCCACGAGACCGTGACGGTGAGACCCGATGGCGGACAGGATGCCGAGACCATGCCCCTCGAGGAGTTCCGGCGAAGAAAGGCCCTTGAGAGACCCCCGGCTCCGCCTGTGGCCCCGGCCAGGCCACCGGAAAGGAACGATGAAGTAAAGGCGACGGCGGCCGGCGAAACCGTTGCCCCGGAGGCTGTCCGGAAGCGCCGCAGGAGAAGGCGCAGACCGGCAGCCCCTGAAAAGGAAAGGACCGGATAGATGGCCCGCTACATGGTTACAAGCGCCCTGCCGTACGCCAACGGCCCCCTCCATCTCGGACATCTGGCCGGCGCCTACCTTCCGGCCGACATCTATGTGCGGTACCTGCGCATGAACGGCCACGAAGTTGTCTATGCATGCGGGACCGACGAGCACGGGGTCCCCATAACGATCTCAGCGGAACGGCTGGGCCTGACCCCACGGGAGACCGTGGACAGGTTCCACGAAGTGATACTTCAGGACTTCAAGGCATTCGGGATCTCGTTCTCGAATTTCTCCCGCACCACCTCGGCGGAGCACAGGGAGTTCGCCCAGTCCATCTTCCTCGAGCTTCTGGCCCTGGGCTACATAGAACCCAGGACCATGAAGCAGCTTTACTGCCCAAGCTGCGCCAGGTTCCTGCCGGACCGCTACATCGGGGGGACATGCCCCAAGTGCGGCTCCACTGACGCCAGGGGGGACCAGTGCGAGTCCTGCGGCACATGGACGGAGCCGTTGGAACTCCTCGACCCCAGGTGCAGCATATGCGGCGAGACACCGGTGGCCAGGGAGACGAAGCACTGGTTCCTGCTCCTCGACAGGTTCCAGGACTGGATGACCGAGTGGCTAGAGTCCAGGAACGACTGGAAGGACAACGTCCTGAACTACTGCCGGGGATGGCTCAAGGAGGGCCTCAGGGAGAGAGCGATAACAAGGGACCTTGACTGGGGTGTGCCCGTACCGCTTCCCGAGGCTTGCGGGAAGGTTCTTTACGTGTGGTTCGAGGCCCTTCTCGGCTACATCAGCAGCACCCGCGAGTACTTCAGGCTAAGGGGCGAGCCCGGAGGATGGGAACGCTTCTGGAAGGACCCCGACACCCGGCTGGTGCACTTCATCGGCAAGGACAACATCGTGTTCCACTGCATCATCGAACCCGCGATCCTTCACGGCATCGGTGGTTTCAACCTTCCCTGGAACGTTCCGGCCAACGAGTTCCTGAACATTCAGGGGCAGAAGTTCAGCACCAGCAGGGGCACCGCCATCTGGATGAGGGACTATCTCGCCCGTTTCCCCGCCGATCCCATGAGGTACGCCCTGGCGGTGAACGCCCCGGAAACCCGCGACACCGATTTCACATGGGACGAGTTCCGCTCCAGGAACAACGAGCTGGCGGATGTGCTGGGCAACTTCGTGAACCGCACCGTCAGGTTCGCCGCCTCCAAGCTGGGCGGGACCGTTCCCCATGGCGAGCCTGCTCCGGAGCTGCTGGAAACAGCCCGCAACGGAGCGGTCCAGGTGGGCCAGCTCATCGAGAAGTTCCGGTTCAAACTGGCTGCTTCGGCAGCCATGGAGATAGCCAGGGAGGGCAACCGCTTCTTCGATGCAAGGCAGCCCTGGAAGACCGTCAAGTCCTCCCCGGAGAGCTGCAGCCGCGACATCGCGGGCTGCCTGAATTTCTGCGCTTCGCTTCAGGTCATCTTCGCCCCGTTCCTTCCCGCCACATCGGAAAGGATCGGCGCGATGCTGGGGATCGGCGATCCCGAGTGGGCCGCCGCCGGGAAGCGTTTGCTGGAGGCCGGGGCCCCTCTGGGCGCGCCCGAGATCCTGTTCACAAAGCTGGAAGAGGGCTTTCAGAGGGTGTTCGAACCTGAGGCCGGAAAAGAGGCTGAAGCCGGCGACGCCGAAGCGGACAAGACCCTGATAGAGTACGACGATTTCGCCAGGCTCGACCTGAGGGTGGGGCTGGTTGTGGAGGTGAGCCCGGTCCCGGGCGCCGACAAGCTCTACAAGCTTCTTGTGGATCTGGGCGAAGGTACTCCCAGGCAGATCGTGGCCGGGATCAGGCTTCACTACCAGCCGGGCGACCTTCTGAACACGAAGGTGGTTGTGGTGGCCAACCTGAAGCCGGTCAAGCTCCGGGGGACAGAGAGCCGGGGCATGCTCCTGGCCAGCGACGGACAGGGCGGAGTGAACCTGATAAGGCCTTCCCCCCAGGCGGCGCCCGGCGACAGGATCCGGTGAGCCCCTTGCCCTACAGGGATCTCAGGGTTCTGGACATAAACAACTTCTACAGCCCCGTCGGCGGGGGCATCAGGGTCTATCACCACGAGAAGTTCCGGTGGTGCAGGGAAGCCGGGGTCCGGTGCGCCCTGGTCCATCCTTCGGGCCGGGATTCGGTGAAGGAGTTCGAGGGGGGAACCATGTACGGCGTGAAATCCCCTCCGCTGGCCGGATCGGGGTACCACTTCTTCATCCGGGGGAAGCCCATCCGTGAGATCATCGCCGCCTTCAGGCCTGACGTGATCGAGCTGGGGAGCGGGATAGTTGTTCCCTTCATGGTTCGGGGAAGCATTGCGGGCATACCATCCTTCGGCTTCTACCACTCCAACTGGCCGGTGGCCCTGCCGCTCAGCGTCCTCGACATAACAGGCGGACCATTCCCGCGGATGTTCAGAAAGCTGGCGGTACCCCTCATGGGACGGGCCTACCGCCACCTGGAGCTTGTGATGGGGGCCAGCGAGACATCCCTCTCCGTGCTGCGGGAAGCCGGTGTGAAGAACACGAGAAAGACCCCTCTCGGCACACATCCATCCCTCTTCACCCCGGAAGCCAGGTCGCAGGAGCTCAGGGATAGCCTCGGGGTTCCGGCGGGGGGGCGCCTGATCCTCTACATGGGAAGGCTTGCCCCGGAGAAGGGCATACACGTTCTTCTTCAGACATGCCCCCTGTTGTTCCGCGACCCCGGAGTGGTTGTGGCGGTTGCGGGAAGGGGCCACTGGAGGAGCCGTGTGGAGAAGGCCGTATCAAGGTTCGGCGGGCGGCTCAGGCTGCTGCCCCATGCTTCCCACACAGGTACCGGCGCCTCTCTCATGGCCAGCGCGGACGCCTTCCTCTCCATGGGGCCCTGCGACACGTTCTCACTGGTGACCCTGGAGGCTCTCTGCTGCGGAACCCCAGTTGCGGCGTGCCGGGAGGCGGCCGCGGCGGAACTGGTGCGGGGGGCCGGGGGTAGTTCCTGTTACGGGCCCTGGAATGATCCCCACGCCCTGAGGGACGCGGCCATGGCGGCCATTGAAGAACCGCAGGAGAAGCGCAGGGCGTTCCGGGAGTTCGCAGGCAGCTACACTTGGGACGCCTGCTTTCAGCGGATCTTCTCGATTTACGGCGAGAAGCTCAACTGATGGAGTGCCCGAACGGCGCACCTGTGAATCCGGCGCCCCGTAACGGTATATTCAAGGCTGACTTGCGCCCGGAAGGCAAATTGCTTGATATGCCCGTGGGCACCGGGCATGAAAAGAGGTAAGAAATGCTGTTCTACATGATGGATATGAATCCCGGTCTTCTTGTGATCATCGTGGCGATGATACTTGGCATGTTCGCGTCGGGAGCAGTGAGAAGCGCCTACCGCAGATGGAGCAGCGTGCCCAACAGCCGGGGCATTTCCGGGGCCCAGATGGCCAGGGCCATCCTCGACGGCTACGGCCTGGCCCAGGTTGGGGTGGAGGTCACGCAGGGAACGCTCAGCGATCACTACGATCCGCGGTCCGAAAAACTCAGGCTTTCCCGTGACGTTTACGCGGGAAGCTCGGTGGCTGCCATAGGGATCGCCGCCCATGAGGCGGGTCACGCGGTCCAGCATGCCATGGGATACTCCCCGCTGAAGGTCCGCAACGCCCTTGTTCCCGTGGCGAACCTGGGGTCCAGGATGCTTTTCCCCCTCCTTATCGGCGGCTTCATGTTCAGGATGACGAACCTGATCTACATAGGCGCAGCTATTTACGCCGTTGCCCTCCTTTTCCACCTGTTCACCCTGCCGGTGGAGTTCAACGCCAGCGCCAGGGCGGTGGCATGGCTGGAGAAGGCCCACGGCTTCCCTCCCTCCGAAGTGGGGGGAGTGAGAACCGTTCTCAGGGCGGCCTCGCTTACTTACGTGGCCAGCGCCCTTGCGGCCCTGGGCCAGCTGGTGTGGCTTCTCATGGCCGGCAGGAGGCGGTAGTGCTTCTCGAGACACCCCTGGTGCTGGTACTGGTGTTCTTCAGCGTGGTGTGCCACGAGATATCCCACGGGCTTGCCGCCTGGAAGCTCGGCGACCCCACGGCTTGGCGCATGGGCAGGCTTTCCTTCAACCCGCTGGTGCACATTGACCTTTTCGGCACCATACTTCTTCCCCTTTTCCTGATCCTTATGGGAAGCAGGTTCCTGTTCGCATGGGCGAAGCCAGTTCCGGTGAACCCGGCCTATTTCAGGAACAGGAAGCAGGGGATGATGCTGGTGGCCATGGCGGGTCCCGCAACCAATCTCGCCCTTGCCCTTGCCATGAGCCTGGTTCTGAAGCTTGGCGGCGCCGTGCTGCCGCTCTTCCTGGCCAGAGCAATTGCGACCGCTGCGCTGATGAACGTGATACTCATGGCTTTCAACCTGATACCCATCCCGCCGCTGGACGGCAGCAGGATAGTTGCCAACTTCCTGAGCGGCAGGCTTTACTGGAGCTACATGCGCCTTGAGCGCTACGGGATGATGATCGTCTTCGGGCTGCTTTTCCTCGGGGTGATTTCCCGTCTCCTTCAGCCCGTGATGATCCTCGGCGTCAGGCTTCTGGGCATCACCCCGTACTTCCTGTAACCCGCCCCGGAAAGGAACCACATGATATTCTGTGTTGCTCTTCTGCTGGTCGCTTCGGGTGTTTACGACTACACTCCCATCACCCGCAACCTCGATCCGGGGTACGTGCCCGATACTCCCGCCGGGTATCTGGAGGGAAGACCCCCTTTTCAGCCTCTGAGGGTCACGCCCCTTCAGGGCCAGGCAAGGGGAAGCCAGTTCGTGATAGCCTTCGCCGAAGGGATCGCGGACAGCCTCACCCCCGGGCTGCTCGACATCTGGATGGCTGACATACAGGCTCAGGGCCTTACGGTCGCCGCGGTCCAGATAACTTGGAGCACCCCCGAGGAGATAAGGGCATGGCTTTCGGGGCTTCACTCCGAGGGGCTGGAAGGTGTGGTCCTGGTGGGGGACGTTCCCACAGCATGGGCCGCTCTCGAGGACTACGACAGCCGCTCCAACGAGACCTTCCCAACCGACTATTTCTACTGGGACCTCGACGGCGACTGGCTGGACGACTGGACGGGTTACCCAGCCGGGGGTGTACCCGGCCCCGACGGAATATACGACGGCTGGGAGGGGGACCTCTTCCCCGAGATCTACGTGGCCAGGATTCTCACCAGCGTCATCCTGTACGGCGACCAGCACCAGCTCATCAACGACTACCTCACAAGGCTTCATCAGTGGCGGCAGGAGGGAGACCCCGACCCCCACGCCCTGTGCTACGTGGATGACGACTGGAGCGGCTGGGGTGTCGGCTACAGGAACGCCATGATGCTTCTGTACCCCGATGTTGAGCTTGTCAGCGAGCCCGCTGCCACCAACGGGACCGATTACCGGCAGAACAGGCTTCCCGCAGGCTACACCTGGATAAGCCCGTTCGTCCACTCCGGTCCCACCGTCCACCAGTGGAGCCCGGGGCCCAGCACCACAAGCGGCCATATATGGACCGATCAGCCGCCCAGCAGGTTCTACAACCTGTTCGCCTGTTCCAATGCCCGGTTCACCAGCAACTGGTGCATGGGGTGCGTCTATGTGTTCGGCACCCAGACGGGTCTTGCGGCGGTGGGCAGCACCAAGAGCGGGGCCATGCTGCAGTTCGTGCAGTTCTACGGGCCTCTGGGTCAGGGCGACTCCTTCGGCCAGGCCATGTTCAAGTGGTGGGACTACATACAGCAGGGAGGCTTCTCCCAGTCGGAGAAGTACTGGCACCTGGGCATGACCATTCTCGGCGACCCAACCATCATCCCGGTCATGCACTTCCTGGGGGTCGAGGGGGATCCGCCCCCCGCCGTGAACCTGCAGGTGGGGCCCAACCCCGGCCCGGGGAACGTGACGATCACCGCCGCCGGTCCCATAAGCGTGTTCGACACCGCGGGCAGAAGGGTCGCCCTGGGATCGGGTTCACTGACCCTCACCGGGCTGGCGCCCGGGGTTTACCTGGTGAGGGCGGGAACCGGCCCCGGGGCCGAGACCGGCAGGTTCACTGTGATCAGATAGGCGTGAAACCGCCTCCTGAACCACAGGTCATGCGGGCGGGGCAGGCAAGTCTTGACATCTCTCCCCTGTTTTTATAGCTAACCGGTGCTGTGCAGAGGTGCCAGCAACAACATCGGATTCATTGCCAACTCGAGGGGGTTCAGTATGAAGGTTGCAATGTCCGTCCTGCTCTTCGTCTTCGCCTTGTCGGCATTCGCTTTCGAGACAGCGGATGTGGTGGGAGCCTTCGCTCCCGTTTATCCCGGCGGCTCCCACGGCGGCGGCCCGATCTGGGACTATCCCACTGCAGTTCTCTTTGACGGCGGCCCGTTCGTGAACAGCACCGGCACCGGTTACGGCGGCGCCGACGAGTCCATCATGGAGCCCACCGACGGCACCTACGGCTGGGGAGTGCAGTTCACCGCCGGCAACAAGATCGCCGACGACTTCGTTGTTCCCGCCGGGGAAACATGGTCGGTGAGTTCCATCACCGTGTTCGGCTATCAGACCGGTTCCGGCCCGAGCCCCACCCTGAACGGCGTTTACCTGGCCATCTATGACGACGTTCCCACCACCGGCACCCTGGTTTACGGTGACTTCACCACCAACGTGTTCACCAGCGCCGCCTTCACCAACTGCTACAGGGTGCTCAGCGGCCAGTCAGGCAACAACCAGCGTCCCATAATGGCCGCCACCTGCAACCTTTCCGGTCTCACCCTCACCGCCGGCGACTACTGGCTGGTCTTCCAGCTCGCAGGCACCGGTTCCTCCGGTCCCTGGGCCAACCCCGTCACCATCACCGGACAGGTCACAACCGGCAACGGCATGCAGTACACAACATCGGGATGGGCTGCCATGCTGGATTCCGGCAGCGGTGGCGTGAAGGGCGCCCCGTTCATCATCGAGGGAACAACCACAGCCCTGGAACGCGCCACCTGGGGTTCCATCAAGAATTCCTTCTAGACTGATCTTCACGGAATGAAGGGCCGGCTCCCGCAAGGGAGCCGGTTCCCGTTACACCACGGTCCTGGGCTGGTACTCCCCGAACTCCTCCCTGAGGACGCCGCAGACCTCGCCCAGCGTTGCGTATGATCTCACGCACCGGAGTATGGCGGGCATCAGATTGTCCCCTCCTGCCGCCGCTTTCCGCAGGGCTTCCAGCGCGGCGCGCACATCGGTCCCGCTGCGCTGTTCCCTCACCCGGGCCAGTTTCCGGACCTGTGAGCTTTCCACCTCGGGGTCAACCTTCAATAGCTCCGCCGTTCCGGTCTCCTTCTGCTGGAACCTGTTCACTCCCACGACCACCCGCTCGCCTGACTCCACCTGCTTCTGGTAGTTGTAGGCGGCGTCCTGTATCCTGCGCTGGGGATAACCCTCCTCGATGGCCTTCACCATGCCGCCCATGGCGTCAATGTCCTGAATGAGCTCCATGGCCTGCGCTTCCACCGAGTCGGTCAGGCTCTCGAGGAACCAGCTTCCGCCCATTGGATCAACGGTGTCGGTGACGCCGCTTTCGTTGGCAATTATCTGCTGGGTTCGCAGGGCGATGGTCACGGCTTGCTGGGTGGGAAGGGCAAGGGCCTCGTCGCGGCTGTTGGTGTGCAGGCTCTGGGTTCCGCCCAGAACCGCCGCCAGGGTCTGGACCGCTACCCTTACTATGTTGTTGTCGGGCTGCTGAGCGGTGAGGGTACTTCCGCCTGTCTGGGTGTGGAACCTCAGCATCTGGCTCCTGGGGTCAGCCGCCTTGAACCTTTCCTTCATGATGCGGGCCCACATCCTTCGCGCCGCCCTGAACTTGGCCACCTCCTCGAAAAGGTCGTTGTGGGCGTTGAAGAAGAAGCTCAGCCTGGGGGCGAACTCGTCAACGTCCATTCCCGCCCTTATGGCAGCATCCACGTACGCAATGCCGTCGGCAAGGGTGAAGCCCACCTCCTGCGCTGCCGTGCTTCCCGCCTCCCTGATGTGGTAGCCGCTGATGGAGATGGTGTTCCACTTCGGGACACCGCTTTTGCAGAAGGCGAATATGTCGGTGATGAGCCGCATGGATGGCCCGGGAGGGAAGATGTAGGTGCCCCGGGCCATGTACTCTTTGAGAATGTCGTTCTGAATGGTGCCCTGGAGTTTTGACGCCGGCACCCCCTGTTTCTCGGCAACGGCGATGTACATGGCAAGGAGCACCGCGGCCGGAGCGTTGATGGTCATGCTGGTTGAAACGGTGTCCAGCGGTATGCCGTCGAAAAGGATCTCCATGTCCGCCAGGCTGTCTATGGCGACCCCCACCTTGCCCACCTCGCCGGCACAGAGCGGGTGGTCCGAGTCGTAACCGATCTGGGTCGGCAGGTCGAATGCCACTGAAAGACCCGTCTGGCCCGCCTCGAGAAGGTACCTGTAGCGGCGGTTTGACTCCTCGGCGGTTCCGAACCCCGCGTACTGACGCATTGTCCAGAAGCGGCCCCGGTACATGGTGGGCTGTACTCCCCTGGTGAAGGGGAACTCTCCCGGGAAACCGTGGCTGTCAAGAAAGCCCTCATCCGGGCAGGCAGGGTAGTAAACCCTCTCCACCGTTATTCCGCCGGGAGTCCGGAACTCGCTTCGACGCTCCGGGAACTTGTCGAGGGTCTTCCTGACCATACCCTCCTCCCAGTCCTTCCTTGCCTTTTCGAAATCGCTGGTCATTGGTGGTTCCTCCGGTTTTAATCGGGTTCGTACAGCCGCGGGGTCTCTTCTCCTGTTATCACGCGAAGGGCGCCGAGAGCCAGGGCTTCCATCTCCATCTCGCCCGGTATGACGCGCATCGGGGCCAGAAAGCCTGTCATCTCCTCGAGCCATGAGGTGAAAAGCCTGTCGTAGGCAATTCCGCCTGTGATTATCACCGAATCGATGTCGCCACCCAGAACCGCCGCCATTGCGCCTATCTCCTTGGCGACCTGGTATGCCATGGCATGGTACACCTCTCGCCATTCGGTGTTGCCGGCGTGGATCATGTCCTCCACATGCCGCATGTCGTTGGTGTTCAGGTAGGCGACTATTCCGCCCTGGCCCTTTATCATTTTCTTGACCTGCTCGTGTGTGTAGTCACCGCTATAGCAGAGCGCTGCCATCTGTCCGGAAGGAAGGCCGCCGGAGCGTTCCGGAGAGAAGGGGCCGTCTCCGTCCAGAGCGTTGTTTACATCTACGACCCTGCCCTTCCTGTGGGCCCCCACGCTTATTCCTCCGCCCAGGTGAACCACGATGAAGTTGCATTCATCGTAGCCTTTTCCCATCTCGGCGGCTACTTTCCTGGCAACCGCCCTCTGGTTGAGTGCATGGAAGATGGAGCGGCGCCTTATCACCGGGTGGCCTGAGAACCTGGCGGGGGGCTCCATCTCATCCACAACCACAGGATCCACCATGAAGGCCTGGCACCCGGCGTTCTCCGCAAGCTTTGCGGCTATGGGCGCCCCCAGGTTGGAGGCGTGCTCGCCGTATGCGCCCGTCCTCAGGTCCTTCAGAAGGCCGGCATCGACCCTGTAGGTGCCTCCGGGAATGGGTTTGGAAAGCCCTCCCCTGCCCACTATGGCCGAGAAGCTCCTGATGGGGTATCCCGCGGCCTCGAGGGCTTCCAGGATCACACTTTCCCGGAAGTCGTACTGGTCGAAGATCTTTGCGTATGGTGCCAGCTCCTCGGCGGTGTGATCGAGTTTCAGCTTCCAGACCTCCTTCTCCCCGATGAACACCGACACTTTCGTGGAAGTGGAGCCTGGGTTGACTGCAAGTATTCTGGGCTCTCCTGACATATCTCCTCCCGGGAAAGCAGGCTGTGATTGGCTTCATGGAAATCTATGGCCGCTTTCGAGGTTCGGCAACCGAGGCTTACCCGGGAACGGCGGCTTTTGTGTATCTTTCGGTGGGACATCGGGGGATGGTTGGAGATGGCAAAAGGCTCTTTCCAAGACGGGATCGAGGCTGAACTCGGTTACCTGTCCAGGCAACTGGACAGACTCGAGGAGGGCTTCCAGATAGAGAAGGAAGAGGCCCTGAAGGAGGGCCTCAAAGGGATGCGGGTGTTCAGGGAGAAATGCAGGACCCGTTACCAGGTACAGGTCGAGCGGATCATGGAGAGGATCCTGCAGCTTTGTTTCACGGCCCGAAGGGCCGATGTGCTGACGGCTGAGCTTGACCAGCAGGCAAAACAGCTTACGCAAAGATCGGCGGACGCTCTGGCAAGGTATTCCGGAACCCCCAACAGGCTTGTTCGTGCCATGAAAGGCGCCATGAAGGAGGAAGAATGACAAGGGTACCCGCCGGAGAGAGAAGAACCCCTCTTTCATCGGCTGAACTCGCGGGGATGTCGGGAAGAACCGTTTCGCTTCACGGCATGGTGATGCGTGTGAGAAGGCTTTCGTGGGGCGCCTTCGTGATACTCAGGCGGCATGACGGCCTTGTGCAGTGCATCCTCTCCGGCGACGGCTTCCAGGAGGCGCTTGCGAACCTGGCCGAGGAGCAGGCGGTTGAGATCACCGGCACCGTGAAGGACGCTGTAATAAAGGACCCATCCATCAATCCCGGAAACGTGGAGATACACGCGGAGAACATCACGGTGCTCTCTTCTCCCCGCTCCCGCTCCCCGGTTGACCTGTCAAAGAAGGTCCTCGACCTTCATATAGACAACAACCTCGATCTCAGGCCCCTGAGCCTGAGGCATCCGGTAGAGCGTGCCAGGCTTCGCATCGCGGAGGGCCTGTGCAGGGGATTTCGCGACTTTCTCCACACCAACGGTTTCACCGAGATCCACACCCCGAAGATCTGCGTGGCTGGTGCCGAAGGGGGCGCCAACATATTCCCTGTGAAATACTTCGACAGGACCGCCTTTCTCGCCCAGTCACCCCAGTTCTACAAACAGATGGGAGTGGGGATCTATGAAAGGGTCTTCGAGACCGGCCCGGTGTTCAGGGCAGAACCCCACCAGACCAGCAGGCACGTGAATGAGTACACCTCACTTGACTTCGAGATGGGGTTCATAAAGGACCACACCGATGTGATGATGCTGGAGGTGGAGTTGCTCGGTCACTGCCTCGGTCTTCTCAAAAAGGAATACGGTCCTGAGCTGACCCTGCTCTCAGCGGCGGTACCGGAACTGCCCGATGCGGTGCCCAGCGTGACTTTGGCCGAGGCGCACAGCATCACCGGCGCCATGGGGGGCACCGATTACTCCGGGGAACCCGACCTGGAACCCGAGGAGGAAAGGCTTCTCTGCCGCTACGCCGCGGAGCAGTGGGGAAGCGAGTTCGTGTTCGTCACCCACTTCCCCACAGCGAAGCGGCCGTTCTACACCATGGACGATCCGGAAGCCCCGGGCACGACCCGCAGCTTCGACCTTCTTTTCAGGGGCCTTGAGATAACCACAGGCGGACAGAGGATCCACGACTACGACTCACAGGTCGGGAAGATGAGGCTCTTCGGGCTGGATCCCGACGACTTCAGGGACTACCTGCAGGCCCACGAGTACGGTCTTCCTCCCCACGGAGGCCTTGCCATCGGCCTGGAGAGGCTTGCCGCAAGGCTCCTCGAGGTGGAGAACATACGCTACACGACCATGTTCCCCAGGGACGTGAAACGGCTTACCCCGTGACGGAAGAAGCTCAGTCGAAGAGCCTTACCCTTCGGATCGGCTGGTACACGAAGTTCACCTCGGCTATCTCGCCCTGCTGAAGCGTATCGGGGTTCTGATAGACCATGGCGGTGAACCTTCCGTAATTGCCGTTCTCGAGCCTGATGAAGAACCTGGGCGAGGAGAGCAGCATCAGGGTGTCCGACCACTGCGGGTCGTCGGGCTCCGGGGCCTTGAATCCTTCGCCCGGCGCTGGCGCCATCTGGGCCCAGCGGCCTCCGGGGCAGGTTCTCGGGTCGGTGTGGCCGCCCAGAATGATGTATCCCAGCATGTCGTTCCTGATGAAGAAATCCTGGTGGAAATCCGGGTTGGTGGCGTCGCCGCCGAAAATGGTGTCGGGGGTGACGGAGAAGCCCGCGATGCGGTCGCCGGCGGGTGCGGTGGCGACCCCGAGGGGAGTGGTTTCAGGGGTGAGCCTTGCGGACAGGGCCGAGGAATGCTGCGTACCGCGCTGGGCCCAGACGCTGTAGGTGGTGAGCCGGTCCGCCACGTGGAACCCTCCGGGTCCGGGGAAGTCCCCTGCCTTCATCCACACCACAAGCGGGTTGTCGGAGTACCAGAGGCTGTAGTGGTCAACCTCCACCGTGAGCGGGTCCCACATGAAAGCGAGAGTGTCGCCCCTGCAGGCATCCTCCAGAAGAACAAGCCCTCCGACTATGGGCAGCGTGCCGTCGGGGTTCATGGGCCCCTGGCTGCTGCATCCGGCAACGATGACCACCAGGGTGATCAGAGAGGCAACAACGTTTATTCTCATATTAATATAGGCACCTTTCATTTCCTGAGCCCACAAGAAGGATGATGCAATGATATAGTCCGGCACACCGCCGATGTCCACAAGTCAAGTCTTCGTTCATTCCCTTGCCAGGTCGTCCCGCAGCACCTTCAGTTCCCTGTCCTTCAGCCCCTGGAAACGGCCGAAAGCGTTCATTTCCATCAGCAGGAGAACGGCAGCCTTCTCAGCGAGTTCAACGTAGTCGCACGCAGTCTCTGTGTCGGGCCCGAACGCCAGTATCCCGTGCTTCCGCCAGATGACCACATCCGCTTCCGCAAAAAGCTCCGCCGTGTTGCGCCCCAGTTCCCATGTGCCGGGCGGCTGGAAATCGAGGAAGCGCAGCCCCCGGTCGAGGAGCTGTGACAGCTCGGGGTGCGCCCTCCACATCACGTCTTCCAGGGTTTTGCCTGGAAGGTCGCCGGATGACAGCGCCAGCATGGAGGTGGAGTGGGTGTGAACGATGGAGGCCGATGGCCACCCTCTGGCCTCGGCCAGCGCCAGCACCTGCAGATGGGTGGAGATCTCGCTGGATGGTCTGGCGTACTCCTGCGGCCAGAGTATCGTATTGCCGAACCGGGAAACGGTTACCGGAACGATGGCGGTCTTTCTGTCGAGCATCATCCGCCTGAAACGGCTTCCGGTGGTGGTTATCAGTATCGTCCTGCCGGCAAGGGCCCTTACCGGTTCGGGAAGGGGCATGGAGGACTGCAGCCCCTCATCGGGAGCATGCTCGCCTCTCGGAAGCAGCAGCGAGATGTTCCCCGCGTTGCCCTCGCACCAGCCCATGTCCGCCAGGTGGCGTGCAACATGGGCTATCTCAAGCCTGCGGCCGTCCATCTCGCCCCCTGTCGGGGCTGCGTTCCTCTCCCCTTCAGGCAAACAACTCCTCCATCGATGTCTCGATAATGCTCAGCGCCCTGGCCACCTCTCCCGCGGAGATGTTGAGGGGCGGCCGGAACCGTATGGAGCGGAGCCCGCATGGAAGGATTATGGCTCCGTTCTCGAATATCCTGTTCACCAGGGCGTTCCGGACCTTGCCGTCCACCAGGTCGAACGCGCACATGAGCCCGGCGCCCCTGGCGGCCGACACCTTTCCCTCGAACCTCTTCTCAAGCCTTCGAAGCCCGGCCATCACCACCTCGCCCTGGGTCCTCACGTTCTGAAGGATGTTCTCGCTCACCATGATGTCAATGTATGCGGTGCATCGGACCATGTCCACAAGGTTTCCGCCCCATGTGGAGTTTATGCGGCTGGACTCCCTGAAAACGTTGTCGGGGACCTCGTCTATCCTGCTGCTGCAGGCTATGCCGCACACCTGGGCCTTCTTGCCGAAGCAGAAAATGTCAGGCGGAACACCTATGCCCTGCCATGCCCACCAGTTTCCGGTCAGGCCCATTCCCGTCTGTATCTCGTCGTAGATCAGCATGAAATCGTGGCGGTCAGCCCTGTCGCGGAGTTCCTGGAAGAACTCGCGGCGGAAGTGGTTGTCGCCGCCCTCCCCCTGGATCGGCTCGATGATCAGGCAGGCTATGTCGTGGCCGTGCTGCCGGATCGCGCTGTCTATCCGGGCCAGCGCGGCGGCTTCGGCGGACTTAACCGCATCGAGGTTCTCCTCCAGCGGGAAGATGATCTGGGGTGTGTCTATGCGTGGCCACTCCTCGAACTTCGGAAAGTACATGTACTTCCTGGGGTCGGCGGTGTTGGTGAGGCTGAGAGTGTAGCCGGAACGGCCGTGGAAGGCGTTCCTGAAGTGTATCACCTTTGTTCCGATCTCGCCCCTGCCCGCCGCAATGTTCTTGCGCACCTTCCAGTCGAAGGCGGCTTTCAGGGCGTTCTCAACCGCCAGCGCTCCGCCGGAAATGAAGAAAAGGTGCGGATGGCTTGCGGGTATGGTGTTGTCGGCGAACGTCTTTACGAACAGCGCCATTTCCTCGGTGTAGAAGTCGCTGTTGCTGGGGTTGTTGACAGCCGTCTCGCCCAGGTGCCTGAGCCATTCCGGGGAAGTGAGCCTTGGGTGGTTCATCCCCAGCGGAGCGCTGGCGAAGAAGCTGAAGAGGTCGAGGTAGTCCTTTCCGGTTACTGCGTCGTGGATCGTTCCGCCATGGCTCTTCCTGAGATCGAGAGCTATGTCGTAACCGTCTGCCAGCATGTGTTCCGCGATGGTCGCCTTCACCTTGTCGGCGGGTATGCGTTTCATTTCAGGGTCCTTCCAGGAGTTGATGCCGGATACGTGCATTTTATGTAAAATGGAAATTATCAAATTGATACACGGCCATTCGGCCTCATTCTAATCTTGCCTTGGGATACCTCCTTGTCAACTCGGAAGGCTCCCGTTCTTTGGTGCAGCGGTGCCGGGGGGGTATATTTCATAATGTGTTTTGTCCTTGCGCATCGGTTCATCCAATCCGGGGAGAGGTAGCAATGAAGCCCATAAGCTCACTTTCACAACTCAAGCAGCTGGCCCGTGATCTTCCTTCCCAGACGGTTTCGGTGGTCAGGGCCGACGAGGTGGAGACCCTTGCCGCGGTTCGTGAAGCCGTCACCGAAGGAATGGTGGACTGCGTTCTGGTGGGTCCCGAGGGAGCAGTCCGAAGCTCCGCCGAGGAGGCCGGGTTCGATCTGAACGGCGTGCGGATAGTTCCTGCCGAGAACGATCATGACAGTGCTTTCCTGGGGGTTGACCTGGTCAGGAAAGGCGAGGCCGGGGTTCTTATGAAAGGCCTTGTGGCAACCAGCACCTTCCTGAAGGCCATACTGGACAAGGACCACGGGATAAGGGGTACGGGTCTGCTGAGCCATGTGGCCGCGTTCGAGGTTCCCCACTACCACAAGCTTCTTCTCATAACCGACGCTGCCATGAACATAGCCCCTGATTTCGACCAGAAGAAGGAGATGCTTCGAAACGCGGTCATAGTGGCGCGTTCCCTGGGGATCACCTCCCCGAAGTGCTCGTACGTGTGCGCCAAGGAGGTGGCTTACGAAAAGATGCCCTGCACGATGGAAGCCGCGTTGATGCAGACGCTGGCGGACCAGGGGGAGTTCGGCGACATCCTCTTCCAGGGGCCTCTCGCCCTGGACCTGGCGGTGTCCAGTGAGTCCGCCCGGATCAAGAAGGTCCAGGGACCGGTGGCGGGCGATGCCGATGTGATGCTGCTGCCGGACATCGAGGCTGCCAACGTTCTCTACAAGGCCCTGATATTCCTGGCAGGGGGCGAACTCGGCGCGGTGATCATGGGCGCGAGAAATCCGGTGGTCCTCACAAGCAGGGCAGACAGCGCCGAAAGCAAGCTCTGCAGCCTGGTCCTTTCAGGCGTGGTCGCCGCCCACATCGCGGGGCACTGAGTTGAAGCTGGCC
Organism: uncultured bacterium; assembly: GCA_964541235.1. Classification (GTDB taxonomy): domain Bacteria; phylum Fermentibacterota; class Fermentibacteria; order Fermentibacterales; family JCC-6; genus UBA6080. The sequence continues at coordinate 148,455 of CAZIPI010000002.1, read as the reverse complement.
ATGGCATCCGACCATGCGGGCTTTCCCCTCAAGGCCTCGCTCATCGCCATGCTGGAGTCACTGGGCCATACTGTGAACGACCTGGGGGCCCATGGAACCTCGTCAGTTGATTACCCTCTCTACGCGGGCCTTCTGTGCAGAGAGGTGCTTTCAGGGGCTTGCGACATCGGGGTGTTGGTGTGCAACTCTGGCATAGGCATGAGCATCGCAGCCAACAGGCATCCAGGGATAAGGGCCGCTCTGTGCCTGAACACCACCATGGCTTCGTACGCCAGACGGCACAACGACGCCAACGTACTGGTGATGGCCGGCGGGTTCACCGCTCCGTTCCATGGCAGGGAGATACTGGCGGCCTTTCTCTCCGGCGAGTTCGAGGGCGGGCGCCACGCCCGCAGGCTGGACATGCTGGATTCGGGGAGCGGCGTTGATTGACATCGTCTGCGGCGCAAGGCCGAACTTCATGAAGATAGACCCGCTGATAAGGGCGGCCTCCTTCCCGCACCGCGTGGTCCACACCGGTCAGCATTACGACCACTCCATGTCAGGCAGTTTCTTCGAACAGCTCGGTCTTCCCAGGCCCGATGTTTCCCTTGGCTGCGGCGGAGGGACCGTCACCTCCCAGACAGCAAGGATAATGGAGGCCTACGAGAAGGTTCTGCTTAAGGAACGTCCCGACGCGGTGGTGGTGGCGGGAGACGTGAACTCCACCCTCGCCTGCTCTCTGGCCGCTGTGCGCCACGGGGTTCCCGTGGTTCACCTCGAGGCTGGTCTTCGCAGCTTCGACAGGACCATGCCCGAGGAGATCAACAGGGTTCTCACCGACCAGATCTCCGATCTGCTTCTCACCACCAGCCCCGAAGCGCTGGACAACCTTGTGCATGAGGGCAGGCCCGCCGCGTCCGTTGTCATGACAGGCAACACAATGATAGACACCATGATGCGCCTGCTCCCCTCCACCGGCGGCATACAGGTTCCCGAAGGCGGATACGGGCTGGTGACCCTTCACCGGCCGGGCAACGTTGATGAACGCGCGAAGCTTCAGAGGATCCTTCTCGCGCTGGGCCGGGTGGAACTCCCCCTTGTTTTTCCGGCACACCCAAGAACCCTGGGGAAGATCAATGAATGGGGGCTCTCATCGGTTCTTCCCCGGAACCTCCGCATGCTCCCGCCTCTCTCCTACCTGGACTTTCTGGCGCACCAGCGCCGGGCCGCGGTGGTCATCACCGATTCGGGAGGGGTTCAGGAGGAGACCACGGTCCTGGGAGTGCCCTGCGTCACCGTGCGGCCCAACACTGAAAGGCCTGTCACATGCCTGCTGGGCACCAACGTCCTTTGTCCGGAACCCGAGGGCATACCCGCCGCCGTCTCGGAAAGGCTTTCCCAGAGCTGGTCTTCTCCTCCCCGCATACCTCTCTGGGACGGTGGGGCCGGAAGACGGGCGGCTGAAGCCATTCACGGTTTTCTTCAAGGAGTGAAACAATGAGGATCCTTTTGCTGTCTCTTCCCTTCCTTCTCTTCCTGTCATGCCGGTCGTCCCTGCCCCGGGCCACCCACGCTCCCGCAGACCTTCAGAGGTTTTCGGTGAGCCTTCAGGGGCAGAGCGTGGGTTACATGACCATGACACTGGAGCAGGAGGGAGAGGATTCGCTTCTGGTGCGGCAGGACATGGAGTGGGTGATAGTGCTTCTCGGCACCGAGAGGCGTGTCACGATGAACTCCGTGGCCCGCACAGGTCTTGATTACGACCTTGGTTCGCTCACCATGACCATGAGCGACGGCACCAGCCGGATCAGCGTGTCCGCCCGCCGGGCGGGTTCGACCATAGAGACCACCATAGACACCTCAGGCCGTGAGATCGCCAGAAGCGTTGAGTTCCGGGGCGGCTACCTCCCGGCATTCATGGACCTGGCCGCGGCCGGGATGCAGTGGTCCCCGGGCGAGGAGAGGGTTTACGACACCTTCGACCCGTCCACCGGGTCCATACTCGAGGCCAGGGTCGTCTGCCAGGCCGTGGAGACCATGGACCTCCTGGGGGATTCGGTGACCGCCTTCAGGCTCCTGATAAGCACTGCCGGGATGAACAACCTGGTATGGGTGCATGAAGGGCAGATAGTCCGCGAAGAAGAGCAGGGGCTCGGGATGATACTCACAAGGGTGCCGCCGGACACCGACGGTAACATAGAGCCGGGAAGCGACCTCTACATGCTCTACTCCGTCTCATCCACCGTGGTTGACGACCCCAGGTCCGGCGGTGTCAGGGTCTGGCTTCTGCAGGGCGATATTGACTGGGACATCTTCAGGCTTACCTACCCGGGGCTTCAGAGTTCATCCCCCGGCCCCGTGGTGACCGTGAACGCTGCCATGGTCCCCGCCGATGCCGTACTGCCGTTCCCGATCCCGGAAGTACCCGACAGCCTGCTTCAGCACCTTCAGCCGGAAACCCTCATCCAGAGCGACGACCCCGCCATAGTGGCGCTGGCCGACAGCCTCACCTCCGGCGCCGCCGATTCCTGGGAGGCGGTGGCAGCCATCTGCAGGTTCGTTGACCTGGCGGTGGAGGATGTGCCCACGGTTTCCCTCCCGTCCGCAGTGGACGTCCTTGACTCCATGAGGGGCGACTGCAATGAGCACACCGCCCTTTTCGTGGCGCTGGCCAGGGCCGCCGGCATACCGGCAACCGTATGCAACGGCATAGTTTACATAGACGAAGGCAGGTTCGGATACCACGCGTGGCCCGCAGTTTGGATAGGGCAATGGGTTGCCATGGACCCCACCTTCGGAATGCTCCTCGCCGACGCCACCCACATCATTCTGGCCATGGGCGACCTTGAGGACCAGTACACCATAAACGCTGTCATTGGCAGGCTCAGCGTCAGGGAGATAACCGATTGAAGAAGAGCGCCGCCGAACGCTCAGCCATGAAGAGGGCTCTCTCCATCGCCAGGAATGGCTGGCCCGGCGTGTTCCCCAACCCGATGGTGGGGGCCGTTGTCCTTGACGGGAACGGTGAACCCGCCGGGGAGGCCCATCATGAGTGCTGCGGAGCCCCGCACGCGGAAGCGGGGGCCATGCTCGAGGCCGGCGGGCGTCTTCAGGGAGCAACGCTTGTGGTCACCCTGGAACCCTGCGCGCACCAGGGCAGAACCCCTCCATGTGTCGAGGCCATAGTTGCTGCGGGCGTCAGGCGGGTCGTGGCGGCAATGGTTGATCCTGACCCGAGGGTGAGCGGCAGAGGCATAGCGTACCTTCGTGAGCACGGCGTAGAGGTGGAGATCGGGCTTCTGGAACGGGAGGCCAGGGAGCTTAACCGCGTCTGGATCCACTGCATGGAGAAGAAGAGAAGCTTTCTCCACCTCAAGATGGCGGTCTCCCTGGATGGAAGGGCAGCGGCATCCGATGGGAGCAGCAGGTGGATAACCGGACCGCCGGCCCGGGAGAGGGTGAAGCAGATCAGGCGCAGCTCGCACGGGATCATGGTTGGGGGCGGCACCGCTTTGAGGGACGACCCATCGCTTTCCACAGGCGGCCCCGGTCCGCAGCCGGTCCGGATAGTCGTGGCTGGCAACCCTCTGCCGCGGGAGCTGGCCATCTACTCCGACGGCGGCCGGACCGTCACCGCCATACCCAGGGGGTTGGAATGGAAGCCTCCGGGCGAGACCATCATCTTCAGCGACCTTGAGGACCTTCTCTGCCAGACCCTGTCTCTGGGTCTGGGCCTGGTCCTGTGCGAGGGGGGGCCAAGGCTGGCCACCGCACTGGTGAACCAGGGGCTGGTTGACCTGCTGAGCGTTTTCACGGCGCCAAAACTCCTTGGAGGGAGTGGCGTTCCGCTGTTCCATGATCTCTGGGTCACGGATATTGGCAGCGCTCTTGCGCTTGAGGGTGTGAAGGTGGAGGATCTGGGTGGGGACACTCTTGTGGAGGGCCGTCTTGTTTACAGGGCTGATTGAGGGGACGGGCAGGGTGGTCCGGGCCGGAGCGGTCCTGGCCGTCGAGACAGGTCTTGCCCCGGGGCTGGCGCCGGGCGAGAGCCTTGCTGTTGACGGTTCCTGCCTCACCGTGGAGGAGCTTCGCGGAAATGAAGCCCTTTTCAGGGTCAGCCCCGAGACCCTGGGTAGGACCGTTCCGCTGAGGGCAGGCGCCTCGGTCAACCTCGAAAGGCCAATGAAGATGGATGGCAGGCTTCACGGCCACCTGGTCACCGGCCACGTTGACTGTGCAGGCACTGTGGCGGCCGTGAGGAAGGAGGCCGGTTTCGCCGTATTCAGGTTTGCATGTCCCGTCCAATGGCACTGTCTTCTGGTCCTGAAGGGATCCGTGGCCGTGAACGGCATCAGTCTCACCGTAGCGGAACTGTCTCCCGGAACGGGTTTCTCCGTCTCGGTGATCCCTGAGACACTGTCCAGGACCAATGCCGCGTCGTGGAGGCCCGGGACCCCCGTGAACATTGAGTTCGACATCATCGGCAAGTACGTTCAAAGGAACATGGGGATCCTGAAACCCGGATTGAGGGAGAAGATTGAGCAGTTCTGATTTCGCCACCGTCCCCCAGGCACTGGAAGTTCTCAGCCGGGGGGGAATGGTCATCGTTGTTGACGACGAGAACAGGGAGAACGAGGGAGACCTGCTGGTGGCGGCCCGGTATTGCGATACCGCAGCTGTGAACTTCATGGCGAGGCACGCCCGGGGGCTCGTCTGCCTGGCCATGGAAAGGCCGGCCCTCGAGAGGCTCGACCTGAGGGAGATGTGCCCCAGGAACACCTCCCTTCACGAGACCGCCTTCACCGTGAGCATCGATGCCGCGAAGGGCGTTTCCACAGGCATAAGCGCAGCCGACCGGGCCAGGACCATAGCAGTGGCCATTGACCCGCGGTCGAGGCCTGAAGACCTTGCAAGGCCCGGCCACATCTTTCCCCTGGCGGCCAGGGACGGCGGCGTGCTGACCAGGGTCGGCCACACAGAGGCCGCGGTGGATCTCACCAGGCTCGCCGGGCTCTTTCCGGCCGGGGTGATCTGTGAGATCATGAACGACGACGGAACCATGGCCAGGCTTCCCCAGCTGCGTGAGTTCGGCGCGAAGCACGGGCTTCCTATAACGTCCGTGGCGCAACTGGTGGATCACAGGCGAAGGACCGAGGTGCTGGTTGAGCTTCAGGCCGAGGCGGACCTCCCCACCGAGTTCGGCGTGTTCCGGATGATGGTCTTCAGAAGCGTGGTTGACGGCTCAACACATGTTGCCCTCGTCAAGGGTGAGGTCAGGGGCGCGTCTGACGTTCTGGTAAGGGTGCACTCCCAGTGCCTGACAGGCGACGTGTTCCAGAGCAGGCGGTGCGACTGCGGCTCACAGCTCCACAGCGCCATGCGCGCCATCTCCGACCATGGTCTCGGCGTGGTTCTCTACATGGCCCAGGAGGGCCGGGGGATAGGCCTTGCCAACAAGATCAGGGCATATCACCTGCAGGACCACGGCCTGGACACGGTTGAGGCCAACGAGAGGCTGGGTTTCGCCCCCGACCTGAGGGATTACGGAACCGGCGCCCAGATACTGGTCCGGCTGGGGCTCACCACCATAAGGCTTCTCACCAACAACCCCAAGAAGATAGTCGGTCTCTCCGGGTACGGTCTGACGGTCACCGAAAGGGTCGGCCTCGAGGTCTGCCCCACTGACGAGAACAGGTTTTACCTTGCCACAAAGAGAAGGAAGATGGGCCACATTCTGAAGGGAGTCTGCGAAGATGGCATGGATTCATGAGGGTCAGCTGGACGGCGAGGGTCTCAAGGCGGCCCTGGTCGTCTCCAGATTCAACGGTTTCATAACGTCCAAGCTTCTGGAAGGCGCCACTGACTGCCTTCTTCGCCACGGAGTGCAGGATGAGGACATGGACGTTTTCATGGTCCCGGGCGCCTGGGAGATCCCGGCCATGGCCGCCAGGCTCGCCAGATGCGGCGGTTTCGACATGGTGATATGCCTCGGAGCGGTGATAAGGGGTGAGACCCCGCACTTCGACTTCGTTGCGGCAGAAAGCGCGAAGGGCGTCGCCAAGGCCGGCATGGAGGCCGAAATCCCGGTGGCCTACGGCATCCTCACAGCGGACACCGTGGAGCAGGCCGTGGACCGGGCCGGCGCCAAGAGCGGGAACAGGGGCTTCGACGCGGCGCTCACAGCGCTGGAGATGGCCAATCTCTACCGGCAGGTGTACGGTTTTTCCGAGCCGGAAGATGAGCACCCGGAGGGCGGATCGGTGGGCGAGTAGCCGTGGGAATGCGCTCGAGGGCCAGGAAGTTCCTCCTTCAATGCCGGTATGCATCGTGCATGAACGGCGAAACGGTCTCCGTCAATCTGGATGAACTGGGCTTCAGCGACCTGTTCGACCCCGAGACGAGGGTCCTCGTCAGGGGCGTCGCCGATGCGTCGTCGAGATACGGCGACGAGATATCCCGCCGGATCGAGTCCGCTCTGACCAACTGGTCCATCGGCAGGCTCTCCCTGATAACCAGGCTGCTGCTCGAGCAGGCCGTGGCGGAAGCCTGCTACATGGGCACCCCTGTTCCCGTGGTCATCAGGGAATCGGTCCGCATGGCCGAGGAGTTCGATCAGCCCGGTGCGGGCGCCTTCGTGAACGGGGTCCTTCACAGGATACTTGTAAAGGACGGGGGGGATCCCTCTGAGGCTCAGGCTGCTGAGTGACGTTCACGGGAACCTTCCCGCCTTGGAGAAGGTTCTGGCCCATCCCGAGGGAGCCTCCTGCGACACCACTGTCTGCCTTGGCGACATCACCGGCTACGGCCCCTGGCCGTCGGCGTGCATCGCCCTGGTCAGGAGCGCCTGCAGCCTGGTCGTGGCCGGCAACCACGATCACGGCTGCGCAGGGCTTCTGGACCTCTCAAGGTTCAACACATGGGGCGCCTCCGCGGTGAGATGGAGCCTGGGGCGTTTGACCCCTCAGGAGGTCCGCTGGCTCTCCGGGCTTCCCCTCACCGCCAGGGAACAGGGCTGCGGCTTCTGCCATTCCCACCCTGTCAGGCCGGCCTCATGGGAGTACATCATGACCGCGGGAGCAGCGATGCAGGCCATGCAAGGGCTCGAAGGCCCGGTCTGGTTCTTCGGCCACACCCACACCCCGTGCGGCTGGAGCCGTACCGGGAGCCGCACCCGGAATGAGCTCATAGACCTTGACGTTCACCCCCTGGTGAACTGCGGCAGCGTCGGGCAGCCAAGGGATGGGGACCCCCGGGCGGCCTTCATGATGGTTGACACCACGGCTCGCACAGCGAGAACGGTTAGGGTGGAGTACCCGGTTGAGGTCACGGCAGGGGAGATACGAAGGGTCGGCCTTCCCGGTCTGCTTGCCGAGAGGCTGTTCACCGGCCGCTGACGGTCTTCTCCATTATCGCCAGCATGGCCGAGCCGGTCCTGTCCCAGTCGAAGCATCCTCCCCATGCCAGCCCTCCCCGCGAAAGCCTGTCCCTCTCGCCCGGGTTCCCGATCATGTCCTGCATGGCTTCGGCCAGGGCTGCAGGGTCGCCGTGGGGTACCAGGATTCCCGTCTCCCCGTGGCGAACCGAGTCGGTCAGCCCGTCCGACCTGCTTGCGATCACCGGTGCGCCGCAGCAGTTGGCTTCGATCACCGTCAGCCCCCACCCCTCCTTCTCGGACGGGAATACGGCGGCATAGCAGGACCTCAGGCAGTGAAGCTTCCTTTCCAGGGGAACGAAGCCTTCAAAGGATACACTGTCCCTTATGCCGAGCCGTTCCGCCAGCCTTCTCAGCTCAGGCCCGTAGTCCCCTTCCCCGAGGACGGACAGTGAAGCGTCAACACCCCTTTCCCGGAGTATTGAAACTGCGGATATGGCTGTCTGGACACCCTTGTACTTCCTCAGGCGGCCAACGTAGAGGAATCTGCCCCTTTCCACCCGGACCCCCGGGTCAGGCTTGTACACATCCCCCTCGATGCCGCATGGCACCACGGATACCATCCCATCGGGAACCCCCCTTCGCACCAGATCGCGTTTGGTGCTCTCGCTGATGGCAACGAATGGGCATTCACGGTAAACCCTGGGTATGAAGGATTCGAGGGCGCTTACGTACAGGGCCTTCAGCGGACCGACCTCGCGGTAGGCAGTGGTGCCGAACAGATGCGGGACGACCGCCAGCACCGGGACCCGGCTCCATGCCGGTGCGAAGAGCGGCACCTTGCAGATGTCCTCAACGACAAGGTCGAAGGAACCCAGCCCGAGTCCTCTGCAGTATCCCCGGGCGGTAAGGTTGAAGGAGTACCACTTTCCATTGCGGTGCACCTGGACGCCGTCTATGCACTGGATGTCCGCCAGCCCGTTCACCGCGTGGGAAACCTGCACCACTTCGTGCCCTGCGGCCGCCGCCCGTTTCAGTATCTCGTGGAGGTGGATCTCCGCCCCTCCCGCCTCGGGGTTCAGGGGATCCCTCCAGTTCAGCGCCAGAACCCTCATTGAGAAGGCTTCCTGGCGAAGACGCCGATGACGCAGCCAGTCAGAAGACCGAACCTGCTTCTCTCGACACGGGACCGGACCGCCCCTCTGAACCTGTGGACAGGCGGAACAAGGACTGGGCGGAGAGGGAGCTTCAGGCCTGCCCGAAGCAGCAGTTCGCGAACGATCCTGTATGCCAGCGAGGGTGAGAAGTACCTGGCGTAGGCACCTTCAGCTGACAGGCCGTGCCGGGCAAGGAAGCGCTGGAGTCCCCGGACCGTGTACTGGGTCTCCCAGCCGGCGAACCATGCTCCGAAAGCGATCAGGAGCTTCTTCAGAAGAGTGTACGGATGAAGGGTCTGAGGCACGTCAACCAGGAGCCTGCCCCCCGGAACAAGCACTCTTGCGCATTCTGAAGTCATGGGTCCCGGGTCGCGGAAATGCTCCATCACGCCCTGGTGGAAGACCAGGTCGAACACCCCGTCACGGAAGGGGAGTCTTCCGGCGTCACCGCAGACGAGCAGAACGTTCCCGGAGGACTCGGAGGCTTTTTCAAGGGCCTTGTGGGAGTAGTCCAGGGCAACTGCGACGGCTCCGGCCATTGAAAGGGCTGCACTGTCCCTGGCGGTGGCCGCTCCCACCTCGAGCGTAAGAAGGCCTTCCGGCGATACCACGCCCCGGACCTCGGCCAGTATCCTTCCGTCGTTGTCGTAGATGTCCTCCAGGGCTCTCGGTCTGCTCCAGAACCTGTCCCAGTGAGTCCGTTCAGAATCAGCCATCAAGAAGGCCTCCCTTCCCGTGAACTGAATCTACATGCCCGGTGTCCGGGGTTCAAGGCTTGTTGACACCGGCTGAAGTGCCTGTATGTTACCGCAAAATTTCCTCTTTACCCGTCGGTAAACACGAGAGCGCACGGAGTTCTATGAAGGTCTTCATCAGAAGGATCACCGAGAGGGACCTGGACAATCTTCAGGCCTGGAGCGAAGCCATAGGATCCCAGGCCTACATGCAGAAGGTCAGCCCCCAGTCGTTCAACGGCGCCGACCTGTCGGGATGGGGCGAGGACTACATCTGGTTCGTGATCACCGCCGACGGCCGGGATGTGGGAAGTGTATGGGTGGAACGCCGTCGCCGCGACTCGGCCGAGGGCGTTCTGGGCATCATCATCGGAGACCCGTGCCTTCTCGGGCGCGGCATCGGCCGGCGGGCCATAGACCTGGCCACCCGCGAGGCGAGGTTCATAATGGGCATAGACCTGATGCGCCTCACCGTCAGGATGTCCAACATCCGGGCGATCCGGGCGTACCAGAGCTGCGGTTTCATTGTGACAGGCTCCGGCACCGTCCGCCTCGCCGACGGAACCCCCGTCCCCTTCTACCGCATGGAAAATTGCGGGACACCATACTAAATTATTCTGTTCCGGGGCGCCTAAATAATTAACAAAGTTAAAGCACTGCTTTAACTTTTTCACACCAGCCCGTTCCATTGGCATCCAAGTCCCCAGGCTTGCTGAGCAGCCTGTGCTTCTGCACCTTCCTGGGATCATGCAACATTCAGAGGGCAGTGCCGGTTGCCGGGGAGTGTTTTACTAATCTTAAAGTACGACTTTAAGATGCTTGCATTTTTGCCATATCATGTTGAATATAATTTAGTATGGTGTCCCTCAATTGTATTGCGTGGGTGGTGAGCGCGTGCAGTTTCCGGTATGGCACGGATACACCGGAAGCGCTGGCGGAAGCGGCTTTTCGGGCTGGTTACCGCGGCGTTCTGATGACGGACATCGGCGGGTTGTACGGCATGCACAGGCTCGCTGCAGCCTGTCGGAAGCTCGGGTTGAAAGCCATACCCGGCGCCAGCCTCACGCTTCCCGGTGGTTCTTTGACTGTGGGCGCCCTGGATGGGGGCTGGGGTCAGCTTTGCCGGCTGGTGACATCATCCCATCTGCCGGAGAGGGTGAACCCTGATGAAGCGCTTTGCGACTCCCTGCGTCTCTTTGCGCTGGTCCGCACCGGGGATGGCCCGGAAAGGCTGCGCCATTCGGGCTGGCAGGGAAGGATCTACGCCCCAGGCCTGTCCCGGGCGACAGGCGCCCAGGGCGTTCTTCCCCTTGCGGCTTCGCCTTGGATGTACGCCCGGCCCGGATCTCCTGAGGTTCACCGTATCCTGAGGAGGGTGGACGGGCTTCTGGATGCGCCCTGGGTGACCGGGGAGCCTGAGCACGACCATCGCCGCCCTGCCACCGAAGGCGGGACCTGGTCGAAGGAGGCCCTTTCCGCAGGATTTGAGCTTCTTGAGTCGGGAGCGGATGAGCCTGTGGAGCGTCCATACGATCCGCCGGTAATGGGGCCGGACGATCCCCAGAGGCTGAGGGAGATCCTTCTTCATAGGCTGGGCGAGTTGTACAGAGGTTCCAGCGCCGCGGCAGGAAGGCTGGACAGGGAGTTCTCCGCACTGGCCGGGGCGGGTTTGTGCGGATATTTCCTTGCCTTTCACCAGATCATCGGGTACTGCAGGGAGCGGAAGATACTGGCCGTCGCCAGGGGCTCCGCCGGCGGGAGCATCGTGGCAAGGCTTCTGGGCCTTTCCGCGGTCTGCCCCATACGCTACGGGCTGTCTTTTTCACGGTTCTTCAACCCCCTGAGAAGCAGGCCTCCCGACATCGATCTGGACATTGACAGCTCGAAGCGGGACCAGGTGTTCAACTGGTTCATGGAACACTGGGGGCAGCGCTCGGCGGCGGTGTCCGTGGTGGGCACCTACCGTTCCCGTTCAGCGGTCAGGTTCTCCGCCGCTGCATCAGGAATGGGCCCCGAGGAGATCGAGGCACTGGCCGGGACCGCCGGAAATCCGGCTGACCCGATCTGGAGGAAGCACGGCAACCAGGGTGTCCTGCAGGGAGCAGAGCTCCTGAAGGGCCTTCCGGCAGGCATAGGCCCGCACCCTTGCGGCCTTGTGGTGTGCAACGGATCTGTCGAGTCCAGGGTGCCGGTCCAGGGCTGCTCAGGCGGACTTCAGGTGACACAGTTCGACAAGGATGGAGTCGAGTACATTGGCCTTCTGAAGATGGACCTTCTGGGGCACAGGGGGCTCACCGCCCTCGCCTCTGCTTCCGACGGAGACCCGCTCGCGTTCATGGAAGGTGTGGAGAAGCTGGACGGGCCGGTCAGAGTGCTTCTTGACCGGGGGAGGACCATCGGTGTGCCCCATGTGGAAAGCCCTGCCATGAGAGGGCTGCTGCAGGGAATGACCATCGGGTCCGTGGAGGATGTGGCCAGAGCCCTGGCCCTGGTGCGCCCCGGAGCCTCGGCCGGGGGGGGAAGGGCCGCTTACATCGGGGGCGGCGATGACCGTGTTCCGGCGTGCCTTGAAAAACTGCTTCACGAGAACCGTGGAGTGATGCTGTATCAGGAGGATGTGTCCCGGGCTGCATGCATACTGCTGGGACTTCCTGCAGAAAGGGGCGACCTTATGCGGCGCCGGCTGAAGGCCGGTCATGTCTCCCGAGAGGAGATCATCGACCTGTGCATGTCCGCAGGGCATTCCCGCGACGTCGCGGAGAGGGGCTGGGAACTCCTTTCGGGCTACGCAGGCTACGGTTTCTGCAAAGCACACGCCGTCACCTATGCCCTGGAGGCGTGCGCATATGCAACCCTCAAGGCCCGTGAACCAGCCAGGGCCCTGGCTTCGTTCATGGCGGCGGGCGGAGGGTTCTACACCGTTCCGGTCTATGTTGAAGAGGCGAGGCGCATGGGGATAACCGTTCTGCCGCCCGGCATCAACTCGGGAGAATGGCTGTGCTCTGCCGTGGCAGATGGAAGCCTGATGCTTGGATTCAGCCTGATCAGGGGAATGGGCGAGGCCGAGTTCCGCAAGATATCCGCATGCAGGCCTTTTCTCACACCCTCCGGTGTAAGGAATGCCGGTATAGGGACAGTGCTTGCCACCACCATGGCTGTTGCGGGCTGCTTCGATGAACTGAGCGTGGCTCGGCCGGAGGCGGTATGGGCCGTGAAAAGCAGGGCAACCGGCCTGTTCCCTGATGGCGTGCCTTCCCCGCGGCTTCCCGGCTACACACCCGAATACCGCGCAAGGGCGGAGATGGAGGCCATGGGCGTCACCACTGAGATGCATCCACTCTCCATCCTTGAAAGACCGGCCGGGACAGTACCGATCTCCTGCGCCCCCGGGAGGGGCCGGTTTTCCATTTGGGGACGGGTCGTATCGGCCAGGTCGCTGGGCGGAGGAGCTGGTTTTCTCATGCTGGAGGACGCCACTGGTATCGCGGACGTTTTCCTTCCCCCGCCTGTTCATGCCAGCGCCGGGCTCATCCTAAGGCGGAACGGCGCCACCCTGGCGGCGGACTGCCGTGTGGATGAACGGGGAAGGATTGCCGTGGAACGGGTCTCGCCGGGGCCGGTACTTTGCTGAACTCACGGGTTTTCGTATTCTTCCGATGTACGTGTCCATAACAGCCGGGAGGTTCCCATGCCCATTGATCCCGTCAAGCCAGCCGCTCTTCGGTGGAAGTGCAAACCCTCCCGCTTCCGTTTCAAGACCAGTGAGGAACTGAAACCCACCGAGCGCATAGTCGGTCAGGACAGGGCGGTGGGGGCCGTCCGGCTGGGCCTGGAGATTCCCAGCTCGGGCTACAACATGTTCATCACCGGTGTTCCCGGGAGCGGCCGCGAGACAACGGTGAAACGGATACTGGACAGGATTGACATAACCACCGATTCCCTTCAGGACATCTGCTACGTCTATAACTTCGAGGATTCCACCAAGCCCCGTGTGCTTCTCATGCCCGCCGGATGCGGCAGGAAGCTCAAGGAGACCATCGAGGGGTGCGTGGAGCTTCTGAAGAGGAACATTCCGGCCGTTCTGCAGAGCGAACGGACGGCAGGGGAGCGGAGCAGGCTTCTCAGGAGTTTCGCGGACAAGAAGGAAGAGCTCATGAAGTCCGTGACCCAGGAGGCCCAGAAGGCCGGGTTCGCCCTGGTGACCATAGCGGTCGGTCCCGGCCAGACCCGTCCTGATGTGCTTCCGGTCATAGACGACAAACCCGTCACCCACGAGCAGATCCGGGAGATGGCCTCGGCAGGGGCCATAAGCGAAGAGAAGGTCGCCGAGATCAGGGCCACCCACGAGAAGCTCTTCCAGAAGCTTGCCGAAGCCCTGCAGAGAAGCCACGACAACGACATGAAGGCCAAGGCCGCCCTTGAGGCGCTGCTGGTGGAGCTGGTGAGACCGACGGTGGTGGGGATAACCGACCAGCTGAAGCACCTTGGAGGCGGGCAGGTGCTGGAGGACCACGCTGACGGCATCGTCTCCACGATTCTGGACAACCTTGAAGCCTTCTCGTCTTCTTCGTCCGATTCGGACCCCTACTACGTCTTCAGGGTCAACCTTCTGGTGGACAACTCCGATAACAGGACCAGACCCGTGGTGGTGGAGAGCTTCCCTGACCCGTCGAGCCTGTTCGGAACCATCGACCGTGTGATGGTCGAGAACAAGCCCTACAGCGATCACACCATGATCAGCGCCGGGTCATACCTGAAGGCCAACGGAGGCTTTCTCATACTGGACGCCATGGACGTGGTGCGATATCCCGGCCTCTGGCAGACGCTGTCTCAGACGCTGAAGAACCGGACAGCAGTCATCCGGGCAACGGACATGATGAGGCTCTTCGGGGCTGTGGAACTTCAGCCCGAGCCCATAGAGGTCAATGTGAAGGTCATCATGATAGGGCCGGTATGGCTCTATATGCTCCTCGCCGGAAGCGACCCCGAGTTCGGGCTGCTGTTCAGGATCAGGGCCGACTTCGACGACAGCATGGAACTGACCGATGAGAACATCATGGATTTCTCCCGCGTGATCGCATTCATAACCAGCCAGGAGAAGCTGCTGCCCCTGGACCCCACGGGAATGGCGCGGGTGTGCGAGCAGGCCGCAAGACTAACCGGACGCCACGACAGGCTGAGCCTGGAGTTCAACCTCATCGCCGACTACGTGCGCCAGGCGTCGTACTGGGCCGGTCGGAACGGCCGCGCCATCGTCACCGCCGAGGACGTGCAGAGGGCCATCACCGAGAAGAAGCGCCGCCTGAGCCTTTCCGCGGATCATGCGGTGAGAAGCATACTCGACGGCCAGATCCTGCTGGACACACAGGGCGAGAGGGTCGGAACGGTGAACGGGCTCGCTGTCTATCAGGGTGTGGATTACGCATTCGGTCTTCCTGCGCGTATCACCGTGAGCGTCTCACCGGGGCGGGAGGGCCTGGTGAACGTGGAGCGGGAATCGGAGCTGTCTGGGCCTTCACATACAAAGGGCGTCGAAGTCATCTCGGGCTTCCTGAGGAACCATTTCGCCGCGGACTACCCGTTGAGCCTTTCCGCGGGGATCGTGTTCGAGCAGAGCTACGGGGGAGTGGACGGCGACAGCGCGAGTTCCACCGAACTGTACGCTCTTCTAAGCGCCCTCTCGGGCCTTCCGATACGGCAGGAGCTGGCGGTGACCGGTTCGGTGAACCAGTTCGGCGAGGTCCAGGCCATCGGCGGCGTGAACGAAAAGATCGAGGGTTTCTTCCGGATATGCAGCGAGAGGGGGCTGACCGGGAGGCAAGGCGTGCTGATACCAACTGCGAACCTTGTTCACCTTCAGCTGGACGACACAGTGGTGGAAGCGGTGAGGGCGAAGAAGTTCCAGATCTATCC
Organism: uncultured bacterium; assembly: GCA_964541235.1. Lineage (GTDB taxonomy): Bacteria > Fermentibacterota > Fermentibacteria > Fermentibacterales > JCC-6 > UBA6080. The sequence goes on along the minus strand of CAZIPI010000002.1, from coordinate 133,297 downwards.
GGTGAGAAACATAATGCAGGGCATCCAGCTTCTCACCGGCAGGGCAGCCGGTGAGCGGGGCGCCGAAGGCGAGTACCCTTCGGATTCAGTTCTGGGCCTTGCGGACCGCCGCCTGAGAAGAATGGCCGAAACCCTCAGGGAGTTCAGCTGCAGCCGCTGAGAGTCTTCACTGCCAGTTGGGGCGAGCTTGAGGCCGGGGGTTCAAACCTGGGCGACGGAGCGATACTTCATTCCCAGCTGGGATCCCTGGCCTCCATGGGCTGCCTTGCAGGGGTGATGTCCGCCGACCCGGAACGAACCCGGACCATCCACCCCGGCGTCAGGTCTTTCTCCACTTCCAGGGGCAGGCTGGCCGCCATGGTCTCGGGGGTCAGGTGGAGCCAGGTGGTGGTTGTCGGCGGCGGTGAACTGCTGCAGGACAGGTCGAGCCTCTTCTACTCCCCCTTCAATCTCATGCCTCTGCTGCTGGCCAGGCTCTTTCGAAGGAGGAGCTTCTGCTGGGCAGTGGGCATAGGAAAGAGCCACGAACTTGCCAGGATGACCCCTCACATGGCCCGGTTCGCACTGTCGGCCTGCTCGGGGATCACATCCCGGGATCCGTCCACCCACCAGACACTTATCCGGTGGGGTCTTTCATCGCCTGTGCTGAAGCCTGCCGCCGACTCCGCTCTCCTGCTGGGCAGGTCCTACCATCCGGGTCCGGTGGATTCCAGTGTTCTGGGTGCCGCTCCCAGGAACGTTTCCAACAGGAAAGGTTCGCTGCTTCCCCTTGAGCTTCGAAGACGGCTGCCGGGGTATTGCCCTCCCGATCCCTCGCCCTCGGTGCGGGCCTGGGCAGCTCTGCTGGACAGTCATATGGAGGCAACCGGCTGTTCCGTGGTTCTCTTCCCTTTCCACACCGGAACCCTGTCGAATGACGATCATCTGTTCTGCGCCCTGGTACGCGACGCCATGAAGCACCCGGAAAGGGTATCGCTGGCCCGCTTCACCTCCATCGGGCAGACCCTGGCCCTGATGGCCGGCTGCAGGGTGATGGTGACAACGCCGCTTCACGGGGCCATCCTGTCCGTGGTTGCCGGAGCTCTGCCGGTGGCTGTGCCCTATTCCAGCAAGTGCACCCGATTCATGGAGATGGCCGGGCTTGAGTCCCTGTCGCCTGACTCGCCTGACGGCACACCCGTCCCGGAAACGGCTGTCGCGCTGGAAAGCGCCTGGAGCCGCTGCGGGCAATGGTGGGAACACCTTGCCAGGACCCGTGAGATGATGATGAAGGCCGCGGAGAACACGGCAGACCACTTCCGCAGAAGGATACTTGGGTGCTGACCGGGATCCATGCCTCGGCCGCTGGAGGACTGGGCGCATGCGCCGCGAGGGTGCGGGAGATGGGCATTCCGGCGGCCCAGTTCTTTACCTCCAATCCCCGGCGCTACAACGGCAGCCCGGTGCCGGAGAGCGATGCGAATGAATTCCGGCGCAGTTCGGACGGGGTAGTATGGCTCTCACACTGCTCTTACCTTGTCAACATGGCCTCCTGCAGGCCTGACATCGCCGGGAAGTCCCGTGAAGCACTTCAGGCGGAGCTGTTCAGGTGCTCCCAGCTGGGAGTTCCCTTCTGCGTGCTGCACCCAGGGTCTGCTACCGGGCAAAGCATGGATGAAGCCCTGGCCAGGGCGGCGGAGTCCATCAGGGACGTTCTGCAACAGCCGCTCCGGGGCTGTCCCGTTCTTCTTCTGGAGAACACCTCCGGCGCCGGGGGGGCCCTTGGGGCTGACCTTGACCGGCTTCTTGAACTCGTGAAGCTCATCGGCCTTCCGGAGAGGACGGGAGTGTGCATAGACACGGCACATGCACACGGGTTCGGGTATGAGCTGGACTCCGGGGGGAAGGCCCGGGACTTCTGCAGGCAGATCTCCGCCATCTTCGGCGAGAGCATCAAGGCCTTCCATCTCAACGACTCGATGGTCCAGAGAGGAAGCGGATGCGACAGGCATCAGGTGCCGGGGCTTGGCACGATCGGCCTCGAAGCCCTCTCGGTTGTGGAGTCCTTTCCGGGGTTCAGCGGCGTACCCGCCGTACTGGAGACTCCCGGGGAAGATCGCGACAGGCTTGCCGGCCTTCGGCTCATCACCGGAAGGGAACAGTATTGACCTGCCGGTCGGCATGGATATAATTGAAATTCTCCGGGCTGAACGGTATGGATTCGCCGCTCTTCCGGAGTTCCCCATTTCCGTGGCGAAGCCCTAACCGGTTGGAGGTTCGACGGATGTTGGACGACATTTACAGAGGTATCAAAGCCAAGGACCCTGATCAGCCCGAATTCCATCAGGCGGTGCAGGAGGTCCTCGAGAGCCTTGAAGTAGTTCTCGAGAAGCATCCGGAACTGCGGCGCATGAAGATCGTCGAGCGTATTGTCGAGCCTGAGCGGGTCATCGTGTTCAGGATCCCCTGGACCACCGACGACGGCGAGATCATGGTCAACCGCGGCTTCCGGGTCGAGTTCAACAGCGCCATCGGACCGTACAAGGGCGGCCTTCGCTTCCACCCTTCGGTCAACCTTGGCATCCTGAAGTTCCTCGGGTTCGAGCAGATCTTCAAGAACGCCCTGACAGGTCTCCCCATGGGCGGCGGAAAGGGCGGAAGCGATTTCGATCCCAAGGGCAAGAGCGACCTTGAGGTGATGCGGTTCTGCCAGAGCCTCATGAGCGAGCTTTTCCGCCACATCGGCCCCTACACCGACATACCGGCGGGCGACATCGGCGTCGGAGGCCGCGAGATAGGCTTCATGTTCGGCCAGTACAAGAAGCTTCGCAACGAGTGGAGCGGCGTTCTCACGGGAAAGGCCCTGGAGTACGGCGGAAGCCTTATCAGGCCCCAGGCCACCGGCTACGGTTCGGTGTACTTCGGCGAGGAGATGCTGAAGACCCGCGGAAAGAACTACCAGGGTCTCACCTGCCTGGTCTCGGGAAGCGGGAACGTGGCCCAGTACACCGCCGAGAAGCTGAATGAGCTGGGCGGCAAGGTCGTGACCCTCAGCGACAGCTCGGGCTACATCTACGACGAAGAGGGGATCTGCCCCGAGAAGCTCCAGTTCGTTATGAACCTGAAGAACGTTCGCAGGGGCAGGATCAGCGAGTACGCCGACAAGTACCCCAAGGCAGTCTATACACCGGTGGATCCCGACCTCGACTACAACCCTCTCTGGAACCACAAGGCCGACTGCGCCTTCCCCAGCGCCACCCAGAACGAGATCAACGGCAGGGACGCCCAGCATCTGGTGGACAACGGCGTGTTCCTGATCTCCGAGGGCGCCAACATGCCCACCACCCCCGACGGCGTTGAGATCTTCCTTGAGCATCGCCTCCTCTACGGCCCCGGAAAGGCGGCCAATGCAGGCGGCGTTGCCACCAGCGGTCTGGAAATGGCCCAGAACTCGGCCTTCAGCAGCTGGAGCCGTGAAGAGGTGGACAGGAGGCTTCACCAGATCATGATCAACATCCACCGCCAGGCGTATGAAGCCTCGGAGAAGTACGGCAAACCGGGCAACTACGTTCTGGGTGCCAACGCCGCTGGCTTCATGAAGGTCGCCAACGCGATGATCGCCCAGGGCGTGGTCTAGGGGACGGACTAAGAAAGATTAGTTTGATGATGTAAGTTGAAGGGGGCACTGCTCTTGGTGGTGCCCCCTTCTCGTTTTGAGTGTGTTGTCTCGGCTGCTAAAGGAAAGGAAAGTGCATGAAGCGATCCTTCGCTGAACTGGCCCGGGAGTCACGGGGAAGCTCGGAGGCGGTGATCCCGCTGCTTCAGGCCGCTCAGACCGAATTCGGGTTCATCTCACGGGATACCATCACCCGAATCGCCGAAGCCACAGGGGAACCCGAGGCGCAGATCTACGGGGTGGCCTCCTTTTACAGCCAGTTCTCGTTCACCCCTTCCGGGAAGCACATCATCAGGGTGTGCACCGGCACCGCCTGTCACGTGGCAGGCGCAGGAAGAATTGTGGAAGCGCTCTCCATCGAGCTTGGAGTGTCTCCAGGCGGCACCACCGAAGACATGCTGTTCACGCTTCACACCGTGGCATGCCTCGGATGCTGTTCGCTCTCCCCCGTGATGATGATTGACGGGGAGACTTTTGGTAAACTGACCCCCCCGGGAGCCGTCAAGGTCTTGAGGGCGTTTGCCGCAGGAGGTGCCCGATGAGAAGGATACTGGTGGGGACCGGGACCTGCGGGCTGTCCGCCGGTGCCGGGAAAGTGATGGAGGCGCTTCGGGACAACCCCGGAGACTTTCTGCTCTCGGGTACCGGCTGCATTGGCATGTGTTTTGTTGAACCCCTGGTCGAGGTGCGTGAGGGCGACCGGAGAAGGATCTACGGCGAGGTTACTCCCGAAGCCGCCATCGAGATCGGAGCAGGTGGTGACCCCTCGGGCATGCTTGTCTGGAGCAGTGACGGCGGGGGGAGCCAGAGCGACTTCCTGGCCAAGCAGGACAGGCTGGTGCTCCGGAACTGCGGGATCATAGACCCTGACAGCATGGAGGACTACATCGCGACCGGCGGCTATGAGGCTCTTGGGAAGGCGCGTGGAATGTCCCCCGGGGAGATAATCCAGCTCATCAAGGATTCCGGCCTCAGGGGCCGGGGGGGAGCCGGTTTCCCCACCGGTCTGAAGTGGTCGTTCGCCGCCTCCGCTTCCGGGGACGAGAAGTACATCATCTGCAACGCCGACGAAGGCGATCCGGGCGCATTCATGGACAGGTCCATAATCGAGGGCGACCCGCATGCAGTCATTGAAGGCATGATGATAGCCGCCAGGGCCATAGGAGCCAGGAACGGCTACATCTACTGCCGGGCCGAGTACCCGCTGGCCGTGAGAAGGCTTGAGAACGCCATCGCACAGGCCGAAGAGAGGGGGTTCGCCGACGGGGTCCACCTGAAGGTGAAGATGGGGGCCGGCGCATTCGTATGCGGTGAAGAGACCGCTCTTTTCAGGAGCATCGAGGGCAAGAGGGGAATGCCCACCTTCAGGCCTCCCTACCCCGCCGAGAAAGGCCTTTTCGGCAGACCCACCAACAACAACAACGTGGAGACATACGCGTGTGTTCCATGGATATTGAGGAACGGAGCCGCGGCATTCAGGACCCGGGGCACCGAGAAAAGCCCGGGGACCAAGGTGTTCGCACTGGCTGGCAAGGTGAAGCGGGGCGGTCTTGCCGAGGTGGCCATGGGCACCCCAATAAGGCACCTGGTGTTCGGGATAGGAGGAGGCATCAAGGGCGACAGGGCCTTCAAGGCGGTGCAGATGGGCGGCCCGTCCGGAGGCTGCATTCCCGAACATCTCGCTGATACTCCTGTGGATTTCGAGTCCATCCCCGCCACGGGTGCCATAATGGGTTCCGGGGGTATGGTGGTAATGGACGACACCAGCTGCATGGTGGACATCGCCAGGTTCTTCCTCAGCTTCACCTGCGATGAGTCCTGCGGGAAGTGCACATTCTGCCGTGTGGGCAACCGGAGGCTTCTGGAGACTCTGGAAAGGATCACTGCCGGAGAGGGAAAGGCCGACGACACAACCTTCCTCGAGACACTTGGCCGCCAGATCATAGACGGCAGCCTCTGCGGCCTGGGACAGACGGCGCCAAACCCCATCCTCACCACTCTTCGCTATTTCAGGGACGAGTACGAGGCCCACATAACAGGGAAGAAATGTCCGGCCGGATCATGCAGGGCCCTGATCACATTCACTGTGGATCCGGAGACCTGCCGGGGCTGCACCCTTTGCGCCAGAGCGTGCCCGGTGAACGCCGTGAGCGGGCAGAGGGGGCAGGTGCACTCCATCGACAGCCACAAGTGCACGAAGTGCGGAGCATGCTTCGAGGCGTGCCCCTTCGATGCCATCATCAGGGAATAGGAGGTCGGTCTTGAAGGTTACCATCAACGGCGCAACTGTCGAGGCGAAACCCGGCGACACAATACTCGACGTCGTGCGCGAAAACGGCCTCGGCACTATTCCAACGCTCTGCCACATGAAGGGCTCCGAGCCCTTCACGTCATGTTATGTGTGCGTGGTGGAAGTCGAGGGCAGAAGGAACCTGGCCCCGGCTTGCTCAACTCCGGTGAGCGAGGGAATGGCTGTCACGACGGACTCCACGAGGGTGCGCGCGGCGCGAAGGACCGCCCTCGAGCTCCTTCTCTCGAACCACTGGGCCGACTGTGTTTCCCCGTGCCTCACCGGCTGCCCCGGAAACGTTGACATCCAGGGGTACCTGGCTCTGGCCGCCCAGGGGCGTTACATCGAGGCTGTCCGGCTCATCAGGGAGAGGAACCCACTTCCGGCCGTTTGCGGAAGGGTATGCGTCAGGGCCTGCGAAGACCAGTGCTACAGGGCCGAGATCGACGAGTGCGTATCCATCAACTGGGTGAAGCGGTTCCTGATGGAGCAGGATGGTGTTTACGACCAGGTTCCGGAAAGGATGGCCCCGACCGGGAAGAAGGTGGCCATCGTGGGAACAGGCCCCGCAGGGCTTACCGCCGCGTACTTCCTGGGTCTGTGGGGTCACAGCCCCGTTCTGTTCGAAGCCATGGACAGACCGGGGGGCATGCTGCGCTACGGGATACCCGAGTACAGGCTCCCGGACAGGATACTCGACAGCGAGATAGCATTCATTCAGAAGGCTTCAGGGTGCAAGACGATCCTCAACACCAGAATAGGAACGGACATGAGCCTGGACGAGCTCAGAAGGACCCACGACGCGGTCCTCCTCTCTCCGGGAGCGTGGAGCGGCAAGGCCATGAGGGTTGAAGGCGAGCATGACACAGAGGGGGTGGTGACCGGAGCTGACTTTCTTGTGGCCAACGCCAGCGAAAGATCGCCTCTCTCGGGAACGGTGGTCGTGGTAGGCGGCGGCAACACAGCCATGGACGCCGCGCGTACGGCCTGGCGTCTGGGTGCAGACCGAGTGATCATCCTCTACAGGCGCACACGCCTGGAAATGCCCTGTGACAGCCTGGAGATCGAGGAGGCCCTGGAGGAGGGCGTCGAGCTAATGGAGCTGGCGGCTCCCGTGGGCATCAAGCGCACGGAGGAGAAGAAGCTTCTCGGGCTTCAGTGCATCAGGATGACCCTGGGCGAGCCGGACGCGTCGGGAAGAAGGAGCCCGGTTCCCCTTGAGGGGAGCGAGTTCCTTCTGGAGTGCGACCTCGCGGTGAGCGCCATAGGGCAGGAACCGCTTCTGGACGGGCTGAACGGTGAAGTGGGGATCACCCGCTGGAAGACCATCGACACCGGCGGCGACACAGGCGTCGCCACAAGCCTGGCCGGCGTTTTCGCAGCGGGTGATGCGGCCTATCACGGACCAACTGTGGTCATTGATTCCATAAGGGATGGAAGGAACGCGGCTGAGGCCATCCATGCCCATCTCACGGGTTTCGAGAGACACTTCCCGTTCAGGGCGAGCAAAGGGTTCTGGGAGAAACCTGGAAGGGACCTTCTGCCTGACAGGGAAGAGAAGCCGGCCAACCGCCAGGGCGCCGTTCCCCCCGAGATGAGGCGCGGGATGGATGTGGAGGTCGCGCTGCCCATCACCTCCGCCCAGTGTCAGGATGAAACTGCCAGATGCCTCTCCTGCGGCTGCATCAGGTACGACGACTGCGACCTGAGGCTCCTCTGCGAGGAGTACGGCATCGACATGGACAGGTTCAGGGGCAAGACTGCCCGGGAGCGGGTGGACGAGAGCCATGAACTGATGATCTATGACGCCAACAAGTGCATCCTGTGCGGGAAGTGCATTCGCACATGCACCCTCCTCCTGCAGAGGCCGGCCCTGGGTTTCGTGGCAAGGGGATTCGACACGAGGGTCAGGCCGGCAATGGACCTTCCTCTGGGTCAGACCGACTGCACGGGCTGCGGCAACTGCGCAGATGCTTGTCCCACGGCCGCCATCAGCGTTAAGTTCCCCTGGCCCGGCAGAGCCTGCCTGCCCCACTCGGACGAGGAAGGCATCTGTCTGATATGCTCCCTGAGGTGCCCCGTGACCTTCAGACACTATCCTGCCGGAACCCTTGCAGTGGGAAGGGACAGCCTGCTCTGCCCCAGGGGAAGGTTCCGGATCGAAGGCGGCCCGGACATCGAGGTGGAGGGCACTCCCGAGGAAGCGGATGTGATCGTCCTGAGCCCTTCGGACAGACGATGGCTTGAACTTGAGTTCACCCCCATGGCAGCCAGGGTCAAAGCGGCGGAAGCCGAAGGCTCGAAGGTCGTTGGCATTGAAGGCGCGGGCGAGACTGCGGGAAGGGTCTGCAGGATCAAAAGAAGATAACCACCAAAGAGCGCCGGCATGACATGAGTTGACAACCGCCTGCGGGAAGTTTTACATTAATGTTTGCCTTGGCTCTAACCGGTCAGAGTCTCGGGAACCATAACATAGGAAGGGGAAACAAATGCGTCTGTTCGCAGGTATCGTCATTGTTCTCTCTGCGCTTCTCTTCGCGCAGCCCCCAGCGAACATCCTGGTTTACCACGATGTTCAGCTCGGTTACGGCACCGCCGTCACCACCGCCATCACCAACCTCTGGCCCGGCGCCTCCGTCAGCGCCCACAACGGCAATGCCGCAAGCTTCAACGCCGCCCTCAACTCACTTGGCGCCGGCTGGGACATCATCGTTATCGAGGGCTGGTACAACAGCACCAACGATATCTACTACGGCGGCGTGAAGGATCTGTACGACACCGGCGCGGCCAAGATCTTCTTCGCAAGCTGGCAGCTGAACGGCTCCTACAGCGGCTTCCTCGCTCAGGCCATGGGTCTTGCCTCCCTGACCACCATCAGCGGCGGGGTAATCCCCCACTACGCATGGGAAACCGGCCACCCCATCTGCGACGGAATCACCGACTGGGGCTGGGCTGACCCGGGTCTTGGTATCCTTAACAACAGGATAACCGTTTCCAACGCTACCCCGGTCACCGGCTGGACTGCCAGCGCTCAGGCCGGTCAGGCCGGCATCTGCGTGGCCAATGACGGCAGCAGCGTGATCAGCGGCTTCACACCGGCCTACGCAGGCCAGGGCGTTGCCATCTGGGAGAACCTTCTGGGCTTCATGTGGGGTGAGACCGCTCTCACCAGAACCACCTGGGGCGAGATCAAGTCCTCCTTCTAGCCTGAAGAACCAAGAGAGGGCGGAGGTGAAAGCCTCCGCCCTCTTCTTAACGCCGGGTCTACTCCCTTTCCCTTGGCCTCGCTTCGTTCACCCTGAGTTCGCGTCCGAGGAACTCGCTTCCTTCGGCTCCCCTGATTGCCGCCTCCGCCTGGGCGGTGTCCGGCATCTCCACGAAGCCGAACCCCCTGGAGCGTCCGGTCTCCCTGTCTGTGATGATCCTTGCCGCCGCAACGGTGCCGAAGCGCTCGAAGTGGGCCTTTAGCTCCTCTTCCGTGGCCTTGTAAGACAGATTTCCAATGTAGAGATTCACTTGATATGCGCCCTCTCGATCCGGTGCCATGCTGTTGCATCAGGGCACCGGCTCATGACACGGAAACCACTGCCCAGGTGCATTGGCCACCCCAAGGCCATGCACTGCATCAATATATGTATGCCGGTCAACAGCCTGCAATACCCGTGGAACTACCGCTCAAGACAGGCGTAGATTCCATGTATCCTCGAGTGTGGGACGGATCGAAAGGATGGCTTGGAATGGCGGGATTACTTCTTGCTCTGATATGCGTGCCCCTGTTGGACGGCGGACCGGTACAGACCATGGAAAGCTTCATTGATGCTGTTTACAGGTTCGACGCAGAGGCTGTGTACGGAATGCTCAGCTGCGAGAACCAGGCTGCCCTTTCGGTGATGCTCACCATGGCAAGACTTCAGCCTGTTTCGGCCGCGGAGGAGATAAGCCGCCAGACCGGCAGGCAGGTCAGCGATCAGGAAATCACCCGGTGGACCGAGACCGACCTTGTACGGATAGTTCTGGATGCTCCGGTCCTGGTCTCACAGCTCCCGGAGAGAAGCCTCGTAAGCTGCTCGGTAAACGAGATGCGGGGTGACACGGCCATAGTGGTCTGCCAGGTCGATCGACCCTCGGGCACACCGGACCGGGCACGTTTCGCAATGGTCTTCCAGCAGGGCCAGTGGAGGGTGGGAGAGCCGTTCCTTTAGAAGACAGCGGAGTACCCCCCAAGGGCCGCCATCAAGACAAGCGATACCTTCCTGAACTTCCCCGAGCCTGTCCTTCCCGCAAGGAAGGAACCAAGAAGCGCTCCAAGCACTGTAAAAGGCAGCAGAAGGCCGATCCCCGGCAGGTCTTCAATGCTGAGCATGCCCATGAAGGAGTACGACACGGCTCCCATCACCCCCAGAACCAGGAAATAGCCTGCCAGGCAGGACCTCATCCTGTCCCTCTCCTCGCCGGCGGCCGCAAGAAGCAGCACAACCGGCGGTCCGCTGAATGTGGAGAACCCGTTCAGGAGGCCGCTTGCAGCCCCGGCCGCGAACAAGCCGGCCAGGTTCCTTTTCAGCCCCAGCCGGAGATCCAGCAGCAGCCCGAGCGACATCAGGGCTACACCCGCCCCTATGACCGTCTTCGCGGTTCGAGGATCGATCTCGCGGATGAGCCATGCCCCCGCCGGTGTGAAAAGCGAGCCTGCGAAAGCAAGAGGCAGGAGCCCTCTGAAGTCGAAGCTCCGCCTGGTGCCGTAGAGCAGCAGTCCGTTCAGGGCAATGCCCGTTACGCACAGCACGGGTACGGCGGCCCTGGCCGGCATGGCCACAAGCAGCAGGGGCATTGCCAGCAGGGAGTATCCGAAGCCGCAGAACCCCTGAAGGGCACCTGCCGCCAGCAGCACAGCGGCGGTCTGGTAGGGGAACTCCGGGTTCATCGGCTGAAGGCGTACTGAAGCGTCACCGGAGCCTTACCAGCCCCAGGAAGAGCCTGTGATACTCAACGGACATGTAGCGGGCTTCCAACTGGAGGTTGATGCTGCTGATGCTCTCGACCAACTCAGGGGGAAGGGGGAAGAGCAGCCAGCGCTCGCCCTCCGGCCTCTCCATGAAGAAGGGCTCCCAGGTTCGCCACAGCGCATCTATCTCCTGCGACTTCAGGTTCCCGCCGGCCCAGTCGCAGAGCCTGTCAAGCGTGCCCTGACGTGAGAGCGGCAGCCTGAGGGCATCACGGGAGTCGCTGAGGGAAGGCAGGGGCACTATGTGGTGCGTGTGGACCGCCGGTTCGGGGCCCGTGGCTATCAGAAGCCCTTCCGGCGAGAAATGCCCGGCGAGCTGAACTCCGTCATCCACCACTGTGTTCATGCGGCTGTGGATGCCGTCGGGTATCGCGGTCTCGTAGTAGAGGAAGCGGTCGAGGGGTCTTCCCTCATGGTCGTACAGCTCCAGGCAGGGAACATTTCGCCAGCTGTCCATCGCCCATTCGAAGGGAGTGTTTTCGGGAACCACGGGTACCGGCGCTTCGTCGAATGGGACCGGAACAGCGCCCTGAATGTTCCAGACAGCCGTTGCCGGGGTCAGCCCTTCGTAACCCTCCGCGGGCTGGGGATAGGCGGCGGAGATGAAGCCCATTCCGGCCCTGACGGTGAAGGTCCCCCTGAAGGGGGCTCCGTGGAACCAGACCACCGGGGCGTCAACCAGAAGGGGGCCGAAGGGGTCGAACCCGTAGAACCCCCCGGGGGCGCCGGTTGCCTCGCTGCCCGCGGAAGTGAACATGACCACACCCCATTCATGGACCCTGACATGAGTGGCATCGAAAGGGGGCACTACGACCGTGTCCGCAATGAGCGGGAACAGCAGTGGGAACATGGGCATCCCTCCTTAAAGGGGGACCGCGGCGAGGATGAACCTTCGCACACGGAAGGGGTACGGCGAAGGAGCTTCGGCCTCCACCTCGATGGTGCTCATCTCGTGCAGGAGAGACTCGGGTACAAGGTAGAGGACCAGCCCGTTCGCGTAGGTCCCGCCATCCATGTGCTCCCTGCATATCCATTGCGTCCAGGTGTTCCAGAGAGCGTCAACCTCTTCGAGATCGATGATGTCCCGGGACCACTCCCTGAGAATGTCATGGATCCTGTCGGGGTGCAGTTCGCTGTAGGCCATGTCCGCTCTGCCCGTTATCTCTTCCAGAGAGCAACGGGAATAGACGATGCCGTTCTGGGAACGTCTTATCACGATGGCCTCGGTGCCGCTCCACCGGCCGGCAACGGTCTCAGCGCCGGGTATGTAGGGAAGGAACCCGGTGTCAACCGGGAGGGTCTCGTAGTAGAGGAAGCTCTCGACTGCGCATGAAGTGGTCACGGTCATGCTTTCACCGGTCCTCCAGAGATGGAGCGGCCATGCCGGAACCCCTGTCTCCATAAGGCGGTCAATGGCTGCGGTCATACCCCTGATACCCAGACCCGCCCGCGGGTACCCGAACGAACCCGTCCAGGAGCAGAACTCCTGTCCCGCTCCGCCCTGGGTGGGCTCGGGGTAAACCTGGGCCATGAGCCCGTTCGAGGTCTTCACGGTCACGGTTCCAGTGAATTCCGGGCCGTGGAAGTACAGCACGGGCGCCCTGAGCATGACGCCTCCCGGGTCCGGGACCGCTGTCTCAGGGTTCCCCGTGAACACCGGAGCAGGACCATCCCATGAGAGCACGCCCCATTCATGAACGTTCACCAGCGGCAATTCCCTGTTTTCGGAGTGGAGCGTGCCGCATGCGATGGCAACCGCGGCAAGGAACATCATCATCCTCATGAGAACCTCCTTCGATACCATTTCTACACCGGACCAGGCCGTTTCATTCCTTGAGGGATGCCCTGAACACAACCGGGATGTGGTCCGAGGGCTTTTCCCATGTTCTTGGCTCCGGGTCGTTCTCAACCGAAAGGAGAAGGCCGGCGGCGCTTTCGGATGCGAGAACCAGGTCAAGGCGCATCCCCATGTTGCGTCTGAAGGCTCCCGCCCTGTAATCCCACCATGTGTAGGCCTTGCCGGCGGGATGGAACAACCTGAACCCGTCCACGAAGCCGCGTTCGAGAAAGGCCTGCAGCCTCTGCCTTTCCAGCGGATGGTAGCATACCGAACCGTCCTGTTCCTGCGGCGAATGGGTGTCATCGGGCCCGGGAGCAACGTTGAAGTCGCCGGTTACCATTACAGGCCCGTTGATTGCGGAGGCATACGCCAGCAGTTCATCGAGCCACCTGAGTTTCTGGCCGAACGCAGGCAGGTCAACGTCGCCCCCGTTGGGGACGTACACGTTCAGGATCCTGATGCCGTTCACAGTGAACGAGACAAGCCTGGCCTGGTCGTCAAGGAAGCCAGAGGGCAGCCCGGTGCTGATGTCATGTACCGGAACCCTGCTTAGAACGGCAACCCCGTTGTAGGTCTTCTGACCGTGGGTGACCGCTGAGTAACCCAGTTCCCTGAAGGAGTCCGCGGGGAACAGATCGTCGGTGACCTTGGTCTCCTGAAGGCAGAGAACGTCCACGGGGTTCTTTGAAAGCCATTGCACCAGATGCGGCAGTCTGGCCCTGACCGAGTTCACGTTCCATGTGGCCCCGGTGAGCATGCCCCTCCTCCTTTCCGGTGGTGGCTGTGGTTTCCGTGTTGAAGTAAGATACAACCCTGGTCCCCTGAGGAAAGGTCGGCGTCTTGAGAAGGTTGCTTACAGGTCACGGGAATCTTGCCGCCATTCTGGCGATACTTGCGGCGGGACTCGGTGTCAGGCTGGCCACCGCCATTCGCAATCCGGCCCCGGAGGGTGACGGCATGGCGGCGAACATCCTGCTGGCCGACAATCTCAACCGGGGGCTTGGCTTTACAACATTCCTGAAGTGGACTCTTTACGATGAATCAATGGATCACCTTCGGCCCGAGGCCAACCGGCAGCCCCTGCTTCCCTTGCTGCTGTCAGCCGTGTTCAGGTTCACCGGTCCAGGGATGAGACCTGCACAGGCTGTCGCCATTGCGATCGGCATGCTGTGCCTGGTTGTCTTTCACCGCTGGGCCGCCATCACGCTTGGAGGGAGGGTCGCCCTCCTTTCGCTTGGCTATCTGGCGCTTGATCCACCCTTCGTGTGGTTCAGCACCCAGCCCGACTGCCTGCTTCTCTATACGGCGCTTCTCTTCTCGGCTCTCATCGCTGCCGGGAATGGCGAGGTCTCCTGGAAAAGAACGGTTGTCCTGGGAGTCATCTCCGGGCTGGCCTACATGAGCAGGACGCAGGGGCTGATACTGGCGTTTTCAATGGGGCTGTGGCTCCTGATCCGGGGAGGAAGGGCGAGACTCGGGAAAGCTGCCCTTTTCACGCTCATCTTCCTGGCGGTCTCGATGCCTTGGTTCGCGAGGAATGCACAGGCCTTCGGAAGCCCCCTTTACAGCCAGAACAGCCAGTTCGTGATGAACGAGAACCACTGGTCCGCATGGAGCGTAAGGAGTTCGCCCCCCGGACCCGGCGACATGCTGCGCAACCAGGGTGCCGCTGCGTGCGCCGTTTACATGGCCAAGGGCGCCGCAAGGGTTCTCGAGCCTTTCGGGCCTGGTTCCACCGGGAGGGGTGAACCCTTCGGCCAGCCGACAATGGCTTTCTTCCTGGTCTTCGCAATGCTCAGCCTCGGCGACCCTCAGCTCAGGAGGAAGCTTGTTCTGCCGGCCATTGTCGCCCTGCCCCTGATGGCTGCGCTCACGGTTCACCAGCACAGCGGCAGGTACATGGCTCCGGTGTATGCCATGGTAGCGGCTTTCGGCTTCGCCGGGGCGGTGCGCCATGAAACCCGCGTGAGGGGGCTGCTCCCCGCTCTTGTCCTGGTCGCCGCGCTTGTCCTGCTCCGCCCCCTTGGCGAGGTGCTCGGGAGAAGCAGCGGCCCAAGGGCCCGGGAGGCAATGGAGGCCGCAAGATGGTTAAGGGACAGCACGCCTGAGTCTTCGTGGGTCGTCACGTACCCCAACGTTGAGCTGTACCACTGGGTGTACCGCAGGCCCACGGTCACCTGGCCAAACGACTATGAAGCCCTTCTATGGCCGTATCTTGAAGGGCATAGGGCTGAGTACCTGGCGGTAGATCCGGATCTTCCGGCCCTCAGGCCATGGCTGTCCCGCAGGTGGAGAAGGTCGCCGGACGGCAGGGAATGGGATCTGACGGATCCGCCGGACTTCCTCACGGAAGTGTGGAGAAGCAGTTCCGGGAGTACCATTATCTACAGGTTCGACGGCAGGGTGCCCGAAGGTTACATGGCGGTGGACAGCCTTCCGCCGGACAACATGAGGGCGCTGGGTCCCTAGTTGCCTCCCCGGCTGCTCCTGGCCTCCCTGTAGAGGCGACGCCTCTGCCCCGAGACGACCGACCTGAGATCCGCCGCTGAGAGCCCCGCCCTTCCGGCATAGGCCTCAAGGAACTTCATTTCGTCGGCGCAGATGGTTCCGTCGGCCAGGGCAACTGCAACCATTTCCGCCAGAACCGCCTTTGCCTCGCCGGGGCTCTGCGCTCTTGGGAGGACACCGTCCTGCCCGGCAGAGGCGATGATCTGGTCAACCTTTTCGGGGGGCACTCCCCTGGAGGCGGCGAATCCGTCCAGCAGCTTCCGCTCCTCCGGACCAGGCGAACCATCGGCGAACATTGTGGCGACCATGGCCATCAGCGCCAGGTCGGGGTTCCTGATGCTGTCATGTCCCGGAACCCTGGAAAGCATCTCCGCGCCCAGAGCCGTTATGTCTTCAAGGACCCAGGCGCCCGATCCGTCATTGAGGGGTCTGCCGCAGTATTCGCAGCTGCCCGAGGCTCCGTTGGTGTATGGGGCGCCGCACCCGGGGCAGTGGGCGGAGTGGAAGTCGGTTTCTGTTCTTGTTCTCACAGCGGAAAGACGTGACATGGTGAACACCTGCGGCCTGATGCTCCTGTCGCCTGAACCCCTGCTCTGTCCCGCCGGATTTCTCCACCTGTTCCACGCAGACCACTTCACGAGCACTCTGACCCGGTCCACATCGTCTCCTGGAACTATCTCAATGACCTCCACCGAACCAACCGCAGCATCATGGAAGTACAAGTGCCAGTCCCCCTCAACTGCCTGGTCCATCCTGTTACGAAGAACGGGGGTGAAGACAGGTGAGGCCACCTTCACCATGGGATCGGTGGAGCCGAGGAAGTAGCAGCTCACATACCTCCAGAACACCACGGAGGTGGTGTCCAGAAGGGGCTGGATGCTGAAGCCGGGATCCTTTCGCACCATTTCCGCGAATCCGGGAATCCCTTCGGGGGGCGACAAAGGCTTCCACTCGGATTCCTGGGTAATTCCGGTGAGTATCCAGTCGTACGCGCCGCTTGTTATCCAGGCGCCGCAGTACTCGCAGACCCCGGCGTCGCTCACCGACAAGGAAGCTCCGCAGTTGGGGCAGAACCCCTGAACAAGGCCGCCCTTTTCCGGGGTTCCGGCCCCGGGTCTCCTCAGGAACGTCCAGTACTCGTGAAAATCGTTCCTCGTATTGGTCCTGATCCTTCTTCCGGTTGCGAGGTCAACGTCGGCGTCGTCGGCCCTGGCGTGGATCCCGGCGTGGATCGTTTGAAATCCCGCGTCAACCGAGGCCCCCGCCACCCTCACGCCAAGCACGGCCAGGTTGTCCATCGTGTTCCGGTACCCCAGCGCGCGCTGGATCTGGAACTGCAGGCCGAACCTTTCCCGCACGCCGTCGCTGACGAAAGCTTTCACGCCTGACATGTCCTGAACGCTCCAGGCGCTCTGTACAGCCAGAAAGGCCGTTTTCACGGTTTCCTCGAAACGGGCCCCGGTGAATGCGGGATCGGCGGCCTCGAGGATTCTGACGTCCGCAGCGCCCCTGACGGCCGCGGCATCCCGCCTTTGCGAGGCAGCACGCGCTATGTACTGCTCCTGCATCTTCCTGCGGCGCTTGTTGATCACCACCACCATGATGATCAGGGCCGCGGTGAGGGGGATACCTATGCATGGCTGTTCCACGCACAACCTTACAAGCAGATAGACCAGCACCCCCAGCCCGTCTCCGCCGCCCCCGCCCCCGCCTCCGCTCCTGCCGCCGCCGTAGCTCTGCCCGCCGCCGGCCCTGGCGAGCCCTGCGCCGGTGACACAGAGAAGCAGGGCCAGAAGAACGAAAGATGCCGTACGGAAAGTGCGCCCTTTGAATGAAGGCATATCTGACCCCCAGGGGTTGCCGGACGTGTATGTTCTCGTTTGCGAGCCGTTAGTCTATCCACGGGAAGACCGGATGTCCATACCGCTTTCGGGGGCCGGCAACGCCGGCAGGTCCGCGGGTTTGACACAGGGACGCTCTTGAGCGATTATGCCCATCCGGCGCCTTGTCCGGTTCTTGAAGTGCCCTGGGCAGGTTGGTCCCGGGGGGTCGTCCGGTGGCCAGGGGGTGCGCATGACATTCACTCTCGGAAGAAGGCTTCTGATAATCGTGTTCGCCACTCTGGCGACGTGGCTTCTGGTCTGGTACACCCACAACCTCGTGGAGAGGCTTCGCAGGTCGAACCGCATTGCCAACGAGACCATCGCCTGGTTCTGGGCCGGGATCCAGTATCCCCTGAGCTTCATCGCCGGCAGGGAGGGCCTTTCGGTATGCACCGAATGCGGCCATTCCATTCCACTGGAAAGGATTCCCGAGCAGCATCATGCGACCGGTTACTGCCCGGATTGCCGAAGGGTAACGCTTTTCGTGGCCACCTCCGAGATGAACGCCGAGCAGAGGCGCGAAGTACAGGAGATGGCCAGGCGCCTCTACTCCGACCTGGTCCACAGGCTTCCCTACTCGATAATCTTCACTGACAACAGGGGATACCCGCAGGTAGTGGATGGCCGTCCAGTGGAAGACGATGTTCTGTCGGATTCCCTGGTCTCCTACAGGATGAGGATCAAGGCCCTTGACCAGGTGAACGTCCCCATACCAATCTCCGGACCTGGAGGGACGGAGCTCGGGTACCTTCACTACGGTTCAGACCCGATCTTCCGCGAGATCACCCTGATGCCCGTCATCGAGCTGGGCTTCGTGATACTGATCGGCGGTCTGATGATCCTTTTCATGCGTGGTGAGAGGAAGCATGAGCGGGAGATGTCGTGGGTTGGGTTCGCAAGGGAGACCGCACACCAGATAAGCACTCCTTTGTCATCGCTGATGGGCTGGCTGGAGCTTGTGGCGGAGAACCCGGGCCTCTACTCCGACCCGGAAGCTTCCGAAGCCCTGAGAGCCATGAGGGTGGATGTGGAGAGGCTGTCGGAGATCACCCAAAGGTATGCCCACATCGGCAGGAAGCCGAAGATGGAACCCGTGGCCCTGTCAGGGGTTATCTGCGATACCGTCGCCTACTTCTCGGAGAGGCCCGGTCTGATGGGCGGCGTGTCGGTCGAGACAGGGAGGCTTGTGGATGCGCCGGTGGTGGGTAACGCCGTTCTTCTTGGCTGGGTGCTGGAGAACCTGATAAAGAATGCCGTAGCCGCATGTTCGTCGGGAGATGAACCGGGCCGCGTGGAGGTTGTCTGCGATTACCCCGACGAGAGCCACTCCCTGGTGGAGATACAGGTAAGCGACAATGGAAGGGGGATACCCCCCAGGGAACACGGGAAGGTTTTCAAACCTGGCTACTCCACCCGCAGGGGAGGCTGGGGACTCGGGCTTCCCTTATCGAAACGGATCGTGGAGGAGTACCACAGGGGCAGCCTGAAACTGCTGTCCAGCGTTCCAGGGAAAGGAACCACGTTCTCCATACTGCTCCCGGTGGACCGTGAGGAGATGAAGAGTTGCTGAAGGTGCTCTGGGTGGATGACGAGATCAACCATCTCACGCCGCACATCCGGTTCCTCGAGAAGCGCGGCTATACGGTCCTGACCGCGGAAAGCGGCAGGGCTGCGCTGGAGATTCTGAGGAACAGAAGGATAGACCTGGTCCTGCTGGACCAGATGATGGTGGGGATGGACGGACTGGAGACAGTTGCCGAGATCAGAAGAAGCTACAGGGAGCTTCCCATAGTGATGGTGACCCAGAGCGAGGAAGAGGAGCTGATGGACCGGGCTCTGACGGGCACCGTGGCGGATTTCCTGACAAAACCGGTGAACCCCAGCCAGATACTCCTGGTGGTGAAGAAGCTGCTCACATCGGGGAAGCTGAAGCTCCAGCAGGCCGCCATGGAAGTGATCCATGAAGCCGAGGCTCTAAGGCTGTCCCGCGACCGTTCTCTGGGAGACTGGGTTCATCTCTACTCCAACTGGATCGAGAAGGACATCAGCACACGGGGCCATCTCGCTACTGACTTCGGCAGCTTCCAGGGTGTGGGTCTCGAGCAGCTTCAGATGGAGTTTTCGAAGTTCGTGGAGGACAACTACCGTGACTGGATCTCGTCCAGGGACGGGCCGGTGATGTCCCACAACTTCCTTGAGAGGATGGTGGTGCCCAGGCTCGACGATCCGGGTGAACTTGTGGTGCTGGTGATAGACTGCATGCGCTACGACCAGTGGCTCCTCATGACCCGCGAGATCGAGAAGTGGTTCCACCGCGAGCCCGGTTTCATGCTGGCCGGCCTGCCTTCCGCCACGCCCTACAGCAGGAACTCCATCTTCAGCGGTCTTCTCCCCCGGGATATCGCCCGCTTCTACAGGAGTGACTGGGTGGAGGAGTACGGGGCTCCCGGGCTCAACAGGAATGAACCGAAGCTCCTTGTTGACGCCCTGAAGAGGCTGGGCTGGAGCGGAGCGGAAAACTCCGTCTATCTCAAGGCTTCCAACAAGAGAGAAGGCGACAACATCAGGAAAGGGCTCTCCCACTTCCTGAAGCACGGGTTCTTCGCCATGGTGGTGAACTACATAGATCACCTTACCCACGGCAGGAGCGAGCTTGACCTGATACGCGACCTGGCGCCGGACGTGAAGAGCTTCCGCGCCCTTGCGGAATCATGGTTCAGAAGCTCGTTCCTCAGGGAGATGCTTCTCACCCTTAGCGCCAGGGGCGCCACCGTAATCGTCACCAGCGACCACGGAAGCGTTCAGGCGGGACGGATCGCATGGGTCAGGGGAGCCAGGGGAATGTCCAGCAGCGTCAGATACAGGTTCGGCCTCTCCCTTTCCGGCGACCCCAGACAGGCGCTTGTGATCAGGCAGCCGGCAGTGTGGGGGCTTCCCGACGACAATCCCCGGAAGTCCTATGTCCTCGCCAGGGGTGACTACCTTCTCTTCCACGAGCATGTGGCCAGGGAAGACATGCACAATTTCAGAGGCTCCTTCCAGCACGGGGGGATTTCCATGGATGAGATGATCGTGCCCTGCGATGTGCTCACCTCCAGGAAGGTCATGTGACGGAAGGCCGGTTCACCCTTGACGAGAAGGGTCTCGAGGCCCTTGGAAGGACGCTTGCCGGTTGTCTCGCACCAGGAGACCGTATCTTCCTGGTGGGCGACCTCGGCTCGGGAAAGAGCACCTTCGCCAGGGCAGTGATCAGGGCGCTGGGAGTTTGCGGCCCTGTTCCCAGCCCATCCTACATCATGGACGCTGTGTACAGCCTTGAGGGATTCGAGGTCCATCACATGGACCTGTTCCGACTGAGCGGAAAACCCGCAGAGATGTCCATGCTGGGATTCGACGAGATTCTGGAATCAATGGCAGTGGTCATTGTCGAATGGGCGGACAGGCTGGGGAACCTGGCCGAGCTTCCGGGTCTGCATGTCCATCTTAGGTGCGGGGCTGACCCGTCAGTGAGAGAGGTCACCGTTGAGAGGCGCATGGCTGGGGATTGACACCGTTTCGTGCCCCGGGGCTGTGGCTGTGGTCGGAGAAGGGCTCACCGCCGTCATGAGACCCCTGGACGACGCTGTATCCACATCCGAGACACTTCTGGTCTCCGTTGAGGATGCGCTGGCTCGATCAGGAACCGTTGGACGCCGGCTGGACGGCATTGCGTTCGTTCTCGGGCCGGGTTCCTACACCGGCCTGAGAATAGCCGCGGCCACAGCCCGGGGGCTTTCCGCCGGGTGGGGCGTACCCGTGAAGGGAGTTCCGACCCTCAGGCTCATCTCCTTCGGGACCGGAGTCACAACCCCGGTTCTCGTGGCAATGCGGGCGCGGAAGGGCGAGGTCTTCGCCTCTCTGTACGGCTCGGCCGACCCCTTCTCGAAAGAGCTGATACCCGCCGGCATCTACAGCGCCGATGAGCTTTCGGCCATGGTCATGTGCAGTTCACCTTTGCTCGTGGGCTCAGGCAGGACGGAGATGCGGGAAGCCGGTTTTTCATGGCTGCCCCCATCCATGGATGACCCCGATGCGTCGCTGTGCGCGGAACTGGGAGGACTTCTGGCCGCTGCCGAGGGCTTCGACAGGAACCCTGAACCCCTTTACCTCAGGGGGTTCATGCAGGAAGCCGGCCGGATTGGTCACTGAGATCAGACGAATTGGCCTGTCACATCTGGACAGGGTGGCCGCGCTGGAAAGAGCCTGCTTTCCCCATGAGTTCTGGAGCCGGTCCATTCTGCGGGGAGTCCTTGGCCGCAGGCCGGGAAGCCTTTCCCTTGGAGCCTTTCACGACAGGGAGCTGGTGGGATGTGTTTCCGCCGATACAGGCGATCCACCGGAATTGCATGTGATCTCCATCGGGGTAGCGCCGGGGTTCCGCAGAAGAGGCGTCGGTTCGGCGCTTCTCTCCCGGGCACTTCATTGGGGGGGCATGCGCGGCTGCCGCAGGGCCCGGCTGGAGGTCAGAGAGGGTTCCCTGGGGGCCCTGTCGGTTTACAGCAGGCTGGGGTTCCGCAGTGAGTGCACCCTTTCAGGCTTCTACGATGACGGCGGCAATGCGGTATGCATGGAGAGGGGGATGACCCCTGTTCCTGGAGTGGCGGGGGCCGCCGGACGGATACTGGACCTGCTGGGCGGCAGGGTCCCCCGGGCAGGAGTGGTGCTGGGTTCCGGCCTGGGCTGGCTTGCGGCCGTCACGGAGCCGGGGCTCTCGATACCCTTCGCCTCCATCCCGGGCATGGAAGGCGAGCATGTCAAAGGGCATCAGGGAAAGCTCCTTCTTGATCACGGGGGCGACACTGTGTACCTCATGGGCAGAAGGCATCACTACCAGGGCTACGACGGCGATCAGGTATGCCTTCTTCCTTCGGCCCTGGCCTCGATGGGAGTGGATTCCTGGCTGCTCACCACCTCAGCCGGGGCTCTGCATGAAGGTTTGAGGACCGGAGATGCCGTGGTGATAACCGATCATGTCAACCTTTCGGGGTGCACTCCGGCTTCTCCTGCCTGCCCTGCAGGTTCCCCGTACTCACCTGGCCTTGCGGCCATGGCTCTGGAGAAGGGCGCTTCCATGGCGGCCCCTGTCCTTCCCGGGGTTTTCGGGTGCGTTTCCGGGCCGGCGTACGAGACCGGGGCGGAGGTCACCCTTCTGAGGGAATCAGGAGTCTCCGTGGTCTCGATGTCAACGGCGCAGGAGGCCATGGCGCTTGCCGCACAGGGGTGCCGTGTGCTGGGGCTGGCTCTTGTGACGAACGAGGTGGAACAGGGCGACAGCGTGGGACACACAGAGGTCCTGAAAGCCCAGGAACGTGTTTCCGTAAGGCAGAGGAACTATCTGCCGGAACTGGTGAAAGAGCTGGTGCGATGAACTACTCGACTGCGGAGAAGTGGCTTTTCAGCAGAAGACGACTTGGAATGAAGTACAACCTTGACCGTATGCAGGCTCTCATGGAGGCCATGGGCAGTCCGCAGAAGGCCTTCAGGACCGTGCACGTAGTGGGCACCAACGGCAAGGGCAGCACGACCGCCATGCTTGCCGCCATCGGCCGCGGGCTGGGACTGAGGGTGGGGCACAACACCTCCCCTCACCTGCTGAGCTACAGGGAGCGGATCAACCTTGATGACAGGTGGATCCCGGAAGAGGACGCAGCAAGGTTCGTGACCGACCACCGGGCGCAGATCCAGAAGTATTCGGCAACCTTCTTCGAGATAACCACTGCAATGGCTGCCTGGTATTTCGCCCGGCAGGGAGCCCAATGGGTCATCGCCGAGGCAGGGCTTGGAGGCCGACTGGACGCCACAAGGGTGTTCAGCGGCGAAGCCTCGGTCTTCACCGGGGTCCAGATCGAGCACAGCAGGATCCTTGGCGCCACAAGACCGCTTATCGCCACCGAAAAGGTGGCCATAGCCGGCGAGGGGACGCTTCTCGTTGCTGCCCCGCAGTCCGAGGACGTGGAGGCTGTGATCGAGGAGGCCGTGAGCCGCCTGCATCTGCGCCGCATCGGCCCCGCTCACGTCTCGAGAGCCCCGCTGCCCGGCGGTCATCAGAAGCTGAACGGCGGTCTCGCCCTTGCGGCCGCCATCGAGTTGTTCCCCGGGAAGGCCGATGAGATAGCGGCTGTGTACGACAACCTGTGCTCCACGGGGCTCATGTGGCCGGGAAGGCTTGACATGAGACAGGGAGACCCTCAGGTGCTCTTCGACGTGGCGCACAATCCCGAGTCCATGGAGGCCCTTCTGTGTCACATCCGGGAGTGGGAGAAACCGGTTCCGGCCGTCATAGGGTTCCTTGCCGACAAACCGTGGCAGAGAATGGTTGACATGCTGGCGGGTTCAGTGGGTCCGGTGTTCGCGGTGACTCCACTGAGCGAGAGAATGCTTCCGGCACGGGAACTCTCACTGGCCTTTGAACGTGCGGGAGTCAGGTGCGTTCCCTGCCCCTCCATCGAAGAGGCCCTTGCTGACTGCCGGGAGTTCTGCGGGCACGGAAGAATGCTCGTGACCGGAAGCTTCTTCGTGGTTGGAGAGGCCATACTTCAGGCTGAAAGGCACGGTTGGGTCAGCACCTGACTTTTCCGTGGGAAATGTGTAAATTACTACCCGAACACTGACTGCTGAAGGGAAGGATATGGCTTCCGGTAAGAAGACTGGCGCAGAATCGAAAAAGGGCGACAAGGGAAGCGTGGAAGAAGCACCCCTGGGAACTCTCAACTATGTTCTTTTCATAGCGGGCCTGCTGGTGATCACGCTGGGATGGTTCCTTCTCAGGGCCGGACACGTGTCTGTCTCGCCGATACTGCTGATCCTTGGATACTGCGTGATGATCCCCCTTGGTATCATCGTCCGTCCGGGGGGCGGGAACGGGACCCGGTGAAAAGGCTCCTTTTCCTGGTCGTCTGTATTCTCGCCATGCTGTCAGCGTGCGGCGACGGCAATGAGAACACGTCCCCGCTGGCAGTGGGACCCATGACCAGGGAGGACACGCTGTTCGTCCTGGTCCCCGGCGGGTCCTTCACCAACTCCTCAGGCGTCTCTGTGAATGTGGAAACGTTCAGCCTCATGGCCTGCGAAGTCACCAACAGGTTCTACGCCGGCGCCGCACAGGCCGCCCGGGTCGAAATGCCTCCCGACCCGCGTTTTCCCGGCGTTTCCGATTACGTGTCCGAGATGCCGGGGCATCCGGTGGTCAATGTGAGCCCCGACGAGGCTTCAAGGGTGGCTGCTGCCCTGGGGCTCAGGCTTCCCACACAGGACGAGTGGGAGTACGCCGCTTCCCGGGGTCTCACGGGTGACATCGGATCCCAGTTCGTCTGGGGACGCCTGACCCCTGAAGAGGCTCCCGGTATTCCCGGCAACTACCTTGCCCTGGGCGAATGGGAACAGCGCGACGCCGACGGGTTTCCCTACACGGCCCCCGTCGGATCGTACCCGCTGTCGCAGGCTGGTTTTGCCGATCTTGCCGGTAATGTGGCGGAGATCGTCCTGGATGACTCATCCTTCGTACTCAAGGGCGGCAGCTGGGCGCAGGACGAGGATGCCATGACGATAGGCTGGTGCAGGGTGTTTGCATCAGGTGACCGATGTTGGTACGCAGGATTCAGGTTCGCACGCTGAAGGGGGTGAGGTTCCGGCCTCACCCCCTTGACAATGGTGGGCGAAGAGGGACTTGAACCCCCGGCATCCTGCTTGTAAGGCAGGCACTCTAGCCAGCTGAGTTATTCGCCCTCGGCGGCGGCATACTAAGGCACGGGCAATCCAGCGTCAAGGAAGGCGGGGATGTCACCAAACAGCTTCTGCAGCATCTCACAGGCTTACAGGAAGCAGATATTCAACGACCTTGACCAGGGTGACGGCGAAGTAAGGGTCATTACGCGCCAGACCGGGAACCATTCGCTGGTGGCGGTATCCGCCGGGGACTGGGCGGGGCTGGCTTCCATCGTCATCGGCGAGCTTCATCACCTGGGCTGGAACCTTGACTTCATCGACGGTTTCGCTCACGAGGTCAAAGGCAGGCGGCAGGGGGTGATAATCACCGGCATCTACACCCCCGACGAAGCCAAGCGGGCATCCTTCAACCAGGACGCGGTCAGGCTGAAGACACTTCTGAAGAAACTCGCCGTGGGCCGGGAGGGCACCATGAGCCTGCTGAGCCGCGCGGCGGAGAGGATTGAGGTTTACGAGGCCATCCGCGAGGAACTCGAGTCGCTATATCGAGGGAACATTCCCAGGGACATATCAGGCGCCAAGGGAGAGCTTGTGCTCTTCATCAGCGCCAGAAGCGACCAGTACCTTGGGGAGAGGAAACCCTCCGACCTGGCATGGATGGTGAAGACGAACAACGATCTGATAAGGAAGGTCCGGCGCAGCAGGGGCCGCGCGGCGTTCAAGGTGAAGAACCTCAGGACCGAGTCGGAGCACCTGACAGGGATCAACCTTGTAGGGTACGAGAGGGATATCTCGTTCCAGAACCTGCTCACCGCTCTGAGTTACGCCTGGCCGGGTTCCACCATAAGGCACCAGAGGCGCTACACCACCCCTGACGGCATAGTGTCGGTGAGGGTGGAGATGTCTGGTCCTTCCGGGCTTCCCGCCACCCGCCAGGAGGTCAGCTGCATAACCGCCACCCTGAACAGCCTTCTGGTTTCCAACAGGCTGGAAAGACTGGTCCGCATCCACAGGTACGGCGGCAGGGAGAACTACGCCAGGGCTCTCATCCCCCTGTTGATGAAGGAGTGCCGGGAAACCGGGATCAACCAGGCTTACCTTGCCCTCGAGACCACCGAGACCTTTGCCGCGAAGCTGAAACTGCTGGTGGTGACCCAGGGCACCAGCGATTCCCGTGAGCACGACAACAGGGTCCTTACAATGGTGGACAGGATCAACGAGAAGACCGGGCTTTCGGTTTCCAGCTTCAAAAGCCCGTCATTCTACGGCGACATATGGGTTGACGTTATAGACATCATGGTCCAGCGCAGCGAGTTCAACGACATGGAAGACGCCTATCTGGCCATCAAGTCAGGGATCCGCGAAGCCTATGGGAAGTTCCGCGACTTCGATCAGGGGATGCGCCTGAACGACGTAAGGCAGCTGGAGATAGTCAAGGGCATACTCCGCGACATTCCCGACGGGCTGGTTACGGATTTCTACTACCGTCTGGAAGACTTCCTCAGGGCGTCGGTGTCTTCCGAGGAGCTGGCGCAGCACATTCAGCTGGCATTCGAGACCATCCGGAGGGTCATTCAGGACTCCGAAGGGGATGAGAAGCCTGCCTGGGTCGATATCGAAAACATGGGGCGGCGTGAAGCAACCGTGATCTGCTGCGGCCGGAAGGGGGAGGTCCACCGGTTCAGGGCTCTGCTTGACGTGGTCCGCGACTACAAGGTGACCGCGAGCATGATCGAATGGTCCGGAGCGACCGCGCTTCTGCTCCGTCTTCAGGACGAGGGCAGAGCCCTTGAAGCGGATGCCCGGGACAGGGTACTCGGTCTTCTTATGGAAAGGCTCAGACATGATGGGGACAGATGAGAACGTGCAGCGCACCCAGATGTTCCAGCGCTGGATGGAGAAGAGGGGGCGAATGCAGAGAAGCATAGCCTGGCTGCTGATATCCCCGTCCATTCTGCTGGCGGTGGCTGCGACGGCCTACTGGTTCCAGTACTATCTCCCGGTTCCGCTCATGGCTATCCTTGTCCTGCTGGGCGTTTCAGCCCTGGCCTTCCTGGTGTGTCTCGTTCTGGCTCTCACCAGGCTGAAACGGCTCTCGGACGGCGACAGGATAATGTGGAAGATGAGGCTGACAGAGCCTGAAAGCTCTTGACATACAGCACTGTCCGGTACTATTCTTGCGGCTCTCGACGGCGGTGTAGCTCAGTTGGTAGAGCAGCGGAATCATAATCCGCGGGTCAGGGGTTCAAGTCCCTTCGCCGCTACCATGCCGGGGGCAGCCCATCCGGGCTGCCCCCTCCTGTGGGGACGGACTTAGATAAATTAGTTTACCGAGGTAAGCAGTTACTGGTTATACAGTTACTGACTGTATAGCTACAAATGGTTGCGCCTCTTCTCCGCCTGCCTTGGTTAAGTTGTTGCAGTACAAAATTATATCGCGATAAACTAATCTTTCTTAGTCCGTCCCTTATATTCCTCGAGTGAACACGGTGGAGAAGGTGTTTCTGGGTACGGTGAAGCGGGAAGGCCTGTTGCCGAAGGGGGCCAGGGTGACGGCGGCGGTCTCCGGAGGGGCGGACTCCATGGCCATGCTCCACCTGCTTCACAGGTTCGGCCCCGCAAGGGGCTGGGAGATCCAGGTCCTTCACGTTGACCACGGCATCCGTCCCGATTCGGGAGCGGATGCCGATTTCGTACGAGAGTCATGCTCATGCATGGGGATACCATGCCGGATCGAATCACCCGCAGGACCCGGCGAAGGCTCCCTGGAAAGCCGGTGGAGCCTGGTGAGGAACCGGCTGTACAAGGAGAGCGGCACCATAGTCTCGGTTGCCCACACCATGAGCGACAGGGCAGAGACCCTTCTGATGAGGCTAATGGAGGGGTCCGGCCTGCGGGGACTGGGGGGCATGGACTACCGGGGCCGGGGCAGGGTGGTGCGCCCGCTTCTGGACATCACAAGGCTCCAGGTAAGGACCTTCCTTTCGGATAACGGGATGGCCTGGCGCGAAGACCCCACCAACCTTGACGCGGCCCAGGCAAGGAACAGGATACGGCGATACGTCATGCCAGTTCTGGAGAAGCAGTTCCCCGAAGCCGTGGACGGATTGGCCAGGTCCTCAGCACTGCTGTCTCAGTGGCGGGACCTGCAGGACCTCGTGGCCGAAGGTGCCGGAGAGGGGATTTCCCTCAGGCAGTACTCGGAAAACCCGGACGCCCTCAGGCTGACCCTTCTGTGGGCAATGGCCGGCAGACCCAGGTCGGGGGCGGCCGAGTTGAGGAAAACGGATGCCTGGCTCCTTTCGGGCGGCAAGGGGGAACACGTTCTTCCCGGGGGCCTGGTGCTTGTAGCCGACGGTGAAACCCTGCGGACACGGGCGAGGGAGGACAGGTTCCGATGAAGACCCTGATCACGGCAGAGTCCATAAGGGAGCGCACCACGGAGCTGGGAAGGGAGCTCAGCGGCCTCTACCGCGACTGCGAGGTGGTGGTGCTGCCGGTGCTGAAGGGCTCCTTCGTTTTTGCATCCGATCTGGTGAGGGCCATGGATTGCCGGGTGTCAGTGGATTTCATGGGCGCCGCAAGCTACGGCGACAGCACCGCATCCTCGGGTGAGGTCAGGCTGACCCTGGACACCTCGGTCCCTCTTGCGGGAAAACAGGTCCTGCTGGTGGAGGACATCGTAGACACCGGGCTGACCCTGGCGTATATTCAAAAACTGATCAAGTCAAGGTCACCTGCCGGCCTGCGGACAGTAGCCCTTCTCGACAAGCCGTCCCGAAGACTGGTCGAGGTTGAGATCTTCAGGGCGCTCTTCGAGATCCCTGACCATTTCGTGGTCGGCTACGGCCTTGACGGTCCAGGAGGTCTGTACCGGAACCTGCCCTTCGTGGCGGTTCTTCAATGAAAGGTCCCTGATGGACATCAATCGAGGGAACGGTAAGAAACCCGACGACAACCAGCCGCCGCCCGTTGCGGGCTGCTCTCTCAGAACCATAACTCTTTGGCTTCTGCTGGGACTTTTCGCATACGCACTGGTGGCGGTGATGAACCGGGGCAGCGATGCCGCGGACATCACCTACTCCCAGTTGATGAACTTCTCGGAAAGGGGCTCGGTGAGGTCGGCAACCCTCTACACCGGCGGACTGGTGGAGGGGGAGTTCCGCTCTCCGCAGACCGTGGAGGGCGTGGAGTACCTGAAGTTCAAGAGCTTCGTTCCCTTCGAGGACCAGGCCGCCATCCGCGCCCTGCTGGACAACGGCGTAGCGGTCGAGGGCAAACCGCCCAAGGTGGACTTTTTCACTTTCCTGTTCAACCTGGGCCCCATGCTCCTGCTTCTGGTGTTCTGGCTTTTCATAATGCGGAACGCCATGGGAGGAGGAAAGGTCTTCAGCTTCGGCAAGAGCCGTGCCCGGGCCGTGGGCGCCGACAGACCCAAGACGACCTTCGAGGACGTGGCCGGCTGCGACGAAGCCAAGACCGAACTTGAGGAGATAATCGAGTTCCTGCGGGAGCCCTCCAAGTTCCAGCGGCTGGGGGGAAAGGTCCCAAGGGGAGTGATACTCATGGGCTCTCCCGGTACCGGCAAGACACTCCTCGCAAGAGCCGTGGCAGGCGAGGCCAAGGTTCCCTTCTTCTCCCTGAGCGGAAGCGATTTCGTGGAGATGTTCGTGGGTGTGGGGGCAAGCCGTGTAAGGGACCTCTTCGTGCAGGCCAAGGTGAAGTCCCCATCCATAATCTTCATAGACGAGATAGACGCGGTTGGCAGACACAGGGGCTCCGGTCTCGGCGGGGGCCACGATGAAAGGGAACAGACCCTGAACGCCCTTCTGGTGGAGATGGACGGTTTCGAATCCAACCAGGCTGTCATAGTCATGGCGGCCACCAACAGGCCGGATGTCCTTGACCCCGCACTGCTCCGCCCGGGCCGTTTCGACAGACGGGTGGTCGTCAACCTTCCCGACATCAAGGGCCGCAAGGCGATCCTTGGCGTTCACACCGCGAAGAAACCCCTGGACAAGGACGTTGACCTTGAGAAGATAGCAAGGCGGACTCCCGGGTTCAGCGGAGCCGACCTTGAGAGCCTGGCCAACGAGGCAGCCCTGAAGGCCGCCAGGCGAGGCGTGAAAATGATCCACCAGGAGGATTTCGAGTATGCCGCCGACAGGATCCTCATGGGCGTTGAGAGGCATACCCTGGTGATGAACACCGAGGAAAGGCTTCTCACCGCCTACCACGAGAGCGGTCACGCCATCGTGAACATCTTCGTGCCCCACTCCGACCCTGTTCACAAGGTCACCATCGTTCCCCGGGACAGGGCGCTGGGGCTCACCAGCTTCCTTCCCAGGGACGACAGACACAACTACTCGTACGAGTTCCTTTTGAGCATGCTGGCCAGGGCCATGGGCGGAAGGGCCGCTGAAAGCATCTTCCTCAACACCAGAAGCACCGGCGCCGGCAACGACCTGATGCAGGCAACCGACCTTGCCCGCAGAATGGTATGCGAGTGGGGAATGAGCCAGACCCTGGGCCCGGTGGTCCTTCACGACCAGACCGGCCCCATCTTCCTGGGCAGGGACATGACCCGTATCAAGGACTTCAGCGAGGATACCGCAAGAACAGTTGACGCCGAGGTGAAAAGGCTTCTGGACGAAGCCTACGGCAAGGCCGAGGCCATTCTGGAAAGCAACCGCGACGTGGTCGAACGGCTGACGCAGCTGCTTCTTGAGAAGGAGACCCTGGGCGCCGAGGAGATCGGCGTTCTCCTGAACGAGCTCAGGCCCGGGAAGGTCTTTCCGGGCATTGACCTCGAGCGCAGGGAACCGGAAGGCGGGACGGCGGATGCAGGACCCGAAGAAGATAGCTGAGGGAGTCAGGCTTCTTTTAGAGGGTATCGGGGAGGATCCTGACAGACCGGGTCTGAAGCACACTCCCGAGAGGGTGGCCCAATCCATGGCCGAGCTTTGCCGCGGGCTCATGGGCGATGTGAGGAAACCCATATCCACCATGTGCGTCGCCGACCAGAACGAGATGATAATCGTCAAGGACATCAGCTTCGCCTCGCTCTGCGAGCACCATCTTCTGCCGTACCTGGGCAGGTGCGACGTTGTTTATCTGCCGGCTGACGACAGGATAGCCGGCCTTGGTTCCATAGTTCAACTTGTGGAAACCCTGGCCGCCAGACCCACCATTCAGGAGAGGCTCACGACCGAGATCGCCGATACGCTCATGAACGAGATAGGAGCCAAGGGGGTGATGGTGGTCATGGAGGCGGAGCACATGTGCCTTGCCATGAGGGGGGTAAAGAAGCGGGATTCCCGCATCGTAACCAGCGCCATGCGGGGCCACCTGCGGCGGCTGGAGACGAGGACCGAAGCCCTTTCCCTCATCGGCAGGAGCATCCGCAGCAGATGATGGACCCGGTTCGTCCCGTCCTGCTGGAAGGCCGGGATCAGTGGCGCAGGACGATGGAAGAGCTGGGTTGCGACGGGGACGCATGGGCAAGGGTAAGTGAGAGGCGGGATGTCCTGACTTTCCTTACAGGCCCGTTGAAGGCCCCGGCGGCCTCAATTCTCAAACAGTGCATGCTTGCCGCGGGCGCCGATGCCCTGGTGCACCGTCTGGTGCTCACCTGCGGAGTTCCGGAGAGCAGGGCCCTTGTCTATGGGACCGGGAAGACGGTCAGGGCCGGTTGTGAGTCGCTCAGGGGGCAGCCGTTCCAGCTGGAGGCCCTTGGCGACGTCATCGCCCGGTTCCTCGGGCCGCCGGATCCCCCCGACTCGATCGCCTTCGACGGCAGGGTGCTTCGATTCGGCGCAGTGCCTCTGTTCATGGGCGTGCTGAACTGCACACCGGACTCCTTCAGCGACGGCGGGCTCTGGGAGGAGCCGGAAAGGGCTGTTGAGCGCGGCCTTGAAATGCACCGGCAGGGGGCATCCATCATTGATGTGGGCGGTGAGTCCACGAGGCCCGGCTCCCGGCCCGTTCCTCCCGGGGAGCAGGCAGACCGGGTTATCCCCGTCATAAGGGGCATCGTGAAGGCTTCGGACGCCGTGGTCAGCATAGACACCACCGAGCCGCAGGTGGCACGGATGGCCATTGAAGCCGGGGCCCGGATCATCAACTCCGTTAACGGCATGGAAACCCCGGGAATGGCAGGGCTCGCGGCGGAGACCGGCGCAGCCGTGATCCTGATGCACATGAGGGGCACGCCTGCCACGATGCAGACCTGCCCAGTCTATGAGGATGCTGTTTCAGAGGTGGCGCTTTATCTTATGAACCGGATACGATGTCTGGTGGAATCCGGAGTGGAAAGGGAACGGATCCTGGTGGACCCCGGAATCGGTTTCGGCAAGCGCCCGTGGGACAACCTCAGCCTGATACGCTCGGTACCCTGGATAAGGCGTGTCACAGGCTGCAGGGTTGTGCTGGGCCATTCAAGGAAGAGCTTTCTCGGCCTTCTGTCAGGAGAGGCCGACGCCTCCCGAAGGGACTGGGCAACTGCACTTGTATCGGCGCTTTCAGCCGACAGGGCGGATGTGCTCAGGGTGCATAACGTTGAGGAGTCCTCCCGGGCTGTGTCCGCCGCCCTGGAAGGGATGCGGCCTTGAGCTTCAACCTTCTGGGAAGCCCCTTCCTGAGCCTTTTCTGGCTGACCCAGCTCTTCGACGTCCTTTTCCTTACCGTTCTCGTCTGGCTTCTTCTCAGGGCGATCTGGAACCAGCCCGGAATGCGTGTGGTGATAGCGGTGGCCATCTTCGTGATCATGGCCATCGTGCTTCAGCAGATGAGGTTCCACGCCACAGGCATGATACTGGAAGAGGCCGCCAAGATCCTTCCGGTCGCACTGATCATCATCTTTCACGAAGAGATCAAGGACCTTCTCGGCAGGCTGGGGCGCTCACTTAGGGAGATGGAGTTCCTGAACAGGAGCAGGCCCGGCCAGATACAGGACGTCTTCATCGAGAACCTGGTGGTCACATGCAGCTCGCTGAGCAGAAAGGGGATGGGCGCCCTTTTCGTGATCCAGCGCGACGAGGACCTGACCAGGTTCTGCCGCGACCATCACACCCTTCCGGGCATCGAATTCGTCCCGGTGCTGGTGGAGGCCATGCTCACGTCCCCAGGGCCGCTTCATGACGGCGCCCTGGTGATAAAGGACAGAAAGATAGTCATGGCCCACGCCTTTCTGCCCATGCACCTGGGGATCGAAGGTTTCGGAGGGAGACACCGGGCGGGGATCGGCATCAGCGAACGGACCGACGCCGTGAGCGTTCTGGTGAGCGAGGAGACGGGCGCCATCAGGCTTGCCATCAAGGGCGTCCTTTCCCACTCGCTGAGCGACAGCGCGCTGAAGAGAAGGCTCTATCACGCGTTCTACCCCCACCAGAGCGGCATCCAGCCGGAGCAGGCCGGTGACAGGTCTTAGAAGCAGTCTCGCAGCCCTTCTTGAAGAGGCCTTCTGCAAGGAGACAAGCGGGCTTCCGGAGCAATGGACCGAAAGGCTTCGCAGCTCGATCCCCCTTTCAGGCCTGTGGAACCTCTCCCTTCTTTCCTGCGCATCGGCACAATGGTGCGGAGCGCCGGCGGAGAAGGGGCTTCCGTCATCGGCTGCGGTGATGCTCCTGGCCGGGGCCACCGCCGCACACGCTGTGCCTTCGGTGGGCGTGGAACTTCCCTGTCTCGAAGGCTACGACGCCGGAGGCCCTCCGGAGGCGGGAAGGATACTGGCCGGTGATGCCATGCTGCCCCTGGCCGTGAAGATGCTCTGCCGGCTGGACGCCCCCCTGTCGCTCTGCCTTACCGATCTGGTTCTGAACTGCGCAGCGGGGATACTTGAGGCCATGAGCTTCGGCAGCCATTCGCTTATGACTGTGAGCTGGAACGGAAGGCTGGCTTCCCTCGCGGCGAGGATGGGGGCGGTCACAGCGGGAGCGCCGGCGTCACAGGCCGAAACAGCATCCCTGGCGGGGCTGGCCCTGGGAAGGGCATCGGCCATGCTGCATCTGTCGGATTCGCGTGATTCGCTTGTGGAAGCCGAGCTGATGATAAGGGATGCCCTGGAGCCCATTGGGCCAACGGGCAAACTGTTCCATGAGATCGCCGGATGCATCTCGGCAAGGGGCTCTGGAGACCAGGAGGACCTTTTCAGGGGGCTCGAGATCCGTTAGAGCATGTCCTGGGGATCCACATCCACGGTCATCCTGACCCCTGCCGCCCTCCCGAACGCCTTTTCTGCAGCGGCAACCGCCTCGCACAGGTCCCTGTGCCCAGCCGCCGTGACCATGATGCTCCATCTGAAGCGGCCGCCTATCCTCGGAAGCGAAGCCGGGCCCGGTCCCCTCAGCCGAACCCCGGGCAGGGTGGAGAGCGCTGTTCCTGTCCTGGTTGCTGCGCCTTCAACCTCTGACTCCACGGGACCCTGAAAGACAAGCCGCAACATCCGGCGGAACGGGGGGTACTCAAGCACCTTGCGGACAAGAAGCTCGCCGGTGGCGAACCGGCGGTAGTCCAGCCCGCAGGCGGCGCTGATGGCCGGATCGTCCGGGCAACCGGTCTGAACGATGACCTCGCCGGGCTCGCTGCCCCTTCCCGCCCGGCCCGCGGCCTGAAGGATAAGCGAGAACACCCTTTCAGCGCTGCGGAAATCGGGGAGCGACAGCCCCATCTCGGCCGCTATCACTCCCACCAGGGTCACGTTGGGGAAATCATGCCCCTTGGCCACCATCTGCGTACCCAGAAGGATCTCAGCCTCGCCCTTTCTGAACCTGTCGAGTATCCTTCTGTGGGATGATCTTCCCCTGGTTGTGTCTGAGTCCATCCTGAGCACCCTTGCAGCGGGAAGCTGCCTGGCCAGGATCTCCTCTACCTTCTGTATCCCCGGCCCGGTCCTCAAGAACCTCCCCGCCCCGCACGCGCCGCACCGTCCCCCGGCGGCCTTCCAGTAGGAGCAGTGATGACATTTCAGGATCTCGCCGCGCCTGTGATAGGTCAGGGCGATCCCGCACCCGGGGCATCTTTCGGTGTGGCCGCAGTAGAAGCACATCTGCACCGGGGAGTGCCCCCTCCTGTTCACCAGCAGGATCGCCTGCCCCCCCCTGCTTGTGTGCCTGCCGATGGCTGAAAGCAGTGCATCCGTCACCAGCCTGTTATCCAGGCCCCGGGTGTCAACGGTGCGAACCACCGGCATCGCACCCCCGGCCACCCGCTCCGGGAGTTCAACAAGCCGGTACCTGCCTGTGAGAGCGTTCCGGAAGCTCTCGATGGACGGTGAGGCAGAACCGAGTATCACCGGGACGGAGAGCTTCGAGCCAAGTAGCACCGCCATGTCCCGGGCGTTGTAGAAGGGAAGCTCCCCCTGCTTGTAGCTCCCGTCGTGCTCCTCGTCCACCACTATCACGCCAGGATCGGGCAGAGGCGCGAAAAGCGCGCTTCTGGCGCCTATGACAATGGGTCTCTCCCCAAGCCGGACCATGTTCCAGGTATCCAGCCGCTCCCCCCGGGAGAGACCGCTGTGAAGTACGGCCACCCGTCCCGGGAACCTGGAGCTGAAGCGGTTGACGAGCTGCGGGGTGAGGCTGATCTCGGGGACCAGCACCAGCGCCTGTCTTCCCGTTCCCAGAACCCTTTCGATGACCCTCAGGTACACCTCGGTCTTGCCGCTCCCAGTTACCCCGTGAAGGAGGAAGGTTCCCTTTCCGGCGGAGAGGACTGCCTCCACGGCGGTTTTCTGGGCGGGGCACGGCTCGGGGGCCGGGTGTGGCTGCTGCGGAACGCTCAACAGGGGGTCTCGCGGTACCTCGCGCTTCCGCTCGGTGACCAGCCCCTGCAGAACAAGGCGGTTCAGGGAGGCCCTGGATGCGCCTGACCGGCCCAGGAGCCACGAGCTGGAAACGGGTTCCGCTGCCGTGGCCACCCTGGCAAGAAGTTCCGCCTGTTTTGGCGCCCTTCCCCTGATGGCCTGGGCCGCCGCCACAAGCTCTCCCGGTTCCACAAGCGCCTCGACCACCCGTTCGAACCTTGGGGGAGGCAGTGATCCGGGCCTGTAGAGCTGCAAGACCAGGCCTTTCCCGGCATCCCTGAACAGGACCTGATCGAAGGGGTAACCGGAGGGACATGAAGCGAGCACACGATCGTAAAGGTAAAGCCCCGGCTTCCTGCAGACCTTAAGGAGCTCGGCGCCCTTCCGGACGTCAAGCACCCTGATCGCTGAGCCCTGCATTCCCGGAGGGAAGCCGCAGCCGGCGCATAGACCCTGTGGGGCGTGGTAGTAGTCGGCCATCCAGCCCACCAGCTCCAGCACCCATCGAGGGGGAAGCGGGGAAGGGTCAAGCCTTGACAGAACCGGCTTCAGGCCGCTGACATCCCGGGAGCCGGCTTCGGACCAGACCACTCCCACCACCCTGGAGCCGCCCAGCTCCACCGCCACCCTGCAGCCCTGAACTGCGCCCCCGTCAAGCTCAGGGGGAAGAAGGTAGCTGAACGTTCCCCAGACCGGCCTCGGGACGGCCACCTCCACGGAGCGCCCGTTCTTCATGCGAGGCGGGACATCCCCGAGAGCACCCTCTCCCTGGCCTTCTTCACGGAGATCGGCAGGGCCGGCAGGGTCGGGAACTCACCGTCCTGATAGACCACCCTGCCGCCGGACACCAGTTTCCTGACCCTGTGCCTCCAGTCCAGCTCCAGAATGTAGCGCCACGGGTCTTCGCAAGTGTGCAGCTCGTCCTCTTCCCGGCTGGAAAGCCGTATCTCCACCCGGTCTTCCTCCGTATCGAAACCGAGAAAGTCCGCCGCGCCTTCGGCGGCCATGGAGAACCACTTGTCACCCGTGACAAGGCCGGGGTCGCCCTTCACAGATGCGATGCCCATGGCCAGGCGAACGTCGCCTGCGGCATCGAGGCTGTTGTTGCACGCCGCCCCGTCGCTTCCTGTCATTACGGTGACACCCTGCCGGAGCATGGCCGGTACATCGGCCATCCCGCTTCCGAGCTTCAGATTGGCCCAAGGGCAATGGGCCACCGCGGTCCCCGTTTCCGCCAGTATCCCCAGTTCGCCCGGCAGAAGATGCACGCAGTGGGCAAGTACCGTTCGCCGGCCCAGGAACCCCAGGTCCCGCAGAAGGCGCACGTTTCCACCCGCCGCCCTTATCCTGCCGTCCTCCATCTCCCCCGGCGCCTCGGAGCTGTGGGTGGAGCGTACTATCAAGGGATCCTCGGCTGCCAGCCATGCCCACAGCTCCCTGGAGCAGGACAGGACGAACCGGGGCGTGAAGGCGTAAACCGTGCCGCCCCGGCAGAGCCCCCGAACACGTTCGGTCTCCTCCTGAAGCCAGTGAAGGGGCCTGGCGATGAACGACGGCCCGATATCCATCAGGGCGTTCCCCAGCAGGGCGTGCGCCCCGCTTTCGGAAAGGATGCCTGCGATCACGTCGGAGTGGCGCACCGAACCCATGTCGAGAAGGGAACAGCTTCCCGATGAGAAGAGCTCCGCAAGGCCCATGATCGTTGATACAGCCATCGTTTCCGCGTCGTGTGAAGCCTCGAGGGGCCAGATGCGCCGTTCCAGCCAGGGGAGCAGGCGCCTGGACTCGGCCATTCCGCGGAAAAGCGTCTGGCAGAGGTGCACGTGCCCCTGCACGAGAGGGGGGCATGCAAGAATTCCGTCCTGAACCCGCCAATCCATAGTTTCTCCTTCGGCTGGAACATACGGACATGCCGCAGCGATTCCCAGGTGGGAACCGTGCCGTGCCTGGTGTATATCACCTCCAGCAGCCTTTGAAGGGAGAGGAAACCTTGAACGCAGCCCTTTTGATGATCCACCTGCTGGGCGTCACCCTGAGCCGCACCGTGCTTCCGAACGGACTGCAGGTCTTCGCGGCCAGGGACGCGGCGGCCCCTGTGGTGACAATCTGCGTGGCGGTGAAGACCGGAGCGACATGCGAGACCCCCGAGACGAACGGGCTCGCCCACTTCTACGAGCACATGTTCTTCAAGGGCAATTCGTCACTGCCCGATCAGACCGCCTACAACAGCAGGCTGAGAGCCCTGGGCATCGTAAGGAACGCCACCACGTCAACCGAGGTGGTGCGATACTACATCACCCTCGAAAGCTCGCTGTTCCCGCAGGGCATGGAGTTCATGCGGGACGCGGTGCTCACGCCCCTTTTCGATATGGCGGAGATGGAGAGGGAGAGGGCGGTGATAACCGACGAGTACCTGAGGAACGCTTCTTCGCCCTGGTGGAACCTATGGAAGGCGGTGGAGAACACCGTCTATCCAAAGCCCTGGCGGGGGAACACCATAGGAACCCTTGACGTGATCAACTCCGCCACGCCGGAGGTGATGCTCTCGTTCCAGGAGACGTACTACACGCCGGACAACGCCGCCCTCTTCATCCTGGGCGACGTTGACGAGGAGGAAGCCCTGAAGGCCGCCGCCGAGACGTTCGGCGGGTGGGCCAGGGGAGAAGGCAGCCCCTACGATTCCATGGAGCAGGCCATCCGGATCCGGAGCGACACTGTCGTTGCGGTCTCCGGCCCGGCGGGCGTGGGGCTGGTGAGGATAATGATGGAGGGGCCCACCATCGCCGGTGACAGACCGGCAACCTACGCGGGGGATGTCTGGGGGAGCTACCTGGCGCTGTCAAGCAGACGGTTCCAGAGGAACCTCGTCACCCGGGGCCCCTTTTCCCAGGTGTACGGCAGCTACCACACCCAGCGGTTCTCACCATCCATCACCCTGGGCGGTACCCTTCCGCCGGACATGGTACAGGAGGGGCTGAGACTTCTCACGGAAGAGCTGGAAGCCATGACCTCACCGGACTACTTCGATGAGGAGGGTCTTTCCATGGCGAGGGAACTGCTGCGGAGGGAGAGGATGCTCTCGCGGGAATCCTCCCGCGACCTGGCCGTGGAGAGCCTTCCCTTCTGGTGGGTTCAGGGTGACGGCCTGGAGTACTACGAATCCTACGAAGACAGCATAGCCGTCACCGGGCTTCCGCAGGTGACGGACTTCGTGCGCCGGTACGTCACCGGAAGGCCCCGCGCCGTGTTCCTGGTGACCCCCGAGGGAGGAACGCCATGATCTGGACGATTCTCTGCCTCGCCCTCGCGATACTTCCGGGGGATGTATCCAGCTTTCAGCTCGGCAACGGGATAACGGTGGTTTCCCGGTGGATACCCGGCGAGGTCGAGGGGCTGTCCGTGTTCCTCATCGGGGGGACCCGCCTGAGGGATCAGGAGAGCCAGGGGCTGGAAGCAATGGCCCTGGAGGCCGCCATGGCAGGCGGAGGAAACTTCCCCGGGGAGAGGTGGCGGGAGCTGATGGACCGGACCAGGGCCGAGCTTTCCGGCAGCTACAACTACGACTTCAGCCGCATCCACCTGCGATGCCTCACCGAGGACCTTCCCCTTCTGGCGGAAGGCCTGGCCGAATGCCTGTCGGAACCTGAACTCTCCGAAGAATCGGTGGAAAGGGTGAGAAGGCAGGCGGTCTCCCAACTTAGCCTGGAACTGGTGGATCCTGACCAGACGGTGTGGCTCGCGGCGAACCAGGGCTTCATGCCCCGGGGCCACCCGTACCTGCTCCGGCCGCAGGGTACCGTGGCCACCGCCTCCTCCTTCTCGGCGGAGGACCTGAGGAACCTTCTTGAGCAAAGGGTACGGGCCGGCAACGTTCTGATAACCCATGCGGGCCCCACTGAACCCGGAGCGCTCATGGCCATTCTGGAGGAGTGGTTCGGAACGCTGCCCGCCGGTGGCGATGCCCTCCCGGAGGTGGCGTACCTTGGAGCTCCCCGGGATACCGTGACCGTGTGGGAAACCGACGCCACAACCACCTATGCGGTGGTCAAGTTCAGCGCCCCTCCCGCCGGCCACCCGGACCAGCCCGGATTCCAGGCTGCAATGATGGTGGTGGACGAACTTCTCTGGCAGGTGCTCCGTACGGACAACGCCCTCACCTACGCCTCCGGAGCAGGGGCGACCGTTTCGTACACCGAGAACTGGGGGTACATGCATGTCACAACTTCACAGCCCCACACCGCCTGTTCACTCATGACCGAGGTTCTTCAAAGGGTTGCGGAAGGCGATGTGGAACCGGAGCTGATCAACGGGGTCATCCGCACCATGGTGACCGCCGAGGGGATGCAGGCCCAGAGGATGGACACCCAGTGCTACCTGCTGGGAGCCGGGACCCTGGCAACAGGTGACTGGCGGGTGTTCCTTGACGCGGCGGAACGTTTCGGCGACCTGTCGCCCCGTGACCTCTCCGCGGCACTTAGGAAATGGGCGGACACCGCCTCGTGGGGAATAGTGACCGGGAACGTTCAGGAACTGGACATCATTGCCCCCATTCCCCTCGGGATACACCGGCTGGACCACCAGGGGCTCCTGGATATCGAGGGTGGCATGGAGGTCCTGTTCCCGGGATCAAAATCGGAGACCGTGATCCTCACCGATTCTTCCACCGGCATCCGCTACGCTCTTGTGGGCCAGCCTGCCGGAAGACTGGTTGAGGAGGGAGCAGCGGGGGCCCATGTACTCGGTGAGCTTACTAGGGAGGGATGGGCTGTTCGGGAGGACCTTCCCAAGGTCATGGTCATGCATGTACTGGGGGTACTGTGATGGAGCGGAGAAAGGTGGTCATCATAGGCGCCGGAACCGCCGGCCTGACAGCGCTTTCCCAGGTGAGGAAGCGCACCGATGACTTCGTGCTGATAAATGACGGCCCGTACGGCACCACCTGCGCCAGGGTGGGCTGCATGCCGTCAAAGGCCCTGATCGAAGCGGCCAACGTATTCCACAAGAGGCTTCTGTACGCCGAGATGGGGATCAAGGAAGGCACCGCCCCCCGGGTTGACGGCAGGGCCGTCATGGAAAGGGTGAGAAGGCTTCGGGACAGGTTCGTGAAGGGAGTTCTGGAAGCCACGGAAAACCTTGGAGACAGGAACATCCCCGGAAGGGCAAGGATCCTGGCTCCGGACCTGGTGGAGGTGGACGGGAGAAAGATAAGGACCGAGGCGCTGATCATCGCTCCGGGGTCAACCCCGGTGGTCCCAGGCCCCTGGAGGGCGCTTGGAGACCTGCTCCTGACCAGCGACACCATCTTCGAGATGGAGGAACTCCCCGAGAGCATGGCAGTTGTGGGGCTCGGTGCGATAGGGCTCGAGATGGCCCAGGCCATGAGCCGCCTCGGGGTCAGGGTGGAGGGGTTCGATGCCGCCCCTTCCGTAGCAGGGATAACCGACCCGGCAGTGGCGGAGAAGGCACTGGAACTGCTGGGCGCCGAGTTTCCGCTCCACCCGGGAAAGCCGGCCGGTGTGGAACCCGCCGGGGAGTTGGCGGAGGTTTCCGGGAAACGCTTCAGCAGGGTGCTGGCCGCCGTTGGCAGGGCACCCGCAACGAAGGACCTGGGCCTTTCGAACCTGGGCGTTCCGCTGGACCAGAGGGGGCTTCCGGCGGTTGACCCGCTCACCATGCAGGTGGGCAGCCTGAGGGTGTTCCTTGCGGGCGATGCCAACGGCATGGCGCCTCTCCTCCACGAAGCCGCTGACGACGGCTTCATAGCGGGCAGGAACGCCCTTTCCGACACGCCGCTTGCGCACTGCAGAAGGGCAAGGCTGGGCATTGTGTTCACCAGCCCAAACATTGCCGCGGCAGGGGCCCGGTACGGAACGCTGGACCATGAGGTGACAGTTGTGGGCCAGGCAGACTTCGGCACACAGGGGCGCGCCATGACCGCCGGCGGTAACCGTGGCCTTTTGAGGGTCTATGCCCACAGGGGATCCGGGAGGATACTGGGCGCGGAGATGATCGCCCCTGAAGGCGAACACCTGGCGCACCTGGTGGCATGGTCGGTCCAGCAGGGGCTCACGGTGAACCAGGCACTGCGAATGCCCTTCTACCACCCGGTGATCGAGGAGGCTCTGAGGGGCGCGCTGAGGAACGCCTCGGCCCGGATGAAGTCCCGTGCGGACGAGATCGGGCTGTGCCCCGGTCCCCCCGTGGAATAGGCGCTCACCCGAAATTTGGAGGCATGGCATGAAGACTTTGAAGCTGGTGCTCGTCCTTGCCCTTTCCGCTGTTCTTGTGATAGTAGTGCTGCAGAACACTTCCACCGTCGAGACAAGGTTCCTGTGGATAAGGACCGAGGCTCCGGCCATTCTTCTGGTCCTTCTCTCGTCCGCCGTCGGTTTTTTCCTCGGGCTTCTGGTGGCCCTGCTTGCCGGAAGGGAGAGGAAGCCGGGCAGGAAGGACTGAGACCTTCCCACCCCGTGATGTCCCGACAGGAGGGCCAACCTTGCGGAAGCGGGGGTTTCCCGGCCATATTCCCGGGTCCATTCATTTTCACGGAATGAGGTTCTCCTGATGGCGCGGCCCGCGAGGGAAAAAGCCGACAGGTCAAGTCTCAGACTGATCTACGGCAGGATACTCAATTACA
The DNA here is from genome assembly GCA_964541235.1 of uncultured bacterium. Taxonomy (GTDB): domain Bacteria; phylum Fermentibacterota; class Fermentibacteria; order Fermentibacterales; family JCC-6; genus UBA6080. The sequence continues at coordinate 90,977 of CAZIPI010000002.1, read as the reverse complement.
GGAAAGCCCTTTTCCTGGGCATCCTTGCCCTGATCGGCGTGGACGGCCTGCAGCTTCTCATCCCCCTGGTGTTCCGCAGGGTGATAGACTCCCTGGCGTCCGGCGAAGCCGGCCCGGGGTTCATCTGGAAGATGGGGCTCTCGGTGGTGGCCATCGCGCTGGGAATGGCGGTCTGCAGGTTCTTCTGGCGCTGGTTCATAGTGGGGGCGAGCCACCGGATAGACAGGGACCTGCGCAGCGAGTTCTACACCCACCTTCAGACCCTTCCGGCCCAGTACTTCGACAAGACGAAGGTCGGCGACGTGATGGCCCACGCCACCAACGACATCAACGCTGTCAGGATGGCGTGCGGCATGGCCACCATCGCCAGCTTCGACGCCATCTTCATGAGCGCCGCCAGCATCATAATGCTTCTGACCATCGACTGGAGGCTGACCCTGGTGACAATGATACCGCTTCCTGTCATAGCCCTTCTGGTGACCAGGTTCTCCGGGATGATCCATGACAGGTTCGACTCGGTCCAGAGAGCCTTCAGCGAGCTGTCCGACAAGGCTCAGGAGGCCTTCAGCGGCATCAGGGTGGTTAAGGCCTACGGAGACGAGGATTCCGAGAACAGCCTCTTCGATTCCAAGGCCAGACTGAACATGGACCAGAACATACACCTTGCCAGGGTCTGGGGTTTCTTCCAGCCGCTGGTGATGACCCTGGCCCTGGCGGGCAACGCGATCCTCCTGTCCGCCGGCGGCAGGATGGTCGTCGGGGGCACCATAAGCCTCGGGCAGTTCGTGGCCTTCTCCAGCTATCTGGCCATGCTCACATGGCCCATGATGGCCATTGGCTTCGTGGTGAACATGCTTCAAAGAGGCGCCGCCAGCATGGGCAGGCTCATGAGGATCATCAACACCCTGCCCGCCATAGCCGACGGCGACGACCCTTCGATCCCCGGCCCTTCCATCGAGGTCCGCAACCTCACCTTTGCGTACCCGGAAACCGGTACCGCTGTGCTCCGTGATGTGGAGTTCTCCGTCAGGACCGGCGAGACCCTGGGCATAGTCGGCAGGACGGGAAGCGGCAAGACAACCCTTGTGGAACTCCTGATGCGCCTGTACGAACCGCCTGAGGGGACGGTCCTTCTGGACGGGAGGGACGTAAGGACCCTGAAACTGGGAAACCTCAGAGGGTTGTTCGGTTACGTGCCCCAGGAGACATTCCTGTTCGCAATGACCATTGGCGGGAACATCTCTTTCGGAGCCGGCCCCCTTTCGCCGGACCAGATCCGTGAGCTTGCCCGGACCGTTGACATAGACTCTGAGATAATGGGTTTCCCGCAGGGCTACGATACCATCGTGGGCGAGAGGGGGGTGACCCTGTCAGGGGGGCAGAAGCAGAGGGTCGCCATAGCCAGGGCGCTGGCGCCCGGCCCGAAGATCCTCGTGCTCGACGACAGCCTGAGCGCAGTGGACACCGAGACCGAGGACAGCATACTCAAGGCCGTCAAGAGCCGGACGCGGGACATAACCACCATCATCATCGCCCACCGGATAAGCACTGTGAAACACTCTGACCTGATACTGGTGATGGAGAACGGCAGGATCGTGGAGAAGGGGACCCACGATGAACTCCTGGCCATGAAAGGCTTCTACACGGAACTCTACAGGATGCAGCAGCTGGAGGCGGAGGCCGAGAGGGCCTCGGGGGGAGGTGACGACTGATGCCGCCCCACGGGAACCCTTTCGTTGACGACGCGCTGGAGGGAAAGGCCTACGACGGAGCCCTGGTAAAGAGGCTCATGCGGTATGTGAAGCCCCACAGGAAGCTGGTGCTCCTGGCCATGGTGTTCATGGTGGTGTCGTCGGCGGTTGACCTGCTTCTGCCGTACATCACCAAGACCGCCATAGACAGGTACCTTGCGAAGCTCTACCAGATCTACGCCGCCGAGCCGGAAGCCTGTGATTCCATAGAGACCCTGGGGGCCGGCGAGGGCGACTTCATAAGGTTGAGCCCCGATTCGGTCCTGGTGAGGAAGGCAGCCCTGGACAGGCTCGACCCCGGAGTCTCCCACGATGTGCGGCTGGACCCCAGACTTCTCCCCGAGACCTTCTACGTCTTCCCGGCGGAGAGCTTCACCGGAGAAACCGGCTTCGTATCCGGAGACAGGTGGCTGGTGAGGGAGAACGAGCTGCGGAAGGTCCCTCCCCGAGTGCTTTTCCAGATCCGCGGGGACGACCTTGAGGGGATCGCCTCGCTTACATGGCTTCTGGCCGCCCTGATCCTTGTCAGCCTCATCTGCGGGTACGGCCACGTGATGACCCTGGTCATAGCCGGTCAGAGGGCCATGTACGACCTCAGAAGCAGGCTTTTCCGCCACATCCAGACACTAAGCCTGGATTTCTTCACGGGAAATCCCACCGGCCGTCTCGTGACAAGGGTGGCCAACGACATCGAAGCGCTGAACGAGATGTTCAGCTCGGTGCTTGTGAACTTTTTCAAGGATGTGCTCCTGCTTGTGGGAACCGCGGCCATCCTGTTCTTCATGAACTGGAGGCTGGCCCTTCTCTCGCTCCTGGTCATGCCTCTTTTCATGGTCGTCTCGGTCTTCTTCAGGCGCATGACAAGGAAGGCCTACAGGGATGTGAGGAAGTACCTGGCCAAGCTGAACTCCCACCTGGCCGAAGACCTGAGCGGGGTCAAGGTGGTGCAGGTGTTCCGCCAGGAGAGGGCCCGCAGGGAGCAGTTCCTCGCAACGAATGAAAGCTACTTCCAGGCCAACATGAAACAGCTGGTGGTCTTCGGGGTCTTCCGGCCCATGATCGAGGTCATCGCCCAGCTGGGGACCACCATTGTCCTTGTTTACGGCGGCCTCAGCGTGATGCAGAGCGCCCTGACCCTGGGGGCGCTGGTGGCCTTCCTGAGCTATGTGCGCCAGATGTTCAGACCCCTTCAGGACATGAGCGAGAAGTACAACATCATGCAGAGCGCCATGGCGGCCAGTGAAAGGGTGTTCGGGATCCTCGACACCGCCCCGTCAATAGCGGACGCCCCTGACGCGGCGCCCGCCGTTCCCCTTGCGGGACGAGTGGAGTTCCGGAGCGTTACGTTCGGGTACAATCCCGACCAGATGGTGCTCAGGGATGTTGACTTCTGCGTGGAACCGGGCGGGAGCGTGGCGCTGGTGGGCCCCACCGGGGCAGGCAAGACATCCGTGATCAGCCTTCTCACAAGGTTCTGGGAAGCCGGACAGGGCAGCATTCTCCTTGACGGCGTGGAGATACGGAAGCACTCCATCGAAACCCTCAGGAAGAACATCGCCATCGTCCTGCAGGATGCGTTCATATTCAGCCGGAGCGTGGCCGACAACATAAGGCTGGGGTCGAACATTCCCATGAACAGGGTCCGCGAGGCCGCGGAGATGGTCCAGGCCGCGGATTTCATAGAGAGGCTGCCGGAGGGCTACGACACAGTGATGGCGGAGAGGGGGGCCACCCTTTCAACCGGCCAGAAGCAGCTCATCTGCTTCGCCAGGGCCCTGGCCCACGACCCGAAGATACTTGTCCTCGACGAGGCCACCAGCAACGTTGACCCCGCAACCGAGAAACTCATACAGAGAGCCATAGAGGTTCTGATGCGCGGCCGGACAAGCCTCATCGTCGCCCACCGGCTGAGCACGGTACAGCAGTGCGGGAACATCCTCGTCTTCGACAACGGCAGGATACTGGAACGGGGAACTCACCAGGAACTCCTGGCGAAGCGGGGCATCTACTACAACCTGTACCTTCTTCAGTGGGGCAGGATGAACAGCGTTGGGAACGCCTCAGAGGAGATAGTGCAGTGAGGCGCCTTTGCCTGCCCCTGCTGCTGGCTCTCTCCTGCGGGAACCAGCCCGCCGCGCCTCAGCCGGAAGCTCCCACGCCCTCCACACTGGTAGCCTCGGTCCTGCCCGGCGGCCCGGTGATGCTGAGCTGGACCCAGTGCCCCGACACAGGCTTCGAGTCCTACACCCTGTGGAGGTCCGACAGCCCCGGCATCCCCGGGAACCCTTCACAGGCCCACTCCCTGTTCACCGGGACCGGGCGGTATATGCTCACGTTCACCGACTCCACCGCGGCTCCCGGAAGCAGCGTCCATTACGCGCTGGAAACCAGGAACCAGCAGGGGTACAAGGCCTGGAGCAACGAGGTGATGGTGGCTGTTCCCGACCCGGAACCCAGGCTGACCGTGTTCTTCATCGATCCCACCTGGGGAAGTCTGTCCGGGGATGCCATGCTGGTGAGGACCCCCGGAGGAAGGAACTACCTGGTTGACGGTGGAAGCTCCATTCCGGAATGGAGTTGCGGAACCGATGTCATCCTCCCCCTTCTTGACAGCCTGGGAATAGACCATCTTGACGGGATCGTGGCCACCCATCCCCATTCCGACCATATCGGCGGCCTGCTGGACGTGTTCGGCATGGTGACCGTGGGAACGGTGTGGGACTGCGGGTGGCCGGGTCCGTCAAGCTCACTGTACCAGCAGTTCCTGGACGCCGCAGCCGGTTCCGGCGCCCAGCTGGTGGTGGCCAGAAGGGGGATGACCCTGGACTGGGGCCCGGGTCTGAACGTTAGGGTCCTTCACCCCACAGGGGATCTTGGCAGCGGTTCCATGAACAACGCTTCCATAGTTCTGCGGATCACCTTCGGCCAGGTGGGCTTTCTGCTGGCAGGAGACCTGGAAACCCTGGGAGGCGAGGAAAGCGTTCTCGCCGCCTTCAGCCCGCAGGACCTCAGGGCCCAGGTCCTCAAGGTCGGCCACCACGGCTCCCACGATGCAACGGGCGCAGCCTGGCTTCAGGCGGTGCAGCCGCTTTATGGAGCCATAGAGGCGGGGGCCGGGAACCCCTACGGACACCCGCACCAGGAGCTGCTGCAAAGGCTTGCGGAAGCGGGAGTGACGGTTTTCAGGACGGACGTTCACGGGACCTTCAGGATCGAGACCGACGGGCAGTCCCTACAAGTCTTTCCCTGAGCCTGCTCCCGGTCCCCGCCGGCCCGGGTCCGGGGTATAATCCCTGCAAGTCCATGGGGGGTGTTCCGTGAGAAAACCGCAAGAGTCGCCTGTGAAGCCTGCCGGTGCGCTTTTCCCTCTCCTGCTGGTGCTTCCGTTCCTTGCCATGGCGGTGGTGGTGCTGGCACACGGGGTGCCCGACTACCCTTCATCCGGTGACGGGGCCCTTCTTGAGACCTCCACCCGCTGGCTCCTGTCCCACCGGGTGATGCTGGGCCCCTACTCGCGATTCGTGTTCTTCCATCCCGGCCCGATGTACTTCATTCTCAGATATCCTCTTTACATGATCTTCGGAATGCGCTCCCTCAGCTTTCTGATAACGACCTCCCTTCTTGGCGGAGCCTCCCTGTTCTGTGCGCAGCGAGCGGTTAGCCGCTGCGGGCCCCGTGGGGCGGCCGTTGCTTTCTGCTGCGTCTTCGCCGGGTTCCTGGCCCTGTCCGGCCCGGAGTACTGGCTCTCGGAGTGGAATCCCATGGTCATAGCCCTTCCCATGGTGCTGTTCTTCGTCTGCGCAGCGGCCATCGCCTCGGGGTACACCGGGTACGGCACCATGGCTGCGCTGGCCTTCACGTTCGCCGCCCAGACCCACATGGGCGCCATCCCGGCCATGGTGGTCACAGGGGTGGCGGCACTGGTCATGCGCTGGTTCCCCGGCATACCAGGTTCAGGGCGGCCCGCAGGAGCAGGGCGGGGGAGCGGCTCCCTGCTGGTCACCTCCGCTGTACTACTGGTCCTTTGGGCCCCTCCACTGGCCGAGGAGGTGCTCTCGCGGCCTGAGGGCAACATATCGAGGATAGCGGCCTTCATGGCCGAGACCAGGCCCGAGCACGGCTTCACCGATGTTTACGGCGACTGGAGCCGGATGGTCACAGCCATGGAGGTGGCCCCCTTCAGAAGGGTGCTGCATGGAGCGGGGCTGCTGAATGCCTTCCTGGCTGCACTGCCGCCTTTGAGGATGACCCTGCTGGCCTTCTGCTTCATGGCTCTGAGAAGGAGAGGCGACGCGGGGTTTTCCGCTTCCCTTTGCCTCGTGGCTCTGGTGCTTCACTTTGCCTCGTTCTACTCAGGCCTTCAGATACGGGGCGAGAGGCTCGTCTATCTTTTCGAGTGGATGCGGGTGCTTTCGCCGCTTTCGATCACCGCCCTTGTTCTTTCCGCTCTTCATCTCAGGTCGTGGCGAGAAGGTCATTTGAAGGCTGCGGCAGCCGCCGCCGGGGTTCTGCTTCTGGTATCCGCCTCGGTGAGCACCAGGGCGACACTCGGTTATCTTCCTCCTCTCCTGGAGCCGGTGAACCATAACGACAGGGCCGTGGCCTCCATGTCGGCGCAGCTCATGGACTGGCTTTCGGAAAGGCCGCAGGGGGTCACTGTCTTCGTTCTCAGGACGCCGGGTGTGTGGCCTGTGATGACCGGGCTTTCCAATGCTCTGGAGAAGAACGGTTACGCCACGGGAATGCAGGGGATAACAGCCCTCAGGACATCTCCCCCTCCTGCAGGAGCAACGGTGACAACGCTTCACCTCGGTAGAAGCAACGACCCCGCCGTTCCCATTCCGGGCACCGTGGCATACTTCGAGGACATTGTGGCGGTCCTTCCCCCCGAGTGAGGCTGTTCAGCGGGTACGGCGCCGTTTTTCAGCGTACATCATGCGGTCTGCCAGGGAGATCGCCTCGTCTATGGTGGATGGGGACCCTGCGTTCCATTGCGAGCTGCCCATGGAGACGGTGACCGTGAAACCCGGGAAGACCTCTTTCGCCAGCATCGTTCTTATCCTGGACTCCACCATTTCCGTCATGGAATCCACCCGGGAAAGGATGATGAGGAACTCGTCCCCTCCGTAGCGTATCACCGCGTCGGTCCTTCGCACCGCACGCTGCAGGACCGCCGCCACTTCCCTCAGGACAGTGTCGCCGACCTGGTGGCCCCTGGTGTCGTTTATGGCCTTGAAGCTGTCCACGTCCACCATGATGAAGCCGATGGTGGTGCCGTCATTCCTGGCCCTGCTCTCCTCCAGCTCAACGAGCCTGTTGAAGTGGTTCCTGTTGTAAACCCCGGTGAGCGGGTCGTGTATGGCCTGGTCTATAAGCTTCCGCTGCAGGGCGATGCGCCGCAGGGACTGCTCGGCGTAGCCCAGGAGCAGGTCGGTGATGCCCACAAGGGTTTCGGCGAAAGCATCGGCGCGACGGGACAGGGCCAGGAACACCGAGTTCCCGGTCAGGGGCCTGCATACTCCGTTGCCGGCGTATCCGCACCCTGACTGATGTTTGTCGCGGCTGTTGAAGGAGACCTGCTGGCCGGTCTCCAGCACCATTCCGGCCAGCTCGCCGTAGCAGTCAACCTGGCAGGGCGCGCCTTGCCTGCGGGAAAGGAAGGAGACATGGAACTCGCCGTCCCTACGGGTGAGGACCATTCCGCAGTCGGCGTCAAGAAGGGAACAGGCGGCTTCGGCGCAAATCCTGTGTATCTCGGATTCGGTGGCGCTCCGCTGAAGAAGGCCCGCTACCACATGAAGGTCCTCGAGGCGTTTCCTGGCACGGGCAACCATTTCCTCGACCCTCTTTGACGCGGTGATGTCAACGATGTAACCCTCGAAACCCAGCCGGTCTTCGTCTGGGCAGCCCTGCTCCAGCACCCATTTCTCCCCTGAGGCCCCCACCATGCGGTAGGTCGCCTGGTAAGGCCGTCCCGATGCCGCCGAGGCATGAAGCGCCGAGCGAAGGTCGTTGAGATCATCCGCGTGAACAGCGCAGGAAAGGCCTTTTTCCACGGGCAGGGGGATGTCGGTCCCCTCGATCGTAGAGCGGCTCAGGAACTCTATCGTCCTCGGACCGTCGTTCCTCACCCTGAAGAAGATCCCAGGCAGGTGCCTGAACGGAGGCTGCTGGAAGCGGTTCTTTCCCTTTGCCGCCAGTATCTCGCCGGATGGGACCTCCCCGGGGCTGTATGCGCGGAAAGAGCCTATGGAGCCGTCCGGCAGAGAGACGGGCGATGCGACCATGCCTGTGGCCCGCGGGGTTCCGTAGGCGTCAAGGAGGGTGGTCTCGGTCTCCACGATGGTTCCCGAGGCCAGCATCGCCATCAGGTCACCCTCGGTACCGTGCAGTTCAGGGGGGACCAGCACCGCCGCCGCCCTCCTGCCCACTATCTCGTCGGGCTTCCAGCCGAACTGCCTGCAGAAGGAGTGGTTGACCGCCGTTACGGTGCCGCTGGAATCGGTCATCATACCCGGTTCCCGGGCGTCGTCGAAGAGCGCTGTAAGGTATCCGGCGCGTGTTCCCTCGCCCTTTCTTCTCATTCTGCCGTTCCGTTCAGGCAGCTGGCGATAGATGGCGTAGAACACCGAGCCCCGCCACGCGGGTGAGAGGCGGGATGCCATGACAGAGACGGGAAGCAGGGAGCCGTCGGACCTGGCCCTGACAGTTTCCATTGACACCGGGATCCCGCCGGAGAGGGTGTCGGATATCTCTGCCGCCTCCATGGCCAGCTGCGGAGGGACAATGAGGCTGTGGATCCTTGCGCCCTTCACTTCCTGTTCCGTGTAGCCGAACATGGAGAGGAACTTCTTGTTGGCGGTCACGATCCGGTGCTGCCCGTCGCAGAACACCACCCCTTCGCCGCCTGAACTGAGCAGTTCGCCGATGAAACCGCTTCCCGCCCGAGCCGGATCGTTCATTGGACCCGCTTTCCGTTGAAAAGGGGCCGGCGCCGCGTGTACAGACTAACCCCTTCCAGCCCTTTCTTCGGGGGGGGCGGTTCGCCGGCAATGAACAGCCTGATGCAGCCGTAAATATACGCCGCATGGAAGCTCCGGGGAACGCCCAGGGCGGCCGGCAGCCGGCAGGGAGGGTTAAGACCGCAGCCAGTTCCGTACGCCTGAAGCCCGGGAAGTGTGAGCCAGCCATGAAAAACCGCCTCGCCCTCGGCGGGCACCGGCTCCACCACCGCAACCACCGAACAGCATGACTCAACGGTCCTGTCCCAGGTGCCCGGGCTTATCCCGGGCTCCACCATGATCCTGGCGCCGGAAGCGAGAATGAGACCGTATCGGGGACCCCTGCCTGGAACAGCTGGTGCGGTCCAGCACGGTACGCCTGCGGCGAGAAGCCACCTTCTGAGCCAGGCCTCCGCCACCAGCCTTCCGACGGCGTCAACATCGTCGGTTTCCCGGCGGATCCGCGAAAGGGCACGCCGGGGGACCGCAACGCTCTCCAGAGCCCCTCCCTTCCCCATGGACGGCAATGATATTCCGGGGTTCCGAGCCCGGTCAACCGTTGCGGAACGTTCTGTTGTTGAATACATTTGCGTGTACTTTTTTCTTTTCTTCAGGGATGGACGGCTCCATCCCGTCCTCTGGAACAGAAGGGTATGCCCATGGAGAAGAAGACTCCCCTTTACGAAAAGCACAAGGCCCTGGGCGCCGATATCCAGCCCTTCGCCGGGTACCTGATGCCCATCCGCTACGAAGGCGTCACCAGCGAACACATGGCGGTGAGGCAGTCCGTGGGTATCTTCGACCTGAGCCACATGGGTGAGTTCAGGGTGACGGGTCAGGGGGCAACCGCCTTTCTTGACCACCTTCTCACCAACGACGCCGATGTGGCTCCCGGCAGGGCCTACTACAGCACCATGTGCTATCCGGACGGCGGCATTGTTGACGACCTTATCGTTTACAGGATAGCGGCACACGAGTATCTCATGGTGGTCAACGCGGCGAACCTCGAGAAGGACTGGGCCTGGGTGGAGAGCCACAGGGCAGGTTTCGATGTGAAGGTCACCGATGAGAGCGATGAAACGGCCCTTGTTGCCATTCAGGGACCCAGGGCCCAGCAGGTGGCGGCGAAGCTCACCGGGGGAGACCTGGAGCAGGTGGGCTACTACCAGCATTTCACCGGCACCTTCGCCGGAGTGCCGGCCCTGGTTGCCAGAACGGGGTACACCGGCGAGGACGGCTTCGAGATCTACGTGAACGCCCGGCATGCCGAAACGGTCTGGGACAGGGCCATGGAGGCAGGAAAGGAGTTCGGGGTGGTCCCCGTGGGTCTTGGCGCCAGGGACACCCTGAGGCTCGAGGTTGGCTATCCCCTTTACGGGAACGACATTGACCACAGTGTCACCCCCATCGAGGCCAAACTTGGATGGGTGGTAAAGCTCAAGACCGACAAGGAGTTCATCGGGCGCGAGATGCTCGAGAGGCAGCGTGACGAGAAGCCCGCCCGGAACCTTGTGGGGCTCACCGTAACCGGGAAAGGTTTCCCCAGGCACGGAACCCCGCTATACCAGGGGGAAAGGCAGGTGGGCATTGTGACCAGCGGCTCCATCGCTCCGGCCCTGAACGCCGGGGTGTGCCTGGGCCTTGTGGAGTACGGCCTGCGCAGGAACGGCACAGAGATGGAGGCCGAGGTCAGGGGCAGAAGGATACCTGTGAAGGTTGTTGGAATCCCTTTTTACAGTAACGGCAGCCGCAGGAGCTGACGAAATCACTCGGGAGATGAAGAAATGAGCAGAATCCAGGAAGGCCTGAGGTACACCGAGAGCCACGAGTGGGTCCGGAAGGACGGCGACAGGTTCGTGATGGGGATCACCGACCATGCCCAGCACGAGATGGGCGAGATAGTCATGGTAGAACTTCCCGGCAAGGGGTCGCAGGCGGTGAGGGGGCAGGCCATGGGCGCCCTCGAGGCCGTGAAGACCGCCGAGGACTTCTACGCCCCGCTGGACGGCAAGGTTACGGGGGTCAACGAGGAACTCGACGGCAATCCCTCCCTTGTGAACGAAGACCCCTACGGCGCCGGGTGGCTGGTGGAGATACAGGCCGACAAGCCCGAGCAGTTCAATGAACTCATGTCACCGGAACAGTACCGCGCCCTTGCGGGCCAGTAGAAACGTTAGATGAACAGGTTCGTTCCCAACTGCGAGACCCTTCGCAAGAGGATGCTTGCGGAGATAGGCGTGAAGACCGTGGATGACCTTTTCGCTACGGTTCCCGCCAGGGTCCGGATGAAGGGGCCTCTCGACCTTCCCCCCGCCATGTCCGAGATGGAGCTGGTCCGCGAGTACGAAAGGCTGGCCTCGGCCAACTCGGCCCCGGGCCTTGTCTGTTTCCGCGGGGCCGGGTCGTACGACCACTTCATTCCTGCGGCTGTTGACAGCATCCTCACGAGAAGCGAGTTCTTCACCGCCTACACGCCATACCAGGCCGAAGTCAGCCAGGGCACCCTGCAGGCGATCTTCGAGTATCAGACAATGATCGCCAGGCTGTGCGGCACCGAGGCCGCCAACGCCGGGATGTACGACGGGGCAAGCGCCACAGCCGAGGCAGCCCTGATGGCCATGAGGATCACCGGCAGCGAGAGGGTGCTTGTGGCGGGAAGCCTGAATCCCTCTTACAGGCAGGTGATCGACACCTACCTGAGCCCCGGGGGGTTCTCGGTTCACCAGCTCCCGTACGGCCCGGACGGAAGGTTCGACAAGGAAGCCGCGGCGGTCCTGGTCGGCCAGGGTGCCGCCGCCATAGTCCTTCAGAGCCCCAACTACTTCGGTCTCATCGAGGACATCGCCGGAGCAGCCGCCATTGCCCGTGCGGGGGGAGCCCTTCTGGTGGTTGTTGCCGATCCCGTGAGCCTGGGGGTTCTAAAGGCTCCCGGAGCCCTGGGCGCCGACATAGTGGTCGGCGACGGCCAGCCCCTGGGGATACCCATGGGTTACGGCGGACCCTACGCCGGTTTCCTGGCAACGTCCATCGGGCACCTGAGAAAGATGCCGGGAAGGATCATCGGGCGCACCGAGGACAGGGCCGGGAACACCGGCTACGTCATGACCCTTCAGACCCGCGAGCAGCACATCCGCAGGGAGAAGGCCACCAGCAACATCTGCACCAATCAGGCCCTCATGGCGCTGGCCAACGCCGTTTACCTCTCCCTCACCGGCGAATCCGGCTTCAGGGAGATAGCAGCGCAGTGCTGGGACAAGGCCCACTACCTCCATGACGGGCTTCTGGGCATCGGGGCCGAGCGGGTGTTCGACGCGCCGTTCTTCCGCGAGTTCGCCCTCAGGCTTCCCATTGACGCTTTGGCGGCGGAGAGGGAACTGCTTTCCGCCGGTTTCCTTCCGGGACTTCCCCTTCCCGGCCTTGGCAGCGGCGTGATGCTGTTCGCCGTGACCGAGAAGCGCACCCGCCGGGAGATGGATTCGTTCATATCCGCGGTCTCCCGGGCATGCAGGGAGGTCCGATGATGGAAAGGACAATTTTCAGCATGAGCTGCCCGGGCAGGACCGGGGTGTCCCTGCCCCGGCGCGATGTTCCTTCCACACCCGTTCCCGGCGAACTGGAAAGGACCGGAGGGATCGGTCTTCCACAGGTCACCGAGGGCCAGGCGATGAGGCATTTCGTAAGGCTCTCCACATTGAACTACAACATCGAGAAGGGCATCTACCCGCTGGGTTCGTGCACCATGAAGTACAATCCCAGGCTTCACGAGTCGCTGGCCAGGATGCCCGGGCTTTCAATGGTCCACCCCCTCTCGCCGGACAACACGGTCCAGGGCACTCTTGAGCTGATCCACTCACTCGGGGTCTGCCTCTGCGAGATCACAGGGTTCAGCGGAGTGACGATGCAGCCCGCTGCCGGGGCCCAGGGCGAGTTCACCGGCCTGATGCTCATCAGGAGCGCCCATATGGCCGCCGGTGAGCCCGGGAGGGACAAGGTCCTGATGCCGGACAGCGCCCACGGCACCAACCCCGCCACCAGCACCATGGCCGGCATGAAGGTGGTTCCCGTGAAGTCCAACGACCACGGCATGGTTGACGTTGAGGACGTGATGGCGAAGGTGGGTCCTGACACGGCGGCGCTCATGCTCACCAACCCCAACACGCTGGGCCTTTTCGAGGCCGACATATTGAGGATAACCGAGGCGGTGCACGGGGCCGGCGGTCTGAACTACATGGACGGCGCCAACATGAACGCCATGCTGGGCGTTGCACGGCCCGGCGACATGGGGTTCGATGTGTGCCACCTGAACCTGCACAAGACCTTCAGCACACCCCACGGAGGCGGCGGACCGGGCTCGGGACCCGTCTGCTGTTCCGACAGGCTGGTTCCCTTCCTTCCCGGTCCGGTGGTGAAGCGGACCGACCGCGGCTACGCCATGGAGTGTCCCGGGGAGGGGTCCTTCGGCAGGCTCATGGCCTTTCACGGCAACGTGGGCGTTCTCTACAGGGCCTACGCCTACATAAGGTCCCTTGGGGCAAGCGGGCTAAGGGAAGTCACCGAAGGCGCGGTGATCAACGCCAACTACCTGAAGGCAAGGCTCAGGGGCACATATCCCGTGCCGTTCGACAACGGTCCCTGCATGCACGAGTTCGTGGCAGGGGGGCCTGAGATGGCCGGCCTTGGGCTGAAAACCCTGGACATCGCCAAACGGCTCCTTGACTATGGTTTTCACGCTCCCACAGTGTACTTCCCCCTGATAGTCAAGGAAGCACTGATGATGGAGCCCACCGAGACCGAGACCATGGAGGGCATAGACGAGTTCGCGGATGCGCTTCTGGCAATAGCCCGCGAGGCCGCCGAGAAGCCCCATCTGCTCACCGACGCCCCGGTGAACACTCCGGTGCTGAGATTGGACGAGGTAAAGGCCGCCAGGGACCTGGTGGTGGTGGAACCCCGGGAGGAAGCCTGACCGGCGGCCCCGGTGCCGGGAACGGGGGGGAGGTCCTTGCCTGGACCTCCCACCCCGCCAGGGAAAGACCATGGAGCACGGTGGCACTTGTGGCCATAATCGTAACCTCCTCCATGGCGGCGGCGGTGTGCATGGAGAACATCTGGTGGGGCATCGTTGGCTGTGCCCTGCTTTTCCTCGCAATGTGGGGCTGGTTCCTGCCTGCTGCTTACACCCTCGACCACCTGGGAGCCCGGAAGAGAACGCTCTTCGGGGTGGAAAGCAGGACCTGGAAGCAGGTGAAGAGCGTGATCCCCGACGGGCACGGGGTCCTTCTGAGCCCTTTCCCGACGCCCACCAGGCTCGCCAAGTTCAGGGGGCTTTCACTGCAGTTCTCCGGGAATCGAAAGGAAGTACTTGAGTTTATTCGGACCAGGACTGAACCCCGAGGACTTTGAGTCCGACACCCCCCAGGCGGTGGAGGATCTCCTGGGGAGGATAGCCAGGAAGGTCGTGGAGCGGGAGATGACCGTCCCCGCCATCATGCTGCTGGAGATGGTGAAGCCGCTCTCCTTCCTGGGAAGCCAGGCCATGGTCTTCCTGAACCCGGTGGTGTCTCTTGTGGTATCTTCCGACGACTACTACCGGTTCATGCGGCTGATGGATGACCGTGAGAACATTGAGAAGCTTGCAGTTGCCATAGAGGAGGAGAACGCCCGGGAGAACGCCCGCAGGGAGGCCGCAAAGCCCAGGCGCAGGAAGCGGGGGCTTTTCCGCAGAGGCGAAGCCCGGGAGAACAACGAGATGAAGGGAGACGGCAGTGGCCGCGAGGGAGATCAAGAGCATCCTGGCGACTGACTGCGGCAGTACCACCACGAAATCGATCCTTATCGAATGGCGGGACGGCCGGTTCAGGCTGATCCGCAGGGGTGAGGCACCGACAACCGTGGAGGCGCCTGCGGAGGACGTTACAAAGGGCGTTCTCAACGCGGTCGGGGAGATCGAGGACCTTGAGGGAAGGAAATTCCTGAACGCCGGGAAGGACGGTGTTCTGGTTACCGAAGACGGCAGCGGAGTGGACGTTTACTGCTCCACGTCATCCGCCGGCGGCGGGCTTCAGATGACTGTGGCCGGGGTGGTGAAGTCCATGACCGGCGAGAGCGCCCAGAGGGCGGCACTGGGGGCCGGGGCCATAGTCATGGACGTGGTGGCCTCAAACGACGGAAGGCTGCCCCACGAGAAGGTTGCCGACATAAGGCGCCTGCGCCCGGACATGATCCTCCTTTCGGGAGGGATTGACGGAGGAACGCTGGACCATGTGGTGGAGCTGGCCGAGATCATCAAGGCCGCGGACCCCAAGCCAAGGTTCGGCGTGGGGTACAAGCTGCCCGTGATCTACGCAGGGAACGTTGACGCCAGGGGCGCAGTGGCTGACGAGCTGGGCGAGACCGCCGAGCTGAAGATCGTTGACAACCTCCGCCCTGTTCTCGAGAAGGAGAACCTGGGCCCCGCCCGCGACACCATTCACGAGCTTTTCATGGAGCACGTCATGGCCCAGGCCCCCGGTTACGCCAAGCTCATGGAGTGGACGGGGCTGTACGAAGACGGGAAGTGGCGGAACGTTCCCATCATGCCCACCCCGGGCGCCGTGGGAAAGCTGATAGAGACCGTTGCGAAGCAGCTGGACATACACGTCATGGGAGTTGACATCGGCGGCGCCACCACAGACGTCTTCAGTGTCTTCGACAGCGGCGGACAGCCGGTGTTCAACCGTACCGTGAGCGCCAACCTGGGAATGAGCTACTCCGTGAGCAACGTCCTGGCCAGCGCCGGCATGGAGAACGTGATGCGATGGGTTCCCTTCCACATGGACGAGGCCGACCTGAGGAACCGTATCAGGAACAAGATGATCCGGCCCACGACCATCCCTCAGGAGCTTGAAGAACTCATCATCGAGCAGGCCATAGCCCGGGAGGCCCTCAGACTTGCCCTGGTGCAGCACAGGGAGCTTGCCGTGGGGCTCAAGGGCGTTGCACAGGAGCGCACCATAGGGGATGCCTTCGAACAGAGTTCCTCCGGAGCCACACTGGTCGACATGATGGCCCTTGACCTTCTGATTGGCTCAGGAGGGGTTCTCAGCCACGCGCCCCGCAGGTGCCAGACCGCCCACATGCTCATAGACAGCTTCCTGCCGGAAGGCGTGACCATGCTGGCGGTTGACTCCATCTTCATGATGCCCCATCTGGGAGTGCTGAGCGAGGTTCATCCACAGGCTGCCACGGAGGTCTTCGACAACGACTGCCTGATCAAGCTCGGCCACTGCGTGGCCCCCTCGGGTCCCATGAAGAAGGCCGGCGTGTTGGCCGAGGTCAGGCTCACCATGCCCGACGGCTCCACCAGTGTCGAGAACATTGAGAGCGGAGTGATGAGGCTGGTGCCGCTGGGCCCCGGGGTCAGGGCGCAGGCCGAGATCGTCCCGGCGAAGGGGCTCGATGTGGGCGAAGGCCCGGGAAAGGTCTGGACAGGCACCCTTGAGGGTGGCGTGGTGGGCCTTGTTCTGGACGGCAGGGGAAGGAAACCCTTCACCCTTCCGGCCGATGACGTGAAAAGGGTAGAGATGCTTCAGAAGTGGTCGGGCGCCCTGGATACCTATCCTGAGCGTTTCCTCAGCCTGGGAGGGGGCAGGTAATGGCATTCGCGTACACTCCGGGGCTGAGGGTCGCGGCGGTGGCCGACATCCTGAAGACCCGCAGGCTTCCCCTGAAGGGGCAGGTCCTGGTGGCCAAGGGAGACAAGGTGGAAGCCGGAACGGTGGTGGCCCGCACCGAGCTTCCGGGAAACGTGAAGATGCTCAACATCGCCAACATCCTTGGGGTTCCCTCACAGGACATTCACGAGCTTCTGCACGTGAAGGAAGGCGACAGGATAGAGGAGAAGGGCGTGCTCGCCCAGTCCAGGGGGCTCTTCGGAAAGTTCTTCAGGAACACCGTACGCTCCCCCATCGAGGGTGTCTTCGAGAGCTTCAACGAGATAACCGGCCAGGCTGTCCTTCGGGAACCCCCTGTACCGGTCCAGATAGACGCCTACGTGAGAGGTGTGGTGGACGAGGTGCTTCCCGGCGAGGGGGTCCTTGTCCGGACGCACTGCACGTTCGTTCAGGGTATCTTCGGCATCGGCGGGGAGGTCAGGGGTGAACTGAAGGTCATCGTTGACACTCCGGACCAGGAGGTCTCGCCGGACCGTATAACCGCGGACTGCTCGGGCAAGGTCCTCGTGGGTGGAAGCTACATCAGCAACTCCACTCTGAGAAAGGCCATCTCGGCCGGGGTGAAGGCCGTGGTGGTAGGCGGGTTCGACGACAAGGACCTCAAGGACCTTCTGGGCTACGACCTCGGGGTTGCCATCACGGGCCATGAGAAGAAGGGCTTAACCCTTATCCTCACCGAGGGGTTCGGGCGCATGACAATGGCGCACGGTACCTTCGACCTGCTCAAGTCCCGGGAGGGTATGACCGCCAGCGTCAACGGCGCCACACAGATAAGGGCCGGGGTCATGAGGCCCGAGGTGGTGATACCCCTGCCTGAGTCTGAGACGTTCACCCGGGACCAGGGCCACCAGGCCGGAGCCATGGACGTTGGAAGCTTCATTCGCTGTATCAGGGCGCCCTACTTCGGCAGGCTGGGCACGGTCACCTCCCTGCCCCCTGAACTGAAGGTGGTTGACTCCGAAGCGAAGGTAAGGGTGCTGGAGGTGGAGTTCGAGAACGGCGGCAGGGCCGTGATCCCCAGGGCCAACGTTGAGCTCATAGAGCGATGATGACTGGGGGGCGCCGGAAACCCGGCGCCCCTACACCTTCCAGCCCGACGGCCTTTCCGGCCCCAGCCCGGAAGACTCCATCCGCTCCGTCAGATCGTGATAGTCGTCAACCACTCCAGGCGGGATACCGTGTTCATCCAGTATCGCCGTGGCTCTGGAATGGAGCTCGACCGCCAGCTTCGCATCCTTCATGTCCAGCGCGGCGAGGCCCTGGATGCTGTGGCAGAAGCAGGCGGTGATGCTGTCCTTTATCTCAGTGCTGATGCGCAGGGCCCTTTCGCAGTAGCCAGCGGTCTCTTCGGGATGCCCCATCAGCCTTCTCAGGTTCCCGATGTTCACAAGGGCGATGGCCTGCGAGGAGAGGCTTCCGGTCTCCTCGGCTATCTTCAGCGACCTGGTGCGGTACTCCAGCGAGGTCTGCAGATCGCCCCGCATCCTCGCCACAGTTCCCAGGTTGGTGAGGACCGCGGCCTGCTCCCTTCTGTTGCCGGTCTCGGTGTGGACAGCCAGGGCCTCGGCAAAGTGCTGCCGCGCGCCGTCAAGGTCGCCGGTCCTGGCAAGACAGATGGCCAGACCGTTCAGGGCGTACCCCAGGCTTATCCTGTCGCCCAGTTCGGTCTGAAGCGCAACCGCATTCCTGTAGTACAGCTCGGATGCCCGGTGATCCCCCAGCCTGGCGTACAGGTTGGCGATGTTTGAGTACAGCGCCGCGGTCTGGGTACGGTTGCCCAGCCTTTGCTGGATCTCCATCGCTCTGAGGTAGAGTTCCCTGGCCGTCTCGGTCCGCCCCGTGTCGCTGTGATGATTGGCCAGGGTGCCGAGCACCCTTCCCTGGAGTTCCTCGGCGCCTGCCCTCAGTGCCCGTTCAAGGGCCTGGTTCAGAAGAGGCTCCACCCGGTCAACAAGACCGTCCTCCTGGCACGCTATGGCCATGGCCCTAAGCGCTTCCGCTTCCCACTCCGGGTCCCCGGCGGCGTCGGCGTACATCCTTTCAACCACCTGAAGGGCCTCCCGGTTCCTGCCCGTCCTTGAAAGAAGGGACTGCTTCGTTCCCAGTGCCGTCAATCTGGCCGTTAGGTCATTGCCCACGGCGCCTCCGTCGGTGATGGCTATCACACTGTCGGCTATTCCAAGCGCCTCCTCGATCTGTCCGCCCCCCCCGGCCACCTGCATCGCCACGGGAGCCATCTCCAGTATCCGGTCCCGCTCACCCGCCGCCTCCCAGTGCCGGTAGAGCTGGATGGCAGTTTCCTGTTGCGCACCGGGGAACAGCGCTTCAAGGGCCATGGCAATGCTTCTGTGAATGACCTTTCGGTTGTGGCGCAGCAGCGTCTCGAATGCGGCCCTCTGCACAAGGTCGTGCCTGAACCGACGAACCGGCCCCTCATCACTGTTCAGGAAGCCCAGGTCCTCGAGTACGGCCACCGAAGCGGCAACGTCCAGACCGGGGTGGTGGGAACCCATGGACAGCTGGAGGACATCGGTCCGGAACTGCTTTCCCTGCACGGAGGCGAACTGCAGTGTTCGCCTCTCCCTCTCCGGCAGCCTGTCTATCCGTGTCTGGACAAGGGCATGGACCGAAGCCGGGATGGACATTTCTTCCGGCCTAACGGCCAGCCGCCAGGTCGCGCCTGCTCCCGCCCTGATGCTCCCTGAATCAATGAGACCCATGGTCAGTTCCTCGGCGAAGAACGGGTTACCCCGGGCGGCCCTGACGATAAGCTCTCCCGTTGCTTCGTCCATCACCCCTTCGCCGCCTGCGGCGGCTCCCAGGATGTTCCCGGCCATGGAGCGCACGTCTTCATCCCTCAGGGGCTCAAGGGAAATTGTCCGCGCCCCCGGAACGGGGTCGGGAAGCTCAAGCCTGGGAGGACGCTCGGTGGTGACCACCATCAGCGGCCCGGGCAGATCGGCCCGGGCGAGGACGATACGCAGCGTTTCCAGCGATGGCTCGTCTATCCAGTGAAGGTCCTCCAGTGCCAGCACAACTGGTGAGAATGCGCACAGGGACTGAAGAAGGAGCTTGAGGGCGAAGGCACTGGACCGGCCGGGGTCGGCGCCCCGATTCACCGCGCCCCCGCGGCAGAGAAGGCCGGCGAGCAGCGGCACCACACTGGTGAGGGCATGGGACGTTTCGCTGTCCGGGCAGCTCATGGCGATGGAGGCCAGCCTTTCGCCCCATTCTTCCAGGGTGCCGCACTCATCACCGGCAAGATGCCTTCTGAAAAGGTCTGTCCAGAGGTGGAGGGGAGGCTGGGCGAACGGATCGGCATGGCCGTGAAGGACCCTGACCCCTTCCCCCGCTTCGGACAGGAACTGGTGAAGAAGCCTGGACTTCCCTATGCCCGGCTCACCCGTTATCCGCACTAGCACGGGTCCGCTCCCGCCCTTCCGGCATCGGCTGAGAAGCCGCGAGAGACGGTTCAGCTCACGTTCCCTTCCCACCATGGACCCGCCGGAAGGCGCCGCCGGTCTATGCCACTTCTCCGGGGCGTTCCGGCTGGGTTCCAGGGGCGTGTACACGTGGACCGGAGAGGGAAAGCCCCTTACTTCCATGGCGCCCTCGTCACGCCACAGAAAGAGGCCGCCGCATTCCCGCATCACTGTCTGGTCCACGAGAACGCTGCCGGGCGGGGCCGTTTCCTCAAGCCTCGAAGCCAGGTTCACAGGCGTTCCGATGGCCGTCAGATGACCGCCGGCATCCGGCGCCACTGTCACCGGCCCGGAGGCGATGCCCACCCTGGCCGGAAGTCCCCCCTCAGGGAGAAGAGGGGCCAGCTCGTCCAGAAGGCTCAACAGGCGCAGCGCACATGAAACGGCCCGGGCGCTGTCATTCTCCGCGGCAACCCTGGCACCGAAAAGGACCATGATCCTGTCGCCCTCGAGCTTGTCAACATAGCCCCCGTACGACCGGACCACGGCGGAGAGGAGGCCCATTATCCGGCTGGTGACCCGGTGCAGGACCTCATGGTCGAGGAATGCGCCCAGCCTGGTGAAGCCCACAAGGTCAAGGAACAGGACCACCACACGGCGGCGCTCGCCGTCCATGAGCTTCTCGGTGGTTCCCGAGGCCAGCCCCCTGGCATCCGAGAAGCGCCTTGTGCCCTCCTCAAGGATGTCAACGAGGTCACCGTACTCTGAGAAGCCCCGGGTGATCGCCAGATGACCCTCCTCGCACCCGCTGTGGCGGAACTCAGTGTAGCAGGTCGAAAGCCCTCTTCAGGTCCGTTCCCGCTGCGAACGCCCCGGAACCCAGTGCCTGGCCGGGGGAGTCGTTCACGGTCCCCGAGTCAATGAACCTCACAAGCCTTCCGTCATCGAAGTAGAACCTGTGCTCCACCATGTCGTAACCGCCGGAAAGGAAGCAGAAAACCAGCTCCCCCTCCTGGTCGTACAGGTACTCGCCGTATTCACTCACGGCGGAAACCTCGGAGGAGACCACCGCCTTCACCAGCCTGTACGCCGGGGAAGCCCAGGGCTCGGCGGCCCAGTAGAAGGTGACTGTCCTGCCGTACACCCCCACACCGGGGAAGGAGGCCCCCGTGCTGTTCACATTCACCTCGGTGGAGTAGAGGGCCCCGCTCTGGATCTCCTCTCCTGTCCCGTAGTAGAGCTGGCGGATATCGTCCACAGGGCCTGCCCCTGAAAGCGATACGCACAGCAGGCAGAGCGTCGCAAGCGTTCTCATACACCTCCCCATTCATACACCGGCACATTGGAACTGTCCGGATTCTCCCAGTAACCCCAGCCGT
Organism: uncultured bacterium; assembly: GCA_964541235.1. Lineage (GTDB taxonomy): Bacteria > Fermentibacterota > Fermentibacteria > Fermentibacterales > JCC-6 > UBA6080. Next base: position 69,712 of record CAZIPI010000002.1, on the reverse strand, counting down.
GTTCCCTGGCGGCCTCAAGCATCCCCTTCATGGAGTCGTGAAGGAACAGCTCGATGTACGATCTGCCGTTCCTGGAGGCAAAGGCCCTGATGCCGTTGAAGAAGCCCCCGATGTCATGGAACGCGGAAGCCAGCGGTGAGACCTCGTCGTCCCTTAGGCTGGTGAGGAACCTGGCCCCTGTTTCCGTTCTCCACACCCTCGCCACGGAGTTGAACCACTGGATGAAACCCTCTTCTCTCCAATGGCCGTACTTCCATCCCACGGAGACCCTGTCCGGGAAGACGCCGAAATCCTCCGGGACCGGTTCGCACGGCTCGATGCGGCAGTCGCAGACGGGCATCCCCTCCCTGTAAAGGATGTGGAACCACTCCGCCACCCTGAAACCCTGTTTCTCGGAGAGCCCCCTGCTCTCAGCGTTTAGTGAATAGGTGGAGAACTCGATGCCCCGGGCCAGACCCCGATGGATCAGCCCCTTGCATATGGACAGCACGTGCCCGCTCACGGCCTTTCCGTAGCCCAATCCCCGGAACTCGGGGTGAACCCTGAGCCCCTCCAGCCACAGGATGCCGCCCGGCACCCTTGTGTAACGGGCGCACGCCGCAACCCTTCCCTGGACTATGCCTGTGAAGAGGTTCCCCTCGGCTATCCAGTCGCCCGCCACCCGGTCGAGGTAGTCGAACCCCTCCCAGGTGAGCCTCGATATCTCCTCGAGGCCGGGCAGGTCGGCCTCTTCCGCTGGTCTTACCATCAGTCCGCCGGTGAAGTCGTCGCTCATTTGCCCCTGTTCCCTCCCGATCCAAGTGTGTGAATAATACACCTGCGGAGCCGGCAGCGGAATCGGAGCGGCGGATCCGGTGTACCACTGGCGCCGGGGAGGAAGGGATGAACTGGTTGATTGTGCTCATTGTGGTGGCGGGGGCCGGAGCCGTCTTCGGTCTTGGGCGGGTCCGCAGCAATCCGGTGAAGGGTGCCGAGACCATGAAAAGCCTCACAAGCAACGGCAGGGAGGGCATCAGGCTTCTGCTTGCCAGGATAGAGCGGGAGGAAGCTCCGGACTTCGTCATGGGCGCCATGTGCTACAGACCGGCGGCGCCTCCTGACAGGTTCGAGTACATCTGTCCGGTGTGCGGCGGCAGGACGTGGTACGCCGGTGAAACCGCCGAGACCCTGGCCAGGGAGGCGGACGCAATGCGCAGGGCAATGCTGGAGATAGGCGGCAACCAGTACTTCCTGGCCATGCTGGATGAATCGGCCTTCTGCCCCTCGTGCGCCGGCGGGTCGCCGGAGCCCCCCCGTTTCAGGCTGGACATCGTTTACGCCCGGGGAGATACGGTGAGTTCCGTCGTGGGTCTTTACGACCTTCAGCTTCTGGCGGGGCTGGTGCGGGGAGAGCTGAGCTTCACCGACAGCTACGATGCCCGGCTTCCGCTGAAGGGCAGCCTGTCCAGGCTACGAACGCTTCTTGGTGTCCAACCTGAAAAAGGGAGATGAAAGACATGAACTGGCTTCCGGTGGCGCTGCTGGTCCTGGCGGCCGCCTTGGCCGTGACCGGGTCGGGCAGGGTGCCTCCCCGCAAGGGCAACGTCGGCATTGACAGGCTCATGAGGACCGGGAGGGCGGGGATAGGCCGCCTTCTGGCAAGGGTAGAGCTTGAAGAGGCGCCGGAGTTCGTGATGGGAGCCATGTGCTACGCCCCGGCGGCATTCCCGGAGCGCGCCGAGTACATCTGCCCGGTCTGCGGCGGAAGGACCCTGTACGGGTCTCCCCACGCGCATTTCATTCAGCGGGAGCTGGACACGATGCGAAGGATGACAGCCGCCCTGGAGGGGAACGGCTATTTCCAGGCGTTCCTGGAGGAGGACCTCTGCGCTGCGTGCCATCCCGGGCTGGAGTTCCCCGCCGTTTCACTGGTGCTGGTTTACGAAGAAGGCGACACCGTAAGGACCCAGGCGAACCCGGACGACCTTCGAATGCTGAACGGCCTTCTGCGGGACGGGCTTGCCTACACCACGGACAACGATTCGCGGGTGGCCCTGAAGAACGGCCTGGAAAGGCTGAGAACCATTCTTGGCATGGAATGAAACCTGAAAGGAAAAGCGCATGAACTGGCTGCCTCTTGCCATCGCCGCGGTCCTGGCGGCGGGAGTGGCCCTGGGCGCGGGGCACTCCAGGGAAACCAGGAACCCGCTGAGGATGATGAGGATCCTGGAGGACGGCAGGGCCAGGCTGAGGCTGATGCTCGCAAGGCTGGAGCGCGAGCCGGCCCCGGAGCAGGTCATGGGCGCCATGTGCTACGAACCCGTGGCCATGCCCGACAGGATTGACTACATCTGCCCGGTGTGCGGCGAAAGGACCCTTTACGGCTACCCCGAGGGGTATGCCGTTTACGAGAACCTTCCCGGTATGCGCAGGATCATAACCGAGCTGGAGGGCAACGGCCTGTTCAGCGCGACACTGGAGGAGACCTACTGCGGGTCTTGCCATCCCGGCCTTGAGGACCGGGGAGTCACCCTTGTGATAGCTTATCCTGAAGGCGACACCGTGAGAACGCGCGTCTCCGTTCAGGACCTGATGATCCTTCAGGGGTTCATGAGCGGCGAGCTGAGCTATGAGGAGTGGAACGATGCCCGGCTGCCCTTGAGGGACCATGCAGACAGGCTCCGGACTCTGCTCGGCATCCTTTGAACCGGGTCGCGGCCCCCTCGTTCCTGCCCTCGCTGGCGGTCCTGGAACTCACCTACCGGTGCAACCATGCCTGCAGGTACTGCTCGTGCCCCTGGGAGTACGGCGACGACTTCCCCAGGCTTCCCGAGATGGACACCGCTGAGTGGAAGGGGCTGATAGACACCCTCTGCGGCCTTGGCGTCAGCTCCTTCGGGTTTACGGGGGGCGAGCCGCTCCTTCGCGAGGACTGCCTGGAGCTTGTTGCCTACGCCAGGGAAAGGGAGGTTGAGCTGGTGGAGCAGGTGAACGGGGAACTCGAAGCCCGGCGGGTCAAGCCCGTTGTCACCCTTCTTTCCAACGGCAAGGCCCTTGACCAGGAGGTTCTGGCAAGGCTTGCCGGGCTCGGGGTATCGCTCAGCGTGAGCCTGCCCGGCCTCTCAACATACCGGTGGCACACCGGCCGGCCCGGCGCCGAGCATGTCCTCGACCTTTTCGGAAGGGCGAAGAGGGCCGGAGTGAGAACCACAGCCAACATCACCGTCACAAGGAAGAACCTGCATGAACTCTTCGAGACCATGAGCGCAGCCATTCTGGCCGGCGCCGGTCAGGTCCTTCTGAACCGCTTCCTGCCGGGAGGCAGGGGGCTCAGGCATCTGGACGAACTCTCGCTGAGCATGGATGATCTTGCGGCAATGGTTGCCACCGCCGAGGAGGTGCTGGAGGCCTCGGGGGTCCCGGGCGCCACCGGGACCGAGTTCCCCAGGTGCGTTCATGGGCTGGATGACCTGTCACGGCTCCATGTGGGCTACAGGTGCAGCGCCGTGAAGAACTTCTTCACCGTGGGCCCTTCGGGCTACCTGAGGGTCTGCAACCACTCCCGGGTGAGGATAGCCCACCACACCCGCTGGATGGAGGCTTCCTCCCACCCGCGGTGGAGGAGCTTCGCCCTGGGAACCTTTCCCCTGCCGGTTTCCTGCGGCAGCTGCGAGAAAAGGTTCGATTGCGACGCGGGGTGCCCCGAGGTCCACAACGCCGGCTGGAAGGAGGTCATGGAGAAGTGAGTTTTACAAGATGCCCGTCGTGCGACAGGTACTTCATGCTGAACGGAAAGACCGGGGAGTGCCCCAACTGCGGTGTTCACGTGGAATCCCCCGGCGAACCCGCCCCGGGGGAGGAGAAGACCCCGGAACAGGCCCGCCAGGCAAGGCTGAGCTGCATCATGGGGGCCGTCGTGGCCTCGGTGCTGCTCATCGCCACCATGGTGTACGTCATCATGGTGGCGCGGAACTGAAGCCCTCCGGCGATCCCCTCTGCCGCAGGCCTTCCCTGACAGACCCGGTGACCCCGCGGCAAAGCCCGGCCTCAGTGGACCCGCACCATGAACGCCGTCATGTCGTCGGACTGGACGCCGCCGCCGGACCATTCCCGCACAGTCCTGACCATCTGCTCGCAGATGGCTTCCAGGCTTCCCTCCATGCCTTCCATCACCGTCATTGAAAGGCGTTCCTCGCCGAACTCCCTCTCGTCCGCGTCGAAAACCTCGGTGAACCCGTCTGTGAAGGCCACTATCAGGTCCCCGTTCAGCAGGCCGACCGTTTCCTGGTCATAGCCGACGCCGGGCATGACACCGGGGATGAGCCCGCCTGTGGAAAGGCCTGTCACCATGCCCCCCCTGAACAGGAATGGCGCGGGATGCCCGGCGTTGCAGAACGTGAGGGTCATCCCCTCCGGGTCTATCCTGCCGTAGAAGAGGGATGTGAAGGCGCCTGCTCCGCTGTGTTCCACAAGGTACTCGTTGAAGTTCCGGACTATCTCCGTCACTGGCTGCATGGGCCGCCGCGCGGCCTCGGAGCGGATATAGGTCTGGGAACCCGCCATGAGAAGAGCCGCCGAGATCCCCTTTCCGCTTATGTCCCCGATGAAGAAGTCTATCACCCCTTCAGGATGGCGGACGCAGTCGTAGTAGTCACCCGACACCATCTGCGCCGGTTTGCAGCTTCCATGAAGACTGAAGCCGGATACCCCGGGAAAGCCCGCGGGAAAGAAGATGCGCTGGACTTCCTGCGCTATTGCCAGTTCGTGTTCCAGGCGCTCCTTCTCCCTGACCTGTTCGAGGAGCTGCCGGAGGGAGTCCGACATGGTGTCGAATGACGCCGCCAGAAGACCCAGCTGGTCCTTCCCGCAGGAGTCAATACGGTATGTGAGATCGCCCCTGGCCACCAACTCGGCCTTCCTGTGAAGCCTGGCGATGGCCCTGGTTATGGAGCGCGAGAGCATCAGGCTTATTGCCAGGGCCACGAGTTCCACCCCGACGAATAGCGCCGCCAGCACCACCGCCACCCAGAGGAACACCTTCCGCATGGGAACGTTCTCGGGAAGGGCCCCCTGAAGGATGCGCCCGGCCACATGGGAATAGGTGGTTCCCAGAAGGCCTATCACAAGCACTTCTCCCGGGCCTTCCTCCGGATCCTGAATGAACCCCGTGCCAAGCCAGAAGCTGAAGAGACGATCGGGCCCGCCGGGCTGAGACGCCTTCCATTCGTCAATGCGGAGTTGAAGGTCCGGGTGCTGTGAGAACTGGATCCCGACAGGATCCCGGCTTCCCGATGACACCTGAAAGCTCAGCGCCCCTGTCTCACGTGGCTCCTGCTCCTGGATGGCATCGAAGCCGTGGATGAAAGAGAGGTTCCCGCCAAGCTCCCGTTCCAGCTTCTCCAGAAGGCGGCCCCCGACCGGAACGGCGAGAACACAGGGCATCCCGTGTGACCCGCCTTCGGAAGGGACCGAGACCGCCATGAACACCGAGTCGTCAATGACCGCGAAGAACGACATGATCGAGTCGGCTTCAGGGAAGGAGGGTATTCCTCCCGTCGTGATGCTTCGCAGGTGGCCTTCCGGTCCGGTCCGGACCGCCAGCCTGCAGCCTTCATACATCCCGTCCGGGAGCACCCGGGCATCGGGCGCCAGATCGCCGTCGGCGCCGGCAAGGAGGAAGGATGTTCTCTGGGCCTCCCTCGCAAGGAGCAGGAACTCCCTTTCGATGCTCTGCCTGAACTGGCTGCCGGCCAGCTGCACCATGAAGAGATCGAACAGGACCAGGAACAGGAGAAGGGCAAGGAACAGGGGTAGCACCCCGGCGAGGATGTAGGTGGCTATTATCCTGTTCCTCACGGTGTGGAAGACGCGCCCGGCGGCAAGCCTTGCCAGACGGAACAGGAGAGCCGATACGGCAGCCAGCGCCGCCAGGAGCCCCAGAAGGAACAGCACGCCGGAGAGGGGGCTCCCGTCTCCCCCGCCGTTGAACAGGGGCGCTGTAGCGAGAAGGATAACGCCGGACAGAAGACAGACCGCCTCCCACCTTCCCAGGATCCTTTTCACAGCTTCATGCATGCTTCTCCTCGGTCAATGTCGGGGTTGAACTTTTTCTGTGTGATCGGGCCGCTTCACCTGCTGCTCAGGCGCACGAAGCGGGATGCGGTGCTTACGCAGGCCGCCTCCGCAAGGACCGAATACACCCCCCCGGGGCCGGGATCCATGGGGAGGGTGCGGGAGGTGTGGGCGCAGTGACCGTCGATCAAGCTCCGGACAAGGCCTGTCCAGAAACCGGGAATGCCTTCGATTTCCGTGCAGGTGTGGTCAACGATAAGGGACCCGGGGGCCGGCTCGAACGGAACTGCCGCAGGCGGCAGTATCCTCATCTCATTCCTTCCCGGCCCCGGCCGCCGGGACCGCGCTTCCGTTGAGCGCCCTGATGACGCTTGCCGCCAGCTGCCTGGAGGTGAATGGCTTGGCGATGAAGGACACCCCCTTCTCAAGAACGCCGTGATGTGCGATGACATCAGACGTGTAACCGGACATGAACAGGCACTTGAGACCGGGCAGAACGGCCCTCAGTGTCCAGGCCAGGTCCCTGCCGTTCTGGCCGGGCATTATCACATCGGTCACAAGCAGCCTGATCTCATCCCGGTGCGCCTTGGCCATGGCCAGCGCCTCTTCCGGAGAAGGGGTTGCCATCACCCGGTATCCCAGCTTTTCCAGCATTGTGGTCACCATTTCGAGTATGGCCTTTTCGTCCTCTACCAGCAGAATTGTCTCACCGCCGCCGGAGAATGAGCGCGGTTCGCTCACCTCGGGGATGTTTTCCACCGGGGTTGCGCTTCTCGGCAGATACACCCTGAACGTGGTGCCAACGCCCTTTTCGCTCTCCACCTCGATGAAGCCGCTGCTCTGCTTGACGATGCCATAGACGGTGGAGAGCCCCAGCCCGGTACCCTGTCCCGGTTCACGGGTGGTGAAGAAGGGCTCGAAGATGTGGTCGAGGGTTTCGCGGTCCATCCCCCGGCCGTTGTCGGCGATCTCAAGCACGGCGTGGTCACCGGCGCCGGCTCCCGGGTGCGTTGCGCTGAAGACCGGGTCTATCAGCTTGTTGTATGTGGCTATCCTTATTGTTCCCGCTCCGGCCATGGCCTGCCGGGCGTTTATGCACAGGTTCGCCAGCATGTGGTCCATCTGCGAGGGGTCCACACGCACAGGCCACAGGTTCTCGCCTGGTGACCACTGCAGGTCAATGTCCTCACCTATGAGCCTGCCCAGCATGTTTTTCATGCCGTCCAGGGTTGAGTTCAGGTCAAGCACCCTCGGGGAGACCGTCTGCCTCCTGGCGAAGGCAAGCAGCTGCCGGGTAAGGTCCGCCGAGCGTTCGGCGCTCTGGTAGATCTCCTTCAGGTCAGCCACCACAGGGTCCGTGGGACGGATCTTGCCCAGGGCCATCTCGGCGTGGCCCAGGATCACGCTTATCATGTTGTTGAAATCGTGGGCCACGCCTCCCGCCAGCCTTCCCACGGACTCCATCTTGTGGGCCTGTCTCAACTGGGCGGACAGGTTCTGCTGCTCGATCTCGGAAAGGGTCAGATCGGTGATGTCCCTCACGATGGACATGAACAGGTTGCCTGAGCAGGCCACGATCCTGCTCTCGAAGTACCCCGTCCTCCCGTCCTGCTCAGCCTTGTACCTGAAGGGCCGGGCCTCCGTGCCGCGGCGGATGTCTTCTATGCTGGCCATGGTTGGTCCGGAGATCTCGGGGGGGAGAACGTCGGATATCCTTCTGCCCATGAACGCCTCGGGGGAAAGGAGAAGCCTGGAATCGCCCGATGAGTGATGATCCACGAAAACGCCGTTCTGGTCCAGAAGGAACATCATGTCGGGCATGGCGTTCAGAAGGGCCAGATGCCTTGCCTCGCTGTCCCTGAGCCTTTCCTCAACCATCTTGCTCTCGGATACGTCTATCACCGAGGACTGATAGCCGATGTGACTACCGTTCCGGTCGTACAGGATCGAAGCCAGGCCGTGGGCGGTGAAGACCGAGCCGTCCATCCTCCTGGCTGTGTAGTCTCCCTGCCAGCAGCCCTGTTCATTGAGGGTCTCAATGATGGCGGCACCCTTCTCGGGGTCGGCTATGAACTGGCTCACCGGCCTTCCCACCACAGTTGAGCGGTGGGGGTAGCCCCACATCTGAAGGAAGGCCTGGTTGACCTCTGTGATGGTTCCGTCGGTGTCAGCGATGCTGTTGGCGGCGATGGACGAGTCGAAGACGTAGTTCTTCACCCTCAGGGCATCCTCGGACAGCTTCCTCTCGGTGATGTCAACGTCTATTCCCCTGTAGCAGGCCAGGGTCCCGTCAGGGTTCAGGATCGGCACCGCGTTGGTGACCACCCAGAGCAGGCGCCCGTCCCTGGTGACGACAGGGTTGCCGATGTTCCGGAAGGCCTCCCTTCCGGCGATGACCGCAAGCCCCTTCCTGCGGAAATCGTCCCTTCCATCCTCAGGGTGCAGGTCGTAGAAGTGCATGCGCCCCTCCACCTCCGCAGGGGAGTAACCCAGCACTTCCCGGCACATGTCGCTGATCCTTGTGAACAGGCCGTTCCCGTCCATCTCCCAGACCAGGGCCCTTGTAAGCTCCGCCAGCCTGTCCAGAAGGGACTCGACCTCAAGAAGCCGATGATGGCCGGCCTTCAGCTCTCCTGCTGAATGGTCCGGCCCGGTTGGCTCAATGCTCAGCAGTTACCCCCCTGCTGGAGTAAACCACACTCCCGTGTCGCACTATTTCCGCTGCTGAACCTCATGTCAAGCTGATGCCGCCGCCTGTCCGCCCTCTTCCCGCCGTGGAAGGCGATGCTGGTGGAGCGGGCCGCCCGCGGGAACCTTTTCCCTACCATGAGCATCGGGAAAATCGTTATACTCGTTCAGCGTTCTTCTCATTGGCCGCTTCCGCCGGGCTCGCGGGCACCCGGAAGCGGGGAAAGGGGATGAAATGGAACCGGTCAAGGTAGGCGACAAGCTCGTATGCAGGGATTGCGGTGTTGAGCTCGAGGTCACGAAGGCCTGCGGATGCGACCAGTGCCAGGTGATCTGCTGCGGCGAGCCCATGGAGGTCGTGACGAAGAAGACCGGCGGCTGCTGCTGCTGCAGCGGCTGATACCGGCCCAGGGCCTCCCCTCCCGGGGGGGCCTTCGTCATTCCGCCCCCCCTTTCCGGAGGGCCTACCCTGGCTCGAGACCGGGGAAGAGCTGCGAAAGGGTGACCAGGGAATCACCGATGGGGATCACGCAGGGGTGGTTGATGCTGGTCACGTACCCCAACCGGTGAGTGCTTCGGCCTCCACGATCTCCCCGGTGTCCAGATCGAAGCTGAAAAGCTTGCCGCTGACGCCCATCACCTGGAAAACGTACTCGTTCCCCGTGATCCAGCGGAACCCCGGACGATCACCGAAGACCTCGTAGTGTGAAACGCTTTCCGACGTCCCGCTTCCCATTCGCACCAGCTCGAGGGTCGAGTACTCCCTCAGGGTCCTTCCATCGCGGTAGAACCCGATGGCCAGATGGTCTTCCGCGGGGGACCTGCCCCGCTGCCACGGCCCGAACCTGACCAGTGTGACCTCGCCCGGGCCGCCTATGTAGATCTCGCTGGCGTACCAGTCGTACCGGCCCAACAGGGGATCCTCCCCGTCGGTGGCCCTGTAGTGGAGGGTCCTGCCCTCCTGGCCGTAGTCCTGCGAAGGAATGCTTTTCACGTAGGTCGTGCCGTACTCGGAAGCCCGGACCACAGCCCGGTTCGACGCCTCCTGATCGGCCCATGCCGTGGCGGCAGCCGCCGCCAGCAGTACCGGGAGGAGAATTCCCCTCATTTGACGCCCTCTCGTTGGCTGTTGCGGGCCCTGCGCCCGATGGAGAATAGGGGCAGCCGCCGGAAGGGTCAATGGCGGTGCCTCCTCCTTCCCCCGGCAGTGCTTTATCTTCATTGCTCCTCCATGGAAAGGGGAAGAGATGACGCGCGCTGAAGTTCTGGATTTCGTAAGGGAATGCGAGACATCGTTCATGGCCACCATTGAGAACGGCGAGCCCAGGGTCAGGGCCATGGACACCCCGCATGTGGATGAGAACGGCCTCACCTTCTGCACCGGCTCCGTCAAGGATGTATGCCTGCAGCTCACGGCAGACCCCATGGTGGAACTCTGCTACTGGAACGCCGGGAAAGGCCTTCAGATCAGGATAAGGGGCCGGATGGAAAGGCTTTGCGACCTTGACCTCCTCAAGCACATCGTGAACACCAGGTTCACCTTCCTGAAACCCGTGGTCGAAAGGTTCGGCTGGGATGCTCTGGCGCTGTTCCGGCTGTCCGGGGGCGAGGTCAGGACCTGGTCGCCCGCCAGTCTGTCCGGCACCGTGACCGAAGTGACAGAGTTCTAGTGATGCCCTTCCGGAACAGGGTTCCCGCCGCCGGTCGCTCCGTCCCATATTCCCTTATGTTACACCGGAAGATGCTGGCCGGCGCCATTGTTCCGGCTTCTTTCCGCACTGAAGAAGCTGCGCTTTGTTCTCATGGTCCTTGTGAGTGAAAGGGGTGACGAGGGAAGATGAAAGCAACTCTTGGGGTGCTTCTCCTGGCGCTGCTCACCTCCCCCGCACTGGCGGAGGGTTTCGTTCTTTCCATGGAAGCCTGGGACGTGCCCAACGATGACGGGGGAAGGATCGGTCTTTCCTGGACGGTTGACCTCCTCTCGGGCATTCCCGATTCCATGGTGGTGGAAAGAGCCGCGCCGGACGGCCTGTGGGAGCCTGTGGAAACGGTATCTCCCATCGACGGGCAGTTCACCGACTCCGGAGTGGAGAACGGGGTTGAGTACTCCTACCGCCTGGTCCCCTTCCAGGACGGAGAGCCGCTCTCGCCTGGCCCCCAGGTCACCGCCTCCGCCGGGGTCCAGTGGCTGCACACCGGACGCATCGGGATGCTGGTGATCACGGTGCTGCTCAGCGCCATCATAATGGCGTTCATCGAGGCGGGAAGAAGGGGCAGGGACCTTTACGTGAGGCGCATCTCCGGCCTCAATGCCGTGGAGGACGCGGTGGGCCGGGCCACCGAGATGGGCAGGCCGGTGCTTTACGTACCGGGGATAATGGACATGGACGACATCCAGACCATCGCCAGCATGGTGATACTGGGAAGGGTGGCCCGCAAGGCCGCCGAGTACGGGTCCGCCCTGCTTGTCCCCACCTGCCGCAGCGTGGTGATGAGCGTCTCCCAGGAGGTGGTGAAGGAGGCCTTCCTTCAGGCCGGAAGGCCCGACGCCTTCGTGAAGGAGAACGTGAACTACATCACCGACGACCAGTTCGGCTACGCCGCGGGAGTTGACGGCATAATGGTCAGGCAGAGGCCGGCGGCGATCTTCCTGCTTGGAACCTTCTACGCCGAAAGCCTCATCCTTGCCGAGACGGGGCGCAGCGTCGGCGCCATACAGATAGCGGGAACGGCCATGCCCAGCCAGATACCCTTCTTCGTGGCGGCATGCGACTACACGCTCATCGGCGAAGAGCTGTTCGCGGCCAGCGCCTACCTGTCGCGCGAGCCCAAGCTTCTTGGAAGCCTGAAGGGACAGGATACCGCCAAGCTCATCTTCATGATAATGATACTCATCGGGGTGGCGGCCGCGACCCTGGGCGACTTCTGGGCTCCGGCGGCCTCCGTGGCCGCATTCATTCGAACCATCAGCCAGGTTGAATAGGAGGGTGGAATGAGACTGGCGCTGCCTCTTCTGATCACCTTCCTGGCAGGAATGGTGATGCTGGTTCAGTACTTCGTTCCCGCGGCCACAAGGATCGGCGACGACCTGCAGGAATGGTACATGATAATCGCCACTGCGGCCATCTTCCTGGGTTCCGCCAACCTGATACAGGTTCACGTCCATAAGATCAGGTACCGGGGAAGGCACTGGCAGTACAGCCCGGTGACCATCGCCGGGTTCCTTGTGATGCTGGTGGCCGGGCTGGTGGTGGGCATCGAGGATGGAAGGGCCTTCGACTACATGTTCCAGACCATGGTGGTCCCCATGGGAGCCACCATGTTCAGCCTGCTGGCGTTCTTCGTGGCCAGCGCAGCCTTCAGGGCGTTCCGTGCCAGCAACTGGAGGGCGACGCTGCTCCTGGTGAGCGCCTTCATCGTGATGCTGGGCCGGGTGCCCATCGGCAGCCTTCTCTGGAGCCGGATCCCCGAGATAAGCGAGTGGATCATGAGGGTGCCCAACATGGCCGGACAGAGGGCAGTGATGATAGGCGCCGCCATGGGCATGGTGGCAACCTCGCTGCGAATGATCTTCGGCATCGAGAGAAGCTACCTGGGAGGTGCCGACTGATGAACAGGCTTCTGAGCAGGGTAAGCGAGATGGACAGGAGGGTGATCTTCCTGATCATGGCCCTGGCGGTGTTCATACCCCTGGGCCTCAAGCTCAGTTTCCCCATACCGATTGACGAAGGCACCAGCAAGGAGCTTTTCGATGCCATAGAGGCCATACCTCCTGGGGGGATAGTCCTTCTCAGCTTCGACTACGACCCCTCCACCATGCCTGAACTGCAGCCCATGACCGTTGCCCTCTGCCAGCACCTGATGACCAGGGGGATAAGGGTTGTGGGCATGGCCCTCTGGCCCCAGGGGGCAAGCCTGGGCCAGCAGGCCATGGCCACCGTGGCGGACAGCCTGGGCAGGGAGCAGTACAGGGACTGGGTGAACCTGGGCTACAAGACCGGCGGCGGTGTGCTGATCGTCCGCCTGGGCTCCGACTTCAAGGCGGTGTTCCCCACCGACCGTGAAGGGATGTCAACCCTTGACCTGCCTGTGCTGGAGGGTGTTAGCAGACTGCAGGACTTCGACCTTGTCATCTCCCTCTCCGCAGGCGACCCCGGCATTCCCGCATGGGTGATGATGGCCGGCGACAGGTTCGATGTGCCCATATCAGGCGGCACCACAGCTGTCAGCGCCCCGCAGTTCTACCCTTACCTCGACACCGGCCAGATGATAGGACTGCTGGGAGGGCTCAAGGGGGCCGCCGACTACGAGGCCATGATAAGGGCGGGGCTTGAGGACCCCCCTCCCGGCACGGCCATTCCGGGCATGGCGGCGCAGTCCATCGCCCATCTGGTGATAATGCTCTTCATCATCATAGGCAACCTGGCGTACTTCCACACCAGGGGCGGAAAGCGAGGTGTGAAGTGAACTGGGAGGTGACAGGCATCTGGCTCGGCGCCCTCCTTACCCTGAGCCTCTACAGTTTCCTCTACCGTGACAATCCCTTCTACAAGTTCGCCGAGCACCTCTTCGTGGGCATGAGCGCCGGGTACTGGGTGATCTACAGCATCTACAACGTTCTCATCCCCAACTGGTGGGACAAGATGCTTCCGGAAGGCGGTGGCTTCCAGTTGAAGTGGCTTTTCCCGGGGATCCTGTCCCTCTTCATGCTGCTTCGCCTGATACCCAAGACAGCCGGTCTCAGCAGGCTGTCCCTGGCGCTCATAGTGGGCACCGGGGCGGGGCTCAGCATCACCGCCGGCCTGCAGAGCAACGCCATGAGCCAGGTTTACGGAACGATACGAAGCCTTGGGGCAGGGGGCGGCTGGTTCGACTGGGTGAGCAACATCATCATGGTAACCGGAGTGGTTTGCGGCCTTGTTTACTTCTTCTTCTCAAAACCCCACGAGGGGGTCACCGGAAGGGCGGCCGGCGTGGGCATCACGGTGCTCATGGTGGCGTTCGGCGCCAGCTTCGGCTACACCGTCATGGCCCGTATCAGCCTTCTCATCGGCCAGGCCCAGTTCCTTCTCTTCGACTGGCTTCCGACGATGGGCATAAACCTGTGAAGAACGGGGGGCCCGGGGCTTCCGGCCCCGGGCCTCAGTCCTCCCCGGGCCTCAGTATTGAACCACGGGATGCACGGGGATCCATTCGGACCACCACCGGCCCGTTGAACCTGATGTGCCGCACCAGTCCCGAGTCCTCCAGCGGCTCCTGCTTCAGAAGCCACTCCTCGTCCAGCCTCGACGGGGGCGAATGGGTGACGGTGAAGTAGCCTATCCCCAGTGAGGTTATGTTGTGAAAGAAGTGGGTTCCCTGTGAAGGCGTCACGTCCATGTCGCCGAAGGGAACCTCGACCATGCACCGGGCGGTGGATATCTGCCTCCAGCCCACGGGTATCCCCAGCCAGTGGTCGGCGCTGCCCCACCGTCCGGGGCCTATCAGCAGGCACTTTCGCCGTTCCGCCAGCAGCCTGCGGTTTATCCGCTCGATTTGCATGGCGGCCTTCCGGGTGTTGGCCCTGTCGAAACCGCGGGACGGGACGAAGACAACGTCCCTGATCCCCCTGATGACCCCGCTTCCCAGAACGCTCTCACAGACGCAGAAAGCCCTGGTCTCGTCCAGCCTCACCGGGTCGCCCCCCCCGGGGTCGTACCCCATGGGCCTGATCTGAAGCAGGCCCAGCTCGCCTGTGAGCCTGCCTTCGCGCCGCCTGAGGTTCAGGGCGAACTCGAACTCCACATCCGACGAGAACGCGGTGCGCCCCACGTTCAGAAGGAAACCCAGCGCCTCTCCGAAGGGGAACCCGTCCTGCTTCAGGATGCCGGCCAGGGTGATGATCCTGGGGCCTTCCCTATAGACCCCGTCGTAGATCATGTCGTTCTGCGGCGAATACACCGAAGCCAGCGGGGGAAGCACCCCGTGCTCCTCGGCGGCCTCGACAGGGAGCTTCTCAAGGCCGTACTCGGAGGAGGGGGAGGGGCCATTGAGCGAGAGCGCGAAGAAGTCCCGCTGCGAGTTCTCGAGGAAGGCCCTGGTGGAAGAGAACTGGTACAGCACGCCCGGTTTCCTGGGGTTGAAGCGGACGCACTTCTCGCCGTCAACCACAGTCCTGCCGAAGCCCAGCGCGGCGCTCACCACGCCGTCATCCGCTTCCATCCCCCTTACGGGGTAGAAGTTGTACGACTTGGCCACCCCCGAGACGTCAGGGTAGAGAAGGTCTCCCCGTTCCAGCCCCACCACCTGCTGGATCACCACCGCCATCATCTCCTCCTCGAGCCTGTGCGGTGTGAATTCCATGTAGCCCAGCGAATTGGAGCTGAACATCGAGGCATATACCAGCCTGACGGCCCGGCAAAGCTCCATCAGCCTCACCTCGGGGTCATGGTGGGAGTTGGGCAGCATGAAAGTGTCGTAAACCCCGGCGAAGGGCTCCGCCGCCGAGTCCTCCAGAAGGCTGGACGAGCGCACCGCCAGCGGGTACTCCACCTGGCGCAGGAAGAGCCTCAGCGATTCGATCACATCCTCGGGAAGCCTGCTCTCGAGGAACGTCTTCCTGATGGCGGCGTCCCGGGTAGAAGCGTCCTGCTCGGGACTGAGGGAGTAGAGGTCGAGTTCCCCCGGTTCAAGCCCTTCCATGAACCTCTGAAAGCAGTCGGTCCCTATCACTATTGTTGGGGGCACGAAGATGCGGATGTCGGGGAACATGTCGCCCATGTGGTACCTTCCCAGAAGGTAGTGGATGAAGGCCAGCCCCCTGCCCTTCCCGCCCAGCGACCCTCCCCCGATGCGCACGAAGTCGGTATCCTCGTTGAAGGTCTCGCCGTGCCATTCCTCCACCTCTCCGGTGCGGATCCCCAGACGCCAGTCCCTCAGGGTCTCCGCCAGGTAGTCCCTGAGCTGCGCCGGCGACTGGAACTCCTTCACCTTCCTCGGTCTGAGCCGTCTGGCCAGGTCGAACTCGGTCCTGGCCATGAGCCAGGTTGAGAAGTGGTCCTTCTCCGCGTGGCTCAGAAGAGTCCCGTCGGCGACCTCCCTGACCGCCCGTTCAAGACCCCGCAGGTCCGAGGCCACCGCTTCCACCCTGCCATCCGCCCCCCTGAAGACGAAGTCGCCGAAACCCAGGTATCCCTGGAGGAACCCCACCACCTCGGTCAGGAGCGTGGGCGAGCCCTTGTCAATGAATGCCGCCCCGAGCGTCGCGGCCCTTTCCCGGTTCACGGCCTCGGATGACTGGAAGAGTATCGGGCAGTCCGGGAGCCTTTCACGCATGATTCCGGCAAGGGCGAAGCCTGCGCCAGGGTCCTCCGTGCCGTTCCTGGGGAACCGGCAGTCAAGGATGGCTCCCAGAAGGTTGTCCTGAAAGGTGTCCAGAAGACGCACCGCGGCCTCGAAGCTGTCCGCCAGAAGTATCTTGGGCCTGGCCCTCATCCGCAGCAGCTTCTGCATCCGGTTCACCCCGTCGCTCATCAGGGCCTGTGTCTGCTTCATTATCTCAGCGTACAGCATGGGAAGGTAGGACGAGACGAACCGGGGAGAGTCCTCCACCAGAAGGATGCACTTCACCCCCGCAAGCTCCGCGTCGCGAAGGGCGTTCTGCCTGTCCTCCACCAGCTTCACCACAGCCAGGAAGAGCCTTGCGTCGCCCTGCCAGATGAAGCTCCAGTCCACCTGGTCCAGAAGCCCGGCTTCCCTGAACTCCTGATAGTCCCTGGGGTTGTGGGCCATGACCACGAAGGGTATCTCAGGGTGCCTTGCCTTCAGGTCCCTGGCCATGCGGTCCGCTGTCATCGAACCCACCCTCAGCATGGAAATCACCAGGTCGAACCGCCGGGAGTCAAGCAGGTCCGTCGCGGCCTGCAGGGATGACACCCTGACCACCGAGGGGGCGTAGCTGAGATTCAGCTTCAGGTACTCGCTGAACAGCACCTCGGTGAAGCGTCCGTCGGACTGCATCGTGAACGAGTCGTACAGGCTGGAGATGAGCAGCACGTTCCGTACCCTGCCGGCCATGAGGGAATCCAGCGGCACAGGTTCCGCGCCCCGTCGGCGTACTATTGACTCAAGCTCGTCCAATGCCGTTGACCCTCTTTTCACCGGTTGCCGGCGGTACCAATCCGCACAGGGGAAAACATGCCAAGGATCGGCTCCGGGTCAAGCGCATGGAACTGCCGGGGGTTCAGTATGCCCCTTCCGCTCACGTGAGGATCGGTTTCGGAACCGGACGGTCGGGTATGGGAACAACATTATCCCGGCTGGCCTCCAAGGGTTCCAGGGCGCGGCTTGACACGCTTTACAGCCGTTCGTATTCTCGATTCCAAGGGGCGGCACGCGTTTTTGGCGGTGCGGCCATAGTGGTTTGCACAGCATTGAAATAGAGAAGCGGGTACAACCCGGGGAAGTTGGCGTAATTGCCCATTCCGAAGGCAGGAAGGAGTGGTTTCAGTACCTCCGGAGCGGGCGCAGGGGTTTTGGTAACCTAAATTTGAAAGGAGCTGCAACGGTGCCCAGAAGAGCGAATGCGATTTCCATCGCGTTGGTGCTGTTGATGGCCGTTTCCGCAATGGCCGCCACGACCGGCAAAATTGCCGGCCGTGTCACCGACGCCTCCGGAACCCCTCTCATCGGGGCCACGGTCATGATCGTCGGTACCAGTTACGGCGCCATGACCGACCAGAATGGTGAGTACTTCATCATCAACCTCCAGCCCGGCAATTACGACGTCGTCGGCCGGATGGTGGGCATGGGCGACCAGACCATGCAGGGCGTGGAAGTTCTGGTGGACATGACCACCCGGGTTGACCTCACCCTCAACCCGGTTACCGTGGGAAGCACTGTGGTCACGGTTACCGACCAGCGCGGATTGATCACCATGGGCCAGTCCGCCAGCGTATCCGTGGTAAGCAGGGACGAGATCAAGACCATGCCCGTGGCCGGCGTGGCCGACATCGTCGGACAGCAGGCGGGCGTCACGGACCAGGGAGGAACCCTCCGGGTCCGGGGCGGCCGGAGCGGCGAGGTGGCCTACATCGTTGACGGCGTGGCCCAGATGGACCCGCAGACCAACGTCTACGACTCCAGCATTCCCCTCTCCGCGGTGGCCGAGACCTCCATCATGACCGGCGGCTTCGGCGCCGAGTACGGCAACGCCCAGTCGGGCATCATCAACGTGGTCACCCGGGAGGGCGGCCGCGACTACTCCGGTTCCCTCTCCATGAACGGCAACAACTTCCAGGCCCTGGGCCTGGCCTCCGACTGGACATGGGGCTACCCCGGCGCATGGTGGGCCGGCTCCAACTTCCAGGGCCAGGAGTTCGCCGGCAACAAGCCCGCAATGTTCTCCGAGGCCCGCCTCAACGCCGAGGCTTCCATCGGCGGCCCCGAGCCCATAACCCAGGTCCTGCTTCCCGCCATGGGCCTCAACGTGGGCGGCGACGTCCGGCTCTTCGGCAGCGTCGAGTGGACCCAGACCGGCGGCGGCGAGAGCGGGAACTACGGAAGCCGCAACTGGAACTGGAGCGATGCCTGGGCGGGGAACGCCAAGCTCACGATACGCCCCACCCCGCGCACCAAGATCAACTTCACCACTACCTTCCGCTCCCAGGAGGCAGGCCTCTACAGCGCCAACCCCCAGTATGGCTGGGCCTACAACCTCTTCGCGCAGGACTATGTTGACCCCAACACCGGCGACACCCTTCCCGGCACCCCTATCCAGTACGGGCTTCCCACCCGTTTCTGGACCAACCTCAGCCTGGGCTTCAACCTCACCCAGACCCTGAGCGACGCCAGCTTCCTGGAGTTCAAGCTCAACCAGTACACCTTCGACTTCGAGTACAAGATCCGCGACCCGGAAGGCGGATGGCTGGGCGAAGACTGGACTCTCGAGGAGTGGCTGGGGTACACCCCCACCAGGGTGCAGGACGCCGACGGTTACTACCGCTCAGGCGCCTCCAGGTTCGCCTGGAACGAGAGCTACAGCACCACCAGCACCGCCAGGGTGGACCTCACCAGCCAGGTGAGCCAGCAGCACCAGCTCAAGTTCGGCATCGAGGGCAACTACTACGACATCTACAACTACAGCATCGACACAGCCAGCGGAGGCAACATCTACACCTCCCTCTACCACCACTTCCCCCACCAGTTCTCCGCCTACGCCCAGGACAAGATGGAGTTCCGGGGCATGATAGTGAACGCCGGCGTCAGGTTCGACTACTTCGACCCCAACTTCGACCAGTACCCCGCCGACCTCACCGACCCCGTGAACCCCGGCACCTCCCCGGGCGACCCCGACTACATCCGCAACCCGGTGAGCGTAAGCGCCAAGTACCACCTGAGCCCCAGGGTCGGCTTCAGCCACCCCATCACCGAGAGGGACGTGCTGCACTTCACCTACGGCCACTACTTCCAGACGCCGCAGCTCTCCAACCTGTATGACGGGTCCAACTTCGACCTCACCGGCGCTTTCCCCATCATAGGCAACCCCGACCTTGCCCCCGAAGAGACCATCGCCTACGAGGTGGGCATCAAGCACCAGTTCGACGACATCACGCTGCTGGACGTGTCCGGTTTCTACAAGGACATCACCGGTCTCACCGACATGCAGAAGAACTTCTTCACCGCCGTTGACGCCTACGACATCTTCATCAACGCCGACTACGGAAGCGTCCGCGGTGCCGAGTTCTCGCTTATGAGAAGGCCATCGAACTTCATCAGCTTCAACACCAACTACACCTACTCCATTGCCCAGGGCAAGAGCTCGAGCGCCACCCAGAACTACACCTACAACTGGGCCGGCTGGGTCATCCCCCGCCGCGAGAGCCCCCTGAACTGGGACCAGCGCCACACCGTGAACGCCAGCTTCGATTTCCGCATCCCCAGGGGCGAAGGCCCTCTGTGGGGCGGGAACCACTGGCTCGAGGGCTTCGGCGCGGTGATCCAGTTCAGCTACGGCAGCGGATACCCCTACACAGCCTCCGGACAGGGAACCGCCGACCCCGAGATCAACGGCCGGCGCATGCCCTGGACCGAAACCACCGACCTCAAGGTGAACAAGACCTGGTGGATCGGCGGCACCTCGGTGGACCTGAGCGTGTGGGTCCGCAACCTCTTCGACCGCACCAATATTGCCAGGCTGATCGACGCCGCCTGGTACGATGCCGACCAGGACGGCGACGGCGTGCCCGACAAAGACCCCAGGGGCGCATACGGAACCCCCGACGCCTACGAGTCCAGGCGGCAGGTCCGCTTCGGCCTCGAGTTCGAGTGGTAATAACTGCATGGGCGGGCCCTGACGGGCCCGCCCGCAACCAGGGAGAGACTGCATATGCGAAACATCCTGATGGTTCTCCTGCTGCTTCTGGCGCCCCTGGCCTTCGCGCAGGCCACTGAGGGAGAACCCGAAACAGCGGAGGAAACCACCGAGGAGGTAGTTGAGGAGCCCGCTCCCGTAGCGGAGCCCCCCGCTGAGACCGCTGCCGCCGACGAGGAGGAGATCCCCCGTCAGGCCAGCGCCAGCATGGACCTCAAAGACCTCTTCATAGCCGGCGGCGTTTTCATGTGGCCCCTGCTCATATCCCTTCTTCTGGGGCTCGCTGTTGCCATCGAGAGGTTCGTCACCTACGGAAGGGCGCAGCAGAACGTTGCCAAGCTGCTGGAGCAGCTGGGCGGTTACATCCGCAAGGGCGACCTTCAGGGCGCCGAAGACCTCTGCGACCGCACTCGCGGCCCGGTTGCGGCCATTCTCAGGGCCGGACTGCTCCGCCGCGACAAGGGGCTTGAAGACGTCGAGAAGGCCATCGAGAGCTCGGGCAGCATCGAGATGGCTTACCTCGAGAAGGGCCTGGTGGTGCTCGCGTCCGTTTCCAGCATCGCCCCCATGCTGGGGTTCCTGGGAACGGTTTCGGGCATGATCAGGGCGTTCGGCGAGATAGCCGCGGCGAAGAACGTCGAGGCCAGCCTTGTCGCCGGCGGTATCCAGGAAGCCCTGATCACCACCGCGACCGGCCTCACCATTGCCATTCCCATCCAGATGGCCAACAACTACTTCATCGCCAGGATCGGACGGTTCGTCACGGACATGGAGGAAGCCAGCATGTTCCTTGTCGACCAGCTGGCCGATATGGAGCACCTCAAGCAGCTGTAGGTTAAGGAGAACGCATGCGCAAGGAAAGACCCCGGGCAACAGGACGCATCCCAGATGCATCCATGTCCGATATTGCGTTCCTGCTGCTGATCTTCTTCCTTGTCACCACCACCTTCGAGGTCCAGAGGGGCATCAGCTACAAGCTGCCCAAGAAGCCCGACGAGCAGACCGAGGAAGTGGTGATTGACGAGAACAACAGGCTCGTCATGACCATCAAACAGTGGGGTCAGTACGAGTACGTGGCGCTCATCGACCAGGCCCCCCCTGCCGGCCCGCTGGAACGGGCGCGGGCAGGCGAGGATGTCAGCCTCGACGATCCCACTTTGCAGGATGGGATCATGGCGCTGGCGGCGGACAGGGTGGAAGCCATGTCAGCCACCACCAGGAGGCTGCTGGTGAACCTCGAAGTGGCCAAGGGGGTTCCGGCCGGGACCTACTCCAGCCTGTCCGCCGCCATATCGGCGGAGAACCTCACCGCAGTGCTTCGCGAGGGGGTCCTGCGCAGACGCCTCGGCACCTCGGTTCCCATGGAGGTGGATCCGGTGTTCGGGAACGTGGCCTTCGGCGACACACTGGTGCTCGCTGACGCCAGGCAGGGCGACATTGCCTCGGTGGTCAGGGAGAGCGAACTGGTGGTCATACTGAAGTTCTTCCCCGACTGCGACTACAACGGCATGATCCATTCGCTGGACGTCCTGAGGCGCAATGGTGTCAGCCGTACCGGGATCACCATCCAGGAGAGACTTGGGGGTGGTGCCGTATGAAGTTCAAGAGACGGGTGACCGTATCGGGGACCATCTTCACCGGCACCATGGCCGACATTGTCTTCCTTCTGCTGGTGTTCTTCATGGCCACCACCATCTTCAAGGAGGAGGGGGGGCTTCGCATCCGCTTCCCCCAGGCGCATCCCGAGGTCATGAGCGAACTCGGGAAGCAGAACCTCTCGGTGACGGTGTGGCTCAAGCAGATGAACCCCGGCGAGGCGGGAAGCGAAGTGGTGGCCAGGATAGGCGATTTCGACCTTCCCCTGAACCAGGTGGCCGAGCAGCTCAAGCGGCTCAGCGACAAGTTCTGGCGGGAGCAGAACAAGCGCCTTGACGTGATCGTCCTCAACGCCGACGCAAGAGTTCCCATGAGCGCCATGATCGGCCTTTTCAACGCCCTGCGGTTCGAGGAGCTCTACAGCATTCAGTTCAATGCTGAAGAGTTCGGACCCGGGATCTGAGGGGAGGGGAATGCTCACAAAGGCCAACACAGAGCTTCGCGAGAAGTCTTCCCTCGGTTTCGAATGGGGCATGGCCATGGGCCTGGCGCTTCTCATCATCCTGTTCGAGCTGCTCCCGGCAAGCGAGCTGGGCCGCCTCTCCACCCGCACCTCCGACAGCGAGATGGAGGCGGTGGAGGCCGACCTCGCCTTCGACGACACCGTGGAGGAACAGGAAGAGGAAGTGCAGGATGAAAGCCAGGTGATGGAGCAGGAAGCTCTGGAAGTGATCCAGGAGATCGAAGTAACGCTCTCCCTCAGCGAAGACACGGAAGGTCTCACGCAGGTCTCCACCGTCGAACAGACCGAAGAGCTGGCCTCCCAGGGCGGCGACGAGATGGGCCCGGCCCGTTTCATGCCCGCCGAGGTGTTCCCGGTGTGCACCTACCAGCCCATGCCCCCCTACCCCGACATGGCAAGGCAGGCTGGAGTTGAGGGAACGGTTACCCTGTGGCTCTACATACGCACCGACGGTACGGTGGCCGATGTTCAGCTCTACAACTCCAGCGGGGTCGGCAGCCTTGACCAGGCCGCCATGAGCGCCGCCTGGAACACCAGGTGGACCCCCGCCCGGAACAACAACGTTCCGGTGGCTGTCTGGACAACGCTTCAGTACCGTTTCGTGCTGACCAACTGAAAGGCTGCGGGAAAAATGAGTATCGCTATTCACAATGAACGGATGGCCGGGGGGTTCCCCGGTCGGGACAGGAATTGGAGGTGACTGAGGGTATGAGGAACACAAGGTTCAGCAGGTTCATGATAATGCTCCTGCTGCTGGCGTTCGCCGTCCCCGGTTTCGCCGCGGAACTCCGCGAGACCACGCGACCGGACGGTGAAACCGATGCCCGTCCGCCTTTGGTGTGGACGCTTCACAACCTCTCGAATGTCTGGTCGGCCTTCCTGAACCTGGGAGGCTTCGGCGACCCCTGGAGCAACTACCCCTCCATGGAGTGGCCCGGCGGCCAGGGCAGCAGCTACCTCTGGGGCGGCGACTTCTGGACGGCCGTGTATGAGCCGAGCGTCCCGACTCCCCGCGCAAGCTGCTCCGACTACGGCGCGTGGGAGCTCAGGCCCAGCGACGGCTTCCCGGCCATGAAGCTGGTGCCGGGTCCCACGGCCCTCGAGCAGTCCCAGTACGGCTTCGACGACTGGTCCAGCTACAACGAAACGCCCTACGGCATGAGGACCTACGAGTACAACTTCGGGTGGGGCACCCCCGGCTTCAACGACTTCATTGGCCAGCACTTCGTGGTGACCTTCCATCCCGAGGAGAACACCACCACGCTCACCGCCCTCGAGGGATTCCTTGTGGGCATCAGGGGCGACTGCGACGTGGCCACCGCCGACCCGGTTGAGTGCCACCTCGACGACCTGGTGTACTACGACGGCCACGCCATCTGGTGCAACGACCCCGACGCCACCTTCGAGTACCTGTTCCAGAACGGCACCAAGGCCAGCGAGCAGGACATCTACACCTACCGCCAGAACGCCGACAGCCCCCTGGACCCTGAAGACCCCAACAACATCTTCTACCACTACAACTACAAGGGCGCCGACGGCATTATGGACAACGACGTGAACGGCGACGGCGTCTCCGACCACTTCACCATCCTCTTCAGGATCGCCGCCGGCGACACAATCTACACGGTGATCCCCGAGAACGGGCTTCTCAGGTTCGCCGACGGCATGCCCGAGAACTACTGGCTTCACACCGTGGGCGACACAACGTACGCCGTGGTCCCCCGGAACATGAGCTACATGTGGGACAGCGACGGCCCCGGAAGCTCCGTTGACGACACCGGCGAGCAGGAGCTGAACCCGCCGGTGGTGGGCTTCATCGGCTGGCGCCTGCTGGACTTCTGGGTGAAGAAGGCCGACGGCACAATCGAAAGACCCATTGACGTTTACGGCGTTCCCATCCCCATCAGCCACGCCTGGTGGAACTGGGAGAGCGATCCCGGCCAGGACCAGGACAAGTACCACTACATGTGGGGCGTCTTCCCTGACAACAGCGGCCAGAACAGCGGTCCGGCCTACCTGGCGAACTGGGTGGGGAACCCGGCCACGCCGGACGCAAGGCTGGCCGAGAACGCCGGCCCCTTCCCCTTCGTTTACGACAACCCCATCGCCCTCGAGTACCCTGTGTTCGACTACCGGTTCCTTCCTTCCATGGGCCCCGCCACCATACAGGCCGGCGACAGCCTGAACGTGGTGGGCGGCTGGATAGTGGGGCTGGGCCTGGCCGGGCTCAGGGAATCCGCCGACAACCTGCTTGACGCCTACTACCGCGACGGCGGATGGGGCGTTCCGCAGCTTCCCCCGACCCCGATCCTCTTCTACGAGGCCCAGGACGGGGCCGTTCACCTCGAGTGGGGCGCCAACGCCGAGAGCTACTCGCCCTTCGGAGGCTACAACGTTTACCGCGCCACGTTCGCTCCCAGCAACTGGGAGCTGGTGGCCACGGTAACCGGTGCCGGCACCTACAGCTACACCGACAACACGGTGACCAACGGCTTCCCCTACTTCTACGTGGTTTGCGCCTACGACGCTGAAACAATGGTGGAAAGCACCCGCTCCAACTACAAGCAGACCATCGAGGGCACCCCGGTGGCCGTGGTCCCCAGCTGGGATTCCGATCCCAACTGGAAGGAGAACGTGGCCGTGGTCCCCAACCCCTACAGGGGCAGCGCCTCGTGGGAGGCCATCTACTTCAACAAGATAGCCTTCATCAACCTTCCGGCCATGTGCAACATCCACATCTACACCCTGGCCGGCGACCATGTGATCACCCTCGAGCACCGCGACTACAGCGGCGAGGTCGGCACCGAGTACTGGGACCTGGTCTCCAGGAACCAGCAGGATGTGGTGACCGGTCTCTACGTTTACCGTGTGGAGACCGAGGATGATTACGTAATCGGCAAGTTTGCCATCATCAAGTAGGGAAAGGAGGATAACCATGAAGCTCACAGGCATGATTCTGGCGGCGGCGGTGGTTGCCTTCCTGCTGATCCCTGCCGATGCGGAAGCCTCTTCCTTCGCCAAGGTCGGCACCGCAGGCGCCCAGTTCCTTCAGATAGGGGTAGGCGCCAGGGGTGTCGGCATGGGCGGCGCCTTCATTGCAACCGTGAACGATCCCAGCGCTGCCTACTGGAACCCGGGCGCGCTGGTGAAGGTTCCCGGGACACAGGTGCAGTTTTCTGGAACCCAGCTCTACGCCGACATACTCTACGGTACCGGCATAGTCACCCATGAGCAGGACGGCGTGGGCACCTTCGCCCTTCAGTTCGGCCTTCTCACCAGCGGCGACATGGACGTTACCACCGTTGAGCAGCCCGGCGGCACAGGCGAGACCTTCACCTGCACCGACATGGTGGCGGGGCTCACCTTCTCCAGAATGCTCACCGACAGGTTCAGCGCCGGTCTCTCCGTGAAGTACGTGAGGGAATCGTGGGACGACGTTTCCGCCGGCGGATTGGCGGTTGACCTGGGAACCCTGTACGACACCGGGTTCAAGACACTCCGTATAGGCATGACCATCCAGCACTTCGGCCCCGAGCTCACACCCGACGGCGAGTACACCACCTACTACAGCGGCAGCGATTCGCTGAAGACCTACGACTCGTACTCAATGCCCATGACGTTCAAGCTGGGCATGGCAATGGATGTGCTGCAGGACGCCAACCACCAGATCACCATCGAGGTCAACGGCGTTCATCCGCCGGACAACCTTGAGCAGGTGAACCTGGGCGCCGAGTACTGGTTCAACAACATGTTCGCCCTCAGGGGCGGCTACAGGATCAACACCGACGAGGAGGGGCTCGCGGCGGGCGCCGGTTTCCGGATCCCCATGGGCGGAAGCACCCTCACGCTGGACTACGCGTATCAGGACTTCAACCGCCTTGAGATGGTCCACAGGGCCAGCCTGGGCGTGGCGTTCTGAGGAATGAATTGAGTCCCGGGGGGGCCGTGTCCCCCCCGGGGCGGGAAAGGTGATCCGAAGTTGACGTTCTTCCTGGTTCTGGCTGCCATCAACGGTTTCGCGGTAAGCTGGACGACCGTACCCTCCGGACCCGGCCGCAGCGGCTCCGCCGTTGTGACCGTGGTCATCGAGAGCAGCGACCTTGTCAGCGTTTTCTCGTCCGGGGGCCCCACGGCCCGGTACGAGATAACCGCGGGGATCGGGGGCAGGTTCGCCAGGGCGGGCGGACAGGTGGGGGAGGACGGGTTTCCGGTGGTGACCGAACTCGGCTTCGACGACCTCCCCACCGGGACCCACAGGCTGGAAGCCGCGCTGCTGGACCTTGAGACCGGCGAGAGGGTGGTCCAGAGGGTGGACCTTGTGATAGACAGCACAAGCAACGAGACATGGTCGTCCGCCGGGCTGCGGCTGTCGCCTTCGGGAACCGCCAGGGCCTCAGGCAGCATGACCATCCTGTGGGACGTTTACCCGCCGCTGGTGGCCGACACGGTACGTGCGGCCTTCGCCATACTGGACGGGAACCTGAACGTGATGCGGGAGGGCTGGATGGACCTGGCCCGGCAGGACGACGGGGTGTCCTCCTTTTCCTCGGTGGTGGCGCTGGGCGGGCTGGAGCGCGGGCTCTACCGCGTGAACACCGCCGCCATGGAGGAGGGGACTGCTGTCATGGCGTCTTCCTCAAGCTCCATCAGGCTTCTTTCAGCGTGGGACCTCTGGGGCGACGATCCGCAGGAGACCATCACCCTGGTACGCCCGATAGCGACCGCCAGAGAGATAGCCGACCTCCAGAGCGCCACCGGGGCCGGCCAGAGACAGCTTGTCATGAGCGAGTTCTGGCTCAGGCGCGACCCCAACCCGGCAACCCGGGAGAACGAGTACCTCGACACCTACCGCAGAAGGCTCGACTACATTGAAAGGGCCTTCACGTCCGGTGTGGTCAGGGGCATCAGCACCGACATGGGCATCACCTACGCCAAGCTGGGAGAACCCGACATCGTCGAGGACCACCCTTTCCAGACCGAAGGTTACCCTTACCAGTTGTGGTCCTACTTCACTCCAAGGCTCACCCTGCTTTTCATTGACCGTTACGGCTACGGCCACTACGAATTGAGCGGCGACTGGCAGGACGTGAACCGGGCGTTCAGCCTCGGGGAGGCATGGTATGTCAACTAGAACCCATGCGGTGCTTCTTCTGACGGCCGCATCTGTGTTCGCGGGGCAGTTCGCCACCCCGGGCAGGGGGGATGTGCGCTTTTCCATCGACACCGCCCTTTTCCGCTGTGGCCAGAACCAGGGGCAGATGCTGGAGGTTTACCAGGAGATCCCGCTGGAAAGCCTGGCCCGGGACGGGTCGGGTCAGTCATCGTTCACTACCGTGGTGGTCCTTACCGGGTCTTCCGGTGACACCCTGGCCGTGAACGCCTGGCGCTCCCAGACCGAGTGGGCCCAGGGCAGGAGCGTGGTGAACGCCGTGTTCCTCCCCGCAACTCCGGGTGAACTCCTGCTGACAGTTACCGTCACCGACGACCTGAACGGTCTTGTGGGGGTTGCCCAGAGGTCCGTCGAGGCAGGCCTTCCCGGCAGCTTCAGCGAAATGGAGCTGGCCAGGACCCTGATGACAGCAGCGGAAGGCAGCGAGAGCACCCTGAGGAAGGGTTCGCTCATTGTCTTTCCGGCGGCTTCCAACACGTTCAGCGTTCCGTCCGAGACAAGGGTCTATACCTACCAGGAGCTTTACGACCTGGGGGGGACCACCCTGCACAGGCAGGCAGGAATACTGAGCCCCGACGGAAGGGTGGTCTTCGCAAGACCCCACGACGAGCTTTCCATACCCGAGGGTATGAACTCGGTGAGCCTGGTGGACAGCCTCGACCTTCTCCCCGCCAGGACTTCCGGCCTTTACACTCTCTACATCCTTTACACGTCCGAAAACGGTGACACTCTGGGTCTCACCACGAAACCCATACTGATCCAGACCGCAGCCGCCGAGCTTGCGCCTGTCTCCTCCCCCGAAACCGGTGACGCTTCCGCGTTCCTCGATCAGCTATCCCTTTTGCTTTCCGGGAATCAGGCCGACCTTTACGGAAGGCTTGACGAAGCCGGAAAGTCCGCTTTCTACAGCGACTTCTGGCGGAGTTCCCCCTTGGAGAGGGCGGCCTTCGAAGCCAGATGTCTGGCGGCGGGGCGCTTCTCCCACCTGGGAAGGGAGGGATGGCGCACCGACCGGGGCCGGGTGCTGATCCGCTACGGTGAACCGGGCGAGATAGAGAGAAGCCCCTTCACAACCAGCCATGTGCCGTACGAGACATGGCTCTACTTCGAGGGCACCAGTTACAGGTTCGTCTTCGCCGACCTGAGCACCAACGGCGACTTCAGGCAGGTATTCTCATCCGTGGCCGGCGAGGTATCGTTCCCGAACTGGCAGGATATGATACAGACCCTTCGAACCTTTGACAGCGGTGGCTCCGGAGGCGCCGGTAATGATTGGTAGGCCGTTTGACGGAAAGGAAAGAATCGACCCAACCCGCGGGCCTTCTGGAAGGTCCGGAAAGAATAGATTCCACAGTGCGGTCAAACCCGCAGACAGCAAAGAGGAGGTTAACATGAGAACCACTTCAGGAAGGGGCAGTGGGGCGGTCCTCGCTCTCCTGGCCGCGATCCTGATGCCGCTTCTCGGTTTCAGCACGGCGAACGCCCAGGGGGTCGGCGACAAGGTCAACCTTCTGGTGCCCGACCTGCAGGAGTTCCCCTCGGGGGCTCAGTCCCGTCAGTTCACCGTGCTCGCCGAGACCCAGCACGCACTCTGGCTCGTCCAGGACACCAGCTGGGTGGATGAAAAGGGTGGAGACATCGAGGACCCGGCCCTTACGGAACTGGTGCTCGACAGGATGTTCTCCATGGATGAACTCAACACCCTCACCTCCGAGTTCGAAGGCGGCGGAGTGGATGTGTGGGGAACCGTCACATCCATCTGGGGCGCCCCGGTGGACACCGACGGCAGGGACAAGATCTGGATAGTCCTGGCGTGCATTCCGTCCAAGTGGAACACCTCCCAGAGTTCACAGGGTCCCCGTCAGCTTCTCTACTACGTGAACCCCGCTGACCTCGAGGGCGAGTTCAACGCCGGAGACATCTTCTACCTCAACATCCACGCCTTCAGCCTCACGCCCCAGCTTCCGGACGCCTACAAGCTCAGGCGGTGGAACCTGGCCAACGGCCTGGCTGCGCTCTCCCGGTACAGCCGGAACACCGCCGAGGAGCCATGGGCTGTAAGGGGGCTGGCCGAAGCCGCCCAGTGGTACGCCTACGGCTTCACCAGCAGCAACACCACCAGCAACAGCAGGGGCCACTTCGAGATACTGAAGGAGTTCGAGAAGGCTTCATCGCTGGACCTCACCAACGGCTATGCCGGCAACGGCTTCCAGGACTGGAGGGCCTCCCGCGGACAGGGCTTCCTCTTCTTCATGTACCTTCGCCAGAGGGCAGGCGACGCCGCCATCCAGCGGATAGCCCAGGGAACCGGGACCGGCATGCTCAACGTGGCGCTGGGTCTCAACCCCTCGGCCAACCCCGAGACCGCGGTGCAGGACGAAGTGGTGCCCCTCTACTGGGACTGGCTGGTCTGCAACATCAACCACAGGTTCCTCAGCAGTTACGCCGGCGGCATCTACATGTACGATTTCCTTCTGGGTACGCCCTACGAAGACTTCGGGCATGCCAACGCCCGGTCCAGCGCCGGTTTCATCGGCAAGTTCAACAGCTACCCCTTCGCCGGTTTCATACCGGCGCCTTCACAGGCCATGGCCGCTCCCATCTGGGCCGCCCACTACAGCTACTTCCGCGACCTCACCGGCGCCGAGGGGCCGGTGCGCTTCAACGGCCAGTACTCCGACGGTTCCGGCGGCGAGAGCGCCGTGGCGAGCCGCTGGGAGGGCAAGGTCGTCTCCTACAACGAGGCGACCGGCGAGTTCCTGTCCGTCACCGACGTGACAATGAACGATTTCTACAACGGCAGCTTCAACCTGGCCGGCGACGCCTCCTACTTCATCGTCACCAACAACAACCCCGGCGGCGCCGTGAACACCAGGTACTACCTCAGCCAGGACTACGCTCCCCCCAGCCTCGAGATAGCCGTTCACCAGAACCTGGTGTCCGACAACTACGCCATGGTCTATGCGGTTCCCGTTGACGAGACCACTCTGGCCATGGAGGGCTTCGACTGGGTGGGTCCCATCTTCAGCATTACAAGGGGAGAAGTGACCACCCCGGTGAAGATGGAGAAGTTCTACGGCGGAATGATGTGGAGGGGCGCTGTAAGCCTGACCTCCGACGGGAACTACACCCTGAACTTCGCGGGCTTCGACAGCTCAGGCTACGCCATCACCAACTCCGCCCAGATGGCGGTGGGCACAGCCGGAAGCGGCCTGATCCTTCAGGTCCGCGGGATACGGCTGGACGTCCCCGAGGGCGGCGCGGCCCCGGGTTCCAGGGTGGTGCTCAGCGAGACCGGAATGCTGGGTCTCTCGCTGAACCAGGGCGCCAGCCTCGCCGAAGCGGCGGGAGCGCTTACCGGTGTTCTCGAGGGTCCAGTGAGCATCCCCTCGGTAACGGGCACCCTCTCGTTCCCCGCCCGCACTGACCAGGCCTCCATCTACCGCCACAGCCCCGACGGCTGGGTCAGGATGGACAGCTACTTCCAGGCGGGCCGCATCTGCGCGCCTGTGAGCGAAGGCGGCATCTACGTTCTGGGCCAGGCTCCCGGCGTAACCAGCCCCAGCCTTCCTGCGCAGCTTGTGCTTGCGGGCAATCATCCCAACCCGTTCAGCGCCCAGACGGTGATAAGCTTCGCCACCCCCGCCCAGGGCCTGGTGACCATGAGGGTCTTCGACCTGAGCGGAAGGCTTGTAAGAACCCTGGCCAACGAAGAGATGGCCGCAGCTAACCACAGCATCATCTGGGACGGAACCGACGCCAACGGCAGGCCGCTGGGTGCGGGAGTTTACTTCTGCCGCCTCGAGGCCCAGGGCCAGGTTCTCACCCAGAAGATCATGATGGTTGAGTAGGAAGGAGGGTGAAAATGAAGCGCACAATAGCACTGCTTGCGGGTCTCGCCCTCGTTCTGTCGGCGGGTTGCGGCGACAAGCTCCCCACCGACATCCCTGACGTGATAGGCTACAACGGCCTTGTTGCCCAGGGCTGGCAGGCCTACGACATGGGCGACTACATGACTGCCATGCAGAAGTTCGAGCAGGCCATAGACATCGATGTCACGCGACCGGAAGCCTTCCTGGGCGCCGGCTGGTCGTCGATCCACCTCAGCGACTACTGGAACATCGGAGGCGACTTCTTCTACATGGCAGGCCAGAACGACGGAGGCCGCTGGCCCATAACCACCGGCAAGGCAACCGTGGAGCAGGACCCGGGCTGGACGGTCTTCGAGTGCATAAACCCCGTGCTCAGTCCATCCACAATGTCCGTCCTCGAGGCCTATGGTGAAACCTGGACCGACTGGCCGAAAGACGGCGACGTTACGCTCATCGACAACCTGATAATAGGCGACTTCCTGTACGGGGCGCCCCCCTTCAACACGGCCCACAACGACCCCCAGAGCCCCAAGTACGGGAACATGGCCTTCAAGTACAGGTACGATTCCGACATCCCCGACTTCTTCGGCATGACCTCGGCCGTGAACGAGTGGTCCCTGAACTCCAACATCAACGTGGACTCGCTGGTTCTCGAGGGCGGGGAGATGGTGGTTTACCTCAACGTTCCGTACCGCCTCTACACCGTCAGCGGAACCAACTACCGAACCTGGATCATGGCCGAGAACGAGATGAAGTTCGACTTCGCCACCTACAGCCTGCCCTCGGGGGCCACCGCCATCACACGCGACGCCATGGCAGGCTTTGCGGCGCTGCAGATGGCCAAGGGGCTCTCCGGCGACATGATCGCCGGCGTGGCGGCTGCTTTCGGGGTTTACAACGGCGGCGAGTACTCGTTCGCCCACTCCGGAATGAACAGGAACAACGTGCTGGGCATGGGGGCCGCCATGGCCTTCCTGCAGCAGCAGTTCCGCTTCACCCTGTTCACCGTTCAGACCGCAGGGTTCGGCATGGGCATAGCAGTTGCCGATCCCGACTTCCTGGTGGAGCTGGCCCAGGTCATACAGACGATGCTCTACAACTGACCAGCCGGTACTCGAAAGGGGGGCGCTTCGGCGCCCCCCTCTTCGTTGCGGTCATCCCCGAAGGAACATGCCATTCCCGTAAGCCCCGGGGCCTGACGGAGCGAGACAGCGCCGGGCCGGGCTCAGCGAACGTCAGGCAGAGACGGCTCGGGAATGCTGTAGATATCGAAGCCCACCAGCCTGTCGCTGGCGAAGGCGATCCAGGAAAGGGTCGGGTTCCATGCGGGATACAGGTCGGAAGCGGGGTCGTCGGTAAGGCGGATGACGGTGTCGGAGCCGATGTTGCCCAGGGCTATCTCAGGGTTGCCCCACCTGTCGGTGGAGAAGGCGAACCAGCCGTCCGAAGGTCCCCAGCAGGGGTGGATCGAGTTCCCGCCGCTGGCCACGGCCCTGGCCTGGCTGCCGTCGGGCCTGGCTGTCCACAGTTCCCAGGGCGAGTTCGCCGTTTCCCGGAACTGGTAAAGAAGCCACTGCCCGTCGGGGCTGTAGGAGGGTCTTACGCAATCGCCCGCCGGAAGCGGAACCTCGGAAGGCTGTATGCTGTCACCCGCGAGTGGCATGGTGAAGAGCCTCCTGCTCCAGGAGTTCAAAGGCCGCATGGTGAAGACAAGGCTGTCTCCGGCAGGATTCCAGGAAGGGAACGACACTTCCGCGTCGGACGAGAGAACGACAGTGACGGCGGTTCCGTTCCCGGGGATGGTCCGTATCTCGCCGGCCCCGGTGGAGTCCACCGTGGCCGAGTAGATGATCCTGAGGTTCTGGGCGTTCCAGCAGCCGTTGGGCCCGGTGGACTCGTTGAGATTGGTGAAGGTGCACCGTGCAGGCGTACCTGTTCCGTCGAATCCGTAGATGCACGCCGAGGTTCCCATGTCCGCCGCGAACAGCAGCACGTTGCCGTAGGGCGACCAGGCGAGGGCGGTATCGGCGAAATTGGAACTTACCCATAGCTCGGCTCCGTCCGGCCAGGGAGCCGGCCCCTGCGGGTTGTTCCCGCAGCCGCAGACTGCCAGGATGGCCAGGGCCATGACGGCATGTTTCATTGGATCCTCCTAGCAGACCTGTATCCGGGCTCCAAGGGCCGAGAGCCGTTGAACGATGTTCTCGTAGCCCCTCTCTATCTGCCGCACGTTGTGGATCACCGTGCTGCCCCCGGCGCAGAGCGCCGCGGTGAGAAGAGCCATTCCGGCCCTTATATCCGGGCTTGAGACCTCGGTTCCATGAAGGCGGCAGGGCCCGGATACAACAACCCTGTGCGGGTCGCACAGAATGAGCCTGGCGCCCATGGCTGCCAGCTTGTCGGTGAAGAAAAGGCGGCTCTCGAACATCTTCTCGAAGATGAGGCTGGTTCCCCTGGCCTGAGTGGCGGTCACCACCGCAGTGCTGGTGAGGTCCGGGGAGAAGCCCGGCCAGGGTCCGTCGTATATGGTGGGTATGTCGCCGCTCATGTCGGACCTTACCTCCAGGGGCTGGTCAGGCGGGACCACCAGCGTTCCGTCGGAATACTCGATCTCCACCCCCAGCTTGCCAAGGCCCGTCATTATCGGCTGCAGAATGGACTCGGGAACTCCGGGGATCTCCACCCTTCCCCTGCAGCACGCGGCAAGCCCGATGAAGCTCCCTATCTCGATGTGGTCGGGGCAGACGGTGTGGGCGGTTCCACTCAGCAGCCCCCCCCTTCCCTCCACCGTGAGCAGGTTGGTGCCTGCCCCGTGAACAACGGCGCCCATCTTCAGCAACATCGCCGCGAGGTCCTGAACGTTGGGTTCACAGGCGGCGTTGTATATCTCGGAACGCCCCTCGGCCACCGCCGCGGCCATCAGGGCGTTCTCGGTGGCGGTGACGGAAGGTTCGTCAAGGTGTATCCTGCATCCCCTGAGGCCTCCCGGGGCCGTGATGCCAATGCTGTCGCGGCAGTATTCTACAGAGGCCCCAAGCTTTTCCAGCGCAAGGAAGTGGGTGTCGAGCCTTCTCTTTCCTATCACGTCGCCGCCCGGCGGAGGGAGCATGACGGAGCCGAAACGGGCCGTCATGGGGGCCGCCAGGAGTATGGAGGCCCTGATGTTCCTGCAGAGCTGGCGGTCAAGCCTTTCCGGCGATGCTGGGGCAGGGTCTATGGAAACGGTTCCTTCCGAGGCTGCGACACGGCACCCCATCCCCTCAAGTATGCCCCTCATGGCATCGGCGTCGCGGATGGCGGGAACATTGGAGAGCACTGTTGGCGAGTCGGCCAGCAGGCACGCCGCCAGTTGGGGCAGAACCGCGTTCTTGCTTCCGGCGGGCCTCAGCACCCCCTCCAGGCGGCACCCCCCCTGAACCCTCCAGCTGTCAGGAGTCATGGCTGCCGTTCTTTCCCGACTTCCTGAGAAGCGTGTGGTAGAGATCGGGGTACTCGCCCGGAAGCCACCCCTGCTTCAGAAGCCAGCGGATGTAGTCGGGGTCCGTGGCGGCGATGTCCTCCACGAGACACCCCTTGTGTTTGCCGAAATTGAACACCTTCACCTCCAGCGGCCGTGATATGTACCCGACCAGTTCCGACAGCCCCGAGACCCCGGTTATGTTCTGCTGGAGCACCGTGTCAAGAAGAGCCTTCACCAGCCTGGTGTCGAACAGCGCCCTGTGGGCCTCCCCTGGAGCCGCCATGCCGTCCAGCCCGTGCCGGTACCGGAGCGCCTGAAGGGAGTGGGAAGGTATGTCGGCCCAGCAGTGCTTCGAGAGCCGCAGAGTGTCTATCCTGCGGTCGTCGCCGAAACGGTTGAATATCCCCGGAAAACTCCTCTGAAGGATGCCCATGTCGAAGGGGAGGTTGTGGGCGCAGATGAAACCGGCCTTTCCGGCTATGTCCTCAACGGATTGCAGCAGGTCCGCGGCCGATGGGGCGTTCTCGAGCATTTCATCAGTGATGTGATGCACCGCCGAGGCTTCGGGCGGGACAGGCACGGGGGGCTTGATGAACGAAGAGAACTGGGCTGACACGGGCTGAGGGACCGTCCCCCTGTATTCGGCCACCAGAAAGGCCGCTTCCACGGCATGGTCCTGGGAGGGGTCGGCCCCTGTTGTTTCGGTGTCAACGAAGAGAACCGTCGCGGGTTCAGCCTCGAAACTCGAAAAAAGGTCGTATCGGGAAGTCATGCTTCAATTCTAATCCGAACCGGGTCCGGTGAAAAGAAGGCCGATTTTTGACACCGGGGCAGTGGATTTGTTAGCATATGCACAGGTTTTCCCGTCCCGTTCACGGAGGTGGAACTATGATGAAAAGGTTTGCGGTATTGCTCTGTCTCGTAACCCTTGCGCTGTCCGGTTGCGGAAGACAGGAGCCGGCGAACCCACTCTCCCTTCTGCCGGAGAACGCCATGGTCTCGGTGGTGCTCACCCAGCCGGTGGCCGCCGTGAGGAACATGGACGCCTACGTGGCTGCAGGCGCCCCTTTCCTCGGTACCGGAGTGGTGGAGAACGCCGTCGCCGGATACCTCGAGGTCGAGAACCTTGACGATGTGGCGGCACTTGGTATTGACCCCCAGGGCTCGATAGTGTTCTGGATGGAGAGCATGATGCCCCAATCAATGGCCTTGGCCGTCTCCATCACCGATTTCCCCGCTTTCCTGGCGCTTCTCGGCCGTATTGGCCTCGAGTTCCAGCCGGGCCAGCCCCTTGACAAGATGGCCGTCTTCCAGGCAACTAGCGAGAGCGGAACAATTTACGCCGCCGAAACCAGGGGCGTGGCCCTGCTTGTCATGAACAGGGGCAAACTCTCCACTCTGGCCGGTGCCCTTGAACCCGCCGCCTCTGTGGAGATCGCCCCGGCCTCCATCTTCTCCTCGGTGAACGTTGGCATGATCGGCCCCATGGCGGCATCCCAGATACCCCTGATCGCAGGCGAGATGAACTCGGAGATGCCGCCTGAGGCCGCCGAGCTTCTCTCGCTGTACTTCGATGCGGCAGTTGTCCTCCTGAACCAGACCCTCAGGTACGACATGACCATGACCTTCGGCGAGACAGACATCACCGCCGTGCAGGTCCTGGTCTTCAAGGAGGGCAGCGACCTCGCCAGGCTCATCGTCACGCCGGACAACCCGTCCCTTCTTTCCAGCATCCCCGCAGGCGACGTGATGTCCGCCCAGATCAAGATGCCCCCTGAACTCACCGGGATCCTGATGAACGCCGTTTACCAGGCAATGGGGCTTTCCGTTGACCCGGCCCTCACCGCCGTCTGGACCGAGATGAGCGGGTGCGCGGCGATGTCGTTCTTCAGCGACGGCTTCCTCAGGTTCATGGCTGCGTACCGGATGCCCCAGGGCGCCACCCTCGAGAGTCTCACCGGCATGATCATGGCGATGTACAATGAATCCATGGCACTTCTCCCTGCGGAACTCATGGGAACGCTGGCCGTAACGCCTTGCGAAGCTGTGGAGGTCCAGGGGGTCAGCTTCATGACCAGCACTGTCACTGTCGTCATGCCCGAGCAGGAAGGGCTGCCTGACAGCATAGTCATCAACTACTGGTTCGCCGAGCACGACGGGCTGTTCCTTGTTGAGACCGGCCCTGAGCCCGCCGGCATTCTGGAGACCATAGCCGGCGGCTTCGCCCCCGCATCCGGGCTGCCCGGCATCTCCCAGAACGGCATGTGCGACTACGCCATGGAGGTGGGCGGTTACCTCTCCCTCATCAGGCAGTTCAGCCCGGAGGACATTTCCCTGCCCGAAACCCTTCCGGTACTCTGGGTCACGGGCGGGGTCACCGCGGAGAACGGAGTCCTTCAGTCGAACACGGTGGTCTCGGGAGTCGAGCTTGTGAGCTTTATCGGAGCCATCGCCATGGCGGCGGGGCTTTAGAAGAACACCGGTACAGGAGGCGCCTCAGGGCGCCTCCTGTGATCTGCTGTTGAAGACCGACTGGGCATCGGCCACCCCGTGCCTTACCGCATGGAGAACGCAGTCCGCCGCTCTGTGGGCCATCAGCGAGGCCTCCTCCTCCAGGTGCCCGGGAACCCTTCCCAGAACGAAATCCCGCAGCGGGACGTTGGGGGGTACCGGCCCGACGCCCAGCCTCAGCCGGGGAAAGTCGCCGGAACCAACCACCTGTATGATGCTGGAAAGGCCCTTCTGCCCCCCGGCGGAACCCTCGTGCCTGAGCCTCAGCGTGCCAAGGGGAAGGTTAGCGTCGTCGCAGACCACCAGCATCTCACGGGGTTCAAGACCCCTGGAGGAGAGAAGGGCCCCGGCGGCCCTGCCGCTCTCGTTCATGAAGGTGACGGGCTTCGCCAGGTGAATGCCACCGGGCAGAACGGCGGCGTGAAAAAGCCCCGCGTTCCTGAACGATACCCCCGCCTCAGCGGCCAGAACGTCTGCTGTCCAGAAACCTGCGTTGTGCCACGTCAGCGAATACCTTGGACCGGGATTTCCCAGGCAGAGGACAAGCCTGATACAGTCTTCCGCCACCTACTGGCCTTCTCCTGAATCCGCCGCCTCGGGAGCAGCCTCGGTTTCCGCTTCGACGGCGGCGCCCTTCATGATGCGGGGCATGATAACCGATGCGATGACCGGGTCGCCGGGCATGTCAACGGTCATCCCGGCGGGGACGTCAATGCCGGAGACATGAATGGAATCGCCGATCTCCAGGGAACTAACGTCAACCGAGATATGAGGGGGAATATCGGAAGCCTTCACCGTGACCTCGATCTCATGAAGCATGTGGTCAAGGATCCCGCCCTGCAGGACCCCCCTGGGGTTTCCCTCGAGGTGCAGGGGAACGTGAACCGTTATCATCTGCGACGGGAGCACCCTGAGAAAGTCTATATGCACGGGCTTGTCGTTCACGGAGTTCCACTGGACCTCCTTGACGATGCAGTTCACCGGCTTCGCTCCGGGAAGGCTCAGCTTGACTATGCCCGCCGAGGCGTTGTAACCCACGGTGGTCATGAAGTGGTGCTCATTGATCATCACTGCGACTTCGCCGCCGCGGCCGTAGAGGATGCCGGGCACCATGCCCTTCCTGCGGAGGCGGCGGGATTCCCTTGAACCTGTCAGGGTTCTGGGCTCGATTCTGAGTTCCAACGGCATTACTATATCCTTTCCCGGTGTACGGAAGACTACTGGCTGGGGCGGGAGGACTCGAACCCCCAAATGCAGGGACCAAAACCCTGTGTCTTAACCATTTGACGACGCCCCAGCGTTGACAACGATTCCGCGGTATACACCCGGGTGAAGCTCTCCCCCAGCACCTTCGATGCGATCCCCGCTTCGGCTGCGGTACGGAAAAGGCCGTAGGCAACCGGGCCCGATCCGCTCAGGCCCCAGTCTTCAGTGAGTGCCGAAAGCGCTCCCGCCACCCTGCGGATACCCGGAAGACGGCTGGAGAGAAGGGGCAGGAAATCGTTGCGAAGGTCAGCGGGATAAGGCTTACCCTCATGCCACTGCGTCAATTTCAGGCCCGAATAATCGCACGGAGGGCATGGCGATGTCAAGGGTGCGGCATCCCACAGACCGTACGCCCACGGTGTTGGAACGGCCTCTCCGGAGTCAACGAGGACCGCGTGGAACCCCGGAAGGCAAAGAGGGGTCAGCCTCTCTCCCCGGCCCTCCACCAGCGCAGGCCCTTCCCCCAGGAAGAAGGGTACGTCGCTTCCCAGCTCGAGGGCCATTTCGTGCAGACGGTCATGCTTACCCGTGAGCTCGGCCAGCGCCATGAGAACCGCGGCGGCGTCGCTGCTGCCTCCCCCCAGCCCTCCCGGCGACGGTATCCTCTTGTGAAGGCGGATGTTCACCCCCACCGGGACGCCCGTGGCTTCAAGGAAGAGCTGTGCGGCCCTCCAGGCGATGTTCAGCCGTCCCTCAGGGGAGGGTACTCCGCTGCATTCGAGGCGGATGTCACCCTTCTCAGGGGTGGTACCCACACGCAGCTCGTCCGCCAGCGATACCGGGCAGAACACGCTACGAATGTCGTGGAAGCCGTCGGGCCTTCCGCCCAGGATCCTGAGCCCCAGGTTTATCTTGGCGGGAGCAGTCAGAGAGATCATCTCGCTGCCGGGAAGTACCTGAGTACGGCGAACACCACCATGCCCCACAGGAGGATGTTCATGACCATGGGCCTGTCCGATAGAAGAAGCCTGTCGGGGCTTCCCCCCA
Organism: uncultured bacterium; assembly: GCA_964541235.1. Taxonomy (GTDB): domain Bacteria; phylum Fermentibacterota; class Fermentibacteria; order Fermentibacterales; family JCC-6; genus UBA6080. Next base: position 30,238 of record CAZIPI010000002.1, on the reverse strand, counting down.
GCCCCCTGCAGTGAACAAGGTACATGTACCTGAAGATGCCGTACGCAACCAGGGGCACGGTGACCCACAGGTTCGGGCTTACCTGCTCGATGGTGCGCTGGCTGATGGTATAGAGGGCGTAGCCCATGATGCTGCAGCCGGCGCTGACACTCATCAGCTGGTCGAGGAGTCCCGGCGTGTACTCCCTGAGGTTGACCCTGTGGCCGGTGGCGGTTTCGCCCAGTGTTTCCATCTCGTTCCGGCGTTTGGCGAATGCAAGGAAGGAGGCAAGGAAGAAGGTGCAGAGTATGAGCCAGGGCGAGAGGAACATCTCCATTCCCAGGTCGTCGAGGACGGCGACACCCGCCATTGCCCGGAGAACGAAGCCCATGGCGATCATCAGGCAGTCAAGGATGACCTCCCTTTTCAGACGGAGAGAGTAGGCCGCCTGCATGGCGAGGTATAGGGTGAGGATAACGGCAAGCCTGGGAGCGCTGGTCCACGAGACAGCCAGGACACCCGCAGCCAGGATCGAGGATGCGGCCAACGCCGTGGGAACACCAAGCCTTCCGGAAGGGATGGGGCGCAGGCTCTTTGCGGGGTGAAGCCTGTCACGGCTCCTGTCAACGATGTCGTTCATGAGATACACGGCGCTGGAGAGCAGGCAGAAACCCAGGAAAGCCTCTGCCGAAGCCAGCAGTGCCCCTGTGGTCCACACCCTTCCGAATATCATGGCGGCGAACACGAAGAGGTTCTTGGTCCATGATTTCGGCCTCATGGCCTCGATAAGCGCACCCGCTCCATTCATGAGCGTATGATAGGCGTCCCGGGCACGGTTTTCAACCCCGCTCCAAACCCGCATATTTCCCTTTCGTTCCCGATCAGGGGTGGTGGTCCTCAAGGTTCCCTCAACGGAGAACTGCATTGCGCGTCTTCCTGCTGTTGTCGCTTCTGTTGTTCCCGCTGGCCTATGCCGCCGAGCTGCAGGTGAGTTCCATGTCCGGAAAGACCTACGGGAACACCGGCCGGATGCTCTCCGAACCGTTGTCGGTTCAGGTGCTGCACACCGGCGACTGCACCCCGGCCCTGGGCGTTCCGGTGAACTTCGTGGTCCAGAGCGGCGACGCCCTCCTTCACCCCCATCCCGGCTACATGACGGTGATGCAGGAGGGGCTGTCGGGGTACGTGGTCTATACCGACTCGTGCGGGATGGCCATGATGAACCTTGAGTTCGGCGAGGATATGGGCGAGATACTGGTGACCGCCGTCGCAGGCGATTCCGAGGGCGAACTGAGCAGGGCATCCATCACCCTTGTCTCCATCAACCTTTTCTTCATCATCTTCCAGATGCTGGGCGGCATCGCCGTGTTCCTTCTGGGCATGCAGACCATGTCGTCCAGCCTTCAGCAGGTTGCGGGGAACAGGCTGAAGGACATACTGAAACGAATCACATCCAACCCTCTCATGGCGGTGACCACCGGGGCCCTGGTCACGGCGGGGATACAGGCATCTGCGGCTACTGCAGTGATCGTGGTGGGTTTCGTTAACAGCTCGCTGATGACGCTGCAGCAGGCCATCGGCGTGATACTGGGGGCCAACATAGGCACCACCATCACCGGCCAGCTGATCGCCTTCAGGATCGGTGACTACACCTTCCCCATAATCGCCGCGGGCTTCGCCCTCTCCTTCCTGGGGCGGAGCCGCACCCAGAAGCTGTGGGGCAGGGTGGTGATGGGGCTGGGCCTTCTGCTGCTGGGCATGTCCGTGATGAGCGACGTCATGAAGCCCCTTCGCGCCAGTGCCCCCGTGAGGAACTTCTTCGCCGATTTCAGCACGCACCCCCTTCTGGCGGTGTTCGCCGGGACCCTCATCACCGTCCTGGTGCAGAGTTCGAGCGCCACCGTGGGCCTCACCATGACCCTGGCGGGGATCGGCCTTGTGAACCTGCAGGGAGCAGTGTTCCTGGTTCTCGGCGACAACATCGGAACCACCATCACAGCCCAGCTTGCGGCCCTGGGAAGCAACAGGGCGGCCAGGCAGGCGGCCATGGCCCACACACTTTTCAACCTGCTGGGCGCCGCCTATTTCATGCTGTTCGCTCTCAGGAAGGACGGCCTGTTCCTCGAACTTGTCCGGCTGACATCCGCCGACACCATGCGCCAGGTGGCCAACGCCCACACCATCTTCAACATCGCCAACTGCATCGTGTTCATTCCCCTGGTCCCTCTTCTCACCAGGCTCTGCAGGCTGCTGGTGCCGGATGAACGGGTGGCGGCCGGTTTGGAACCCGGGATGGTCCTCGACTTCAACCTTCTCGAAAGCCCGGTGCTGGCCATAGACACCCTGAACCGCGAGATGGGGAGGATGGCCGAGTACTCCGGGGAGTGCCTGCTGATGGCTTCCGAGCACTTCCTCACCGGGCGCCACGACGCGGACGAGATAGTCCGGATGGAGGACAGGGTTGACGTGATGCAGAGGGACATGACCGATTACGCCTCGAAGCTGTTCCAGGGTGAGCTATCCCGGGAGCAGTCACTGAGCCTTCCCGTGATAATCCACTCCATCAACGACCTTGAGCGCATCTCGGACCACGCGGTGAACATCATGGAGGCCAGGTCCAGGGTGTCCGGCGACGTCACGTCCGAGGAGGGGCCGCTGCCCGCCCTTGCGGTGTCGGCATCCAGCGCTCTGACCGAGATGGCCAGGGAGGCGGTCAAGACCATCAAGCATAACGATATCGGAGCTGCCCAGCGCCTGCTGATACTCGAGGGGCGCATGAACAAGATAAGCGAAGAGGCCCGGGAGAAGTACGGCGAGGCACTGGCTTCGCACCTGGCCAACATGACCGGTCTTGCCATTCTGGACTACATAGAGTACTGTGAAAGGGCGGCGGACCACTTCACCAACATCGCCCAGTCCATGATAGGGGGAGGCATCTGGCATGGCCAGGACAGCGAGAAGTGAGTTCAGCGTTGAACTGGACAGGGTTGAGGAGGGGATAGCGGTGCTCCTGGCCCCCGACGGGTTCCAGTGGCACCTTCCCGCCCGGCACCTTCCGCCCGACGCCGTGGAGGGCGTCACCTTGTCGGTGGTCCTCGAGACCGACCAGGCGGCCGCTGCAGCGAGAATGGAGCGCATCAGGCGTTTGAGGGAGGGGCTCGGAGGAAGATGAAAGGCGATCTTGTCCTGGTGGCCACTCCCATCGGGAACCTTGAGGACCTCTCGCCCAGGGCGGCCAGGGTACTGGCCGGGGCGGAGCTGGTTCTGGCCGAGGATACCCGGAGAACCCTGAAACTCGTTCCCGGGGGAAGAAGACTGGTGAGCTACAACGATGTGAACGCCAGGGGAAGGATCCCCCTCCTTCTGGAGACGCTGGAAGCAGGGGGGACCGTGGCGCTTGTGAGCGACGCCGGCACCCCCGGGGTATCCGACCCAGCGTACCGGGCTGTGCAGGCCGCCATAGAGGCGGGGGCACGGGTTTCCGTGGTTCCCGGCCCCTCCGCTGTCACAGCCGCCCTGGTGGCGTCCGGCCTTCCCACGGACAGGTTCGCCTTCGAGGGCTTCCTGCCCAGAAAACCTGGTCCGAGGCGGACAAGGATAGAGGCAATGGCATCATACACAGGTACTCTTGTCCTTTTCGCAGGACCACATCACGCCGGGAAGCTGCTGGATGAGCTGCTTCAAGGGCTTGGCGACAGGAGGGCCTGCGTGGCAAGAGAACTCACGAAGGTCCATGAGGAGTTCGTTCGCGGAAGACTTTCCGAGCTGGCGTCCAAGTACTCGGAACACCCGCCGAAGGGCGAAGTGACCATTCTCGTAGCGGGGGCCGGAGCATGAAGCTCGATGAGCTGCACGGAAGGGGGAGAGCCCTTCTCAGCCCTGTTGTGAAGGCGCTTGCGGCCATGGGCGCAACCCCCGGCGGCCTCACCATCGGTGGCCTGCTGATCTGCCTTGCCGCCGCATGGCTCACCTGGCGGGGCCTCTACTGGCAGGCGGGTCTGGTGATGGTGGCTGGCAGTCTCTTCGATGCCGTGGACGGAGGCGTTGCCAGGCTCACCGGGAAGGTGTCGAAGGCCGGCGCCGCCCTGGACTCCACCCTTGACAGGATCGCAGAATCGGCTCTTTTCATTGCCGTTCTTGCGGGAAGGGCCGGCAGTGAACATGTTACCCTTCTCTATGCGGCGCCCCTGGCTCTCGCGGGCTCTCTCATGGTGAGCTACGTAAGAGCACGGGCGGAGGGGCTCGGTATCCGGTGCGAGGTGGGTTTCTTCACACGGACCGAGCGGCTGGTCGTCATGATAGCCTCCCTCTTCGCAGCGGGGCTGGTTGGGAGTACGGCCATTGTGGCCGGTTGTGTAGTGGTCGCCGTTGGCGCCTGGTTCACGGCGCTTCACAGGCTGATCACAGTTTACAGGGCGGGTTCGGGGCAGCCCCTGTAAGGGTGGGTGCGCCGACCCTGGTGAATGTTCGAATACCACCGGAGGGCGTAATGTCCAGAAAAGTTCGAGTAGCGATCATCGGTGTGGGAAACTGCGCCAACAGTCTGGTCCAGGGCGTGGAGTACTACAGGAACGCCAAGGACGATGAGAAGGTTCCCGGCCTGATGCATGTGAACCTGGGCGGCCTTCACGTGAGGGACGTTGAGTTCTCGGCCGCCTTCGACATCAATGTCACCAAGGTGGGGAAGGACCTGAGCGAAGCCATCTTTGCCGAGCCCAACTGCACCATCAAGTTCTGTGACGTGCCTCATCTGGGTGTCCCGGTGCACAGGGGCATGACCCACGACGGGCTGGGGAAGTACCTCAAGCCCGTGATACAGAAAGCCCCGGGCTCCACCGCCGACATCGCCGGCATTCTCAGGGAAACCAAGACCGACGTGGTGGTGAACTACCTGCCGGTGGGCAGCGAAGAGGCCACCAAGTGGTACGTCGAGCAGATACTGGACGCAGGGTGCGCCTTCGTGAACGCCATCCCTGTGTTCATCGCCAGGGAGCCATACTGGCAGAACCGTTTCCGGGACAAGGGCCTTCCCTGCATGGGCGACGACATCAAGAGCCAGGTGGGCGCCACCATCCTTCACAGGGTTCTCACCAGGCTTTTCGAGGACCGCGGCGTGAGGCTGGACAGGACCTACCAGCTCAATGTGGGCGGAAACACCGATTTCCTCAACATGCTTGAGCGGGAGAGGCTTGAGAGCAAGAAGATCTCCAAGACCAACGCCGTAACAAGCCAGATCCCCGGCGGTCTCGCCCCCAGGAACGTGCATATCGGCCCCTCGGACTACATCGAGTGGCTGGACGACAGGAAGTGGTGCTACATCCGGATGGAGGGAACCACCTTCGGCGACGTTCCGCTGAACTTTGAGAGCAAGCTTGAAGTGTGGGACAGCCCCAATTCCGCCGGCGTGATAATCGACGCGGTGCGATGCGCCAAGCTTGCCCTTGAGAACGGTCTCACCGGCGCCATAGAGGCTCCCTCCTCGTACTTCTTCAAGTCGCCCCCCGTGCAGTACTACGACGACCAGTGCAGGAAGATGACCGAGGAGTACATAGTGAAGTACGGTCCGAAGGCCGAGGTATAGGGGCAGTTGACCCGATTCGGAATTGCCCCCTTGAAGGGTGTGTTTGTAACCTTCGAAGGGGTTGAGGGCGCCGGGAAGACAACAAGGAGCGATTCTCTCAGTTCCGCCCTTGCGTCGGCGGGCCACAGGGTCATGTCCACCAGGGAACCCGGCGGAACACCTGTTTCGGAGAGGATCCGCAGCATCCTGCTGGATACCGGTCTGGAAACCCCTCCGGTATGTGAGCTGATGCTTTTTCTCGCGGCGAGGGCAGCCAACGTGGACATGAGGGTGGCCCCCTGGCTTGCGGAAGGCGCAATCGTGGTGGGCGACCGTTTTACAGATGCCACGCTGGCGTACCAGGCCTACGGCCGCGGCCTTCCCCGCGGGGAGGTTGAGGCGGCGTGTGCGTTCGCAGCCCGGGGGATAGTTCCCGACCTCACCGTCCTGCTTGATCTCGACCCCCTCGATGGGCTTGCCAGGCACTCCGCGGCGGGAAGGGAACGGGACAGGATAGAGCAGGCTGGTGCCGCCTTTCTGAACAGGGTCAGGGAGGGTTACCTCCAGCTTTCCCGGGAGAGTCCCGGCAGGTATCTGGTCCTTGACGGCCTGCAGCCTTCGGAGAGGCTGGACGAGATCATACTTCGAAGAACCCTGTCGGTCCTTCAACAAAAGAACGGGAGCCGTGAAAGATGAAGAATCCCATACCTCCCTGGGCTTCGGGGCTTCTGGGGACCCTGTTGCTTGCCCTGAGCGGCTTCCTCTCCGTATCCACCGCGGGGGCCACCGAAACACCGGCATCCAGGGCCGGCGCGCTGGAGCTTTTCCTGGATGTTTACGGGCTTGCGAGAAGCGCCTACGTTGACACCGTCGAGAGCAGGTTCCTGATCGAGGAGGCCCTTCAGGGGATGCTGCAATCCCTCGACCCCAACAGCATGCTCCTCACCCCCAGGGAGTACGAGAACCTCAGGATACAGCTGGAAGGCTCCTTCGAGGGGGTGGGCATAACGCTGGGACAGAGAGACAACACGCTCACCGTGATCTCGCCCATCGAGGGCACTCCGGCCCACAGGGCCGGCATGAAGGCCGGCGACTTCATAATCAGCATAGACGGAACATCCACCGAGGGCATGACCACCGATGAGGCGGTGAGCCTGATCAGGGGGCCGGGCGGAACCCTGGTGACCCTTGAAGTGATCAGGACAGGCGTGGCTGATACACTGGTCTTCCCCATCGAGAGGGCGATGATAGATGTCCCCTCGCTCACCGCGCACTTCATGCTGGAACCCGGTGTGGGCTACATCCGGCTTTCGAGGTTCTCCGAGGAATCCACGGAAGAGGTGAGGAACGCCATCGACGAACTTGTCCTGCAGGGAGCGGTGAAGCTGGTCTTCGATATCAGGTCCAACTCCGGGGGCCTTCTGAACCCTGCGGTGGAAGTGGCCGATCTGTTCCTTCCCCGGGGCACGCCCGTGGTGACCACCAGGGGACAGGCCGTGGGCGAGAACGTTTACAGCGCCAGGGGCGGGGTTTACTTCCATGGAGCCATTGCGGTGCTCGTGGACGGGGGAAGCGCCAGCAGTTCCGAGATACTGGCAGGAGCCCTGCAGGACAACGGAGCCGCCACCATCATCGGTTCCCGGACCTTCGGGAAGGGCTCGGTCCAGTCGCTGACCGATCTGGGGGAGTACCCCGGGCTGGGCCGCTACGGGGTGAAGCTGACCACCGCCAGGTACTACACGCCCAGCGGCAGAAGCATTGACAGAACGCTTCGCGAAGACTTCCTCGACAGGAACGCCGAGGAGGACTGGGGCATCATCCCCGACATCGAGGTCCAGGCTTCGGAGTTCAACGGACGGCTTGTTAACCTTCTGGAGTACGAGGGGCATTTCTTCGGGTTCGCCGGCGAGTTCCTGCTGGATCACGGCATTCCGTACGATTTCTGGCCTGACCGGCAGATGGTTGACGCTTTTCAGCTCTACCTTGAAGAGCGGGAAGTGGACTTCACGCCGCTGGAGTTCGAGGAGAGCAGTGAGTACATCGAAAGGGCGCTTCTGAGGGAGATCGCCCTTCGGGAATGGCCCATGGACCATTACTACCAGATCCTGGCTCCCAGGGACCCGTGCATCGTCACCGCCCTGGAGCATCTCCGGGGGGAAGCCAGGTGAGGATAAGCTTCGGAACCTCGGGTTGGCGCGGGATAATCTCCCGTGATTTCACATGGGACAGGGCCATGATGGTGGTGGACGCCATCGGGGCGTACCTGGCCGAGACCGGCCGCCGCTCGGTTGCCGTGGGCGGGGACTGCAGGTTCCTCTCCCCCGAGCTGTCCCAGGCCGCCGCCGAAAGGCTGTCCGGATACGGTTTCGACGCATTCCTCTCCACCGGGCCGGTTCCCACCCCGGTGCTCTCCCACGGGTGCAGGAGCATGGGCCTCGGGGGTGTTATAAACTTCACGGCCAGCCATAACCCGCCTCTCTACAACGGCATCAAGTTCTCGCCCTTCCATGGCGGTCCGGCGGATTCAGCGGCAACGGGCCGTATCGAGGAACTCATTCAGGAAGGCGCTCTTCCCGGGAAGGCCCAGGGTTCCGTTTCGAAGGCTGATTTCGTTACCCCGTACCTTGCCGGCCTGAACGCGTTCGTGAGGGCCGGGGCGTTCCGGGGACACGATTCCCTCAGGGTGGTTTACGATGCCTTCAGCGGCGCCGGAAGCGGTGTCCTGGACAGGAAGCTCATTGAACTGGGGGCTGCGGTCAGGGTCATCAACGGCTCACGCGACCCCCTTTTCGCCGGAAGGGACCACCCCGAACCCAACGCCGCGGGTCTCTGCCAGCTCTCCCGTCAGGTGGTGCACAGCGGGGCCACAATAGGCGTGGCCACCGATGGAGACGCCGACAGGTTCGGCATCGTGGATGAGGCCGGCAGTTTCGTAACCCCCCATGACTTTCTGGCGCTGCTTCTGGACTATCTGGCCGATTCGGGCATGAAGGGCGCCGCCGTCCGCTCGGTCACCACCGGCAGCCTGATGGACCGTGTTGCATCCGCCAGGGGAATTCCCCTTTCGGTGACCCCTGTCGGGTTCAAGCATCTGGGAGCGGCCATGCTCGAAGGGGATGTCATGCTGGCAGGCGAGGAGTCCGGGGGCATGTCCGTGGGCGGCCACGTTCCCGAGAAGGACGGTATCCTGGCCTGCGTTCTGGCCGCAGAGATGGTCTGCGCCAGGGGCATGGGGCTGGGAGAGCAGTTGCGCAGCCTCTGGGACCGGTACGGCAGGTTGTTCAACGCAAGGGTTGACCTGCCCCTTTCACAGGGAACAATTGAACGGATCCAGCGGGACTGGCTTCAGGGCCACCCCAGGAAGGCCGCTGGAAGGCCGGTGCTGGCGGTGGACAGGACCGACGGCGTGAAGCTCGTTCTCGGGCCGGACACCTGGGTGCTGGTGAGGCTTTCCGGGACCGAACCCCTGGCCAGGGTGTATCTGCAGTCCTCTTCCCCGGAGCTTTGCAGGGAGATGGCGGAAGCCCTCACCGCCGAGTTTGGAGTGACCCGGTGATCTTCGATGCGGAAAGACTTCTTCTGGCGGTGAACTCCCTTGAAACGGGGAAACGGTATTCCGGGGTTTACACCATCCTCCTCGGCGACCTCGACTGGGCGGTTCCCGACGGGTCTCCCGGCGAGCCCACCGGAATTCTCTCCATGGATGTCACCGACTCAGGAAGGTCCATACTTGTCGAGGGGCGTTTCAGGGCGGTTTTCGCAACCAGGTGCGCCAGGTGCCTGGAACCCGCTGCGATCCCGGTGGAAGGCGAGGTTCGACGGGTTTACAGCAGCGACCCGGCATTCGATGACGATCCGGATGTGGAACCGGTCTCCCATCATGACGGATGGATTAGTATATTCGATGCCGTTAGAGAGTCTGTAATACTAGCCATGCCCATGGTGCCCCTTTGCGATAAGGGGTGCAGGGGTTTGTGCAGCGTATGCGGAGCCAACCTGAACCGGGGGGATTGCGGTCACCCCGCCGGGAAGTGAGTTCCCGTTCAGTGCCGACAAGGAGTGACAATGCCCGTACCGAAAAGAAGAACCTCCGCCACCCGGAGGGACAAGAGGAGAGCCAACTGGAAGCTGGTTGCCGGCTCCATAAGCAACTGTCCCCAGTGCGGAGAACCCAGGATACCCCATCGTGTATGCAAGCACTGCGGTTTCTACGACGGCCGCATGGTGACCAGGCCCGCGGAAGAGTGACGGGTTTCCGCTTGACGGAGGCTTGGTCTTGACCGACAGCGTGGTCATAGCCCTTGATGCCATGGGCGGTGACCACGGGCCGGGAGTGGTTGTGGAGGGGGCCGTAAGGTTCTTCGACGAGCTTCCTAAAGCTGTCCATAAGGGCGTAACGGTGGTACTCACCGGGGAACGCGACACACTGGCGAGGCTTCTAAGCAGGTCCGGCGGCCACAAGCTGCCCATCTCCATCCAGCACGCTTCCCAGGTGGTGGGCATGGACGAGCATCCCTCCCAGGCGCTCCGGGGCAAACCCGACAGCAGCCTTGCGGTGATGGCCGGGCTTCAGCGGAACGGAACGGCCCAGTGCATGGTGAGCCCGGGGAACACTGGCGCCATGATGGCCGCCAGCGTCTTCGCCCTGGGGACCATACCCGGGATACAGCGCCCGGCCATAGCAGGCTCGCTTCCAACCGTGAACAACCCCTCCATACTTCTGGACCTGGGCGCCAACGTGGACTGCAAGCCCGAGCAGCTCTACAGGTTCGCCTACATGGGCAGCATCTACAGCCGCGACGTGTTCGGGGTCGGGAATCCCAGGGTCGCGCTGCTCAATGTGGGGACCGAGCCGACCAAGGGCACGCCCACGGTTCAGGAGGTGTTCCAGAGGCTTGCCTCCTCGCCGCTGAACTTCGTGGGCAACCTTGAGGGAGACGGCATTCTCAAGGGTGAGGCGGATGTGGTGGTGTGCGACGGCTTCGTGGGCAACGTGCTGCTGAAGTTCACCGAATCGGTGACCTCCCTTGTGGGGGGAGCCCTCTACCTCGAGATGAAACGCCATTGGGCCTCCAGGTTCGGCTACCTCTTCATGAAGCCCTCGTTCAACCAGCTCTGGAGGAAGCTCGACACCGCCGAGTACGGCGGCGCCCCTCTGCTGGGGCTGAACGGGGTGTCCATAGTCGCCCACGGCAGCTCAAGCTCGCACGCCATCAGGAATGCTCTGAAGGTGGGGGTTGATTTCCGCAGGGCCGGCGCAGTGGAAAAGATAAGGACCAGCATGGCTGAACTCATCGCAAAGGAAAAGGCAAGTGAACACTAGACAGGCTTACATAGTAGGAACGGGGCATTACGTCCCTTCCCGGGTCCTGACGAATGCCGACCTTGAGCGAATGGTGGACACCAGCGACGAATGGATAACCACTCGCTCCGGCATAAAGGAGAGGCGTATCGCCGATCCATCCCAGGCCACTTCCGACCTGTGCGTCGAAGCCGCCGGCCGGGCAATGGAAGCAGCGGGCTGGAAGCCGGAGGATGTGCAGGCAGTGATCGTGGGCACAGTTACGCCCGACTTCGTCTTCCCCTGCACAGCGGCCATCGTTGCCAACAGGCTTGGCATTCCCGACGTGCCGGCCTACGACTTCGAGGCTGGATGCACCGGGTTCATCTACGGGCTCATCCAGGCAAGGGCCCTTATCATGTCCGGAACACTGGAGAGGATCCTTGTCATCGGAGGGGAGACCCTCACCCGCATAACGAACTGGAAGGACCGCTCCACCTGCGTTCTGTTCGGGGACGGCGCCGGAGCAGTGGCGATGGGCAGCCAGGGCCCGGGCGGGCGGCTTGGCGGCTTTCACTGGGGCGCGGACGGCTCGCTTGGGCTGCTGTTGAAGCAGCCTGCGGGAGGTTCCAGGGAGCCGTTGACCCACGAGGGGCTGGACCAGAGCAGGAACACCATATACATGGAGGGCGGGGAGATATTCAAGAACGCCGTGAGGGCCATGCGCGACTCGGCGCTGCTTGCCCTTGAGAAAGAGGGACTGACAACTTCCGAGGTTGACCTTCTCATCTCCCACCAGGCCAACGTGCGCATAATCGATTCCACGGCCAGGGCGCTGGGCCTTCCTCCCGAGAAGGTGTTCGTGAACATTCACAAATACGGCAACACCTCCAGCGCCTCGATCCCCATCGCACTTGACGAAGTTGTCCGCGACGGGACGGTGAAGCCTGGGATGACCGTGGTCCTCGCCGCTTTCGGAGCGGGCCTTACATGGGGGGGGGTGGTTCTGAGATGGAGCTGAGGGGCGGACAGCGAACGGCTGTGGTTACGGGAGCCGCCAGGGGGATAGGTTTTTGCATAGCGGGAAAGCTTCTCTCTGACGGATGGGAAGTCGCCGGGTGCGACATAACCGAAGATGCTCTTCAAAGCGCTTCAGAGGCGCTGGGGCGGGGGTTCCACCCGTTCGTGATGAACGTTGCCGACCCCGGGAGCGTTGCCGCCTGCGTGTCCTCAATGACGGAAAGCCTCACCGGTATCCGGTGCCTGGTGAACAACGCGGGGATCACCCGCGACAACCTTCTGTTAAGGATGGACACCGTCAGCTGGGACTCGGTGCTGGGAGTGAACCTCACCGGTGCCATGAACGTCACCAAGGCTCTTCTCAGGACCCTTCTCAGGGCCGAGGACCCCTCGGTGATAAACATCACATCGGTGGTGGGCATGACCGGCGCTCCGGGACAGACCAACTATGCCGCCAGCAAGGCGGGGCTCATCGGGTTCACCAAGGCCCTCAGCCGGGAGATCTGCGCAAAGGGTGTAAGGGTCAACGCCGTGGCCCCGGGTTTCATCGAGACGGAGATGACAGCCGTGCTTCCCGAAGAGGTCCGCAGCGACTATCTCAGAAGGATCCCCATGGGCAGGCTGGGCCTCCCGGAAGACGTTGCTGACGCCGTGGCCTTTCTTGCAGGACCTTCGTCCAGATATATTACAGGTGTGGTACTTCCCGTTGATGGCGGCCTTACAACGTAGAAAGGACATAAAATGTCACTTGAAAACCGTGTTACCGAGATAATAGTGAACAAGCTTGGTGTAAAGGCCGAAGAGGTTACACCCGAGGCCCATTTCGTGACCGACCTGGGCGCCGACTCGCTGGATCAGGTGGAACTCATGATGGACTTCGAGGACGCGTTCGACCTCAAGATCTCCGATGAGGAAGCCGGGAAGCTCCAGACAGTGGGGGCTGTTATAGATTTCCTGAAGGCCAAGGGCATTTCCGTCTGAGGGTGAGCCTTTGCCGGCAGACAGTCCCGGCGCCGCCCTTCTGAGCGGCGCCGGGCTGAATACAGCGGAGGAGACCAATCTTGTCCCAGAGACGAGTCGTAGTAACAGGCCTTGGTGTACTGAGCCCCATCGGCTCCACTTCATCCGAGGCATGGCGTAACGCCCTGGATGGGAAGAGCGGCATCACGCGCATATCCCATTTCGATCCAGCCGAATTCACAAGCCAGATAGCCGGCGAGGTTAAGGGCTTCGACCCGGCGGCCCATTTCGGCGCCGCCGAGGCCCGGAAGTCCGACAGGTTCACCCAGTTCGCCCGGGTGGCATCCCTCGACGCCTGGAATTCCGCCGGCTTCCCCGACTCGCCTCCCGACCCTGAACGCGTGGGGGTGATACTGGGAAGCGGAGTGGGCGGGATAGGGACCTTCGAAGAGCAGATGAAGGTGGCCGCGGAGAGGGGGCCCAGAAGGATAAGCCCGTTCTTCGTTCCCATGATGATATCCAACATGGCCTGCGGGCAGGTCGCCATAGACCTGAACGCAAAGGCCCTGAACTACTGCACCGTCACAGCGTGCGCCAGCAGCGGCCACGCCATCGCGGCAGCCCTTGATTCCATCCGGCTGGGCAGGGCTGACGTGATCCTGGCCGGAGGCAGCGAAGCTCCCATCACATTCATGGCACTTGGCGGCTTCTGCGCCCTGAAGGCACTTTCCACAGGCTTCAACCACATGCCCGCCCAGGCGTGCAGGCCCTTCGACCGTGACCGCGACGGCTTCGTCATGGCCGAGGGGGGAGCTGTCCTGATACTTGAGGAGCTTTCCCACGCCAGGGCCAGGGGGGCCGGGATAATCGCCGAGGTAGTCGGCGCCGGAATGACCTGCGACGCTTTCCATATCACCGCTCCGGCCGAAGGCGGCGAAGGCAGCCGCAGGGCGATGCTGAACGCCATGCGCGACGGGGGGATAGACCCTGCCTCGGTTGACTACATCAATGCCCACGGCACTTCCACCCAGCTCAACGACGTCAACGAGACCATGGCCATCATTGATGCCCTTGGTCCCGAAAACGCCAGGCGTGTAATGGTCTCGTCCACCAAGTCGGTGCACGGCCACATGCTCGGGGCCGCCGGCTCCATGGAAGCGTCCATGACCTGCCTTGCCCTGAGGGATGGCGTGGTTCCCCCGACCATCAACCACGAGAACCCGGGCGAAGGGTGCGTGCTTGACTACGTTCCCGGTTCAGCAAGGGAAGCGGATATCAGGGTTGCCCTCAGCAACTCTCTGGGTTTCGGCGGACACAACGTGACCCTTGCCTTCAGGAAGTACATGGGCAACTGACCGCCGGTCCCGCCCTGACATCGGCGGCCCGGCACGGCGCAGGCGCCGGAATCGGAGGAATGTTCAATGGATTACATGCTCAGCGAAGACCTGATGGCCATCCGGGAGATCTGCGGCGAGATAGCACAGAAGCACATCCGTCCCGTGCGCGCCATCCTTGACGAAGAGAACCGGTTCCCCCGTGAGATAATGGGGGTACTGGCCCAGAGCGACCTTTTCTCGATCTACATCCCCGAGGCCTACGGCGGAACCGGCATGGGCAGCCTTGCGCTATGCGTGGCCACCGAAGAGCTTAGCCGGGCCTGCGGCGGAGTGGCGGTCTCATATGCCGCCAATGCACTGGGCGCCATGCCCATCCTTCTGTTCGGCACCGAAGGGCAGAAGAGCAGGTTCCTACCGCCCCTTGCCTCCGGCGAGAAGCTGTGCGCCTTCGCGCTCACCGAGTCCGAGGCGGGCAGCGACGCCGCCGGCATCAAGACCAGGGCCGTCCTCGATGGCGGCCATTACGTTCTGAACGGCACCAAGCAGTGGATCACCAACGGCGGAGAGGCTCAGATATACACCGTCATAGCCATGACCGACCCGAGCCGCGGAGCCAGGGGCGCCAGCGCCTTCATAGTGGAAGAGGGGACCCCCGGTTTCAGCTACGGCAAGAAGGAAGACAAGATGGGCATCAGGGCCAGCGCAACCCGCGAGCTTGTCTTCGAGGATTGCAGGATACCCGCGGAGAACCTGATTTCCAGAGAGGGAATGGGGTTCATGGTCGCCATGAAAACCCTTGACAACAGCAGGCCCGGGGTTGCCGCGCAGGCAGTCGGCATTGCCCAGGGGGCACTGGACGAGGCCCTTTCCTACGCCTCCCAGAGGCGGCAGTTCGGCCAGAGGATAGACAGCTTCCAGGGTATTCAGTTCATGCTTGCGGACATGGCCACATCCATCGAGGCCGCCCGGGCACTGACCTATGCCGTGGCGAGGATGATAGACTCCGGCAAGGGACGGTTCGAGAAGGAATCGGCCATGGCCAAGGTCTTCGCCAGCGACGTGGCGATGAAGGTGACCACCGACGCGGTCCAGATACTTGGCGGCTACGGCTACATGAAGGAGTACCCCGTCGAGAAGATGATGCGGGACGCCAAGATAACCCAGATCTACGAAGGCACCAACCAGATCCAGCGCACCGTGATAGCAAGCGCCCTCATAAGGGAAACAGCAGCGGGAGCGAGGTAGCCTTTGAAGTTCGTAGTAGCCGTAAAGCAGGTGCCGGACACGGCGGAAGTCAGGATAGACCACGAGCGGGGCACCCTGATCCGCGACGGCGTGCCGAGCATTCTGAACCCCTTCGACACCTATGCTCTGGAAGAGGCCCTGAAATGGAGGGACACCCTGGGAGGCACGGTCACAGTGCTGACCATGGGGCCACCTCAGGCCGAGGCCGTGCTCACCGAGGCCATATCCATGGGGGCCGACGACGGGGTTCTCCTGACCGACAGGGCCTTCGCCGGAAGCGACACCTGGGCCACCAGCCACACAATAGCCGAAGCCGTAAGGAAGATGACCGGCGTTGACGCCGTGTTCTGCGGCAAGCAGGCCATAGACGGCGACACCGCCCAGACGGGCCCGGGGATCGCGGCCTCGCTGGACTGGCCCCAGGCCACTTTCGTCGGACGGGTGCGGGAGATGACCAGCGATGCCATGGTTTGCGAGCGCTTCGTGGAAACCGGCGTTCAGGTGCTTCGGGTATCCCTCCCGGCGGTGATCACCGTGCTGAAGGACGCCAATGTTCCCAGGGTGCCCTCGCTCAGGGGGAAGATGAAGGCCAGGACCTTCAAACCCGTGGTCTGGGGAGCTGATGATCTCAACCTCACCACTGATGAGACCGGCCTTGAGGGCTCACCCACCAAGGTTGTCACCACAGCCACACCCGAGGCCCGGCCCGGCGGGAGCGTGCACCGCGGAACTCCCGGTGAGCTGGCTTCCATAATGGCCGATCTCCTTCTCGGAAAGGAGGGCGGCCGATGACCGGAAGGCTTGAAATAGTTGCGGAGAAGTGCGTGGGCTGCCGGGCTTGTCTTTCCACCTGCCCGGTGAACGCCCTCTCCATGCAGGACCGCAAGGCCGTGGTCTCCCAGGCATGCAACCTTTGCGGGATGTGCGTCAACTCCTGCCCGGTTGACGCCATTGTCCTTCATCATGTCATCGGCGGAGGCGCCGGACTGGAGGGGTACCAGGGCATAATGGTGGTGGCCGAGCCCAGGGACGGCCAGCCCGACAGGAGCACGCTCGAGCTTCTGGGCGAGGCAAGAAGGCTTGCCGGGAACACCAGGCGGGTCACGGCCCTCCTGCCCTGCTCCCACCCGGGGGAGATGCCGGAACTCCTGGTCCATTCCGGCGCGGACACCGTGCTGGCAGCGGTTCATCCCTCACTTGAGCACTACCTGACCGAGCCCTGGTCGGCGGTCCTTGCGGCTGCCATCCGGCTGAAGAAGCCCGAGATAGTGCTGGCTGCGGCCACCACCCAGGGCCGCGACCTGATGCCCAGGGTGGCCAAGATGCTCGACACGGGCCTTACCGCTGACTGCACGGAACTCAGGCTTGACCCCGACACCGGCCTTCTCATGCAGACCCGGCCGGCCTTCGGCGGCAACATCATGGCCACCATAGTGTGCGACCGTACCAGGCCCCAGATGTCCACGGTGAGGCCCGGCGTCATGAAGAGGCTGGAACCGGACCCTGTGCGGAAGGGCGTCGTGGAGTTCCTGCCCGTTGATGACCCCATGGTGGTGAGCCGCACCGAGATGATCCAGTTCATCCCCACCGGAGGCAGCGAGGTTGACCTTACCGAAGCCGAGGTCATCGTCTCCGGCGGCCGGGGAATGAAGGGGCCGGAGAACTACGGGATGCTCCATGAGCTGGCCGCCCTTCTTGGAGGAAGCGTGGGCGCCAGCCGTGCCGCGGTTGACTCGGGCTGGATACCCTATCCCAACCAGGTTGGCCAGACCGGCAAGACCGTTCAGCCCCGGAAGTACATTGCGGTGGGCATCAGCGGCGCGGTACAGCACAGGGTGGGCATGCAGTCGTCGGACGAGATATTCGCGGTCAACCGCGACCCTGACGCGCCCATCTTCACCTTCGCCAGCCACGGTTTCGTGGGCGACCTCTTCGAGATCGTCCCCGCGCTCATCAGCGAGATCAGAAGGCGCAGGGGCTGACGCCGTGACACTCTCCGGGCCGGCCGCTCCGGTCTTCGAGGCGGTCGGCGTGATCCACGTGCACTCCACCCGGTCGGACGGCCGCAGTGAACCAGGCCCCATTCTGGACCAGGCTGACCAGGCCGGCCTCGACTACCTGTGCTTCAACGATCACAACACCCTTGCCCTGGCGCACGAGGGGTGGCACGGGAAGAGGCATGGGGGCGTTCTCTCCCTGGTGGGGGCGGAGCTTCAGCACAGGGACAGGAAGAGCCATCTTCTGGTGTTCGGCGCAATGGGGCTGAAGCCGAAAGGGCACATCCTTGATCAGCTTCAGACCCTCAAGGCCGACGGGGCGGTGGCCATCGCTGCACACCCGAGAGAGACGCGGCCCCTGATACCCTTCCTGGGAGGGTACCCCTGGAGATTCGGGCCGCACCCCCTTCTGGACGGAGTGGAGACCTGGAACTGGATGAGTTCATGGAAAAGCGGGGTGTCCCCCCTCTCCCTGAGGCATAGGATGCGCTTTCCCGACATGTTCGCGGGACACCCGAACAGGGCGGCGATAGACCTGTGGTTCAAGGTGGGCGGGTGCTCCGTGGGCGGGGCCGATGCCCACGGCCACAGGATTCTCTTCCGCAGCATTTTTCCGTACGCATTCCTCTTCCGCCGGGTCAGGACCCACCTGCTGCTTGACAGCCCGCTCGAAGACCCCGCCCAGATGGTGGAAGCCCTGAGGCAGGGAAGGTGTTTCACAAGCAACGCACTGCTGGGCGATGCCAGGGGATTCAGGGCCGTTGCGGACAACGGCTCCCTGAGGGTGGAACTTCCCGGCGAAGGCTGGATATCAGTTTTCACAGAGAAAGGCCCTCCGTCCCACACCTCGCTTCTGCCGCCGGGGCCCCACCATCTCGCTGTCCCGGGGGGAAGGCTTCATGTGGAGGTGTACCGCGAGGGCGCAACGTGGATCAGCTGCTCCATGAGCGGAAAGGAGGTGTGCGGCAGGTGAGGATGGCTCTTCTGGCGGCGGTCCTGTTGCTGCTTCAGGTTTCCGCCGACCCTATTGACGTGGCGCACGATTTCCTTTGGGCGGCAGGCTCCGCGGACGGCGCCATGCTGGCCGGCCTTCTCTCCCGCGACCTGACCGCCAGACTGGACGATGTCTTTCAGCAGATGTCGCTTCTGGCCGCCCAGAACCCCGACATGCTCAGCGCGGCCCTGGCCAGGTTCGACGGCAGGATAAGCCCCGAAGAGGTGACCAGCCTCTCCCGCGATGAGCTTCTGGGAAGGCTTCTGCAGGGGCGTTCATTCCCCGGGAGCCATGAGGTGACCAGGGAGAACGCGGTCCTCGAGGGCCGGAACGCAACGGTGGTGCTGGATTTCGAAGGAGGCGGCACAGTGTCGTTCCGGATGGTCTGGGAGGACAGCCAATGGAAGGTTGCCGACACCAGCGTTCTGCGAATGATCTTCTGAAGGGGCCTCAGTCCCCGGGGTTGTTTATGTCCAGCGTATTCCTGAGGATGGCCAGTATGGAATGGTTGGGCACCACGTAGTACTTCGACCCCTCGAGCTGTATCTCGAAGGATGAGTTAAGAACGTACAGCACGAAGTCGCCCTTCTCCACCTGCAGGGGCATGAAGCGGACCTCTGATGCCTTCACCGGCTTCCAGGGTTCAGAGTCGGACTGGTCGTACCCGGGGGCCAGGGGATAGCCGGGTCCCACCGCCTCGACCCATCCGCCCGAGACCTTTCTGCTGTCCTGCGCCGAGTCAGGCAGGTACAGCCCGGAATCGGTGCGCATCCCGGCGGTGGGCGGGCTCACCAGGACCCTGTCGCCCGTTACGATCAGCTGCTTGTCACCAATGTACATGGAACCTGACATATTCCCCCCGGGTTGCATGGCGGAGGACCGGGGACTCGAACCCCGATGGGCAGAGCCCGGCGGATTTCAAGTCCGCTGCCTTACCGATTAGACTAGTCCTCCGCGCGTGTGGAAATCTACGATGCGGCCGGCCTGCGGTCAAAGGTCATGGAGGTTTCCCGTGAAGGAAGAGTACGAGATCAAGTTCATGGTGCAGAGCTTTGACCGCCTTCTGGAAATGTTCCGCTCCGCCGGGGCGGAGCCCCTGGGGAGCGGGGATGAGATGAACCTGTTGTTCGACTCGCCCGACGGCGCACTCGCCGGGGCGGGGGTCGTCCTCAGGTTGCGGCAGACCGGTCCTTCGGTGATCATGACGGTGAAGGAAAGGCTGCACTCCGGGGCCGTGAAGGGGCGCAGGGAGCACGAGGCGGCCCTGGATACGGGGATCGGTGAGGCCCGGGGAATGCTTGAGGCCCTGGGATACAGGCTGGTTCAGAGCTACGGGAAGCACAGGGAAAGCTGGCGGCTTCCGTGCGGGGTCATCGCCTGTCTCGACACCCTTTCCTTCGGTTCGTTCCTTGAACTCGAGGGGCGAAGCCCGGAAGAGGTGGCCCTCGCAGCGGAAAGGCTGGGATTCAGGATGGGCCAGGGCATTGTGGAAGGTTATCCCGGTCTTCAGAAACGCTTGGAGCCTTGACAGATGGCGGCCGGGGTGGCATAAACCGCCCTGTCTGTGCTTTGAACAATACAGGGAAACAGCGCTGAAAAGAGGATGGAATGGAAAACCGCACATCCGAGGAACGCCGTCTGAAGACGGACATTCACATGAAGAACGCACTGCGGGGTGAGCTGAGCCGAAGCCTCACCCAGCTTCATGTATGGCAGGACAGGCTGCACGAGATCAGGAACACCCGCCGAAGCAGGAAGCTCACCGAGACGGTTACCAGGTACGCAGACTACGTCAACGACCTCAGGGAGTACATCGGCCCCATGCTCGACGATCTGGAGGCTCGGATCAAGGCCGAGATGAAGTTCAGCGAGGACGAGATAAAGCAGTTCCGGACCGAGGTGAGCCAGGAGACCAGTGAAGCCGCAGCCGCCCGCGAGGCCTTCATGAAGGCCAGGGAGGCCCTCGAGCACCTCCAGGCAGACGAAAAGGCGAAGCCGGAGGAGCTGAACGCCGCCAGGGAAGGCTACAGAAAGGCCTTCAGGACCTTCAAGCTCGAGAAGCGCCAGCTCAAGGAGGCCAGGAGCGAGCTGTCCAGCGAGCTGGTGGACCGCGAGATATTCAAGGCGGAACTCAAGCGCATCATGGTGGAGCGTACCTTCGTCAACGGCTGACGTGGAGATCTATCCCCGGCGCAGGATAACAGGCAGGGCCCTTCTCACGGCGGGGCTCTGCCTTCTCCTTTCACTGCCCTCCATCACCAGGGGCAGCGCGCTCTGGCTGGTCCCTGCGGTCTGGGCCTGCGGGGCTCTCTCCTTCATGCTCTTCATGAGGAAATACATGATCCGCAGGGGGATACAGCGGAAGGGGCTGGACCCCGAGCTGAGAAGCGTTCTTCAGCAGAAGGTCTCGTTCTACAACGCTCTGGGGTCCGCGGAGAAGAGTGAGTACGAGACCCAGATCTCGGTGTTCCTGAGGGAGCACAGGATAACCCCGGTGGCCGGCGCAGCGGTAACCCCCGAAGTGAAGGTGCTTGTGGCGGCAACGGCGGTCAGGCTGGTGTTTCGCAGGCCCTCGTGGGAATTCCACGATTTCGGCGAGATACTCATCTATCCCGGGGCATTCAGCAGTGACGGCACGTACTCCGTTTCCTCTCCGGAAACCGACGCCGCGGGCATGGTGCACTCCCAGGGAGGGGTGATCCTCTCCCTTCCCCACCTCCTCAGGGGATTCGATGCCGAGAACGACGGTTTCAACGTGGGCTACCACGAGTTCGCCCACGTGATAGACGGAGCCCGGCCTGACGGCATTCCCGGCGATCTCGACCTGGGCTCGTACCGGCCCTGGGTAACGGTTATGCAGCGGGAGTTCGAGAGGGTGCACAGGGGAAGGTCTTTCCTCAGGGACTACGCCGGGACCAATCCCGCCGAGTTCTTCGCGTGCGCTGTGGAGTACTTCTTCGAGAAACCCCACCAGATGAGGGAAAGGGCGCCCGAGCTCTACGGTCAGCTCAGCCTGTTCTTCAATCAGGACCCTGCCCGCTGCCCCTGTTCTTCCCCGATGACCCCGGGACCGATAGCGGAATGCCACTGCTGCACAGGGGACACTCCTCCGGAGGCCAGCTCTCCACATTGACCCTCAGAAGGGTTCTGCAGGGAACCCCGGGGTTGAAGGCTCCTCCCGTTCGATCAACAAGAAGGGATACTCCCGCAACCCTTGCTCCAGCCCGTTCAAGGGCTTCCATGGACTCCATCACGCTTCCGCCGGTTGTCACCACATCCTCCACCAGAAGCACGCTGGAACCTTCCACCAGGGGCTGGAACCCGGGCCTCAACGTCATTGCGCCGGAGCCGTCGCGCTGCAGGAAGGCGAAGGGCAGCCCCATGTGGTAACCGGTGGCGAACCCGAAGACTATGGCCCCGAAAGCCGGGGCGCAGACCATGTCGAACCGGCTGTCCGCCCACAGCTCCGCTGTGAGCCTTCCCAGCTCCATGGCAAGGTCGGGGCGCCCCGCGATGCGGATCTTCTCGAAGTACACCGCGCCGTGCCTTCCCGAGGTATAGCGGAAATGACCCTCCAGCAATGCGTCGCAACGGCGCAGAATGTCCATCACCTTGTTGTTCATACGCGGCCTTTCAAGGGGTGCTGCCGGGACCCGCTACTGGAAATTGAAAGGGAACTGAAGGGTGAGCGGGCCCTCGTCTTCGTCAACGCTTCCGAACCTCCAGGTGCCGATCGCCCTCACAAGCTCAAGTTCGAAGGCCTGATTGTACATGGTTGACCTGCGGATGGCCACGTCGGTGACCCTGCCGCTGGGCTGGATCACCATCTCCACCTCCACGGTGCCGGAAAGAAGGGGATCGGTGCGCAGGTGCTTGTTGAAGATGTAGCGAACCTGCTCCTGCTTGCCGGCAAGGACCTCCATGATCTCCTCTCCGGTCCGGGAGGAGTAGTCGGACCCCGATGAAGGTGCCGGCGCCGCCTGCTGCCCCACGTCAGAGAAGACCATGACATGCCCCACGGTCTCCTCGGCACGGACCGGAAGGCCGGACTGGGGCAGGCCGAACTGGGAGGATGAACTCGAAGAACCGGCGTAAACCGTAGCCTGATGCGAGTTCTCGCTTTGGAGCGCTCCCGACCCGGCAAGGGTCGTCATGTCTATTCCCCGGCCGCTCTGGGTAAGCGCGGCGATCAGCTCTTCGGTGGAGCGGGGGGCAGTGCCCGGAACCGCTGAGGAGGCAGCCAGCTGTGTGTCGGGGTTGGAAGGCGTGAGGGAACCGGAGGAGCCGGCATCGGTAACGGCCGCCACAAGGTCGCCCTGCTGCGCCGTTCCGGCATCTGCTCCGCCTGAGCCGGAAGCGAGCATTGCCGTGCCGGGGGAGGCAAGGGAGAAATCGAGGGTGTGGCTGAAGCCCGGCTGTGCCAGAAGGGTGAAGCTTTCGGTCTCGAAGCCCACCTGGTAAACGCTGATGTTGTAGCTTCTGCCCCCCACCAGCCCCTCAATGAGAAGGGGTGTGACCCCCAGCAGGTCGTCGTCGAGGGTTACCAGGGCGCCGCCAGGGTCGCTGCGGACCATGGCCGTTGACATGGTTCCGTCCCTCACCTGTGAGAGGAGTTCCCTGAGCCGGGGATTTGCCCGGGGTCCCAGGTCGTAGTACACATCAAGGACGAGAAGGCGGGAATACGCGTACCTGGCGTTCTCGGTGTTGCCCATGGCGAAGTAGGCGCTGCCCAGCCTGTTCCAGGCCCTCAGCTCGTCGTCCAGAGACAGAGTCCCATCCTTCAGAAGGGCTTCGAGCCTGAGAATGGCTCCGGGGATGTCGCCCATCTCGTAGAGCGAAATGGCCTGATCCACCAGAGACGCACCGGATGAGGCAGCAAGAACCAGTATAAAAAGCAGAACCATCGCCCTCCTGACGCCCACTCCAACACATGGTAAACTGCACCGGCACATGGCGCAAGTCAACGGGTCAGCCGTTGTACACACGGCATCTCCGCTTCATTCCCTGCCCGTCCCTGCCCGCCCTGAAAGGTTGACAGCAACCCGGTCTTTTGCGATTATCCCGGTGAATCGTGCCGCGAATGAAAGGAAACCTATGGCAAGCAGAGCACTGAGAAACAGCCTTGCTCTGGCGTTCGCAGGTGTTCTCGTTTTTTCGGGCTGCCTCTTCAGCCCGGACAAGGGCGACCCCGAACCCACCCTCTACTACGAGCCCGCCGACAGCGCCTGGAAGGTGGTGGCAAACCTTCAGATGGCGTATGAGAACCGCGATCACGCCCAGTACATGGCCTGTTTCCGGAGCGACTTCGAGTTCCACCTGCTGGAGACCGACTGGGACGACTACAACGGCGACGGCATAATAGACACCTACTGGGGCATAGACCAGGAGGACGCCTTCCACAACAACATGTTCAACTCCGTGGAAGACATCGAGCTCAGCTTCTCGGGCAACGTCGAGTACCCCTTCATGGGTGATACCACCGGTGTCAGCTGGGTTCTCACTCGGGTTTTCGACCTGAAGGTCTACACCAGCGTGGGCGGCCCCAGCGGACCCCAGGGCTACAGGGCTTCGGGAGATGCTGACTTCATCTGCAGACCCGATGCGGATGGCGAGTGGTACATCTGGCAGTGGTACGATCGCTCTGAGATCTGACCGGCGGCGGTGCACCACTTGAGGTTCTTTGCCGCTTTTCTGATGCTTGTGATCGCGGGCGCCTCGATGGCCGGGGCGCCCGTTCGATACTGGGTGTTCTTCACCGACCGCGGCCCCGGCCTTCAGGAAAGGCTTGAACTGCAGAGCACCCTGATCGCCCAGGGTCCATCGGCTTCAAGAAGGGCGTCCGTTGGCGCACTTGAGGCGGACGAGCACGACCTCCAGCCCTTCAGTGAGTACACTGCCTCGGTGGAAGCCGTGGCAGGCGTTCCTGTCGCCGGCGTCTCAAGGTATCTGAACGGCTGCAGTGTGGTGCTCGACTCCGCTTCACTCGAGCGTGTGGGTTCGCTTCCGTTCGTGGGGTCGGTGCGTCCTGTGGCAAGGTCGGTTTACGAGCCCGGGGAGTACCTTTCCGAACCCGACCCCCACGGCCTCTCGCTGGGTCAGCTTGCGCAGGCGGGGCTTACCGGCCTTCACGCCAGGGGTTTCTTCGGGCAGGGCGTGGTGCTCGGGGTGCTCGACTCGGGGTTCGAGCTTGACCACCCCTGCTTTGCCGGTGCCCAGGTGCTCGATGTCTGGGATTTCGTGGGCAATGACGGGTACGTGGGCTACGAAGAGGGCGACCCTGTGAGTACAGCCGCCCACGGAACAAGGGTCTTCTCCATCATTGCCGGAAACCAGCCCGGCCTGTACATCGGCGGCGCCCCTGAAGCCTCGTTCCTGCTTGCGAGGACAGAGGACACCGGCGACGAGTACCCCCAGGAGGAGGATTTCTGGGTCTTCGGCCTGGAGTGGTGCGAGGCGGGCGGAGCCCGGATAGTGAACAGCAGCCTGGGTTACATAGACTGGTACCAGCCCTGGCAGATGGACGGCAACACCGCGGTAACCACCATAGCCGCCGACATCGCGGCCTCACGGGGGGTCATCGTGGTGAACGCCATGGGGAACGAAGGCCCGGGGGACACCACCATGGTAGCCCCCGCCGACGGCGATTCGGTTTTCGCCGTGGGCTCAGTGAACAGCCTGGGAAACCTGTCCGGCTACTCCAGCCGTGGACCCACGGCTGACGGCAGGACCAAGCCGGACGCATGCGCCAGGGGCGAGTTGACCGTTTTCGCCAGCGAGACCGGCGGGTATTCCTCGGGCAACGGCACATCCTTCGCAGCCCCGATAGTCGCCGGGGCCTTCGCGGCCTTAAGCCAGGCCCACCCTGAATGGTCAATGATGAGGGCGTACGAAGCCCTGAAAGCCACGGCCTCGCGGGCCGGCACGCCGGACAACGGCCTGGGATGGGGGATCATAGACGCCACGGCAGCCATGATGCACAGGTCGGTGGCCGGAAGGGTGAGAAGGGCCGACACCGGGGCACCCCTTCAGGGTTACAGGGTGGTGGTGTCGCAGGGGCAGCAGGCGGCGGAAGCGGTGACCAACGACATGGGATGGTTCGCCATCGAACCGGGTTTCCTGGGGGCTTTCACCCTCGCGGGAGCGCCGGGCGAATGGGGAGTTCCCATTCAGGTGAACGGTGTTCTGGATGAGTACGGGGCCGAGACCGAGCTTTTCGTGAACCCTGTGGAACCCTCGGGCCTTGAGCCTTCGGTGTTCCCCAACCCCTCCTCCGGCCCCACCTACTTCGGTTTCGACGTCGTCGGAGGCCCTTCTGACGTGGGCCTTGCCGTTTTCACCCTGGACGGGGCGCTGGTGGCGCAGCAGACCAGAAGCGGCCAGCCCGGAGGCACCTACCGGGCTCCTGTTCCCGGGGGGGCCCTCTACTGGGACGGACTGGACGGCTCGGGACACCCTGCCTCCGCCGGGGTTTACATGGCGGTGCTCACCGTGGGCGACTCGGTCCACCGGCTCAGGTTCGCGCTGGTAAGGTGAAGGGCCAGTTTTGAAGTACACACGCTACCTCATCCCTCTGGCAGTGGTGGCGGTGCTTGTCATCACCGGCCTGGTTGACCTTGCTTCCCTTCCCTGGAGGAACGGCGACTTCCAGGTCAGCCTCGCGGTGGTCCTTGTCTATCTGTTCTGGTCGGCGGGAGGCGGGGACAGCCAGGGGGCGGACCGAACCGCCATCTACGCCGTTCTGCTGGTGAGCGCCGTGGATTCCTTCCTGCTCAGGCTCACCTCCTTTCAGGGTTTGTTCGTCCTGAGGTGGGCGGGGGTGGTCCTTCTTGCGGCCGGGTCGGTCCTTCGTGCCAGGCACCGCGGCAACCTGATGTCCTTCAGGACTGGCCGTGTGATGCAGCTCTTCGGTATCCCCCTGGGGCTGGGCACACTGGCCGGCATGGCGGTGGCAGCCTTTCCGGGGCTGGTCTTCGCCCTCAAGGAAGACTTTGCCGAATGAAAGCGCTGGTCCAAAGGGTCAGCTCGGCCTCGGTTTCCGTCCAGGGCAGGGAAGTGTCCTCCATCGGCGCAGGTCTTCTGGCCCTGGTGAGCTTCAGGGCCGATGATTCACCCTCCGACCTTGACTGGATGAGGGAGAAGCTTTTAGGGCTGCGGGTCTTCCCCGACTCGAACAACCTTATGAACCTCTCGCTTGAGGATACCGGCGGCGCCATGCTGGTGGTGAGCCAGTTCACCCTGCACGCCGACACACGGAAGGGGAAACGGCCCAGTTTCGTGGCCGCCGCGCCGCCTGAGACTGCCCTGATGCTCTACAGGGTCTTCGTGCAGAAGGTCAGGGAGTCCGGCGTGCCGGTGGGCGAAGGCGTTTTCGGGGCCGGGATGCGGGTGAGCCTGGTGAACGAAGGGCCGGTGACTATCATGATAGACTCCCCATCCGAGCGCCGGTGAACCACTGGTACCCCAGCGGGACCCCGCTGGTTCTTGCCAGCGTGTCCCCGCGGCGCAAGGCGCTTCTGGAGGGGGTCGGGATCCCGGTGATAGTTCACCCTTCAGGGGTGGATGAGAACCACTTCCAGGGAAAGCCCGAACAGGTTGTGACCGGATGGGCCACAAGGAAGGCCGAGGCCGTGGCCGGGCAGTACGCAGAGAACCCTGTACTGGGCGCGGACACAATGGTCTATCTCGGGGGCGAGCCGCTGGGAAAACCCCGTGACCCGGAGGAGGCAGCCGGAATGCTCGCAGCCATGTCGGGCAGACGGCATTCCGTGTTCGGGGGCGTATGCATCATTCACGGGAACCGCAGAAGGGTGTTCCACCGCGTAACGGAAGTCAGGTTCAGGGTGCTGACCAGTTCTGAGATAAGGTCATACGTTGCTTCCGGGGAACCGATGGACAAGGCAGGCGCCTACGGCGCCCAGGGGCTGGGCGGCCTGTTCGTGCAGGAGATCCGCGGATGCTGGTTCAACGTTGTCGGTCTTCCGCTGCCCAGGGTGGTCCTTGAACTCAGGTCCCTGATGGAGTAAGGAAAGGGGGGCGCCGAAGCACCCCCCTGCGGCATGCAAAGCCTACCTCACCACCGCTATCTGCCTGCTGGCGACAATGCCGTCGCTTGTGACAAGGCGCACGAAGTAGAGGCCGGTTTCGGGGATCACCGCGCTTTCGGTGCCTCCGGCGGGGAAGCTGTGGACCACCCTGCCGCTGATGTCGTACACCGAAACGGTTCCGGACTGCCCCTGGGGCAGAATGCTCGTCACCGTGAAGAGCCCGCTGGTGGGGTTGGGACCCGCGAACAGGTGGGCGGTCTCGCCCACAGG
>CAZIPI010000002.1:0-2451 GCA_964541235.1 uncultured bacterium | reverse complement strand
AGAGCCCGCTGGTGGGGTTGGGACCCGCGAACAGGTGGGCGGTCTCGCCCACAGGCCCGGTAGCGTCTTCGTACACGCCGGTAGCGGAGTCAGGAAGGTCCATGTAGTGGGCGTTCAGGACTTCGCGGGTGCCGGCGGCGAGCTGAACGTAGGTGACCACCTTAAGGTTGTCGAAGATGTGGATCGTAGGGTTGAGCGTGTAGGTGCCCATCACGTTCACGGTCTGGGGGTAGGGGCCGGTGAAGTTGATGACCTGCCCGGAAGTTCCCAGGGGCCAGGCAACAGGCATCCACATCATCTCCATGCCTGTGTAGCCGCCCCAGCCGCTGCCCGCAGCTATGAAGTTGTCCTGTATGACCACCGACCACACCTTGATCTGGCCGCTCACGCCCGGGTCCTGCTCGGCTGTGATGCTGTAGTAGCCGGTGCCGCCCGAGGCGTTGCCCACCATATCGATGGAGAAGTCAACATAGCTTGGGACCGCCAACCTGCTGTTTATGGCGGCCGGGTAGCCCGATGGGGTGTAGCCGGCGGCAAGGCCGTCTATCTTCACAGTGGGGGTGGACGTAACTCCGTAGAAGCTGAAGCGGCCGGAGCAGAACGCGTTGGCGTAGGGGCCGTTGTAGAAGATGTAGAGGGGGGCCAGATCACCGCTGGTGATGAATGGCTGAAGCGTGCTTTTAACAGTTGACCAACTGCTGTAGCAGGTGCCTCAACCGGTCTGTGTGAAGTATTCGAAGAGAACGGTTCTCTCCGCGGCGAACGACGCAGTCACCGCCAGAAGAAGAAGAGGAAGAAGAACCTTTTTCACGAACCACCTCCGATCATTGATGAAGAGAAATACCAACCAACACCGTAAACTATGTATAGGAAAGTTTCAGGAAAAAGCAAGCCCCACAAAACAGCACTATCTCAAGGACCTTCCCTGACGGCTTTCCCCTCTGTTCGCCAACCGCCCCGAGGGTTCGTTCCGGTTTCCTGCCTGCCCCCGATGCGGCCTTCACCGGTATCATGCATTGAGCGGACCAAGGGGAAAAGTCCACGGCCGAGTCGTTGACAAACCGGGTCACCTTCCCTATGAATTAGACCCGTCTTCTGGGGAGAGGTGTCCGAGTCGGTCTAAGGAGCACGGTTGGAAACCGTGTAGGGCGCTTGCGTCCTCGAGGGTTCGAATCCCTCCCTCTCCGCCAGGGCCGGAGTGTTTCCCGGGATGCTCCGCCTGTTCCCGCCCCGTCTTGCGCGGAGCCCTCCCGCCTGGTTGAAAGAATTCTTTTGGAATAGATACAAACCGTAAGGGGATCCGCATGGCAGATTCTTTCACCAGCGATACTTACGAAGCCCTGTGCAGGGACGCCGAGGGTTATCTCGCCAGGGGTCTCGCCGAGCAGGCCCGGGAGCTTCTCCTGAAAGCCACGGATCTCATCGGCACCCGCCCCAAGGCGAGAAGCCTTCTGGCAGACGCATGCATGTGCCTTGGCCTCTGGGAGGAAGCCCGTGAGCAGCTCGAGGCCCTTTCCACGCTTGAGATAAACAACATCTATACCCACTTCCGGCTCGGGCAGGTACTGGAGGAACTGGGCGACTTTGAGCTGGCGCTGGACAACTACAGGGTGGTGGCCGAGATCAACCCCGGGCATCACGGGGCAAAGGTGGCCCTGGCCCGCATTGAAAGAAAGGACTCCCCCGAACAGCCTTCCGAGAAGTCCGAGCAGATACCCAACGGGGCCCAGCTCTTCCCTGATGTTCCCGGCGCCGAGGACGAGTTCGCCGGAAACGAGGAGGGCGTTGACAGACTGCTGGCGGACATGGGCATGAACGGCCGTCCGGAAGACGGGGGCGTTTCTGAGCTGCTCTCCACCCTGGGTATCGCTTCCGGCCAGGAGGAGAAGGTCGAAACGCCCAGGCCGGTCATGGACCTCGACTCCATTTTCGGAGGAGCGGCGCCGGTCTCCGACCAGGCCCCTTCGCGAACCGACCTGAAGGATATCTTCCGGAAGGCCGCCGACCTCGTGCAGACTGACGCTGATCAGGCCTCCGCAGGCGCCGGGCAGCCCATGGACGTACAGGATGAGCTTGAGAGCCCCATTGACTTCGCCTCCATCTTCGCCGGAACGAAAGCCGCGCCCCCGCATACCCATGAGGAGGAGCCCGTTCCCGAGCCTGCTCAGGAACCGGCTCAAGCCGGGGCGGACCTTTCGTCCATCTTCGGAGGCGAGGAGCAGGCACCCGCCGAGGAGCCCGCCGAAGAGCCCGCCCCCGAGGCAGTGGAGGAGCCGGTTCAGGAGGCCGAGGCTGACCTTTCGTCCATCTTCGGAGGCGAGGAGCAGGCACCTCCCGAGGAGCCCGCCGAAGAGCCCGCGCCCGAGGCAGTGGAGGAGCCGGTTCAGGAGGCCGAAGCTGACCTTTCGTCCATCTTCGGAGGCGAGGAGCAGGCACCTCCCGAGGAGCCCG
>CAZIPI010000001.1:0-217017 GCA_964541235.1 uncultured bacterium | reverse complement strand
GACTGAGCGGGGTGTGTCCGTGTTTCACGCCGGTGGCGAATGGTTGGTCTGATGTAATGAAGCACGCCACCGCGGCGTCTGTACTGTGACCGACGCCATGGAAAACGCTTGTTTCGCTGAACTTCAGGTCGTCACCCGCGAAGCCCCCCACCAGGGTTACCGGAGACTCGGAGTACCTTTCGAAGAGCCTCGAGGCCAGTATGGTCAGTTCCTCGCCCGTGCCGGAGAGCCCGTCAGCAAAGAGGATGACGGTGAGATGCCTGCCGGGATCCACCTGAGGGATGGACCTGGCCAGCTTTCTGACCGCGTTCTCGGGGTCCTTCTTCAACCCCTGAGCCATGGCGGTGTGGAAACCCATGGAGTCAGAGGAGACAAGCCCGATGGCAACGCCTCCCTGTCCGATCCTGGCCTCGGTGAAATGCCCGGCGGTGGAGCACCCGACAACCGGGATGCCGCCGCTTCTATCCTTTACCGTGGAGAGAACCCTTGAATAGTCGCACTGGGATGACGAGTGTACGATCGCAAGTGCGGGGGAAGCGCCGCCGAGTTTTCCCAGAGCCTCGTCCAGAGCGGTTTTTGTTGCTGAGGTCGAGTCCTTGTCTGAGGCCAGACCCGTAACCAGCCTTGTGGCCATTGGCGTCCCACCCCTTCCCGTTCTTGAATAGTAACCAAGAACTCCATGAATGCCAAGTACCTTACGTGCGGGGACCACGTGGTCCACGTACGGAGAGGTTGACCGCTACCAATGTATATGCTATATTACAAATGTGAATAAAATTATTACTAAGGAGGTGATTAAGCATCAACTATCAAGTTACATTCATTGACCGAACCCGTGATCTTCCTGCAGGGCTTGACCCGAAACAACTTGCCGTTTTCCTGCACGAATCGCTGAAGCCCTATGAAGACCCTGTTGACGAGATCCATTCCGGAATACTCAAAGCCTTATCGGACGACGGGACCGGCGGAGGGTTCATCGCACTCGCCATGGATGATGGCTCTCTCGCAGGTGCTCTGGTGATGCTATCGACCCACATGAGCGGTTACGTTCCTCCCAATCTGCTTCTCTACGTCGCGGTCAGCCCCTCCAGAAGAGGAAGGGGGATCGGAGGCGAACTGGTGGCCAGAAGCCTTGACCGATGCCAGGGCCCGGTGAAGCTGCATGTCGAGTATGACAACCCGGCCCGCAGGCTGTATGAGAGGCTCGGGTTCGAAAGCAGATACGCCGAGATGAGGCGCCCGTGAACAGGGTGGTGGTGAACACCGACGCGGTTGTTCACAATTTCAGCGCAATCAGCGGCTGGGTGCGAAGCCACAATGCATCGCTTACCGTTGTGGTGAAAGCCCTGTGCGGGTACACCCCCGTGATCGAATGCCTGGTCAGGAACGGGGCTTCTTCTCTCGCTGACTCCCGGATAGTGAACCTCAGGGCCATAGACGCCATGGCCGGCGAGCTGGACAAGTGGTTTCTGAGGGCTCCCGCAGTTGATGAGATGGAAGAGGTCGTCCGGCATGCCGGTGTGTCCCTGAACACCGAGCTGAGCACGGTGAAGGAGCTGGACAAAGTGGCCGCAAGGCAGGGAGTGGTGCACAGGGTGCTGCTCATGATAGAGCTTGGGGACCTGCGGGAAGGCATCCTGCCGGGGAAACTGGTGAGCACCTACAGGGAGGTGTTCAACCTTGAGAACATCGAGGTGATCGGCATCGGGTCAAACCTCGGCTGCCTTTCCGGAACAGTTCCGAATTCGGATCAGCTGATGCAGCTGGTGCTTTACCGTGAGCTGCTGGAACTGAAGTTCGACAGGAAGATCCCTCTGATCTCGGCGGGAGCCAGCGCAACAATACCTTTCCTGCTGTTGGGGCAGCTCCCGAAACAGGTGAACCACTTCAGGGTCGGGGAGTCCATTCTGCTGGGAAACGATCTCATCGGCGGAGGAACGATCCCGGGTCTCAGGGATGACGCTTTCTTTCTCGAGGCTGAAGTCACCGAGGTCAAGGAGAAGAACCTGGTTCCCTTCGGCGAGACCTCCGACGAACTTCACCCGTTCCAGTCAGGCAGTGATACGCGGAGCCACTCTCCGGGAGAACGGGGATTCAGGGCCGTGGTCACCGTGGGAGAGCTTGATACCGAGGTGTCATCGCTGATCCCCGAGAATCCCGATTACAGGATCGCCGGTGCAAGCAGTGACGTGACCGTCCTGAACCTGGGGCCATCCGGGGACTCGGTGAAGGTGGGCGACATCATACGGTTCAGAATGGGCTACTCGGGGCTGGTAAGGCTGATGAACAACCGTTACACTCTCAAGGAAACCTGTACGGACGAAACTGCCTGAGAGGCTTCGAGAAGTTTTGGACTTCATCCCCTCGCGCTGATCCGGCGCATGCCCCTATCGGCCGGATCCCTGGGGTTCCGCGGCAGGGTCCACCCTGGGAACGGACTCTCCGGCAGCTTCCGGGCCGCCACCACCGCAACCTGACAGAAACACCAGTATCAGGGTGAGAACCGCCATTGCCTTCATCATGAGTTCCCTTCCACCTTCAGAAGAACAGCCCTGTCGTCGCCGTGATTGATCAGCCTGCACCATTCACCGGGAGCAAGCACCACCGCGTCGCCCGGTGACATTATCTCAATTCCGCCTTCGGTTGAGGCTGCCCCCGCAGTACCCTCAAGCAGCACGACAACGGTTCCTGACACAGGGCGGAACCTTGCGGTCCTTCCGCCTGCCGCGATGAAGATCTTCCTGGCCGAGAATCTCCCGCAGCCTGACGCCTGGTCCGCCAGCAGGGCTTCACTGACCCCGATGGCCCCCTCCTCAACGATCCTTACCGGTCTCATGCCCGGTCTTCTCAAAGTTATCATCCATTACCTCCCCGGTCCGAAGGAGTATTCACTTCCCATGGACACAGTCCAGCGGACACCGCCTTCATCAGGGATCCCGAAGGACAGCCTGGCCGAGCCCCCCGGCACGTTCATCTGAAGGTATGCTCCGTAGCCGTAGGATAGCTCACCCTCCCCGGGATCGTTGATTGTCTGGAAGTCCCAGGTGGCTCCGCCTGTGAGACCGATGTTTATGGGTCCGGCAAGCTTTCTCTGCAGGAAGGCGCTGGCGGCCACCCTCTGCCTGGTCGGCAGCGAGTTCCAGCGATATCCCGGTATGGTGTATTCGGCGGTGAGCCTCGAATACTGCCACTCATAGTTGCGCCCGGTAAGGAGCTGTCCCCAGGTGCTTCCGCCGGAATTGAAACCCTTCCTGCTGCCGGCAATTCCCTGGAAGCTCCACTCGAACCGGTTGTGTCTGTGGCTGGGCTGGGGCGATACGGCAAAGAACAGCGACAAGCTGGTGCCGGGGGTCATGGCTGTCGGGTTCTCGCGGGTGTCTGCCATGGCACGCACGAAGAGAGCCGGATAACCCTCACGTGAGAAGCCGCTGTAACGTCTTCCGAACCAGCCGACACCGGTCTCGGTCAAGCCGAACCACGACAGGGTGCGTCCCGAGGACAGCATGACATTGTGGTCGGCCCATACTCTCACCGTGCTTGAGCCGTCAACACATGGTTCCTCGGCCTTTATCTGGTACATGCTTCCCTCAAGCCTGGTATAACCGCCGCCAGCACCTGTGTTGAGCGAGCCTTCGAGAAAGGCGTATCTCTCCCCCCCTCCTGCGTTGATCAGCCCCGTCATCCCACGGTTGAAGGTGTTCCTGTGGTCAATGGTGAGCCTTCCGTCGAGGCCGTAGTCGCTGTGGTAGGTGATGCCCAGCCCCACTGACGCCGGATTGCTCTCCCTTAGACTGAAGGCGACGTCAACCTGGTCTTCGGCGCCGCCGGGATACAGCCGGAATGCCACGTTCTCGAAAAGATTCGAAGCGTACAGCTCCTCGGACGCCGTTCGCAGAATCTCCGGTGAGATCGAATCGCCCCTCTCCATCGAGAGCCATGCGTTCACCGCCGAGAACGAGACCCTGCTGGTGCCTGTGACCATAAGATTCCTGAGAGAGAGGATGGGCAGGCTGAGCGGATCCCTTGGAGCGGCGCCCCGGGGAACGTCCGGATTCAGTGCGAGCCATTCCGAGGCCTGGGAATACCCCAGGGCCACCAGACTGTCAATGGAGTGGAAGCTCCAGGGCTTCATACCTTGCAGGTCCGGAGAGAAGTACCAGTCGGGTGTCTCCCGGTGCTGGTCGTTGACACGCTTCGACAGCGCGTCAAGCGTCAGGTTCCCCACCTCGATGATGGAGGGCTGGTCCGGAAACGAATCGGGGTATTGCGAACCCACATCTATGGCCAGGATACGGAGATGGGGCCAGGTCTTCGCCGCCACATCCACTGGCAGGTTGTCGAACACGCCTCCGTCCACCAGCAGCATTGCCCCGCTCCTGACCGCCGGGAACACAGCCGGGATGGCCATGCTGGCCAGCAGGGCGCTGGAGAGGTCTCCGGAACGGAAAGAGACCCTTCTGCAGGTTGGAATGTCAACGGCCACAACTCGAAGCGGTGTTGGCAGGGAGTCGAACGAAGAGCCGGCCAGGAGCTGAGCAGGCCCGGTGAGGGAAGAGAGCAGCAGCCCTACCCGCATGTTGGAGACGGCCCCTGGCGGTATCACAGGCGTGAGGCCTCGAAGGCTGAGGGTCACCAGGTCCTGCCTGCCCCTTATCCTGTCCGGAAGGAGGGCCATCCGGGTCTCCGGGGTCGAGCTGAAGAGGTGGTTCCAGTTTACGCTTCTGGCGATGCTGTCTATCTGGGCCGCATTGTATCCGCATGCGTACAGCCCTGAGAGAAGGGCTCCCATGCTGGTCCCTGCCAGGGCATGGATCGGAACCCCCTGCTCCTCAAGCGCCATGAGCACACCGATGTGGGCCAGCCCCCGGGCGCCACCTCCGGAGAGAACAAGGGCAACCCCATCCTCCGGCGGTGTTGCCTGAAGCCAAGGGATCAACAGAAGTAGCGCTGCTGCCGCTGCTTTCATGAAACTCCTTTACCCCCATTGGAACATTCCGTATTATTGAATTCTACTTATAGCGTGTACCGTTTAACCACCGCTTGAAGGCGGTTCAGAAAGACGAAGGAGAAGTCTTGAAAATCGTTGCCTCTCTTGTTCTTCTGGTGGTCACCGCCGGCATCTCCGCCGGTGTCTCCATCACGGAGAGTACCATCGACGGCCTGAGCATGTCGCTCAGCGCCGGGGTACCTGTTTTCGGCATGACCGTGATGCAGGGCGTCCAGTACACAACCGTCACCATGCCCGACGCAGAGAACCTGGCCGAAGCGGGCTTTCCCAGGCTCCCGGTCTACAGGACATGGATCGAGATACCGGTCGGCTCCGAAGTGCAGGTAGAAGTCACCGAGCTTCGGGTGGAAACCCTTGACGCAACAGGCTTCCCCGTCGAGCCGGGCATCATCAGCGCCGAGAAGAGCCGCTCCCGGGACAGTTTCACAGTAGTCCACGACCCGTCCGTTTACTCGCACGGAGCGCCCTACCCTTCCCAGTGGGTCCGCGTCATTCACGCCGGCGAGATGAGGGGCAGGAACCTCGCCATGGTGGAGGTC
This sequence comes from uncultured bacterium, assembly GCA_964541235.1. Classification (GTDB taxonomy): domain Bacteria; phylum Fermentibacterota; class Fermentibacteria; order Fermentibacterales; family JCC-6; genus UBA6080. The sequence goes on along the minus strand of CAZIPI010000001.1, from coordinate 211,470 downwards.
ACCCCTCTAAGATGGGACCCCACCGGGGGGTTCACCCTGCTTGCGGCGGCAGACATCCGCCTCGAGTATTCGGGAGGCGACACCGGCCGCAGCTACGATAATGCCAGGCGCTACGCCTGCAACGAATTCGACAGTCTTCTCCAGGGCTTCGTGGCCAATTACGGCCTGTTCGAGTCCGGAGTGGATACCCCGCCCGCCCCGTACCTTATCATCGGTCACTCCGATTTCGTGACAACAGGGATGAATGCCTTCGTGGCCCACAAGGAAGCCCGGGGGTTCGACGTGACCATGGTCGATCTCTCTGTTTCCGGCTCAACCGCCACCCAGATCAGAAGCTACATCCACAACGCTATCCAGACCTGGCCCAACCCGCCCGTTTACGTTCTCCTGGTGGGCGACATCGAATACGTTCCGGGCTATCCCGCCACCGAGACAGGCGGAAGCACCGACCTGTACTACGTTGCTCTGGATGACGGTGGCTACATCCCCGACGCCTTCATCGGACGGTTCAGCGTGCAGAGCACGGGCCAGGCCATCCTGATGGCCCAGAGGGTCATAGACTACGAGAACTCCGTGGGCGTTCAGGGCTGGGTGCAGAACCTTCTGTGGATAGCCTCCAGCGACAACTACAGCATCTCCGAAGGCACCCACAACTACTGCATCGACACTTATGCATCACCCAGGGGGTACAACTCCATCAAGGTGTATCCGGTCTCCACCGGAGGAACCGCTGCGCAGGCTGTGACAGCCATCAACTCCGGTGTTTCCATGGTGACCTTCAGCGGCCACGGCAGCAGCACAAGCTGGGCGGACATGAGCTTCGGCAGCTCCAGCTTCAACCAGCTCACCAACGACGGAATGTTCCCCGGAGTGCTTTCCCATGCCTGCAACACCGGCCAGTACAATGTGGGCACGTGCTGGGCCGAAACCTGGACCCGGACCCCCGGGAAGGGCGGCCTCTACTTCTGGGGAAGCTGGCCCAGCACATACTGGAACGAGGACGACATCCAGGAGAGGGCCGAATACCAGTTCTTCCTGGGCGATGACATCTACTGGCCCATGGGGTACATGAACGGCGGCCTTCTGGCTGTGTTCACCTACTACTCCGGAGGGGGCAGGTCCAAGTACTACTACGAGGCCTACCACCTCTTCGGCGATCCCAGCGTGATAACGAAGACATGGCCCATGACCGGCATAGAGGAGGAGACCGAACTCGCCGGATTTTCACCGGTTACGGTATCCGCGCCAAACCCGGTGGCTGGCTCCGTGCCTGTGCTGCTGTCGGGAACAGGCGGTACGGCCACACTCGAGGTCTATGACATAGCCGGGCGCCTTGTCAGCAGGCCCTTCCACGGCAACCTCAACGGCCAGGCCACGGTAACCTGGGACAACCAGGGGCTGGGCACAGGGGTGTATTTCCTCAGGCTCACTCAGGGAGGCCAGATGGCCACCGCCAGGGTAACCCTGATAAAGTAGGGAAGAACTGCACGTGTTCCGGGGCGCTTCGGCGCCCCGGTTCCGTTTCATGCCTTTGCTCAAGGTTCCCATGATGGTTATTGATACCGTGTCATCTCCGGTCTTTCCGGATTCGCAGAGGTAACAAGTTCACACGTGAAGGAGGGGGAGTATGAAAGTCATTGGCCTGCTGCTCCTTGGAGCGCTGCTGCTGTTCTCGGGGTGTTTCCTTGAGGGCGGCCTTGGTCACGGGAAGACGGCCCAGGCTGAGGTCAAGCCGTCGGGACCCACACTGGGAGAGGAACTGGCGGATGCCGAGGTCAAGCTGCTCGAAGCCGGACTTCTGGTTGAGGAAGGCTTCAGGTGCGCCAGGCTCAAGCTGAAGTCAGGCGAGATAACAGTGATTGATGTCACTTCTTCGGGCCGGTTCGACCCGGTCATCGCCGTCGTGAGCAAGGAAGGTGAGCTGATAGCCGTCAACGACGACTGGGGAAGGAACGTTGACAGCAGGGTCGTGCTGGCGGAGGTCCCCTCTGGCGCCTTTCTGCTGGTCTGGGAGCTGAACGGCGGACAGGGAACGGCGCAGGTTTCCGTAAGCAGCGGAACATCCCAGGACCTGTCCGAGTGGGTCGCATCCTCCGGTCTGGCCACCGGGACCATGGAGTCGCGGCTGGTGGAGGACAAGGACAATCCCCGCATGGAGGAGCTGATCGAGGACCTGAACACCACCGACATCTACGTGTCGGACTGGGAGAACGCGGTGATCGTGCCCTTCAGGATAGCCGAGGGAGGGTATCATTCGGTTGCCCTTGAGTCGGACGATTTCGACGCCTACCTTGTTCTTGTCGCCCTCGAGAGAGGCAGGCCCCGGTTCGTGGCCATGAACGACGACGGCGGGACAGGATGGAACTCCAGGCTTCTGGTGGACCTTGAACCCGGTCTCTACGGCGCCGTGGTGAACAGCTATTCCGGCAGGGACGGCGGAAGGTTCACCCTTTCGGTTCAGACCATAACCATCGGGGCGGGAGAGGTGAACTGGGTGGAAGTTCCCGGTGCGAGCGACGGCTACCTTTCCGGCGATGAGATGGCCATGGCCTTCTGGCCCGGTATCGACGACGAATGGCACTGCTCAAGCATCAACTCAGCAACTCCTGTTCTCGCATTCGGCTTCGTCATTGAGGACGATGGGCTTTACAGCATTTCTGCCTCATCGGAGTTCGACGGGACGATGACCCTTCTGGGATATGAAAGCCCCGAGTTCGCCTACTGCATGGATTACAGCGATGACTTCGACGGCTGGAACCCCGGGCTCTCCCTGAACCTGGCCCCGGGAACCTACCTGGCCCTGGTGGCCGCCTACGACGGAGCTTCAGTAGGTGCGGTGAGCTTCTCCGTTGAGCCGGATGTGGAGTTCATTCCCGAAGCTGTGCCCCTTTCCCTGGGCGGCAATCAGGAACTCAGGCTTGACAGGCGCACTCCCTACGGCCTGTTCCAGCTGGACATCACAGGCGGTTACAACTACGCCGTTTCCGCTGAGAGCGACTATCTTGACGCCGTGATCACACTCACGTTCGCTGATGGAACGGAGCTCTTCGATGATGACGGAGGCGAGGGGTTCAACTCCTACATCGAGTTCGTTCCCGAAGCTTCACAACTGGGCACCGCCATGCTCAAAGTGGAAACCTACAGCGGTGACGGCGACGGCGTCATCAACGTTTCGTTCACTCAGCTCGAGAGGCTGAGCGAGGCGCAGTCCTTCTCGCTGTACGACTGAACCTTAATGCCCGCCTCCCCGGGTTTCCGGGGAGGCGGGTTCACGGACCGAAACACATTTCCTGCTTTGAAGCAGGACCAGCCTGCATGCCACGGACCGGCCGGTGACCTGTTCAAGGGTCGATGCGTACAGCTCCAGCTTGGTCCGGTAGGACTGCATGTTCTCATCCAGGGATGAAGGGCTGTCGGTCTTGAAGTCTATGACCTCCAGGTGGGTTCCGAGGTCAAGCAGCAGATCCACGTAGAGCAGAGAGCCCTTGTGGAGCAGTGGATACTCGCGACCGACCACCCTGCCTTCCGATAGTCTGAAGGGCAGAGGCGTCTCAAAGAAGGCCAAGGCCAGCTTTGCCGCGGAATCGGGGAATTCCATGCCTTCCCGCAGGACCGGCATGTTGCGGTCGAGCCAGTCTGACGGCGAATCCATGTCCATCTTCTCAAGGAGCGCGTGAACTTCCGTACCGAGCCTCATGGCCCCGGCTCCCGGCTCCGGTTCACCGTTCACCGGGGGAGGAAGCACCATGGAGCGGGAGGGCCGGAAGACCTGATCCGTTCGCCGGGGAAGGAGGGCGTTCATGTCCAGCGGTTCCAGAGCCTTCTCGGAGTAGGTTCCCCTGGCTGCCTCCAGGGCTTGGAAGAGAACACCGGCATGGCCGCCGGGTTTCTTTCCGGGTGCATCCGAGAAGATCACAAGCCGCTCCCTTGGTCGTGTGACCGCAACGTATAGAAGCCTTCTGAACTCGGCGCTTTCCCTGGCCTTTTCCCTGGCGGAAAGCCTCTGGAAGTAAGGGCTTCTGCCCTCACCCAGCCGCACCGCCGCCAGCTTCTCTCTCTGGTTCGCGAGAAGAGGGTTTTGCTCGTGCCTGCCCCCCTGGCCGGGGTTGAGGACCATCACGTTGGTCCATGTGAGTCCCTTGGCCCTGTGCACCGTGCTCAGGGTAACCGCATGCCCGCCCTCCGGGGATACGGGAGGTTCGTCCGAGGAGAGGCTCGAGGAGCCGGTTAGGATGTCGTGGAGCTGATCCATGGCCGAGCAGCATCCTGCACGTTCCAGTACGCTCCTCAGGTTCGACAGCCTGCGGTTCACCTCGTACCCGCTGGCCCTCACTGCCTCGGTGATGCAGGTGGTCCGGAACACGGTCTCCATGAACAGCCCTGGAGACAGGGTGGCCGCGGCGGTCCTCAGCTTCTGGAGAAGAAGGTTGGCCTGATGTATCACCGTTCCCGGCTCGCCATTCAGGGCGCGGGTTATGGCCGCGTCATCAACTCCGAAATAGAGCGAACGCAGGGTGTGCACCCACGCATACAGGTCGGAAGGGTCGGTAACGGCCCTTATCAGCATTGCCGTGTCCTGGACCTCGAGACGCTCCTTGAAATCCCTACCGGCTTCGACGGTGTAGGGTATCCCGCGCCTGTCCAGCGCTTCAACCAGCTCCTCGAGACGGGTAGTGGAACGGAACAGGATGGCCCAATCGCCGAAGTTTTCTTCCTTCGACAAGATCTCCGCGGCTTCTTCGGCCTGGGCTTTTGCCTTGTACTCGGCTGCCCTGTTCCCGTCAGGCGGCAGGGGGAGCCTGACAACAAGCGGTTCCGGTCCCTGTTTTGCGCCCGGGGCAGGCATCAGTGGGGAGTACTCGGAGAGGAAGGGGAGTTCCTCTTCCGGCGCGTCAGAGAACAGGGCCTGTCCGAAGGAGTTCACGAAATCGATGACCGACCGGCTGGAACGGAAGCTGGTGGAAATGGTTTCCTTCAGGGCACCGTCACTGTGCACCAGGTCAACGGTCTGCTTGTACGTCTCCACGTCCGCGTTGCGCCAGCCGTAGATCGACTGCTTCGGATCGCCTACGATGGTCAGCCTCCCGGAGAGGCCGCATGAAGTCAGGAAACCAAGGAAGAGGTTTGCCTGAAGAAGGCTGGTATCCTGGAACTCGTCTATGAGGATGTGCCTGAACCTGGCGGCCAGGGCGCTTCTCAGGCCGGGGCTGCGAACCACCGCGTCATGTGCGCGCTGGAGAAGGTCATCATACGACAGCCTGGTCCTGTAGCTGTCCCAGAGCTTTCTGGCCTTGAGTGCGCACGGGATGACGATGCGCTCAATGGCCGGGGCCAGTGGTACGTACTCCTCGATGCCCTTCAGTTCTTCCAGCCTGGCGTTCACCGATGCAATGGAGGTCTTCACCTCATCAAGAACATCCTTGCCTCCCCAGTTCTCCTTCGATCCGCAGTTGCGCCTCACCGCCGGTATCTTCCTGAACTCCAGGCCTTCGGCGAGGCTGCCGGCCATGGCAGCCATTTGGGTTCCCAGTCTGTCCGATCGGTTCACGCAGAGTCCCGCCATGGTGTCAAGCTGCGCCTGCAGCTCGCGTCTTCCCTTCCTGAGTTCCATCTCAGGGTCGCCGAAGGGCGAGGCGTCCCTTATCCAGTTCATGGATTCCAGTTTTGCCGCGAGTTCCCTCAGGGCCTCTGAACCGGGTTGGCTCAGGGCAGGCACGCAGGCGGTGGCGTCAGCCCGGCTCAGCCCGGCCAGGTGGTCGTCCCAGAGCATTCGCTGCTCCCGCCGGCTGAAGTGGCTGGTCTCCACCGAGAAATCCGGAAAGCCATCGGTAAGATGGGGGTACTCCCTGAGCACCCTGGAAGCGAAACCATGAATAGTGGTTATCCAGGCTGCCGCGAAGTTCGTTCCGCCCTCGGGAAGAGCGGCTCTGATGCGTACTCTGAGCTCCGAGGCCGCCGCTTCGGTGAAAGTGACTATGGCCAGGTTCTCGAGGGGGATCCCTTCGCCGGTGACAAGGCTGACAACCCTTTCCGTGAGAAGAGTGGTCTTTCCCGTGCCGGCGCTGGCCTCAACCACAACGCTCCGTTCACGTTCTCCCGTTATCCTGTCCCTGTTGGGCTGGTCAGGGGGCGGATGATGACTCACTGGTCAACTTCCCTTCAAGCCTGATCCTGGGAGACAACCTGCAAAGCCCTCCGTGCGAGCAGTATGCGCATACACTCTGGTCGCCCCCGGGAGGGAAGAAGCCTTCGTTTATTGCCCGGACTATCTCCTTCACCCGCATTTCGATCCCGGGAAGGGCTTCCCGCATCTCTTGTCCGGTGGCGCTGTTCAGGACCGGATCCCCCCCCCGTACAAGATGTAGATACCCCATTCTCACAGGCTTCTCATCGGATAAGGCGTAATACACGGGAAGCTGGAAAAGGTTGTTTCTTGACAGCGGGTTCTGCGTGTTTGCGGGGTTGCCCGTCTTCAGATCGAGAAAGGTTAGCCCCTCCGGTGTGTTCACCAGCATGTCGATCCTTCCGGTCCCAGGGAATCCGGCTATGCAGCCGTTGACCCATACCTCGCAGGCAACCGGCTGAAAGCTGTTCCGCCTGAAGTACGAAAGCACTGACTCAACGCTTTCGACGAGCGTGTTCCTGTAGTTGAGGGCAAAAGCCTCGGAACCCAGCATTGCCGTGAGGTCGGCCTGCTCCAGGGCGGCCTCGACGGCCTTCCCCGCATCCAGTCCTGAGATGGCCAGCTCAACTGCCCTGTGTGTGAAGAGCCCGTTCGCAGCCTTGTCGGGAGCGGACAGAACAGGCGCCTCCCGCTGTTCAGGAAGCTTCCATATCCTCTCCACCAGATACCTGAAGGGGCACGACGCATACTTTTCAAGCAGGGATGCGGTGATCCTTTCAGGGGGCGGGAACAAGCCCCCGCCGATGTTGCCGTCGTGGATCCCGAAGGTGTTGTTGAAGATCCTGTCCCGCTCCGCCATCACCACCCGGTCCAGGAAAGGAGCTTCCACCGGAGGGGAAATCAGCGCCGGAGCAGAGTCGGAGATAACCGTCAGGCGCTTTTCTTCCACTTCGAAGAGAGCTCCCACCAGAGGGGAAGGTACCTGGCTCCTTCCCTGCTCGTCCCTGGAACGAACCAGAAGGGTGAGCCTTTCCCCGGCAGCCTCGAATGCCTGTCTGAGAATGAAAGCCTCCTCCTGCTCCCGGGATTCCCATGTTGACATCTCAAGGGCCTGCCTGAGAGCGGCGGGGAACCTGGGATCCTCCGAAGGTCTCGAGGGAAGAACAGCCTCTTCCAGGCCGGTGAGGACGACCCCGTCGAAAAGGGTTCCCCTGAGCTGTTCTGGTGAAAGCACCTGGACTCCCCCGCTGCTCTTTGCAAAAACCTCGGCTGATGTTCCCTCGAGTTGTGCCTGAAGCATCACCCGGAACCCCCCCAGCGTCACCGGCTCGCGGGAGCGCCAGGACATCGCGTCGAAAGCACTCTCGGCAAGAGTTCCAGGCAGGGGAACCCCGGCCGGGCTCTCCGCCAGCCTTTTCAGTGCGTCCAGGAACACTCCCGGTGGCGCGGTTTCAGGGAGCGCCCTGCCGAACTCGAGAAGTTTCCCGGCAAAGGGCATTCTGATCAGGGAGAGTGCCTCAAGGCCGAATCGGGCGCCTGATCTCACCACCTCCTCAAGATACTCGGAGGGGTTCTCACCGAACACGATCCCCGATGCAAGAAGTCTGTGGATCTCAAGGTGGTGCCAGTTCCAGACCGGCAGGCCGCAGACGCCCAGCAGAAATCCGCCGGAAGGGGTGGATGCCCATGGTATGGAGAACCCTGGGCTGGTCCCCACACCGGCCAGGTTGAGTGCCAGAACAACACTGTCCCTGTCGGCCCCCCTGGCGGCCACGGCCACTTTGAAATCCGGGCGTGCGGAAAGCATGCCGGTCACGGCCTGGACCACCCCGCTTCGGAATCCAAGGCCGCTCCCGCAGGATACGGTGGCGACTCCGGGCGGTACCTGAAAGACCTTCCGGGTCAGAAGGCTTTCACCCAGGAGCGCCATGGAAGAGAGTGGTGTGCCCGCATCCACCCTGTGCCTGCGGTTTCCGAACAGCTTCCCCAGGAAGTCGCCGGTTCTGGCGTAAACCCCTCGCCAGGGGGAAGACGGGTGGACAGGGCTGAACCATGACATTGGCGTTGTACCTGCCAGCGCCCTGATGTACCTTCTCTGTCCCGGGTTGAGGTCGTAGAAGCCGTACATGATCACTTCCTCGAACCCGGCCCGGGGTCCTTCCCTCATGATGGTGTCATCTCTTCTGGGGCAGGCCTTTGAAAGGGAGGATTCAAAGAGCTTCAAGGCTTTCAGCGTTTCAAGGGGCGTTGGCCCGGGGTCCTCGGGAAGCGATTCAAGGACCAGGCCGAACTCTTCAGGACCTATTCCCTGCTCCAGCAGTCCCGCAAGGAATCCTGCGCCCGAGAGAGCCCTTTCCGGTGAGCCGTAGGCCGCGAGACCGCTGCATGCCACGGTGGCGGGCGATGGCGGTGGCGAAGAGGGAAGGGGAGAAAGCTTTGAAGCAAGCCTGGGGATCCCGGGGAAGAACTGGACACCGCAGAGTGTATCGTATCCGGCTTCCGAAAGGACCTTCAGAAGCCTCAGCATCAGAGGATATCCTGCTGTGACGACAGCCAGGGGCCTTGCTCGGGCAGTCCTGAGTTTCTCGGCGAAGGCCTGTTCCAGCGAGCGCCAGTGCCCCTCGAAGAGGGCCTCGGAACTCATTTCAGCAGTTGTCCTGTACGCCTATCAGCGCCGCGAGCCTGGATGCGTGCCTGGGCATGGTGAAGGTCTGGGGGCCCACGACTATCTTCAGGCCGGAGATGGGGACCCTCTCGAAAACATGGCTGCGGGGTCTGTCTCCATACAGCCCTGCCGGTATCAGCTTTTCCCTTCCCGCTATCACGATGGGTGTGATGCCCGCTTCCAGAGCGGCTTCGGTTATGGCCAGCGAACCAACTTTGTTCACCCAGAAGTCCTCTGTTACGGCATCGGCCCCCATGACCGGTACTGCCCCCCTGGACAGGGCCAAGGCGAAGTCACCGTCGTCTATCAGCTCCACTCTGAAACCGTTCTCAAGCAATGAATCCGCGGCGCTCCTGCCCTCCTCGCCGGGTGAGGATATGGTCTGGAAGATCATTTCGAGGCGGTTCTTACGGTGCTCAAGAGCTTTGAGCACTGAACCGCTCCTGCTGTGGCAGAGGATGATGTTCCCGGTCTCCTCGAGCTGCTTGTAGAGCTGAATGCCGGCTTCGATGGTCTGCTGCCTGATCTCGCGCTGAAGGTCGCCGGCTGTATCCTTCCACTTGAACACCGGTTCCTGTGAGAGGCGCTTGGCGACGTAGCACAACGGGACCATGTCTCCGGCGGAACTCATCAGGGTGTCAGGCAGGTCGGAGTCCTTCAGATTACCCAGGATGATGTTGTTCAATATCTTTAGGTATGTTTCCGATGCGCCCGAAGTGGTGTTCGAAACTATGCCCTGTAAGAGTTCGTCCATATGTAGCTCCATCCGTGGTTGGTAGGTCATGCGTAATCAAAGACCGGGCGGCTGTCAACTCCTTGCCTTGAAGAACCGTATCAGGGAGGAGGGCGACGCGAGCGAAAAGCTCAGGTTGAGGCAGAGGGAAGTCAAAATGCTGCTTGAACTTGGGCAGATACCTCAGGCAATCCTGGCCGCCAGGGAACTGCCCCCGGATGGAACCGGCCTTTCCATTCTGGGCGACGCCCTCTGCAAGGGAAGCAGGTGGAAGGATGCCGAGGCGGTGTTTGAAGCGGCACGGAAAGCAAGGCTGGATGAAGGCTGCGAAGCCAGGGCGCTGGCGCTTGCCAGGGGTCCTCTGTTCCATCTGGCCGAGGCAAGGCGGGATTTTTGCAGGTGTTCCATGCTTGCTGATCTTCCGGTGCTGGTCTCGAGGGTATCCCGGCTGACGGGTCGCGCTGCGGTTCCTCCTGATACCGAAGGCTTTCCATGGGAAACCCTGGCTTTGCTCGAGAGGTGCCACGCCGGAGGCGACCCCGGGGAGCTTGTCAGTGCGGTGGCGGCATGGGGGCGGAGCGAGCGGGAGTGGAAGTGGCGAGCGGTTTACGAAGGCATGAGCCTTTCTCATGCTTCCGGAGCTTCCGTTCATCAATGGAGGCGGGTGTTCCGCTCCATGCCCGGTACGGTGCTCGATCCGCGCTGGCCGGCGGAGAGAAGGACAGCAAAGGCGATTCTGGGCACCCGCAGCGCAAGGTAGTATCTTACCCATGCTTTTGCCACCGGGAGGTGTGGGTGTGAAGAGGGCTTTGATAACCGGTATAACCGGTCAGGACGGGTCTTACCTCACCGAGTATCTCCTTGGAAGGGGATACGCGGTACACGGTGTTGTGCGTCGTGCCAGCAGCTTCAACAGGGAACGCCTTGAGTCGCTGATAGGCGACGATTCCATATATGGGAACTCTCTATTCCTTCACTATGGTGACCTGACAGACTCCAGCGCCCTGAACCGCATACTGGAGAAGGTGGAGCCGGACGAGGTGTACAACCTGGCTGCCCAGAGCCATGTGGGTATCTCCTTCCAGATGCCCGAGTACACAACAGACGTGAACGCCATCGGGGTGGTAAGGCTGCTGGACGCCCTGAGGGAAACCGGGCTTGCCGGGAAGTGCCGATTCTACCAGGCGGGTACCAGTGAGCTGTTTGGTTCCAGCCCGCCTCCCCAGAACGAGAGCACGCCCTTCCACCCCAGAAGCCCCTACGCCGCGGCGAAGCTCTGCGCCCACTGGATGGTGGTGAACTACCGGGAAGCCTACGGCATCCACGCTTCGAACGGTATTCTCTTCAATCACGAATCTCCCAGACGTGGCGAGAATTTCGTCACGAGGAAGATCACGATGGGGGCAGCCAGGATCAAGCTTGGCCTCTCCGATTCACTGGTACTCGGGAACCTTGATGCATCCCGCGACTGGGGTCACGCCCGCGACTATGTGAAGGCAATGCACTCCATGCTGCAACAGCCGGAACCCGGCGACTACGTTGTGGCAACAGGCGAGATGCACACTATCAGGGAATTCCTCGACGAGGCCTTCCAATACCTTGCTCTCGACTGGCGGCACTATGTCAGGACCGACGACAGGTATCTCAGGCCAACGGAAGTTGAAGCGCTGAGGGGCGATGCGGGCAAGGCGGCCGCGATGCTCGGCTGGCGTCCCGAGACCTGCTTCGCGGGCCTTGTCAAGGAAATGGTTGATTCGGATTTGGCACTGCTGTCCAACACCAGGCGGAGGAACTGAAAATGTCCATGATCAGGCCGTTTCGGGGCTTGAGGCCCCGGAAGGAGTTCGCACACAGAATAGCTTCCCAGCCGTACGATGTTCTGGATTCCGATGAGGCCCGCGACATCGTGAAAGACAATCCACTGAGCTTCCTCAGGGTAGTCAAGCCGGAAGTGGACCTTGACCCGGGCATCGGGCTCTACAGCGATGAAGTTTACAGGCAGGGCGCTGTGAACCTCAGGCGTCTCGTCGAGGAAGGTCTGATGGCCCAGGACAGTAAGCCGCTGCTCTACTTCTACAGGCAGATAATGGGAGGCCATTCCCAGGTGGGGCTCGTGGCATGTGTTTCTGCGGAGGAGTACGACCGCGATGTCATCCGCAAGCACGAGTTCACAAGGAAGGCCAAGGAGGAGGACAGGATCCGCCACATCATGTCCCAGAACGCCCAGGCCGGGCCAGTTTTCCTGACATACCGTGACGTGGAGAAGATAGACGTCATCGAGAAGAAGATCACCCAGGGGGAACCCGAGTTCGATTTCACGGCTCCCGACGGGATCCGCCACACGCTTTGGCTCGTCGAAGACCAGGCTGACATCATGGAGCTTCAGGGTCTCTTCGACCGGGAAGTGCCGAACCTCTACGTGGCGGACGGTCATCACAGGAGCGCTTCGGCTGCCATTGTGGCCAGAAGGCGCCGGGAAGCGAACCCGAACCACACCGGCCTTGAGGAGTACAATTTCATACTGGCCGTACTTTTTCCCAAGAGCCAGCTCCGGATCCTTCCATACAACAGGGTCGTTCGCGACCTCAACGGTCTTTCTCCCGAGGGGTTCATGGAAGAGGTTTCCAGGTCCTTCACTGTCATACGGTCGGGCAAGGCAAGTCCGCTGGTGCCCCGCGAGTTCTCCATGTACATGGCGGGCCAGTGGTACACCCTGACCCCCATTGAGGGTACCTACGAGAAGGTTGATCCCGTGGAAGGGCTGGATGTGAGCATTCTGCAGAACAACCTGCTTTCTCCCATACTGGGCATTGACGACTCGAGAACATCGGAAAGGATAGATTTCATAGGAGGAATAAGGGGTACTGGCGAACTGGTGCGTCTGGTTGACTCCGGCAGGTTCGCAGTGGCCTTCAGCATGCATCCCACCTCTTTGGACCAGCTTCTCTCGGTGGCGGACAGCGGCCGTGTCATGCCGCCGAAATCCACCTGGTTCGAACCCAAACTGCGCAGCGGACTGGTAGTCCACGGGCTCTGATGAAAAGGCTGTTCTTTCTCGCCGGCATCGCTCTGTTCGGTTGCGGTCAGGACCCTTCGGCCCAGGTGGTCAAAGCGTTCGTACAAGACCTTGAAAGCGGCGCCGTGGAGGATGCCTGGGAGCTTCTGACACCCGGCACTCATGCCGTTTACGATTCCACGGTGGCGGTACTGCAACGGTTCGGTTTCGAGGAATCAAGGGTCGCTCTCGACTCCCTTGTCGGCGGACTGACCCCTGAAGAATTCGCAGCTCTTGACGGAAAGGGGCTTTTCGTCCGCATGACCGCCGTCAATGACCAGTGCCGCAACCTTTCTGGAACCGTAAGGTCTGTCCGGCACATCTCGGATTCTCTCTGCGTCGTTGTTCTATCAACTGCTCTGGGAACTCAGGAAGTCGGTGTGGAACTCTGCGGGGGCCGGTGGCTGGTGGATCTCACCACACTTACCCCCCCAACCGGGCAGGAAAGGTAGGTTTTGGGATGAGACCGAACGGCAAGGGTCTGGTCATCTTCTCTGTGATCGCCTGCGGGCTGGGACTGGTGATTCTGCTGCTGGGTGTGGGAGTCAACCTTGGAAAGTGGTGGCCGGTGATCTTCGCCGTAGCGGGTGCCGCATCAATGGCCGGCAACCCCGGAAGGGTGGAAAGCGCCATCCTGGGGCTCCTGCTGCTGGGCTGGAGCGCCCTTGCGGTGGTTTCTCTGCACCATGGCGATATCGGGTTCATCAGGAACGGCTGGCTGTTCTTCTTCGGGGCATCGGTAGTCTGGATGCCAGTAGCCTTTCTTCTCGGAAGGATGATCGGAAGGTAGCTCTTGGGCTTGTTCGGAAGCAGACGGGGCGACCTCCCGGTGAGTGACTACTCCCGGAGCAAATCGAGGAATGCTGTCCTTTTTGCCCTTGCAGTGGCGGTGTTCGCCGTTCTCGCGGGATTCCTCTTTCGGATCCAGCCCGAGACCATGCAGGTCCTGCGCCACAACCTGGCACCCGACTTCCCCCTGGGCCACACCTGGGTCAACGCTCCCGGTCATATCAGCCTCTTTCGCGAGTTGAAAGGGCACATCGTTGTGGTGCTTTTCAACGGTCTGACCCGCCTCGCCGACCTGAGGGACATCAACCGCATGGAAGAGATAGCGATGCAGTTCAGCGAAGACCCTGTGGCATGCGTGATAGTTGCCACGGGAATGGGCTCCAGCGAGGAAGCATCCCAATGGCCGCTGAGGTGCCCCATCATTCTGGACCCTGACACAACGGCCACGAGGCTCTTCGGGGTCAGTGCGCTTCCAGCGGTGCTGATCATAGATTCCAACGGTGCTGTTGCAGCCAGGTACTACGAAGCATGGGAACGGATCCCCCTGGAAGGCCTTGTAAGAGACCTGCTGAACCAGGCAAGGGCAACACGCACACTCTCCCCACACAGATTCACACCCTGAAAACCAGACAGAGAAGGACCGGAGAAATGATCGAACCCCACGGCGGAACACTTGTTGACCGTACTGCGGCCAGGGAGGACATCCCTGAAGACCTTCCCTCACTGTCACTGGACTCCAGGGAAGCCAGCGACCTTGAGATGATCGGCTGCGGAGCCCTTAGTCCGCTCGAAGGTTTCATGAACTCCGGGGACTACAGGAGTGTTCTCAGCCGTATGCGTCTTGCTGACGGGCTGGTGTTCCCTTTGCCGGTGGTCCTTTCAGCCAAACCGGGGGATCCTGCGCTGCTGCCAGGTGACATTGCCGTCCTGCGCAGGAAAGGTGTTGCCAGGGGGATGATCACTGTTTCCGAGGTGTTTGAAAGGGACCTTCTGGAGGAAGCCCGGGAGACTCTTCTCACAGCCGACCCCTCCCATCCGGGAGTCGAGTATCTGAATGCTCACGGGAACCGGTGCATTGCCGGCCCGGTGAGTGTGCTGGATTGCCGTGACTCGGAGCCGTTCAGGGAACACCGGCTTACGCCCCTCGAGACCCGCTCCCTCTTCGAGAGGAAGGGCTGGAGGACGATAGTCGCGTTCCAGACCAGGAACCCGATCCACAGGGCGCACGAGTACATACAGAAATGCGCGCTTGAAGTGGTGGACGGCCTGCTGGTCCATCCACTTGTGGGCGACACCAAGCAGGGCGACATCCCCGCAGAGGTCCGGATGCGCTGCTACGAGGAGTTGCTGTCCGGGTACTTCCCCGGGGACAGGACAGCTCTATCGGTCTTTCCCGCCGCCATGCGCTATGCAGGACCGAGGGAGGCGGTGTTCCACGCGATCGCCAGGAAGAACTACGGCTGCACTCATTTCATAGTGGGTCGCGATCATGCTGGTGTGGGTAGCTTCTACGGCACATACGACGCTCAGAGGATTTTCGACGCCTTCGATCCTGAAGAGATCGGGATCCTCCCCCTGCGGTTCGAGCACTCGTTCTTCTGCAGGACCTGCGGCAACATGGCGACATCCCGCACATGCCCCCACGATGCCACACATCATGTTTTCCTTTCAGGCACCAGGGTAAGGGAGATGCTCGCCGCCGGCGAACTTCCCCCAGTTGAGTTCACCCGCCCCGAAGTTGCACGTATCCTCATGGGGGACGGACTAAGATAAATTAGTTTGTTGCTGTAACGTATTGTTGTGCAGAAGATTATGGAATGAAAAAGGCGCGCCATTCCATAAATAAATGGCGCGCTTTATTTTACCTCAGTAAACTAATCTATCTTAGTCCGTCCCCAAGGTAGAGATAGCCGCCGCCGGTGAGGAGGGGATGATTGGCCAGTGAGGAGAGCGAGGGGAGACCCGGGGAGAAGGAACCGAACGGCGAGGGTTCAGGGAAGACGACCAGTTCGGGGAAAGGGGTTTCTATCCCGCCCAGCCGGGCCGCCAGGGCCACCGCGTCAGCAACGCCGCCGTTGTAGTCCACCAGCCCCAGGTCCAGAGCGTCAGAGCCGGACCAGACCCTGCCCTGTGCTATGGAATCAACCTGCTCGAATGTCATGCCCCTTCCCCGGGCTACCGTGTTCACGAAGAGTTCGTAGCCGCCTCGCATGGCCTGGAACTCCCTTTGCCATTCGTCCTCGGTGTAAGGCTCGAAGGGGTTGCCCGGACTTCCCTCAGGATCTATGGACACCGATTCCACATTGATGCCTATCCTGTCAAGAAGCTCTCCGAAGACGAACTTGCCCGTGATTATCCCTATTGACCCGGTTACGGTGAGCCTGTCGGCGAAGATCGCGTCTGCGCCGCAGGCCATGTAGTAGCCTCCGCTGGCCGCAACGGAACCCATGCTGACCACCACGGGCATCCGCTCCCTTATCCTCTCGACGGCCCTGTTCATGTCGTCGCTTGCCATGGCGTCGCCTCCGCCGGAATCAATTCTGAGCACCAGGGCCTTGACCCCGCGGGTAGCAGCGGCCCGCTCCAGCAGCCTTACAATGGTGTCGCTTCCCATGTTGGCGCCCATTATGGAGCCGCCGCTCTCGCCGTTCACGATGTTCCCGGTCGCTATCACCACAGCCACTCTCGGCTCCTGAAGCCAGCTGGAAGAGGGCGGGATGGAAGCCTGGTACTCCTGCGGCGAGATGACGGCAATCCCCCTTGCCAGTTCTCCCTCCACGAACTCGTGGAACTGGTCGGGATGGATCAGCGTGTCCACAAGGCTCATCTGTCTTGCCCTTGCTCCCCAGTAGGGCGAATCGGTGAAGAGAGAACGGACCTGGGCCGGTTCATATCCCCTGCCATCGGCAAGCCCTCTGGCGAGTTCCGTTCTTGCGCTCTCGAGCAAAGCCCTGGTGGCCTCCCTTTGCGCGTCGGTCATGTCGGTCCGGGTCAGCATGTCGCTGGCGCTCTTGAAGTCGCCGATGTGCATCAGGTCAGGGAAGATGCCCAGCCTGTCGAGCAGGCCCCTGAGGAAAGGTGTGTAGGACGTGAAACCGCTTATGCTGATCTGACCCGCGGGATGCATGCAGATCTTTCTGGCGGCAGCGGCGCTGTAGTAGGATGAGGTCCCGGCATACTCCATGTAGGCGAAAACCGGTTTTCCCTGCTCCCTGAAGCGGACCATGGTCTCGCGGAGTTCCTCGGTCTGGGCTGCATTAAGGGAGAAGTCGGAGTAGTCCACCAGGAGCCCCGGTACATCCGGGTCCTGGGCTGCGCGGCGGAGGAGGACCATCTGCTCTGAGAACGAAGGGACCCTGGGACCCAGGAAACGCCTTGAAGGCTCTTCAGCCATGCTGTTGGCCCGGAACTCGAGGAACCTGCCCGACGGGTTCAGAAAGCTCTCGGTCTGCCTGTCAAGAATGCTGATGCTTCCGGTGCCGCCGGAATAGGAGCCGTCGGTCAGCACGAAGGCGCTTCTCGCGCTTGCCTTCTGAAAGTCCAGCTGCAGACCGGCGATCACAAGGTCCTCCGATATGCTTCCCCTGACAGTCAGGCCCGGAACGGCAAGAACCTCGAGCCCGGCCTGCCACCTGCCGTCCCCTGCCTTCCAGTCCGTGAAGGCCCAGTCACCGGTCACTGTAACCCGGCTGCCCGCCGGACGCAGGGCCAGCCCGGCGGTGGTATGCTGATCGTATTCCCCCGCGGAGCTCCTCCAGGTGATGCCGGCGCTGAGATTGCCGGAAGGCCTGAGGCAGGCTCCGAGGGTGAAGAATGTGGCCCCGTCGAGGGGATGGTCGTCAACCGTGGGATCGAACCAGGAAAAACCGGTTCCCAGTGTGAAGTAGTCACCGGTCCGTATGCCGGCTCCGGTATCGAACCTCCTCAGGCTGGCCCTGTCCTCCCACCACCCGGCGATACCCCCCTGCTGGCTCTGAAGGGCGACTCCGTCCAGCCCCTCCCAGGTCGAGTCGGTGAAGGCCCATGTGATTGTCATGTCCTGGAGTTTCAGCCACGGAAAACCCGCAGGGTTGGTGAAGAGTGCGCTGGAAGCCTCGGGATAGGCAGTGAAACGGAAGGGCATGGGGTTTCCCGGGAGAGGGTCGAGGGCGAGTGCCATGGCCGGAAGCTGCATCAGAAGGACCATGATAGCGAACCTGTGCATTTCTTCTCCCTTCTGGAGTCAGAACGGGTTCTCGATCCCTGCGCTCACAAGGATGTTCTCGTCACCCCAGGCGCAGTCCAGTTTCAGTAGAAGGTCGTCATGGGTGAGCAGCCTGAGGCCGGCGCCCACATCGCTGTGAAATCTGTTCATTCCCAGCCCTGAAAACGACTCGGCAACCTGACCTGCATCGGCGAAGACCGCCACTCCGCCGCGCCAGGGCCTGTCGAACACCGGGAACTCCAGCTGGACAAGCATCCTTGAAAGCTCCGCCGAGCAGAGAAGCCAGACCGGGCCGGTGAATCGGTAGTCGCTGTAACCCCTGAACCCCTGTGACTGACCGAGGGAAGGGACAAAGGGGATGGGGGTGCTGCCGGTACCGAAGTGGCGGTTCGCATTCACCGAGGTGCCCAGCTCCAACCCTCCCGGGAGACGCGTTCTGGAAGACAGGCCGCAGTTGATGCTTCCGTAGCTCACATCCCCGGTCTGGAGTGATACGGTCATGCGCGCAGAGACTCGGCTTCCGCTTCCCGATGTCAACGTGACCCCGGCCTCGGGGCCCATGGTCCAGGTAGAGCCGTAGCGGTCGGTCGGCGCTTCATCCCAGAGAAAGCTGTCCTCCCTTTCGTAAACTGAGGAATGCCTGGCCAGCAGACCGGCCTGAAGCAGTACTCCCGGAGCGAAGGCCCTTCTCAGGTTCAGCGAGATGCTCTGCCTCTCCAGATGCATTCCGGCGGTAGTATCCGGGTGGGTGCCGTTCCCCCAGCCGTACCAGCTCCTGTGCAGCAGCCGCTCATATCCTGCAGAGTACTGCCTTCCCCAGGGCGGGGAGGCCAGAACGGCACCGCCGCTCACCGAGACCATTCCGGATGTGCCATAGTAGGCGCCAAGGGTGTACATACCCACAAGAAGGCTCTCCGGTGACATCACCGACCGTGCGGCCGTTCCCCCGAGCACGAAGCCCGAGGAGGAACTGTAGCCCAGCGTGGGGAATATTGAAAGCGCACCGGCATCTGCGGCCATTAGCAATTGCAGGAGCCACAGGCAGCGGTACTTGCGCATGAATTTCCTCTCCCTGCCCCGGGGGTTATATTGGTCAAACAAACCATCGAAAGGCGGGCAAGTGGGCAAACCCCTGATCATCGTTCCCACCTACAACGAAGTCAGAAATATATCCGAACTTCTGCCGGTGCTGCTCGAACTTCCGATCGAACCCGATGTGCTGGTCGTTGACGATTCGAGCCCGGACGGCACCGGCTCGGTGGTGGAAGGGTTCACCGGAACGGGCAGGGTCCATCTGCTCACAAGACCGGTAAAGAGCGGATTGGGGCAGGCCTACGTGGCCGGTTTTCGCTGGGCTCTTTCCAGTGAGCTGTACGACCCCGTAGTGCAGATGGACGCCGACTTCTCACACGATCCATCCAGGGTACCCCATCTGGTGAATGCCCTGGACAAAGTCGATCTGGCCATAGGTTCCAGGTACTCCAACGGAGTGAATGTGGTGAACTGGCCCCTTTCAAGGCTTCTGCTGTCCTACTGCGCCAACATGTACACCAAGATAGTAACCGGTCTTCCGGTCAAGGACGCGACAGGGGGTTTCAAGGCTTTCAGGCGGAGCGCCCTGGCGCTCCTCGACCTTGACGGTATAAAGTCCGACGGGTACTCGTTCCAGATCGAGGTCACGTACAAGCTGGTGAAGAAGGGGTGCAGGGTGGTGGAGGTTCCCATTGTGTTCGTTGACCGCCATTCGGGCACGAGCAAGATGTCGAAATCAATAGTCTGGGAAGCGGTGTGGATGGTGTGGCACCTGCGTTTTCCCTGGCTGTTCTGAAAGGCCCGGCATGATATCAATGGTGCTCTTGCTGATGCTGTCGTTTCTTCCCCAGTGGGACCTCGAGACATCGTCAACCTTCGTGCGGTCCGTTTGCTCCGACGGCCAGGGCGGGCTGTGGTGCGCAACCACCGGCGGAGTTCTCAGGTACAGGCCCGGGGAGGGCGTGATGGAAACCCTTTCATACCCGGAGCAGCTGCCGCATCCAAGGTCCAGGGCCGTTCTGCAGGACTCGGGCGGCAGGCTCTGGATAGCGACTGACCGGGGTCTCGTTCTTTTCGAAAGCGGGCAGTCAACCGTTTTCACCTCGTTCGAGGGCATCCCGGGGAGCGGTCTCATCTATTCCGTGGCTGAAGCGGCGGGCTACATCTGGGTCGGCAGCGACGGCGGGCTTGCCAGAGGGGATTCCGAGGGCTTCATTCCCATCGAGGAGGGTTCGGTCTTCAACGCAGACCGGGTCTTCGGCATCGGCGTCAGGTCAGACTCGCTGTGGCTGGCCACGGATCGGGGCGTCTTCACGCTGGACACCCGGATGTCGCCCTTCAACCCAGCCGCCTGGAGGTTATGGAAGTCAACTGCCAGCCTTTCACTGAGGGGGATCGAGATCACATCCCCCGGCGTGTGCGCGTACGGTTCATCCGGTCTGGCTTTCCTCGGAACGGGCATGTCGCAGTTCCAGCTTATCCTCGACTACAGCCAGTCCGACACCACTGTGACCGGAGCGGCGGAACTGGACGGAAAGGTGGTCGCTTCCAGGAATGGAGCCGTTCTTCGTTGGCTGGACGGCAGATGGGAGATAGTGACCCCGGCGGTCCCCAACGATGTGACCCCCAGCTTCCTTCGCAATGTGGACGGAAGATTGTGGATGGGTTACGGGGTTGCCAATCCCCAGATGGAGGTGGCTGGCAGAGGGCTTCTGTACAGGCAGGGCGACGTCTGGGTCAGGACCACGCTTCCCGGTATGCAGTGCATGAGCGTTCACCAGCTGGTGATGACCCCTTCGGGATCCATCTACACGGGAACCTACATCCGGGGGCTGCAGGCATTCTATCCCGGCTGGGGATGGAGGGTTTACACCGCCGAGAACTCGGGCTTTCCCAATAACGGACAGGTCTTTTCAGCCGCAGACTGGGCGGGGGCCGGGGTCTGGGCCGCCAGCTACCACTACGGCCTTACATGGGTGTCTGACAACGGAACTCCGGATTCGGAGGACGACAGGCTTCTGACCTTCGTCAGGGACTCACTTCAGAATCCGGTACCCCCCACCACGGTGCTGGTGCCTTCGGGGATCGTGAACAACCAGGTGAACTGCCTCGCCAGACAGGGTCAGGGGGTCTGGGCTGCCCATGAGTCGTTCTGGGCCTTCCCCGATGAGCCCAGCGGGATCACCGGTTTCGGGGGAGACCCCGAGGGCGCCATGTCATGGGCCGTCAGAACCCCGGCAGAAGGGCTCGCGGTGAAGAACGTGAGGGGGGTTTTCCCCCAGGGAGCCGACAGCCTCTGGCTCACGTTCACCAACAATCAGGGATGCCAGCTCCTTGTTCACTCCGGTGATCCCACCGACCCTTCCGCAGACAGATGGTACCCCGGATCCAACCAGGCATACACCACCTCAAGCGGGCTTCCTTCAAATGACGTCTATTGCATCATTTCCGTACCAGGGCGCGGAGTTTACGCGGGAACAGCTTCGGGGCTCGCGAGGTTCAGCGGCGGCGGGTTCGTCTCCGTCTCCGGCGTGGAGGGCACGGTCAAGGCACTGGCGGTGGATGGAGCGGGCAGGATCTGGTGCATGGGCACCAACAGGGTGACCTGCATCGACGGAAGCCAGGTGTACTGGTACGACTCTTCCAATTCGGACTTCCTGCCATCCTCCAGAAGCGGCCAGGAACACTCGATCACCCTGCAGTCCACTGGTACGGTGATGTTTTCGTCCGAGGCGGGGATCTGGAGCATTTCCACGGGAGGGGGACAGGGCCCCCGGACCGGAGCCTTGTTCTACCCCCAGCCATTCCTCCCTTCGGACGGTGAGCTGCGCCTGACCGGGATCGATCCCCAGCTTCCGGTGAGGGTCGAGTTCTATTCCATGGAAGGGGCCTTCCTGGGCGCGGTGGAAGCGGACACACCGTCACAATGGAGCTGGGACGGCGAGTTCCAGAGGGCGAGGGCGTCATCCGGGATCTACATGGTCCTGGTCAGGTACGGCGAAACCGTTGTTCCGGCCAGGATTGCGGTGGTCCGCTGATGCTCAGGATCAGACCAGCCACCCCGGATGACAGACCCCGGTGGAGCGATTTCGTTCAAAGGTCCAACAACGGCACCATCTTCCATCTTCCGGCCTTCCTTGACTACCACCCCGAGGGGCGTTTCCGGAATCAGCACCTTATCGCCCTGAATGAGGACGGGCGCATGGAGGCGGTGATCCCCGGCGCCCTGGCGGACAGGGATGGCACTACATGGTTCCGCAGCTATCCCGGTGCATCCTACGGCGGACCCGTTCTGGAGGACGATGCTTCACTGGCCACGGTCGAGAGGGTTCTGGAAGCCCTGCTCGCCCACTGCCGGCACGAGGGTTACGGAATGGTGGAGATGACCATCCCGCCCTCGGTGTACTTCCGGCGTCCCCATAACTACCTTGACTTCGTGCTCCGGAACCACGGGTTCACCTGCTCCAAGAGGGAGTTGACAGCGGTTATAGACCTGAGAAGGCTAGGCGAGGAGATTGACCTGGCCTTTCGCGAATCAGCAAGGCGCGGTGTGCGAAAGGCCGTCAAGGCGGGGCTGAGGGTCGTGGAGGACGGCGACTTCGCCAGATTCTATCCTGTTCTGGCCGACAACCTCAAAGACAGGCATGGCGTTCGTCCCACCCACACGCTGGAGGAACTGGTGAGGCTCAAGGAACTGCTGGGTCCCGAGAAGATCAGGCAGTTCGTGACCGTTGACGGGGAAGGCCAGGTCTTTGCAGGCATGGTGATGTTCCATGCGAACCCCAGGGTCACACTGGCCTTCTACATAAGCCACAATGAGAAGCACCAGTCCCTCAGACCCGTGAACCTGGTTTACAGGGAGGTCATCGCGTGGGCAAGGCAGATGGGATACAGCCACCTTGACCTGGGCACGTTCACCCTGAACGGGGAGGTCAACCATGGCCTCTGCCGTTTCAAGGAGAGCTTCACCGCCCGGGGCCGGTTCAGGAACACCTTCGTTGGAAAGGTCTGAACGGGTCCAGGTTCCCTCCGGGATCATTGGTCCCCTGGCGGTCTGGACCGGTCTTCTTGCTGTCGTTTTCGGGGGCAGGCTCTTCACCACCGATATCGCCGCTCAGTACCAGGTCGCCGAGTCCATCCTGGGTGCCAGACCGCTCTTCACGGCGGACTGCGGGTGGCTGGTCTCCGGTCAGGGGTCGGATTCCTATGTCCCGCACGGCCTCGGATACTCCATAGTTCTCCTTCCCGCCGCAGCGGTCGGGCTTGTCCTGGGCGGCGCCGCCGGCAAGGTCGCCGGTGCCGGGACCGGAGCGCTGATGAGCGTCATGCTGTTTCTCGCGGTTGATGCCCTGGGAAGGGGCTTTTTCGGCAGGATAGACAGGAGGCGCCTGGTCCCGGTGATGCTGGGGTTCATGGGGCTTGTTTACGGCAGGATGCCCTACGACGTCACAGCAGCTTCCGCACTCGCCCTCTGGGGTGCTGTTCTCATTCACAGGAGGCGTTTCGGCGCAGCCGGCGTACTGATGGGGGCCGCCATGCTCACAAGGGCCGATTCCGTGCTCCTGCTGCCGGCGTTCTGGATGGGCTGCAAGGAGGGACGGGGCTATCTTGCTTTCCTCAGAGGGGTTCTGCCCTTCGTGCTGGCGATGATGGCGTACAACCAGTTCAGGTTCGGCTCGATACTCGACGACGGCCACGGGCAGGACCCCGCCATAGCCTTCAACCCTTCTTCCATCGGGATAGTCGGCCTTTTGTTCAGCCCTGGAAAGGGTCTTACGTGGTATGCTCCCATGTGGCTGTTGGCGGCCTTCTCATGCAGGAACCCCAGGTTGTGGCTGCCCTTCGCCCTTTTCCTGCTGTTCCACGGCTTCCTTTACGACTGGACCGGGGGAACCGGGTGGGGCCCCCGGTTCCTGATGCCCGGGCTTCCATTGCTGTTCCTTCCCCTGCTTCAGCCCGGTGCGGGTGGGCGGGTCTTTCCCGTCCTTTCGGCAGTTGCCCTGGCGGTCTCGCTGATGGCGGGAGTAACCGACACCAACGCCCTTGAACGGAGCCTGGGCCCCGATCCTTTCCACACGGCCGGAAGGCAGGCGGTGATCTGGTCCATCGCCCGTTCACCACTGGTGAACACCCTTGCTTCCCCAGCGGGCTCGGGACCGGACATACTGGGATACAGGGCCGCCGGGGCGCCCGGCGCTGCGGTCCAGCTTCTGCTCGGGTCGGGGATGGCCTGTGCCGGGCTGGCGTCCATGAAAAGGCGGTGGCAGTGAGGATACTTCACCTCTCCCCCCAGAACTACACCGGAGTGCTGACGCTCTTCGTCAGGGGGCACAGAGCACTGGGGCATGAGAGCAACCTGGTCACCTTCTACAGGGCGAAGAACCTGTACAGCGAAGACATCTGCCTCAAGCTTCCCTTCGTAGGGCCCATGGAATGGCTTTGGGCGCTGAAGCGGCTCGTAAGGAGCGGCAGCCTCAGGGTGCCGTTCACAGGCACATCGGAGCGCATGTTCTGGTCACCTTCCAGGGTTGAAAGGGTTCTCATGGCCCTTCGCGACCTGGCCTGGACACCGGTCATAGGAAGAGCAAGGCGGAAGTACCGGCTTGACGAGTTCCATATCTACCACCTGGAAGGCGGCATGAGCTTCTTCCGCGACGGCCGTGACATCAAGCGTCTGAAAGCCATGGGGAAGAGGATCGTGTCCAACTACCACGGTCTCGACCTGCGGATGAGGGGAGCCATCCGGCCTGTCTGGGAGGCCACCGATCTTCACACAACGTGCGAGTTCGATCTGTTCCAGAGATACCCCGAGATCGAGTACCTCTTTCTTCCGTTCGATCCCGACCAGATGCCCCCCGCCGGACCGGAGGGCGGCAGGATAAGGATCTGCCATGCTCCAAGGATCCGTTCGGTTAAGGGGACCAGCGAGATAGTGAAAGCCGTCGAGAACCTCTCCAGGACCCTTCCGGTGGACCTTGTGCTGATCGAGAACATGTCCCATGCCCGTGCCCTGGAGCTGAAGGCTTCGTGCCATATCGCGGTTGACCAGGTGGCCAGCGGCGACATGGGTTACGGAGTGAACTCCCTGGAGAGCCTTTCCATGGGCATATGCACGGTCACCAACCTGTCCGGGGCCTACCGGGATTTCATACCCGACCACCCGTTCTGCACGGTGACCCCGTCCACCCTGCAGCGGACCCTGAGGGAGCTGGTGATCGACGGCGACCTGCGACGGAAGTATGCGCAGGCAGGCCCCGGGTGGGTCAGGAAGCGGCACGACTGGCGTACGGTCGCGGAACACCTTCACGACAGATACCGCGAACTGGGGTGGCAGATTGGCCATTGATCAGGTTCGCAGGGAACTGGGCAGGGAAACACTTCTCTATGCCGGGGCAATGGTGGTGAGCGGCATGGTCCAGCTTGCCTTCCTGCCCTTCATGAGCAGCTGGCTTCTGCCCTCGGAGGTCGGGGAACTCGGGGTGCTGACCGCCATCAGCGAAGTCGTTGCCTCCATCTCGATAATGGGCCTTTCCACAGCAGTGGTGAGGGCCTGGCATGAGAGCCCGGCTAAACGCCGAATTCTCCTTCTCGCCTCGCTGCTCCCCCTGGCGCCCATAGTGTTGTGCGCCTTGACCGCCGCGGTCCTTGCCCCCGGGCTGTTGAGGTCCCTTCACATTTCGCGGGCGGGGCTCATCTTCCACGCCCTGGCCCTCGGGGGAGGCGTGGCCCTGTTCCAGTCCGTTTCGGCCACTGCCCGCGCAAGGGGTATGGCGGCCTTCTTCTTCATCCTGCAATTGTGCAGGGGGCTGGCCAGCCTGGGGCTTCTTCTGCTCTTCATGGCGGGAATCAGGGGGATACCCGCCCTGGAAGCCTTCCTGGGAGCCAGATGGGTGCCAACGCTGGCTGCCATGGGCGTTGTGGTGCTTGTGATGTTCCGGCGCACATCGGACTCCTCGGGGTCCTTCGACCCCGGCCTCTCCCGAAGGCTTCTCGCCTTCGGCCTCCCCCTCGTTCCCGCCGGACTGGCCATGATCGTTCTTTCCGGGGCGGACATCGTCATGCTCAGGACCATCTGCCCGGACCTTGACCAGAGCGGCTACTACGAATGGGCTTCCAGGGCCGCGCTGGTCCTCTCGCCCATCACCCTGGGCTTCGGAATGGCCTGGCAAAGGTACATCTTCAGGAAGAAGAGGGAGGGCGGCTCCATGGAAGAGATGGGCAGGACAGCCCTTGCGTTCATGGCCGGGGTGGTCTGGGCATCATCGGTCCTTTCCCTCTCATCCAGGGAGGTGACCCTTCTTTTCGGCGGCGATGCCTGGCTTCCTGCGGCGGCGGTGCTTCCATGGATCGCGGCGTCAGGAGCTCTGTACGCCCTGTTCACCGTGAGCCAGACGGGCCCCCTTCTCACGGGGCAGACCCGCTACATAGGCGGCATGACGTTCTTCGGCGCTGTCCTTAACATCGGGTTCAACCTCAGGCTGATCCCGGTGGCTGGGGCAGTGGGAGCCGCCTTCGCCACAATGGGCGCCAACATGTTCATGGGAATGAGCCTGTTCTGGCTGGGAAGAAAGGTCTTTCCCGTGAGCTTTCTGGCTGTGTTCCCTCTGACGGCGCTTCCCGTTGCCGCCGGGGCCCTTGCCGGAATGGCTCCCGGAGTCAGGTCCATGCTGGTGCTGTCTGTGACGGTCCTAACCGTTCTGCTGTTCCAGGGGCTCAGGAAGGCCGGAGCCGGTTATGCGAAGAGCTGAGATATCGGTCCAGATCCCTGTAAGGGATGGGGGGACTCTCTTCTCGGCCACCCTCGGGTGTCTTGCCCGTCAGGATACACGGGGTGTTCCCTGGGAGCTGGTGGTGGTTGATGACGGAAGCGTGATCCCCGTCGAAAAGGAGTTTCAGCGCCAGCTCTCCGGGATGCCCGGGAATGCCATCGTGAGGGTGTTGCGTACGGAAGGCCCGGGCAACAGGCCTCGAGCCAGGAACCAGGCGTTGTCGGCCGGAAGCGCACCCGTTGCGCTGCTCATGGACGGCGACCTCGAGTTCGGGCCGGACCTTCTCCTCCGGCACCTTGAGCGGCGCAGCGAGACCGGTGCGCTCTTCCTGATGGGGGCCCGTGTGAACGCCCATTCGCCCGGCGCCACCCCCTGGCAGAAGTGGTTCGATTCCCGTGCGATGGGAGCAAGGCCCCCGGGGCCGTTCCCCTGGAAGTACTTCATAACCGGCAACCTCAGCGTGGATGCCGGGAAGCTGATGGCCGCAGGGGGTTTCGACCCGGCCATAGACCGTTACGGGGGCGAGGATATCGAGGCCGGGCTTCGTCTCTGGAAGGCCGGCGAGGTGTTCCACTGGGACCCTGAGATACGGGTGAACCACATGGATTTCGTGAGCCCGGGAAGACACGCGGAGAAGATGCGGGAGTACGGGGCAACCGGGCTTAGGTACACACTGGAGAAGCACCCTGAAGCCGCCGGGCTCCTGGGCAGCCACTGGGTCTTGCCCCTGTTCTCTCCCCCTGTGAAACCAGGCACCATCGTCATGCGGCTACTCTGCCGTCCCGCCCTTTCTCCCCTTGTGTACAGAATGGTCCTGCGGCTCATGGAAAGACGGGGCAGACCCCGGGCCGGTTTCACATATCTTTCCGTTGCGGCATGCCTTATGGGGCTATCGGGAAGGGATTTCAGGAAGTGATCTGCAACAGGGCGAAAGAGGCGTTCCCGGACCGGTGCAGGGTGGTCCCCCTCTCCGATTTCACCACATGGAGGATAGGAGGGCCCTGTGCGGTCCTGTTCCCCCTTGATACCCGCGAACTCACCAGCATGATGAAATGGATAGGAGAAGAGGGGGTACCATGGGCCATGCTGGGAAAGGGCTCGAACCTGCTGGCTCCCTCAGAGGGATGGAACGGGGTTGCGGTGAACCTTCAGGGGAGCTTCAGGTCATTCTCCGTCAGTGGCAGCCGGGTAGCTGCCGGCGCCGGTGTGACGCTCCCTGCCCTGGCAGGATCTGCCTGCTCACAGGGACTTGCCGGGCTGGTTTTCGCCGTTGGCATCCCCGGCACGCTGGGGGGAGCCGTGTTCATGAACGCGGGTGCCTACGGGGGGTCCATGATGGATGTGGTGAGCCGCGTTGAAGCCGTTTTTCCCGGAGGCGAGCGCCGCGAGTTCACCGGCAGCCAGTGCGGGTTCGGATACAGGACCAGCCTGTTCCAAAGCACCCCCGGAGCCATCTGCCGGGTGATCCTTGAACTTGTCCCCGGAGACCGCAATGATCTCAGACGGAACGCCCGTGAGATACTGGAGAAGAGGAGACGGAGCTTTCCCATCACGGTACCCAACGCAGGAAGCGTGTTCCGGCGCCCCGAAAACGGTCCGCCTCCTGGAAAACTGCTCGAGGACTGCGGCTTGAAGGGTTTCTCCCTCGGGGGGGCCCGGTTTTCACCGGTGCACGCCAACTTCATCGAGAATACCGGGGGAGCCCGGTCGGAAGATATATTGGCGCTGATCCTCGAGGCCAGGCTGAGGGTCCATGAAATCACCGGGATCGAACTCAGGGAAGAGATAAGGGTGCTTGGGGTGGAAGGTTGAGGAAGGCGCGGTGCGGCACCGTGATCCCGGATGGTCCGGTTCTCGTCACCGGAGCCGGGGGGTTCGTTGGAGCGCACCTGATGGACTGGCTGGGCATGGGCCCCGGAGATGTTGCCTCTGACATCACGGATGATTTCCCCTCACCCCCGGGAGTGAGGCGGGTTGCGTGGATGCTGCCCCATCCTCCGCCGGAGGGACTGGGCGGCTTCGGCTCAATAATCCATCTTGCCGCCAGGTCATCGGTGGAAAGCTCACGGACGGACCTGCGCGATGTCTATGCGGTGAACCTTATGGGCACCATCGAAGTGCTTGATCTTGCCCTGTCCAGGTGCCCCGGCGCCAGGGTCCTCATGGTGAGTTCATCAGAGGTCTATGCTTCCTCCTCCGAGCCCTTGAGCGAGGATCATCCCCTGTTTCCACGCAGCCCCTACTCGGCAAGCAAGATCGCAGCGGAGCACGTTGCGGCCCACTACTCCACGGAAGAGGGGCTGCATGTTGTCACGGCACGTTCCTTTCCCCATTACGGTCCCGGGCAGGCCTCCAGGTTCGCCCTTCCCTCATTCTGCCGCCGACTGATAGAGGCCGGGAGCAGCGGAACCGGAGTGCTCAGGGTCGGAAACCTCTACCCCGTAAGGGACTATCTTCACGTGTCTGACGTTGTGAGGGCCTATGCGCTTCTCCTTCAGCACGGAGAGCAGGGAGGGGTTTACAATGTCTGCAGCGGGAAGGGGGTCTCGATGGGCGATCTGCTCCACATCCTCATCAAGGTATCGGGCACGGAACTCACCGTTGCAGAAGATCCATCTCTGACCAGGACGATCGATCATCGGAGTCAGGTAGGCGATCCCGG
This sequence comes from uncultured bacterium, assembly GCA_964541235.1. Classification (GTDB taxonomy): domain Bacteria; phylum Fermentibacterota; class Fermentibacteria; order Fermentibacterales; family JCC-6; genus UBA6080. The sequence goes on along the minus strand of CAZIPI010000001.1, from coordinate 182,437 downwards.
AAGGACCCGGGCCCTTACGGGGTTCGAACCCTCCGTCGGTCACCAGGAGGGTCTCTCTGAGCTATATTCGTGGTGGAACCGGAGGATCCCATGAACCTTGTTTCGCTGATACTGACCCTTTCGATTGAGGTCTCGCAGTGGGTGCATCACCCGCATTTCGGCGGTTTCAACAGCATTCTCACCGAGGGCGATCAGCTCATGGCCGCCACCGCGGGAGGGATCCTGTTCTGCACCGTTTCCCCTGACGGGATAGGCTTCGATTCCACTTGGACGTACCAGGGACGGCTGGGTTGGGACAGGGTGTCCAGTCTCTACCGCCACGGCGATGGGAGCCTGTGGGTGACCTACCTCGGCGGAGGAATCGAGGTCTTCCACGGCAGCGGAGCGGTGACCCGCTACGGTCAGCTCGAGGGCCTGCCCCTGAACCTGATGGTGAACCAGGTCTATCCCGATACCGCCATATACGCCGCCACAACACAGGGGTTGTCCATCAAGAGCCTGGGCTTCTTCGTGACCTACAATGAAAGCGGCACCGGGGGCGGTCTGCCCAGTTCGGTGGTGAACTGCATCGCGCCGGTTGATTCGGGGCTTCTGGTGGGAACCTACGCCGGCCTCACACTGCTCCTGCCCGGGATGCCGCCCTCTGAGGCATCGTCCTGGCGCGGAATCGATTCACTCACCGGCAGACCCATCAACGCCATCGAGGAACGGGGCGACTCTCTGTGGGTGATAGCGGGGGACAAGGTTTTCGTCTGCCCTCCCGGAGGTTCCTGGACGCAGATGAGTTCCTATCCCGGCAGCTGGCCGGCCTCCCTTGCCGGCACAGCGAACGGAGTGGTTGTAGGCGACCAGAACGCGCTTTACACGTATTCCGGAGGAGAATGGTCCTCAGTGGAGAACGCCTTTCACGGCAGTCTTCTGACTGCCGTTTCGGAAGTCGCCGGCGTGGGAGTGGTGGCGGGCATGACGAACCCGATCTCGGCAGACAGGCTGGAGGGGCCCGGGATGGCCCTGATAACCGGATCCACCGTACGAAGGTACACCCCGCCGGGGTGTACTTCCAACGACCTGTACTCCATAGGGGTGAACTCGCAGGGCGTATGCTGGGTCGGCGCCTTCAGGTCGGGCGTTGGCTACCACCACGGCGGATCATGGAACAGGGTGAAGGGAGTGCTTCCCCAGGACAACCAGATTTTCGCCCTGGATGTGCGCGGGAACACGGTCTATGCAGCTTCGTACCATCACGGTGTCACCTGGATCGACTGGAACGGACAGGAGGTCCTGGGCGGAACAACGTTCACCGTGTCCGACGGTCTTCTGAACGATCAGATCACAGCGGTGTCCGTCTGGAACGACCAGGTAGCCTGGTTTGCCCACGAGCCCTACTGGGCAACCCCCGATGAGGCTTCCGGAGTATCGAGGATCAGCTGGCAGCCCGGCTCACCGGAAGCCGCTGTCATCACAGGGATAACAGGCACAGGCAGCTTTACCGGAAAGTTCGTTCGCGACGTGGCGGCTGTCTCGGCGTCCACCGCCTGGATAGCGACCAACACCGGCCTCGCCGAAGTTTCGGTCCCCGGCGGAGTGAGCCGGGTGTATCGGACCGCCGACGGGCTCCCCTCCGACGATGTGCTCAGCCTGGCCGTGGCAAGGTCCGGCGATGTCTTCGCCGGAACCGCAACAGGCCTCGCAAGGCTCCGCGACGGAACACTTCAGACCATTGAGGGCATATCGGGGTCCGTTGGAAGTCTATGCGCCGACCACAGGGGAGGCGTGTGGGCTGCCGTTCCGGGAACCCTTTACAGGGTGGGCCCGGATGGAGAGGTGCAGACCTTCAACAGGTACAACACGCCGCTTCCGGAAGTTACGGTAAGGGCCATGGCGTGTGAGCGGGAGACCGGCAGGCTGTGGCTCGCCACCTCCCACGGGGCATGGGTGGCCGAGCTTGGAACCGGGCTCGGGCCGGCTGCCGGAGGCGCCGTTGTCTATCCGAACCCATTCCGACCCGGAGCCGGCGAGGTCCTGGGTGTGGCCGGGATCAGTGAGGAACCGGCTGTGTTCTCCATATTCGACATGACAGGGGTGCTTCTGTTCAGGTACTCCTCCGAGGGGAGGGACGACTTCGCCTGGGACGGAACTGCTTCCGACGGCTCTCCGGCTGCGTCAGGGGTGTACGTTCTGATGCTCGAGAAGCCGGGAGCAGTGGAAATGCTCAAGTTTGCGATAGTCAGGTGACGGGGATGTAAGGACCGCCGGTCCTCCAGTGTTCTCAGGGTCGCCCCGGCCCGGAACCCTGGTCGGGCGGAATCACAGGAAGGGCATGCAATGAGGGTTCTTGTCACCGGGGGCGCGGGTTTCATCGGGTGCTGTTTCACCAGGCTCCTGATCACGGCAAGGCCGTCCTGGAAGGTGGTGGTCCTCGACAAGCTGACCTACGCCGGACGGATGGAGAACCTGGCGGATGTTTCCGGAAGCTCCGCATTCACGTTCATCAAGGGTGACATCTGCGACCCCGGGACCGTGGCGCAGGCCATGAGAGGGTGCGACGCGGTGGTGAACTTCGCAGCCGAGACCCATGTGGACAGGTCCATCGAGGAAGCCTCCTCATTCGTAAGAACGGACATCGAGGGTGTGAGGGTGCTTCTGGAGGAGTTCAGGCGGGAGGACCGCTTCCTTTTCCTTCAGATCTCCACCGATGAGGTGTACGGAAGCGTTGAGAGCGGACACTCGCTTGAAACCGATCCGCTGAAGCCCAGAAGCCCGTACTCAGCCTCGAAGGCCGGCGGCGAACTCCTGGCCATGAGCTACCAGACCACCTACGGCACGCCGGTGGCCGTGACCAGAGCCTCCAACAACTACGGTCCCTTTCAGTACCCCGAGAAGCTGATACCCCTTTTCATCACCAATGCGCTTGACGGCATGCAGTTGCCCCTGTATGGTGATGGGCTGAACCGGAGGGACTGGCTCTTCGTCGAAGACCACTGCAGAGCGCTTCTGGCGGTTCTTGAACACTGTCCGTCGGGACAGGTCTTCAACATCGGGGGCGGATGCGAGAAATCGAACCTGGAAGTTACCCTGGCCGTGCTGGACGTTCTGGGAGCGGGCCCGGAACTCATAAGGCACATCGAGGACAGGCCGGGTCATGACAGAAGGTATGCCCTGGATATCGGGAAGATAACCGGGGAGACGGGCTGGAAGCCGGAGGTGGGTTTTCTGGAGGGTATCCGCATCACCGCGGATTGGTACAGGAAGAACCGGCCCTGGTGGGAGGCGATCAAGTCCGGCGAATTCATGGAGTATTACAGACGCATGTACCATGACAGGCTTGGAAGATCCAGGGGGGCGGCTACGGAATGAGAATTCTCGTCACCGGCGGAGCGGGCTTCATCGGAAGCCACCTCTGCGAAAGGCTTCTTGAACTGGGCCATTCGGTTGTGGCCCTGGACAACCTGATCACCGGAAGCAGCGACAACATCGCCCATCTGGCCGGAAGGGGCGATTTCGCTTTCATCAGGCATGACGTCACAGAGTACATCTATCTGCAGGGCAGGATAGACTTCATCTTCCACCTCGCTTCGCCGGCCAGCCCAGTGGACTACCTGGCCTTTCCAATACAGACCCTGAAGGTGGGAGCCATGGGAACCCACAAGGCCCTGGGTCTCGCGAAAGAGAAGGGGGCCGGCATCCTTCTCGCTTCCACCAGCGAGGTTTACGGCGACCCCCTTGTTCATCCCCAGCCCGAGTCATACTGGGGCAACGTGAACCCGGTGGGGCCCAGGGGTGTTTACGATGAGGCAAAGCGATTCGCCGAAGCCCTTGTGTTTGCCTATCACCGAACCCACGGAGTGGATACGCGTGTCGCCAGGATATTCAACACGTACGGACCCAGAATGAGGGCGGAGGACGGAAGGGTGGTGCCGTCCTTCATATGCCAGGCACTTGGGGGCAGGGACCTTACCGTGTTCGGCGACGGTACCCAGACCAGGAGCTTCTGCTTCGTCTCCGACACCGTCAACGGACTTGTCAAACTGATGGAAAGCGGTTTCCACGAGCCTGTCAACATAGGAAACCCCCATGAGATGACCATCGTCTCTTTCGCCCGTCTGATCCAGAATGCCGTGGGAAAAGGCGGAGGAATAAGGTTCGACCCGCTTCCCGCCGATGATCCCAAGATCAGGCGGCCCGACATTGACAGGGCCCGGGAGGTGCTGGGCTGGGAGCCGGTGGTGAGCCTCGAGGAAGGGCTCGGCCCGACGATTGATTACTTCCGGAAGGTTCTCGGGGAATGAGCGTCATCATCCTTGTCCTGGCAACGCTTCCCCTTTCCCAGCTTCCCCGGACTGAGCAGGTTACGACTTCGGTGGGATACGTGGAGTCGGTATCCAGGGAGTCATACCTTCTGGGTCCGGGCGACATCGTCACGATCGTTGTCGAGGGCGGGTGCAACGACGTGATGCTGATATCGGGCCTGCTTCCCACGGTGGTCACCCAGATCTCGGGCGACGGGTTCCTTCAGATGTCCGGTGTGGGACAGATCCAGACCGACGGGCTCTCGCTGGACGCAGCCCAGGTGCAGATGCAGGCGCTGGCTCGAAGGTACTACCCCGGCATACGGATCGGTGTTTCCCTGACCGAACCGAGGACCGTGAGCACCTGGATCTCCGGAATGGTGGACAGACCCGGGAGGTACTCACTGCTCTCCATCCAGAGGGTTTCCGACCTGGTGCTCGCCGCCGGCGGCATAACCCCCTACGGTTCCAGACGGGGTGAAATGCACCTCTCCACCGGTGAGAAGGTTCCGATCGACCTGTCGTTCGGACCAGACGGCCAACCCCTGAACGACCCGTATCTGGTGAACGGGGCCTCGGTGGTGATCCCCCTTGTGACGCTGCCCGTCTTTCTCGCAAGGCCCGGGGAAGTGATACTCTCCGATGAAGGGACCGTCCTCGAGACCGCCAGGCACCAGGTGGAAGCCTGGGACTCCATCGAGGGGGAGACGGTATCGGGTTTCCTTTCCAGGACCGGAGGCCCCGATGGCCGGATAGACCTGGCGGCAAGCATATTGGTCTCAGGCGGCGTGGAAACTCCCGTTTGGAGCAGTGGAACCGGCTTGATCCAGGCCCTCATGCTTCCCGGCGACACTCTTCGCATGGCGGTGATGGGCAATCAGGTCTATGTGGCCGGGGCGGTGAACAACCCCGGAACGGTCATCTTTTCCAGCGGAATGACGATCCGGGACTGCATCCGCATGGCCGGCGGCGCCACCGACAAAGGCAGGATGAACCAGACCCTGCTCTCGCGAATGGGGACCGTGCACGCCAGAGGCCCGGATGCCCTTGCAAGGGAAGCAAGGCCGGGAGACGTGATAGAGGTGCCTTACAGCGTTGAGTCCCGTTACTATACCACGATCGTGATCCTCGCCAGCCTGGTCTCGATGACGGCGACGATCATCAACCTTTCGAGGAAGTGATGGCGGAAAACACAAGGGAATTCGGCGATACTTTCACCGGTCTCGTGATCAGGGCCGTTGCCCGCAGTATGAAGAGGATCCTGTGGTTCTGTCTCCTGGTGGCTGTGGGCACCTCGGTGTACACCCTTGCGGTCAGGCAGCTCTGGTCATCCTGGGCGCTCCTGATGGTACCGGGTCAGCAGACCCCTTCCCTGGGTATGGGAAGCCTCATGGGATTGGACCTGAGCGGTTTCGGCGGAGGGATGCTCGAGAACCTGCTTCCCTCCCGGAGCGGGACCGACATCAACATCGTGCAGCAGGTCATATCATCCAGACCGGTCCTGGAACGGATAGTTCTGAAGTACGACCTCATCAGGAGGCTCAGAGCGTCCAACATGGAGAGGACCCTTGAAAAGTTCGGACGGCGTGTTTCTGTAAACCTGACGCCGGAGGGGCTGCTCCTTGTCTCCATCAATGCCGAAAGCCGGACCGAATCGGCGGCCATGGTCCAGGACCTCATTGACTTCTCGAACCATGAGCTTTCCAGTGTAGTGACCAGCCGCGCAAGGCGGGCGAGGATCGAGGCGGAAAGGTCACTTTCCGTTGCCTTCGATTCCCTGTCAAGGGCCAACGCCAGGCTGGAGGCATTCAGGTCCGAGACAGGCTTCATAGTACCCGAGCAGGGAAATCTTATGGTGGCCATGGTTTCCGAGATCCAGCGCGAAATGATCCTGGCCGGGTCCGAACTGTCTTCAATCTCCGCGGGGCTCTCATCCCGTTCCTCATCCTGGTCCAGGGCATCCGCACGGTACCAGTACCTTCTTGACGCTGTCAACGACAGGATAACCGGATCAGGGGAGGGGCTGTCGGCTTTTCCGCCCCTCGACAGCCTTCCCTCGATGATCAGGCGTTACGAGGAGCTTTTTCTCGAGGTGGAAACCAGGAGGATGGTCTATCTGCTCCTTCGTCAGGAGTTGGAGAACCTCAGGCTGGACGAGGCCAGGGAAAGCCCAACCATCGAGGTACTGGTTCCCCCGACCCCTGCCCACGAAAGGGTTTTCCCCAGAAGGACCACTCTGGTAATACTCGTCACTCTGATCGCCTTCATCCTTGCGGTGGGCTGGATAACGACTCTGGAATGGTTCAGATCGGTGATGCGGGGACGGACCGGAGCTTTCTGGAGGGAAACATGGCAGACCATAAAGGCCCAGCTTCGAACAAGGCGGCCGGTGAAGACCTGACCGCCGCTCCGGGCATTGACGGCCCGGTTGCTGTGGTGGAGGACGAGGACGACATCGCTGGTCTTGTCAGTCTTCATCTTGAAAAGGCCGGATTTGAAGCAGTCACCTTCGGCAGCGGAACAGGTTTTCTCTCCTGGAGCCGTACGCGGGTGCCGGTACTGGTGATACTTGACATAATGCTTCCCGACATTCAGGGAACGGACCTCTGCAAGGCCATGAGGGCGTCACAGAGACTTGCCGGGGTGCCGGTGATAATGCTGACAGCCCTCGGCCATGAAACCGAGAGGGTGCTGGGCCTGGAACTGGGCGCCGACGACTACATGGTAAAACCGTTCTCGCCCAGGGAGCTGGTGGCCAGGGTCAGGGCGGTCCTCAGGCGCTCAAGGGCCAGGGACGAAGCGCGAAGGAGCCTCACCTGGGGTCCGATCCAACTGCTGCCGGATTCGTTGGACGCCATGGTGAACGGCGGAACGGTGACCCTCACCCCGACCGAGTTCAGGATACTGCAGGCCCTTGTGGAAGGCGGCGGACGAGTGCTGACCAGGGGAAGTCTTCTGGAGTTGCTCTGGGAAGGCGAGAAGTTCGTCTTCGAGAGGACCATTGATGTTCATGTCGCCCATATAAGGGAGAAGCTGGGAGAGGCGGGAAGACACCTTCGAAGCGTGAGGGGTATCGGCTACAGGATGGTGATTTGAGGAATCCGCCATCTGTCTTCGTCAGGATCTTCCGCGGCTATCTGGTCGTGATGTTCGCCATGACCATGCTGCTGAGCCTTGTCATCCTAGGGGAATTCCATTCTTCCGCCAGACGGGCCTCCCTGTCGGACCTTACCAGAGTTGGCCGGGCTCTCGAGCCCTCGGTAGCGCCCCTGGTGGCGGACTCGATCTTCTCGAGGCTTCAGAGCCATATCAGGAGCGCCGGCACAGCCATGGGCGCCAGGATAGTTCTGGTGGACAGGTACGGGGTGGTGATAGCCGACAGTGACCCCGGCTCCCCCCTGCCGGAAAACCTTCGCACCCGGCCGGACGTTATAACGGCCTTCAACGGCAGAGAGGGAACGTATGAGAACCCCGGTTCCGCCGGTGACCCGTACATGCTCAACGCCTCGGTTCCCATTTTCTTCGTTGACAGCGTTATCGCCGTGATGCGGGTCAGCCTTGAGACCGACCGCTGGCAGGGGACTCTCAAAAGCCTGGCTGGAAAGATCCTGTTGATGCTGTTCTGCCTGCTGCTTCTTGCCCTTGCGGCTGGCTGGCTCATTGCCAGGGGGATAGCGTTCCCCCTCAGGGAACTGGCCGAGGTGGCGGACAGGGTGAAGGCGGGCGACATGGGGGCTCGGGCCTCACCCGGGAAGACCAGGGAACACATGCAGCTGGCGGTGACCCTCAATGAAACTCTGTCGCGGACCGAGAAGCTTGTACAGGAGATCCGCGCCAGCGACCGCAGGAACCTGGCAGTGCTCAGGTCCATCGTCGAGGGGCTTCTGGTAACGGATGGCCGTGGAGGCATCGTGATGATGAACGATTCCTTCCGCAGAATGTTCGCGGTGAGGGAGGATGGGCGCGGGATCCCCCCGGCGGTGGCCGAGGTGCTCTGCTCGTCAGGCGAAAGCGGAAGGCTCGAGGCAGCGGGAGCCGTTATCGCATACGTATCCGCCTCCATCGAGGGGGCCCCGGGACGTGTTTTCTCGTTCCGCGACATAACCCGCGAGGAGCAGATGGAGAACATAAAGCGTGAGTTCACGCTGAATGTGGCCCATGAACTCAGGACCCCGCTCACCGCCATCAAGGGCTACACCGAGACCATGATGGAGAACCCGGGAGACGACCCCGGGCCGCTTCTGCAGGTGATCGCCAGGAACACCGACAGAATGATAAACCTGGTGAGGGACATTCAGACCCTGTCGGAGCTGGAGGATGCTTCGGTTTCCGAGACACCCTCCCGGGTCTCCATGAAGGAAGTCATCGAGGCGGTGCTTCCCCTCTTCAAGACAACCATTGAGAAGAAGGGGCTGGAACTGGAGGTCAGCCTTCCGGATCCGTCTCCGGAGGTCTTCGTGGACAGGTACCGCTTTGAACAGGTGATGGTGAACCTTCTGGAGAACGCCGTGAAGTACACCGACGCCGGCCGGGTACAGATCACCGCAGGGAAGTACGCCGGTCTGGTTGCCGTGGCGGTTTCCGACACCGGCCCGGGCATTGCCCCCGAACACCTTCCAAGGCTGTTCGAGAGGTTCTACGTTGTTGACCGCTCCCGTTCCCGAAGGGTGGGCGGAACCGGCCTTGGATTGGCCATCGTGAAACACATCGTTGAAGGAATGGGGGGAACCGTGAGGGTGGAAAGCACCCCCGGCTCCGGCGCAATCTTCACGGTGTCGGTCCCCGCTGCCCCCTGAGTGACGCCGGGGTTCCTTAACAATCCCTCAACATAACCTGAATACCCGGTTAACACCCCTGCGGGATCTTACCACCCGGCACGGCAGGTGCCGAACCGAAAACAACCGAAAGGGGTAGTTTGATGAGAGCATTCATGGCTGCGGTCCTGGTCCTGGCAGCTGTCTCGCTGGCCGCCGGGGAGTTCAGCACCGGCGGGTCAGAGCTTCTGAAGTTCAAGGGTACCGGTTACTTCCGCTGGGACTTCTACGGTCAGGAAGATATCAACCCCGAGAACAACATGTCTTCCTTTTTCACCATTGACTGGCTTCCCACGCTGAACAGCTTCGTTGACGGCAAGATCAACCTCGAGCTTTCAAGCACCAACGGCAGTATCAAGCTGGCGGACATGTACCTGAACCTGAACCTGAGCGAGAACCTTTCCCTCATGGGCGGTCAGTTCAAGGTTCCGTTCGGCTACGCGAACACTCGTTCCGGCGGCAGCATGTACTTCGCGGACAGGGCCTACACGGCCAGCGTGGGCGACTACAGGAACTACGCCCTTCGTGACAACGGCATCTGCCTTGTGGCGTCGTTCGAGCCGGTGACCATAGACCTTGCCTACTTCAACGGAATGGGCGCCAACAAGATCGCGGACAACGACAGGAGCCGTCAGCTTGCTGCCCGGGTATCCGCCGACGCATCGGAGTGGCTCACCCTTGGCGCGGCCTTCAGCAGCATAGGTCAGCCGGAGATAGAGGACACCACCGGCACCACTGACAGTTGGAGCAGCAGCGGCATTGATGTGTTCGCGGTGGTGAAGTACCCGTTGGGCCAGGGATCGAAGCTGTTCTTCGAGGGCGAGTACGCCATGCTTGGCCGGACCGGTGCTGACGTGGAGGGCATGGAGAAGAGCGACGGCAGCTGCATGAGCCTTGGGGTGGCGGCCGAGTTCGCGGTCGGGGAAGGGTTCGTAAGGGCGGTTCGTCCCGCTGTGAGGTACGACATGGTGAACCCGTCCACGATGCTTGCCGAGGGCGCCGACGAGCCCGAGAACAACGTAACGGCCCTGGACTTCTGCGTGGGGCTTGACCTTACCAGCGGCAGGAACACCCTGATGCTGGGTGCCAGGAACTACGGTTTCGAGAGCGAGTCGGTCGACGGCTACACCAACATGTACCTCAACTGGCGGATGAACTTCTAGGATCGCCGCCGGAACGGAGTTTCGCAATGAAAACAGCAACAGCCATCCTGGCGGCGCTTATGCTGGCCGCGGCCTGCGGCGGGCAGCCCGAGCCGGCCTCGGATGGGTCCACCCCGGAAACACCGGCTGCCCTCAGCGGTGAGATAAGCGTCGTGGGCTCCACCACTGTCCAGCCCCTGGCCGAAGTCCTTGGAGAGGCTTTCGAAGCCCTCAACCCTGGCGTGACCATCATTGTCAGCGGCGGAGGCAGCAGTGTGGGCGTGAAGAGCGCCGGCGACGGCAGCGCCCAGATCGGCATGGCTTCAAGGCACGTGAAGACCTCGGAGTTCGAGGAGTTCCCCGGGATCGTGGTTCATACCATCGCCAACGACGGTATCGCCATCGTCGCCGAGCCGGGGATACCTGTGGCTGATCTGACCATGGACCAGTGCAGGGATATCTTCTCTGGCGTGATAACCAACTGGGATCAGGTGGGCGGCCCCCGAATGGACATCATCGTGGTTTCCAGGGAGGAAGGTTCCGGAACCAGGGGAGCCTTCGAGGAGCTGGTCCTCGGGGATGCCCTCATGGCTGAGAGCGCCATTCTGCAGCCCTCCAACGGAGCCGTTCGAACCACCTGCAGCACCACTCCCGGCGCAATCGCCTACCTCTCGTTCGGCTATCTTGACCAGTCCGTCAAGACCCTGTCCATAGACGGAGCCCAGCCCACACCTGAGAACGTGGCCAACGGGAGCTACCCCGTCTCCAGGCCTCTCAACATGATCACCAACGGTGAACCTTCGGGCGTGAGCGCAGCCTGGCTTGAGTTCATACTCAGCGAGGACGGCCAGGCCATCGTTGTGGCAGAACACTACCTCCCTGTGAACTGAGCGGGACGGAACATGCCGGGCCGCAGGACAACCAGCAAGAACAGGGTGGAGAACACCATGAGGGCGCTTCTCGTGGCATCCGCCCTGTCATCGGTTGCCATCGTGTTCCTGATAGGGTTCTTCACCCTGAAGGAATCCCTCCCCGCGTTTCGCGGCATCGGCCCGTTGAGCATGCTGTCTGAGAAGGTCTGGCGCCCCGGGCAGGACTCGTACGGAATACTTGCAATGATAGCAGGTTCCGGCCTGGTGACCCTTGGTTCAGTCGTGATAGGCGTACCCCTGGCGCTGGGGTGCGCCGTTTTCCTGGCCGAGGTCGCTCCCCGCTGGATGGCGGGGATAGTGAGGCCTTCGGTGGAGCTCCTGGCCGGGATCCCCTCGGTGGTGTACGGGCTCTTCGGCATGGTGGTGCTGGTGCCCATGATCAGGGGTATCGAAGTGCCGGGAAACACCGGGTTCGGCCTTCTTTCCGCTTCCATCGTGCTGGCGGTGATGATACTGCCCACCATCGCCAGCGTGGCGGAGACCTCGCTGAGGAGCGTTCCCAGGAGCTACTACAACGGGTCCGTGGCCCTGGGAGCCACAAGGTGGGAGAGCATCTGGAGGGTCAACATTCCGGCCGCCCGTTCGGGGATACTGAGCGCCATCGTGCTGGGACTCGGGCGGGCCCTTGGCGAGACCATTGCCATGATAATGGTGATAGGCAATTCGGTGATCATGCCCAAGGCCCTTACGGGCAACCCGCTTTCGATCTTTCTGAGCAGGGCCAGAACGCTCACCGGGAACATCGCCGTGGAGATCTCCTACGCCACCGGTGTCCATGAAAGCGCCCTCTTCGCCACGGGTGTTGTCCTTTTCATTCTCATCATGCTGGTCAACATCAGTGCAAGGGGGCTCATGAAGGCAAGCCTTGCCGGGAGCGGATCGAGATGAGAAAACTGGTACAGACCGCCGCCTTTACAGTATTCTGGCTGGCAGGGCTCGCTGCGGTCCTCATAATGCTTTCCGTGGTTGGCTACGTCGTAGTGAAGGGGTTTGCGGACATAACCCCCGAGTTCTTCACCACATCACCACGCGGGGGCCTCTCGGGAGAGGGCGGCATCCAGTCCACCATCATCACAACGGTATATCTGGTGGTGATGACCCTGGCCGTGGCCACACCTCTGGGTGTCGGGGCAGGCATCTACCTTGTGGAGTACGCCGATCAGGCCAGGTCGTCCCTTATGAAAAGGCTCACAGCGGCAGCAAGGTTCGGTGTGGAGACGCTTGCGGGAGTGCCCTCGATAATCTTCGGGCTCTTCGGCTACGCGCTGTTCGTAACAACCCTGAAGCTGGGCTTCAGCCTGGCTTCCGCAGCCCTGGCGGGTTCATGCCTGATCATACCGGTGATCATAAGGACCACCGAGGAAGCCATGAAGGCGGTCCCCAACTCCTACAGGGAAGGCTCGCTGGCCCTTGGGGCGTCGCGCTGGGAGACGATCCGGAAGGTGATACTACCCTCTGCGTTCCCCGGCATAACCACCGGAGTGGTACTGGGAGCAGGCAGGGTAGTCAGCGAGACAGCCATATTCTTCGTGACTCTGGGAGGAAGCTACAGGACCCCCACCTCCCTTCTGTCCAGCGGGAGGTCCATGGCCCTCCATGTCTATTATCTGGCCATGGAGACCAGAGCGTTCGACAAGGCCATGGCAACAGCCGCGGTGCTTGTGGTTCTGGTGGTCGTGATGAACCTCTCCATAAACATGATCTCCCGGCGCATCTCCCGGGACGCGAGGTAGCCCATGGAACAGGCAAGGCTTACTACCAGGGATTACTCACTCTTCTACGGCGATTTCCGGGCGCTCTCGGGCATCACCCTGGACATCCCCTCCAACAGGATAACCGCGTTCATCGGCCCCTCGGGCTGCGGAAAGAGCACCCTCCTTCGAAGCTTCAACAGGATGAACGAGCTGATCCCGGGTGTCCGCACCCGGGGTTCCGTGCTGCTGGACGGGGGGGACATCTTCCGCGAGGATGTGGTCAGTCTCAGGAAACGAGTTGGAATGGTGTTCCAGAGGCCCAACCCATTCCCCAAGTCCATTTTCGACAATGTAACATACGGTCCAAGGATCCACGGCGTGAGGAACCGGTCCAGGCTGGCCGGCATCGCCGAGGAGAGCCTTACCAGGGCGGCGCTCTGGGATGAGGTGAAGGACCAGCTGCACAAGTCCGCCATGGCCCTTTCCGGCGGCCAGCAGCAGAGGCTTTGCATAGCTCGTGCCATCGCAGTGGAGCCGGAGGTGATCCTCATGGATGAGCCGGCATCGGCCCTGGACCCTGTGGCCACTGTGAAGATAGAAGAGCTGATGAACACATTGAAGGAGCGCTACACCATTGTGATAGTCACCCACAACATGCAGCAGGCCGCCAGGGTCTCGGACTACACGGCGTTCCTTCTCACCGATGACGACAGGGCCGGGAACCTGGTGGAGTTCGGCCCCACCAACAGGATCTTCACCTCCCCCTCCGACCGGAGGACGGAAGACTACATAACCGGCCGCTTCGGATAGAAAGAGAAGCCTCAATGAGCAGGGAACAGTACCAGATGGATCTTCAGGAGCTGAAGAACCAGATGACATCGGTGGTCGAACTCGTGAAGAAGAACCTCAGGGACTCCGTGAAGTACCTGGGCACCAGGGACATGAAGGGCGCCGACCTGGTGATCCAGTCCGACGAGCAGGTGAACCACAGATGCTGGAGCATAGAGGAGAACTGCATCCGGCTCATCGCAACCCAGCAGCCGGTGGCGGGAGACCTGAGGTTCATCTTCAGCGTTCTTCAGATCACCAACGAAGTTGAGCGCATCGGCGATTACGCCAAGGGCATATCGCGGATAAGCAGGAAGATCGCGGGAGAGCCGCTGGTGAAGCCTCTGGTGGACATCCCGAGAATGGCCGACATCGCCACGGGAATGCTTGAGGACGCGCTGAAGGCCTTCTGTGAGGGAGACCAGCAGTCGGCCCGCAGCATTCCCACCAGGGACATTCAGATCGACATCCTTTCCCGGCAGGTGCACAGGGAGCTTCTCACATTCGTCATGGAACGTCCGACCAACATGGAGCAGTGCATGCTTCTGGACTGGGTTGCCCACAACCTGGAGAGGGTTGGCGACAGGGTCATCAACATTTGCGAGAGAGTGATCTTCACCGTCTCCGGGGAAGTGGTTGACTTCAACTGACCGACTCCCCTCACCGCGCCAGAGAAGGCGCCGGGAGCCTTCGAGGAACAATCCCGGAACTCCTCCTGTCCGCCGGCCCGCGCTTCACCCCTCGCGGGCCGGCTCCGGAACGAAGAACTGCAGCAAGAAAGGAAGAAAATGAAGAAGGCGATCTTGACGGTCCTTTGCCTTGCGTGCGCAGCGGCAGCCGCAGAAGTGACACTGGCCGGCTCAACAACTGTGCAGCCCCTGGCGGAGCGCCTTGGTGAAGCGTTCGAGGCGGCCAATCCCACCATCACCGTCATCGTTTCCGGAGGCGGAAGCAGTGTGGGGGTGAAGAGCGCCGCCGAGGGTACCGTGGATATCGGAATGGCATCCAGGGAGATCAAGGATTCGGAACGTTCCGAGTACCCTGCGATGGTTGTCCATACCATCGCCAAGGACGGGATTGCCATCGCAGCCCATCCCGGGTGCACTGTCGGTGCTTTGACCATGGAACAGGTAAGAGGGATCTTCGAGGGGACCATTGACAACTGGTCTCAGGTCGGAGGCGGCTCCATGGCCATTACCGTGGTCGCCAGGGAGGAGGGCTCCGGGACCAGGGCGGCATTCGAGGAGATCGTGATGGGGAGCTCTCTCATCACCGATGCCGCCATCCTTCAACCTTCGAACGGCGCCGTGAGGACCACTATCGCCACTACCCCCGGAACTGTGGGCTTCCTCAGCCTGGGATACCTCGACTCCAGCGTTAAGCCCCTGGCTGTCAACGGAGCATCCCCCACCGTCGAGCATGTGAAGGACGGTTCCTATCCCGTTGTAAGGCCCCTGATACTTGTCACGATGGGCCAGCCCTCCGGCGCAGCAGCGCAGTTTTTGAACTTCGCTCTCAGTGCCGAAGGCCAGGCGATAGTGGCCGAGGACTACATACCGGTACGGTAGCTGCCCGCGAAGTCTTGCCATGCACGGGACCGGCGTGAGAACGCCGGTCCCGCTTGTTTCCCCCGGCTGCAACAAGCATGTATCAGCGGGAGGGCCCGATCATGACAATTCTGGAGCGGCTTCGGGAAAGCTTTTCAAGGGCCGGGTACAGGCTTTACATCGTAGGCGGCTCTGTCCGTGACCAGTTGCTGGGGATCCAGCCCGGGGGCGACATCGACCTGTCCACCGACGCTGTTCCCGAGAGGGTCCGGCATCTCCTGGAGCAGGCCGGCTACTCCGTTCTGGACATGGGTATTGCCTTCGGGACCCTTACCGCAAGGGACGGCGAGACGGGTGAGAGCTGTGAGATAACAACGCTCAGGACCGGCGAACGTTACTACCCGGGTTCGCGGCACCCCAAGGTAACTTTCGGAACGGACCTGGCCGACGACCTTCTCAGGCGCGACTTCACGGTGAACGCCATGGCCATGGACGAAAGGGGGGAGCTGATAGATCCCTTCGGCGGCCTTGACGACCTGAGGCTGAAGCTCCTGAGAACCCCGGGAGACCCGGATGTATCCATGAGGGAGGACCCGCTCAGGATACTCAGGGCGTTCCGCTTCATGGCCACTCTGGGCTTCTCCATCGAGGACATGACGGCGTCGGCGATCCGCGGGCATGCCGGGGACCTGGTTCATGTGGCTGCCGAAAGGAAGCTGAAGGAGATGAACCTTCTTCTGGCGGCGGACGGCGCTAATCTTCCCGGCACACTGGACGCCATGCTGGGGTCGGGGGTCCTTCTTGTCCTTCTTCCCGAACTTGAGGGGCTCGCCGGCCTTCGGGGAGAATCACAGGGAAGGCATCACAACCTGGACCCCTGGGAACACACCCTTCAGGTGGTCCGCAACACGCCCGGGGACCCTCTTCTCAGGTGGGCGGCGCTGTTCCACGATGCCGGCAAGGGCGCCGCACGTTCCGCCGACTTCCGCAGTGAGCCACACTTTCACGGCCATGAGGCAACGGGCGCCGGGCTTGCTGTTTCCGCAGCCGTTTCCATGCGCTTCCCCAGGGCATGGCGAAGGAGCCTCGAGTTCCTGGTGAGGAACCACATGAGGCCTGTTCTCTACTCCGCTGATTGGAGCGACGGAGCTGTCCGCAGGCTGGCCAACGACGCCGGGGGGGACCTCGATATGCTTCTGTCGCTTGCCCGGGCCGACGTGCTGTCGAAGGCCCCTGAGACCCGCAGCAGGGGTCTGGAGAACCTGAGTGAGCTCTCATCCCGCCTGGAACGCCGGGAGGAGAGGAGAAGGCTTCTGGCCCGCGGCACAGGGAAGGCCCTCTCAGATGCCATGGGCATCACCGGGGTGCGGCTCGGCCGGGCTGTGGCATGTCTCGAGGACGCGGTGATGGCCGGAGAGCTTCCGGTGGAACCCGACATCGAATTGTGCGTCAGGTTTCTTGGGCCCTCGATCCGGGAAGGGCATAGACAAGGGCCATGATGCTCCATGAGAAGAGTATCCTTCCCAGTGAGATCATTGGTGTCCAGGCGCCCAGGGTCGCCACCAGTGCAGTGTCTTCAACCACGGCGTGGCACAGGCTCATGAAGCAGACGGCAGCGGTCACCTGTCTTGCGGGTATGTCGCCGCGGGAAGCGGCCTTTATCACCAGTCCACCCCCGTAGGAGATGCCAAGCACAAGCCCCACAACGGTAATGGTGGTGGCTTCAGGGCCGATGCCGGCAAGCCTGAACGCGGGTCTTAGAACCTTCTGCAGGAATCCGGTGAACCCCACCCTTTCAAGGATCGAAAGGACCGCCAGAACAAGGAAGATCACAACGAAGATGGTTCCCATCGTCTTCAGAAGGCCCATGGCCCAGTCCGCCATGCCTCCGGTCTGGGGCACGCCCCTCCATAGTATCACCGGCGTGCCGTTCAGCCTGCCGGTGAGACCGGTCACCTTGAGCAGGAACCCGGCAACCACAGCCGAGCCCACCCTCAACGGGATCACGAGGAAAGGGCTCACTCCGGAACGGGCCGCCACGGTGACCTCCACCGGCATGGAGTGCGCCAGAAGCAGCATCATGCCCAGGCTGGTCATCTGTCCCACCGTGAGCTGGAGTTCCCCCGCCATTCCCGCCAGAAGGGCCAGACCGCCGTACATGTTGGTGAGCATGCCGGTTATCCAGACTATGCCCGTCTCCCCCGGGAGCCCCGCCGCACGCATGACCGGGGCCATGAACTCCCCCAGCGGCTCCAGGACTCCCAGGTGGCTCACGATGCGCACCACAAGCAGGGCGGGGACCATGACCCTGAAGAGCACCAGCGATGTGGAAAGTGAGTTCCGGGTCAGACCCGCCAGACAGTTCAGGGCTTTTTTCATAGCGCGAGATATAATGCCGTGATATGGGGATCGAACAGCTTCAGCCCGTTTTCGTGGACGTGCAGGCATCGGGCATGCCGGGCAGCGGGACCCTTCTGGAACTGGCGTGGGCCGTTGCCGGCGATCCTGTTCTTTCGCTCACCGTCAGAACCCCTGCCGGGAAGCCGGTCCCGGACAGGGTCAGGGCCATCACCGGCCTGACCGTACAGGAGTCCTCCAGTGGGGTCCACGTGACCGAGGCCGCCCACATCATGCGCCGGGTCCTGTCCCTGGGTCGGCCCGTGGCACACCACGCGCTTTACGAGGGGAAGTGGCTGGGATGGCTCACAGGCATGCCCCTGGAGGGGATGGCGTGCACCAGGGAGCTTGCCGGGGAGAGGCTCCCCGGGCTTGGTGCATACAGCATCAGGGCCGTCGCCGGCTACCTTGGCTGGGCGCTTCCTGAGTTGAGACGCGCCCGCGATCATGTGGAGGCCACCCGGTTCATTTGGGAGCGGATGCCGCAGGAGCCCGACCCGGGCCGGAGCAGGGTCAGCCGGGAGACCAGGCTCGCGGCGCCGGGGCTTCCGGGTGTGTACGAGATGCATGACGCCCGGGGAGGCGTTCTGTATGTGGGAACCTCGGGGAACATCAGAGCAAGGCTTTCCTCGTGGTTCACCGGAGGGGGCGGGGCTGGTGTCCGGGAACTGGTCGCCAGGACCCACGGGCTGTGCTGGACACTGTGTCCGGATGCCTTTTCAGCTTCCGTCCTGGAAGCCAGGAAGATCCTTGAGCTGGACCCTCCCTGCAACCGGGCGGGAAGGCTCACCGGGGAGAAGGCGGTTTACCTGGGAGACGACTGGAGGATCAGCCATTCTCCACCCGCCGGCCCGTTTCGCGGGCCGTTCCCCTCGGAAGGCTCGGTTGGCGGCCTCGTCCTTGCACGCAGGCTTCTTGACGGGGAGGAACCGGGCGAGTATGGCGATTTCCTGCAGGCCTTCAGGGACCTCTGCGGCCGCCGTTCACTGTTCAGAGTGGGGCTCGAGCATTATCGGGTGGAACCGGTCGAACACCCCACCCCCCTTCACAGGCTGGTCCAGGGTGTGGTCCACGGATCGCTGATGGCCAGAAGGGGGGCATTGCTCAGGCTGCTCCGGGGCTGTACGGTGAGCTGGACCGGCGGGGTACTGCGCGAACCGCTTGACTGGCCGGAGCCCGAGGGTGAGCTGAAACTGCTCCCGGTACTCCTTGCCGGCTTGAGGAAGCTCAGCCGGAAGGGGCTGGCTCCCAGGATCGGGATACCGTGCAGGGCACCCCTGTCACCGGACCAAATCCAAGCGCTTCTTAGAGTTGTGTGAACCGGTCCCCACCGGTTTGTGGACAACACTGTTGAAAAAGAAGCGCACCATAGAGAAATGCCCATATGAAGGGCATCCAAGTTACATTCCACGCTGTGGAAAACTCGGTAAGTTGAATACTTTTCTGGATCGTCGCGGTTTGCGGTGCCGCGGAACGAAATCGAGTCAGGCTTCAGCGATGAAAACCAGCTCTCCCGCCCCTGCTGGCTCGCCCCGGTAACCGCCGAACACCTGGCGGACCCTGAACCCCGCCAGTGATAGCAGGTGTTCCGCCTCGAAGCGGTAGGTCCAGCGCATGATGAAATCCTGGACCAGCCTTTCCCGGCTGCCGTCAGGCCGCTCCAGAAGGTAGATCATCTCGCATTCGCAGACCTGGGTTGCCCAGTTCATCCCCGGGGTCCGGTAGCGGACCGTCATCAGGCTTCCGTCGGGAAGGCGTACCGGCGGTTCATCACCGAACTCGTTGACCCTTCCCCTGTCCGTCAGGATGTCGAGATCGGGGTCGAATATGTCCAGCACGAATGTGCCCCCGGGAGCCAGATGTTTTCTTACGCAGGCAAGGCACGCAAGTTGCTGCTCAGGGGTCGCAAGGTGCTGGAATGGGCGGAAAGGGGTGACTATCAGGTCGAACCTTCGACCCAGGTCGAAACACGTCATGTCGCCCTGGACCGTCTCGGCCCGTTCCCGCTGCGGAGCCGGAAGCGAAGAGATCTTCCTGCGTGCTATCTCCAGCATCTGGGGGCACAGGTCCAATCCCGTGACCCTGGCTCCGGCAGCAAGCATGGCCAGGGTTATCCTGCCTGTTCCGCAGCCCAGCTCGAGTACCGGCCCCGGGGAGGAAGCCGCCAGGGAAGCGTAGAAAGGGGCATCGTCACGGCCGCCCGCAGATTCCAGCTGGGCATCGTAATACTCGGCAAAACCTGCGTAGTAATCAGCCAATATTTTACGTCCTTTCCCCTGTTGAATATACTTGCATTCAATTGTCGAATTGGGAAGGGCGGTGTTCAATGTACAGATTCCCCGGCGGTGTGTTCTCGGATGTACGTCTCGAGGAGAGCGTGACTACGGTCATCGCCTTTGTGATGGGAAAGCTCGAACAGAGGAAGGTGAGGACCGAGAACACAGCTTTCGTCAGGGTGTTCGACGGCGCAAGATGGTACTTCTCGTCGCTCACCGATCCCCGGCAGTCAGCGGTGCAGGGGAAGCTGGACGATCTGGCGGCCATGGCACGTGCAGGGGCGGTGACCGGACACCCCGTTCTCGACGGTTTGTCCCGTGAAAGGGGCGAAAGGATCTCGGGCCGTCCCGGGATGAGCGTGGAAGACAAGACCGCCATGCTGGGGTCGTACTTCGATGAACTGAAGGCCTTCCCCCAGATTGGTTCGTGGCAGGGCATCATGTCCGACGGCTACTCCCGGAAGAGGATAGTGTCCAGCCTGGGCGCCGACGTCTCGTTCGACAGGTTCCACTGCGGGCTGGGCATATCGTTCTCCATGGCCGAGGGCGAATCCAGGGCATCGGAACAGTACATGAAGACAGGGCTCAAGCCTGATGAGCTTTCGGGGCACCACGACGCCCTTCGGGCACATCTCGACACGACCCTCCGCTACCTCAGGGAGGCTGAGGATGTGACCCCCGGGGAGCGGACGGTGGTCCTCTCGCCTCTGGCGGCGGGGATATTCGCACACGAGAGCTTTGGTCACAAGAGCGAGGCCGATTTCATGCTTGGCGACGAGACCATGCTGCGGGAATGGCCCATAGGGGCCGTGGTGGGCCCTGAGAGCCTCTCCATCTGGGACGACGGGACAGTTCCGGGTGTGGGCTGCACTCCCTTCGACGACGAAGGAACGCCCGGGGGCAGAACCTTCCTTGTGAGGAACGGCGTTCTTTCGGGAAGGCTTCACAGCGCCTTCACCGCTGCCGAGCTGTCGGAGGCTCCAACAGGGAACGCCCGTGCGGTAAACTTCAACTACGAACCCATACCCAGGATGACCACCACCTGCATCGAGCCGGGAAGCACACCGAAGGATGACCTCCTGGCCGGGATAGACGACGGAATACTTGTTGAGACCGTGAAGCACGGCTCAGGGATGTCCACCTTCACCATCGCCCCCAATCTGGCGTACCGGATCCGGGGGGGGCGGATATGCGAGCCTCTGAAGGTATCTGTCATCACTGGGAACGTGATGGAAACCCTGGGCGAGATCGACGGTCTCTCCCGGGAGTGGGAGGTGCTTGGCTTCGTGGGCGGCGGCTGCGGAAAGATGGAGCAGTACCCTTTGCCGGTGGGATTCGGAGGACCTTTCGTCAGGGTCCGCAGGATGCAGGTGAAGTGATGGTCGGGACTGAGCAGGGCGGAGGCAGGGTAATGGTGGAACAGACAAGCACTGTGAGCATTGAGGACGCAACCGCCGGCATCACCGCGGGCAGTGTGGACTCGGTGAGGAGCAGGAGCATCCTTCAGACCGGCCTCAGGCTGTACGACGGCGAGACGGTGGGCGTGGCGGGCTGTCTCGGCCGGCCGGACCATGATGACCTGAGGACAAGGGCGAAGGAAGCCCTGGGCAGCGTCCCTTTCCCCTGGGCGCCCAACAGCGGCCTGACGGGTCACAGGGAAGTTCCGGGCGGGGAGAACGGAGACGTCCTGACAGAGGCGGAGGCGCTGATGTCCGTTCTCTCCGGCGAGTTCCCCCATATCCTCGTCTCCGGGAAGCTCAGCTTCGCAAGAAAGAGCCATGCCCTTTCCGGAGGTGGCCTTGATCTCGGTTTCGTCCATAGTGGTTACACCCTGGCGCTCACCTTCAAGAGAACGGACAGCAGCGCCATCATGGACGGTTTCGTGGCCAGCGGAGGGACGGACTGGGATCGGGAAAAGGTGCTGGACGAGATCCGCCGTGAGTTCAGGGCGTTCCTGAACCCGGTGGCGCCGCCTGCATCAGGGGTCCACAACGTGGTCTTCACCGAAACCTCCACGGTCCTGTCACAGACCACCAGCGACCTGCACGGGCGAATGTACGCCACCGGTTCATCCCTTTTGAAGGACAAGCGGGGCCGGAAGGTCTTCTCGGACCGCCTGACTCTGCTCCAGTTCGCCGATGAAAGGCAGGGAGCCCCCTTCTTCGACGCCGAGGGCACCGTGACCCCCGCCCCGGGTGTCCCGCTGGTGCGCGACGGGGTCTTCGTCCAGCCGTTCACCGACATCAGGGTCTCGTCCACCTACGGCCTTCCCCTTACCGGGGCCGCGGCCGCTCACTACGACGGCGTTCCCTCGCTGGGCTACCCGGACCTCAGGGTCAAGCCGTCCGATCTCACACTGGAGAGGCTTCTGGACGGCAAACCGGCCATCTACGTCAGTGTGACCTCTGGAGGGGACTTCACACCAACAGGGGGTTTCGGGGCCCCGGTCCAGCTGGCGTACCTCATGGATGCCTCGGGAAAACTGGTGGGAAGGCTGCCCGAGTGCTCCATCTCCTCCACGGTCTGGAAGATGCTGGGTGACGACTTCGTGGGGGTGTCATCCGACCCGTTCTACCCGTCTTCGGATATCCGGGCCCTTGTGATGGGGATGGCGGTGGAGTTCCCTCAGGGCTGAGCCGGCGGCCTGACCCCCAGAAGCAGCGAACTCCACTCCACCGCAGTCCATGTTCCGTCGGCGTTCCTGGCAACCGTGACCGGTCTGGGGCTGTCGGCCCCGGAACACTGGACGAAGAGCTTCACCCGCCCCTGGGAAGCATCTCCGCTGTAGGGGTTGGTGGAGAAACGGATGACCAGCGGCCCTGGCTGAAGACGGTAGCCGCTCTCGGGTGCAGTCCCGGCGAAGTAGCTCTGGGTAAGGTACTCCCTTCCCTGAAGCCTTTCCTCCACGAAACGCATTCTCGATCCGGGAAGTGACGGGTCCGCGGCGCTCACGCACTCCCTTCCAGCACCCCTGTTCCCGGCCATCACCGAGAGCGCGGCTATGATCCCTGCTGCAGCCCCCTCTGGGGTTCCGTTCAGGCCGGAAAGAAGACGGGTGAAGCCCTGGACGTCCACGGGCATCTCGGCAAGCGTCACTTCGGTCATGCTGTTCCTTTCGTTGCTCAACCCGCAACCCCCGCAAGGAAGGCGGCGAGATCCCTGATGACGCCGGTTGCGTCAAGCTGTTCGGATATCCTTACCTGGTCCCTGGGAGCCTGCAGGATCCCCTTTCTCCAGTGGTCGTACACGTTCTCGAGGGTGGAAGCCACTGCCATGGGGTCGGGATCGCATATGTAGGCGTTTCCCAGGGATCGCAGCTTCTGGCTCATATCTCCCTCGGGTGTGGCGGCCATTATGGGCCTTCCGGTCCGCAGGCAGTCCGCAGCGATGCCGGGGCAGTAACGGTGGGTCTGCCGGCCCGGGGGCAGGGACAGCAGAAGAAGATGGCAGGACGACATGAAGCCGGGGATCCCGCGCCAGGGCAGTGTGCCGTGAAACATCACCTTCTGAACGGCCCCCTGGCTGCGGGGGACCTGGCCTGTGTGTTCCACCGAGACCGCGGCGTCAGGGTTCCTGCGCAGGAACTCGCTGATCCCCGCAAGCAGCGGTTCCGGGTTGTGCGATCCCCAGAAGTCGTCAACCCAGGCGATCCTCAGGGTATCCCCCCTGGGGACGGGATCTGCAGGGGTGACCCTGTCGGGGTCGAAGGAGTTTGCCGCCACGTGGGTCGGCGGGCAGATGCCGGGGTATCTTTGAAGGAAGTAGCCGGCCCCGCCTTCCGTGGCCGTTACAAGGGCCGACGCGGCCCTCACGGTGTGCCTCTCCATCAGGCCGGTGAGCAGTTTGCGCAGACCGCGGGGTTCGCGCGTACGGCAGTCGGCGGCCCACAGTTCGGTGAAGTACGGCACCGCAGGGATGCCGGTCCTTCCTGAAAGGTCCATGGCCGCCAGGTTCAGTGAGTGCAGGGGGACCAGGGGCATGATCAGATCGGGGGGTGAGGTCTCGATCATCGAAAGACCCAGACGGACGACCTGTTTCCGGTACCGGACCAGCCTGTCCGGCGTTCCCGGCATGCTGCAGGGAAGCAAGTGTCCCGGTGTCCGCCCGGTGGCGGATGCGAACGGTGTGACAGGTATCGAGGAAGGCAGCTCGGCCTTCAGGGATTCGTCTCGGGTGGAGGGATCGGGGTCGGGCACAGAAAGGATCCGGAGCTGCCAGCCGTATCGGTGCAGATATCTGCACAGGCCCATCAGGGCGTGTGTTGCCCCGGTGCTGGCCGGGGGGAGAGCAGAAGTCAGAAGAAGGAGCTTTTTCACAGGTTTCCGCCCTTTGAAACGGTTCCGGCACCGAATATACGAAAACCTGCGCCGCCCGAGGATGACACCGGAAATGACTCGTCGCCGCCGTAAGGCTATAATCCGTCCATGGGTCCGGACACGCTGGGGGCGGTTTCATGAGGATCTCCTTTGTAATGCTTGGTACGCGGGACCACCGGACCGGCGGTTACGAATTCAACGGGAAGGTGGCGGACGCCCTGGAGAAAAGGGGGCACCGGGTGGACAGGGTGCATTTCAGCACGGTCCCCGCCCGGGCCAGGGGAGGGAAGCTCCCCGGCTCCATCCATGTGGCGCGAAGGGTGGCTGCCGGAAGGCCGGACGTTGTCATGGTGAGCAGGAGCTACGGCGTCATGGCTCCCCTCAGGGCCATGTTGAGTCTCTGGAAGGTGCCGGTGCTCTACCTGGTGCATCACCTGGAATGGATGGACACACCCCAAAGGCCCCGCAGGCTGTACAGGGCAGCGGTCCGGTGGATGGTGAGCAGGGGCGACCTGGTATGGTGCAACAGCTTGGCCACGGCCCGGGGGCTGGAGCTTCTGGGGATAGAGGCCGGAAGGATAAGGACCATCCCCCCGGGTTTCGACCGGTTTCCGGTCGAAAGGGCTGAGCCCCGGCCCGGGGGACGCAAGGTCATTCTATGCGCCGGAGCCCTGACGGAGAGGAAGAACCAGAAACTTGTGCTCAGGGCCTGCGCGCTCCTGGGGAGAAACGATTATGAACTGGTACTCGCAGGCTCCCATCAGGAGGAGCCGCGTTACGCAGGGGAGATACTGCGGGCCGCGTCCTCCCCTGAGCTTTGCGGTCTGGTGACCGTGCCGGGCCATCAGGAGAAGGAGGCAGTTCACCGGCTTATGTGCCGGGCCGACCTGCTGGTCAACGGAGCGCCGTGGGAGGCGTACGGGATCGCTGTGGCGGAAGCCATGTGGGCCGGGCTTCCCGTTGTTGCCTCCCGGAGCGGAGCGGTTCCGGAGATGGTGACCCACGGGTTGGAGGGACTGCTTTACGAACCCGGGGATGCGGAGGGGATGGCCGGGCATCTTTCCAGCCTCCTTGACCACCACCACATGAGGACCATGATGGGCTCGGCCGCCAGGTCCAGGGCCGAGAAGCTGTACACATGGGAAAGAACATGCGAGGAGTTTGCGAACCTTGTTGAAGAAACTGCTTGTCGCCAAGTTCGGCGGAACATGCCTTGCGGACCCGGAGTCCCAAAGAAGGACTGCTGAGCTCTGCGGATCGCTGCTTGATGAATGCCAGAGCCTTGTTGTAGTGGTTTCCGCCATGGGAAGGGCCGGAGACCCGTACGCCACCGACACCCTGTTGAGGCTGTTGCCCGAGGGTGCGTCACCAGCCGAGCGCGACAGGCTCATGGCGTGCGGCGAGATCATAAGCGCCCTTGTGACAGCGGCTCTTCTGAGGCGTAACTCCATTGCCGCGGAAGCACTGACCGGCTGGGAGGCCGGGATCACCACCGACGGCTCATCAGGCGACGCCAGGGTGGTCAGCGTTGATGTCTCCATGATCAGGCGTGTTCTGGACCGGGGAGCCGTGGCGGTGGTGGCCGGTTTTCAGGGTATCTCACCGGAGGGGTGTGTGACAACGCTCGGAAGGGGCGGCAGCGACACCACCGCCGTGGTCCTGGCCGCCGCCCTGAAGGCGGACGAAGCGGTCTTCTACAAGACAGTGGAATCGGTGTTCACAGCCGACCCTGAGACCGTTCCCGGGGCAAGGAAGCTCAGGACTGTATGCGCTGAGGACCTGAGGCAGATGGCGTGGCAGGGGGCGAAGATCGTGAACCCCAGGGCCGCTGAAGCCTCGATAGCCGCAGGCCTTCCCATCGAGGTCAGGTCGTTCTCCACGGGGAAGACGGTGACAAGCGTGGAGCCGGAGCTTGTGAACTGCGAGAACTACATTGTCGGAGTGGCATCGGGACCCGAAGTGGCAAGGATCACAGTACAGGGAGGTTCAGAGCCCTTCTGTGGTTTCCATTCCAGGGTGTTCAGCGCGGTGGCCGACGCCGGGGTATCCATGGATATGTTCAGCGTACTCGGGGATACGGTGGTGTTCACGGTGCCCGCAGGCGAAAGCGACGGGGTCACCCGTCTCCTTTCCGGGCTGGGTTACCAGTGCCGGCGTCTGGCGTCCTGCGCCAAGGTCTCCATCGTGGGAGCCGGTATGCACGGGATGAAGGGGGTCATGGCGAGATTCAGCTCCGCCCTCTCCGGCGCAGGGGTGGAAATGCTTCAGACCGTGGATTCACATGCCACCATCAGCGCCCTGGTTCTTGCCGAACAACGGGACACGGCCCTCAGGGCCCTTCACAGGGAGTTCGTGGAATCGTGACATACGCCGAAAGCATCATCCTGGCGTTCATACAGGGTGTTACCGAGTTCCTTCCCGTATCCAGCTCGGGGCACCTGGCCCTGGCTTCAGCGGTGATGGAGGTTCCCGGGAAGACACTGGCGTTCGACATCATGCTTCACCTCGGGACCCTCCTGGCTGTCCTGCTTGTTTACGGCGGCGACATTCTGTCCTTGGCATCGGGGGTTCTGAAGGGAACGCGCCGGAGCGTCAACATGGCCATTGCCCTGGCTGTGGCCTCTGTTCCGGCAGGGATAGTGGGGGTCTTCCTCTCCAGGGGCGTTGAGAGGATTTCCGGGATGCCCCTGGTGGTGAGCACTCTCATGCTGCTCACCGGTGCGGTCCTCTTTCTCACCAGGTTCCCCCAAAAGGGGAACCGGGAACCCGGTTTGGCGTGCGGGCTCTTGACAGGTGTCTTTCAGGCCGTGGCGGTCCTGCCCGGGGTCTCCCGCTCCGGCATGACCATCTCCGCCGGTCTGTTCCGGGGTGTTGACAGGGCGGCGGCGGCCAGGTTCTCCTTTCTGCTGTCGGTGCCCGCCATACTCGGGGCCGCAGTCCTGGAACTGCCCAAGGCTGAATGGAATACCCCAATAGGCGTGCTTGCCGCGGGCTTCGCAGTGTCCGCCCTGGTGGGGTACGGCTCGCTGAGGCTTCTGGTGCGGTTCGTCCAGGCCGGAGCGCTTCACAGGTTCTGCTGGTACTGCTGGGCGGTGGGGATATCAGGCATCCTGGTGTCCGTTCTTGAAACTGGAGTGTGAGAATTGGCCTTGTTCCTTCTCCTTGTGTCGGTGTTCTGGCCCGAGGGCTGGTATGGAAGCTACAGGACCGCAGACCATGCGGAGGCGCTGGAACTGGCGGGGAACCTGCCGGACTCCGCTGCGGGCCGTAACCCCTCCATCGCCCTCTCAATGTACTATTCAGGGGATGACGGTTCCCTCGAACTGGCTCTGGCAGGGGTACAGGAGGATTCAACGGACTTCCGCTCCTGGACCGCCCTGGGCGCCATTCTCACTGAATCGGACCGGGAAGGCGCCGAAGCCGCCTTCCGGAAGGCCATGGAGCTTGCGCCAGGGGACGATCCGGTCCTTCTGGAATCCTATGCCTACTACAGCCTCACCGTTCCTGACCCCGACGAGGCGTACAGGCTGGCCTCTGCGGCACTTTCCGTGGACCCCGGTTTCATCCCTGCGGTGCTTACCGCCGCGTGGGCCCTGGAAGACCTGGGCCGCCTTCAGGAGGCGCTTCAGACCCTCGACCGCGGGATAGACCAGCACCCCCTCGGCTATTCGATGATGGAGGAGAAGGCCGCTGTTTTCGGCTACCTTGGAATGCATGATTCCGCCCTTTCCGTACTGGAGGGAGTGCTGCTGTCGAACCCTGACAGGTTGGGCACCCTGCGGCTCATAGGCTCGCTTCACGAGGAGCAGGGGAGGCTGGGCCACGCCGTGAAGGCGTTCAGGAACGTAGTATCCGCCTCACCCGACGACTACTGGACATGGGGTCAGCTGGGGCTTCTCATGGAACAACTGGGAAGGCTGGAGACCGCCGGCGAGTACTATTCTGCCGGGGTCCAGGCCAACCCCTCCTACGCGTGGGCCTATCACAGGCTGGGATTACTGGCCGAAGACCCGTTCCGTGCCGTGGAGTTCCTGGAGGAGGCGGTGGCTGCGGACAGTTCTTTCTCCCAGGCCTGGATAGACCTGGGCCTTGCCTGCGAAGACACGGGAGACCTGTACCGGGCCGCCGAGGCATTCCGGAAGAGCCTCGAACACAACCCTTCCAGCTGGGCCTGGGGCGAGCTGGGATGGACCCTGGAATCCGTCGGTGACCTTTCCGCAGCGGCGGAAGCCTACGAGAGCGGTGTCTCGCTGGACAGCTCCTACACCTACGGGTGGCAGCGCCGTGGCGCCCTGTTCAGGGAGGGCGGCGACGACAATGCAGCCATGGCGTGGTTCGGCATGGCGATCGAGCACATCGGTGACGACCCCTGGATGCTTGGGGAGATGGGTAACATCCGTCTCATGGCCGGTGACGTTCCCGGCGCCACAGGGTTCTTTGCGAGGGCCGTACAGGCAAGCCCGGACTACAGCTTCGGGCTGCTGAACCTGGCCAGGCTGTACCGGCAGACCGGAGAGCACGGAAGCGCCCTGAGAGCCATCGATGGATACCTGTCCTCATCGGCAGCGGAAGCCGAGGTGGGGCTGGTGGAGAAGTTCTTCATCCTGTCCGACTCCGGTTCAGTTGTCGCCGCAGACTCGGTTGCGGACCTTGTCCCGGGAAGCGGGGCCTACACCCGCTACGGCTGGAACGCCCTGGGCCTGGGTTTCAAGGACTATGCGAAACGGGCCGCGGACAGGGCCATGACGATGGGAAGCACCAGCCCTTGGGACTGGATAGACCTGGGGGGTCTTTACGAATCACTTGAAGACGGCCAGAGGGCAGGCGAGTGTTTCCTTGCCGCCTCGGGCCTTGCCGGTGATGATGTGGAAGCTCATCGTGAGGTTGCCGGCTTCTTCTACAGGACCGGCGACTACTCAGGTGCGGGGGACAGGCTGGCCATGGCTCTCGCCTTTGATTCCACCGCCTCGGTCCTGTCGGAACTGGGGGAGGCCAGGCTCTTCGAGGGCAGGCTTCAGGAGGCGCAGGAGGCTCTGCTGGCCGCCCTGGCCCGGGATCCCTCGTCGGTCTTCACCATCTGCTATCTCGGCCTGCTTGAGGAGCGGCTCGGCAATCCTGAACGCGCGGCCCAGAGGTATCTCGACGCACTTAGGATAATGCCCGGCTATTCCTACGCGGAATCAAGGATACTTTACATAACCGGTGGCGATTATGACAGGTCCTGGCACAGGGAGAAGTACAGCCCTCTTAGTTGGAGCCTGTGGGCGGACCTGTCGTTCTCCAGCGGCAACCAGGAGGAATCCTCCATAAGCGGCGGAGCCTCGATTGGTCTCAACTATGTCCGGGGGAGTTCACTGAAGCTCAACGGGAGCATGCGGCTGGAGGAGAGGAACGGCACAAGGGAGAGGGAGTCAGCCTACGGTTCCCTGACACTTGAGCACTTCTTCACGGAAAGGCTGTACGCCGGGATCAGCTCCAGCTGGGACCGCCAGCCCCTGACAGTCAGACCATGGCAGGTCAGTTCCTACTCCGCCATAGGCTGGAAGAGCTGGCCCGCTGAGTGGATCTGGTTCGCCCCGGAGGCAGGCGTGGGGCTGGTGAACACACGCTGGTCAGTGGGTGAGGACAGGACCGACCGAGTAACTTCCTACGCATCGGTCGGTGTCTGGATGAGGCGCCCCGTACACTGGCTGCCGCACCTCTGGCTGGCCGGCAGCATATACATCCCTCCCGGAGATGCCCGCCACACCGTTTCCTACGGGAACACTGAGCTGGACTTCGACCTTCCGGGTCCGCTCTCACTGCTGCTCGGGCTCAACCTCGACTACACCAGAACGCCGGCGGTGGATACCTGGGAAAAGATCGACCTGGATTACTACCTCCGGCTCAGGTTCGGCAATTGAACGTCAGAAGCCTTCGCCGGGCGACGATGATCGCTCTGCCGGCCCTGACCTGCGTATCCGGAGCCCTTGGCCACTTTTTCCCCTCCCGGGTGTTCTTCGACTGGCCCTTCATGGTGTCCCTCTCGGGAACCGTGGGGCTCTGGACCAATCACTTCGCCATAAGAATGCTGTTCAGACCCCACAGGAGGACGGTATTCGGGCGCCAGGGGCTCATTCCGGCCAAGAGGGATGAACTCGCCCGGGCCGTAGGCGAAGCCGTGGCGACCAGGCTGCTGGACACCGATTCCGTTCTGGATTACCTCGAACAGAACGGTCTGCTGGAAAAGGGCGCCCATGCCGCTGTTGACCACGTTCACAGGCTGCTTACGGGCAGAAAGGTCAGGGCGGCCGCCGCCGGATACCTGCAGAAGGTGACAGTGGATATCCTTGAAGCCCATTCCGGGGCATTGATACTGAAGGTTCAGGAGTTCATCACCGAGTTCATCAGGGAGAGGACCGCCGCCGGGAGCGTCTGGCCACGGGTCAGGGAAGCAGTGCGGCAGGAGCTTGCGAACCCGGTCACGCGGGAGGCTGTTGTGCGCTCCCTCCTGGCGCTTGCGGACAGGAACAGCGCAGCTGTCTCGGCAATGGTGAACAACGTGCTGGAAGAATACATCTCCTCGAAGAGGTTTCTGGAGCGGGTGTTCCTGGGCCTGGGCAAGAAGGTGCTAAGGGTGGACGAGGAGCTGCTGATCAGGGAGATACGGCGCAAAGTGCGTTCCCCCGGGTTTTTCGACGAAGTACTGGCCTTCCTGGACGCAAACACGGAAGAGATACAGTCCTGGATCGATTCACCCGGTTTCAGGAGCTGGTTCCAGGGAAAGCTCGACGATCTCAGGGAGAGCGTTTCACAGTGGGCCAGGACCGAGGGGGTTGAGCTGGGCGTACTGAAAGTACGGTCACTGCTGGCCTCCGACGGGCTCTGGAACTGGGTCTCGAGCCAGTTGGACGGACAGGTGGCCAGCCTGGCGGCCATGGCCGGAAGAAGGATCCTCTCGCCCGAGTTCAGGCTCGCCGCCAGGAAGTTCGCCGGAAGGGCGGCGTCGGGGATCAACGTAAAGGGCATAGTCCAGGCCAGGGTGAACCAGCTGGACCTGAACGAGCTGGAGGAGCTTGTGCTGGACGTGTCGGGCGGGAACCTGGCTGCCATCGAGCTGTTCGGCGCTCTGCTGGGCTGCCTGGCCGGGGTTATCCTCATTGATGTCCGTTTTTTGCCGCTGCTTCCGGCAACGGTGCTGGCATTTCTGCTGGTGGAGAAAGCTCTGACGGCCCTGTCCCGGAAGGGGCCCCTCCCGGTTCAGGCCCGTTCCAGCACCGAGCCGTAGATGTTCAACAGCTTTTCCACCATGTTCTCGATCCGGAAACGTTCGGCCCGTTCCATCCCCTTTTGCGAAAGGTTCACCCTGGCTCCCTCCTGCCTGTCAGTCTCAAGGATGGTCTGGGCCAGTTCCCTGTGATCGCCCGGCCGGAACAGGATGCCTGCGTCACCCACCACCTCGGACAGACCGGGGATCCGTGATGCGAACAACGGTATCCCTGCCGCCATGGATTCCACCGCAGCGAGACCGAACCCCTCGTGGTTCGAAGACTGGATCCCGTAGTCGCAGGCCTTCAGGATGCCGGGGATATCGGTGCAATGGCCGGGAAATCCCACCCTCGCAGCCAGGCCAAGATCGCCGGCGAGCCTTTTCATCTCCCCGATGGTGGGACCGTCACCGGGAAGCACCAGGCGGAAGCATTCCGGCAGGTGCCCGAGAGCCCTTATCACCGTAGCCTGGTCCTTCTTCCGGGTGAACGAGGCGGCCATGACCAGCAGTCTGTCCCCTGGGGCGCACCCCGGGCAAAGCTCACCCCTGTTCGCAGGTTCAGCCCCTCTGATCCGTTGAATGTCTATCCCGTTGTGTACCACCACGGCCCTTCGGGAGAGGGACGGGTTCCAGGAAAGGAGCGAACCGCGAACGCCCTCGCTGATGCAGATGATCCTTATGTAGCGGCGGTAGATGAGGGTCTCCACGGGGCGGAGGAAGGGGAGCCCCCTCCTCCTGTTCATGGTGCTGTGTTCGGTGTACACCATCGGGGGGCCGTTTCCGGGGCAAGCGAGAGCGGTCCAGTACAGGGAGGGGAACAGGTGTACATGAACGATGTCGGGATCGAAGCTCTTCAGAAGTCTGCGGACCTCAGGGACCTGAGCCGGAGATGACAACCGGCCCGCACGGCTTCTCAGCACGCGGATGCCCTCTTCAACCATGTCGTTCGACATATCCCGGCCATCACCGGAGAGCACCAGTATCGCGGCCGTCACCCCCCGCTCCCTCAATAGCGGAAGGGAACCGCGAAGAAGCACCTCCGCTCCCCCAATGCTGAGGTTGTTGATGACGTGCAGGAGCCTCAGTTGCATCCCCCCCTGCGGCTCGCGGGCAGGCCAGCCATTCGCAGCGCCAGCTTCAGCCTGCCTCGGTGAGAGAAAAGGACAGAGGCCAGGTGCGCACATGACCAGCCGCACTGGCACTTCCCGTTCACTGCCTTCCGGGAGAGGATCCGGGGCAGGTCGTAGTCTTCCTTCCGAAGGTCGCCAAGGGGTTCGGCCATCATGGTCTCACAGGGATAGACAAGGCCGGTTTCCCCTATCACGGCTATCTTCGAGCCGCCGGGACAAACGAATCGGCGGCCGGTTCCGCCCAGTGCGCCGAGCATGCTCTGCCTTGCCAGTGACTGGACCTCCCTGAAGACCCGGGCCCTGAACCCTGCACTGCCGCGGTTGCGCAGCGAGTCGGCGAGAGCCGCCGCTTCCCGGAAGTCTTCCACCGGGTCCCCCCGGACCGACCCGTCCCTTGGTTCTCCGTGAACGGGCACGATGGAATGGTCGTCCACCGGCATGTTCCGCTTCACGAACTCCATCAGGTCGCGGATCTGGTGGCGGTTCCAGGTGTTGAGCACAGAGCAGACCTTGAGCCTGAGCCGAGGCTGTCCCTGCTGAAGCTCGTGCAGTTTCCCGAAGGTCTCCATGGCTTTCCCGAAGTTGCCGGGAACACCCCTTACGGTGTCGTGCACCTCGCCGACGCCGTCGATGGAAAGCTCGACCTGAAGGATGGTCCTCGGGCAGGCCCGGAGTATCTGAAGGGTCCTGTCCCTTATCTCTTCCGGACGCAGGCAGTTGGTGGGTATGTTGATCATCATCGTCCCTGCCCGTGCGCAGAATGCCCCGCAGATGGCGGCGATGTCATCCCTCAGGAAAGGTTCCCCTCCCGACAGGGATAGAAAGACGCTCCGCTTGCAGGAACCGGCTATCCTCTCGATCTCCTGAAGGGACAGTTCCTGGTCCTTCCGCTTCGAGTTCAGGTTCCTCCAGTTGAAGCAGGTGACGCACCTTGCGTCGCACCTGGATGTCACAAAGAAGACAAGGTACGGAGGCGTTCCGGAGAACAGGCTGCGAAGCGCCATGGAGGCGAAGCCGTAGGGACGCCGTCTCACCGGAACACACCGTACCTTTCCGCGCGGTGGGCCAGGACGGTCTTGTGCCTGCGCCGCGTGAGGAGAGTGTGCAGGAGGCCCAGTGTGAACCCGGTGGCGATCGTCGCGTGATGGATCGGGTGGCACACCGGAAGAAGCGCGGCCGCTTTGTCACGGGGTATCCGCAGCAGGGTGTCAAGGAGCAGCGCGCAGAAGTAGAGAAGAATGACGGCTTTCAGCAGGACCGGCACGGCAGCGATCACCGGTGCGAGAGCGAGGCCCGCTAGCATGGCGGTAACCCCCGGTATCCGAAGGAATATCTCGGGGAAGATCACCGTGTTCATGCCGGTGGCGAAGCGCGCCCTGAACTGGTGGGGCAGGAAGCCGTGGAAGAAACCCCTGCGCCGGTGCCTGACAGTGAAGGCCCTTATGAAGACCGGACGGAAGCCAAGGCGCAGGGCGATGTAGAAGAACTCGGTGTCGTCCACGCGCCAGTCCGCCAGTTCGTTGAAACCTCCTACACGTTCCCATACCTCACGCTTGACCAGGCAGTTGCACAGATAGACGGAGCTGAAACCCGGCGAGGACCCATCCCTTGAGCCGTAGAGCATGCTTCCCTCGCCAAGGGCCGACGTGGTTACAAGGTCGGATAGCCTTTCATCGAGGTCCCTGCCCATGGGCAGCGTGGGGCCTGTGACGATGGGGTCGGCACCGTCAATGGCATGCGAAAGGGCCTTGAACCAGGTCCCGGTCGGCAGAGTGTCGTCGTCAAGGAAAGCTATCCATTCAGCCGCAGTGGCCTTTACCCCAAGGTTCCGCCTGGCCGAGGCGTGCCTCTCACGTGTCTCCAGGCAATGGACGTTTGCGGGAAGGCCCGGAATCTTCCGCCCTGTTACGAAGACGATCTCGCAGTCCCCGGTCACCGGGGAACCGGCCAGACATTCAGCCAGGGCCCTGGCGTCTTCCGGGCGTGTTACCGGAACAACGAAGGCCAGGTTCATCTGATGACCGTCAGCCTGCACCCGCCCTCGATGCCCCCCCTTGCCGCGGCGTGGTACACTCCCGCAGGCAGGCCGGGACACTGGAATGTATGTACTCCCGCCGGAAGGGGGCCGTGGTGGAGCCGGGCCACGGTGCGGCCCGCAAGGTCGTGAAGGGTCACGGTGACGCACACCGGGCGGTCAAGTTCAAGTGTTACTGCGGGTGCGCCGGATGGACCGGCACTGCGAAGCGAGAAACCTGTGCCGCCGGTCTCCACACCAGCCGGGTCATGTCCGATGACGTAGAGCTTCCCGGTGCCGCGGCAGGGCACGAGGATGTAGGCGCCGTCGGGGGAGACCCTTATGCGCTGAGGTGAAGCGCCGACCGCGATCTGCCCCGACTGCTGGAACTGACCGGTGTCTATGATCCTGAGCGTGTTGTCAGATGTGGAGACCACAGCCATGTAGGGTGTGCCCGGGATGGGCGCCATCCACCTCGGCTCGGCTCCGGTGAGGCCCAGGCTTCCCTCTGTCTGGCGGGTCGCCTGGTCAACCCTGAGAAGGATTCCCCAGGAAGGGTTGGAGAAGTAGAGCTTGCCCTGCGCTCCCGTGCAGTCGAAGCTGTCCATGCCGGATACGAACCTCTGGACGGGCCCTTCCGGAAGGATGAAAGCCGTTTCCTCGGGGCTCTGGTTGTCGGCTATGAAGAGGGTTCCGCCTTCCGGGGTCACATGGCAGCCCCCGGGCTGGTAGCCCACCCATACGACAGACTCTATCTCCATGGTCTGAACGTCAATGACGCTGACGAACCCGCCGCTGTGGGAAAGGTACACCCGGCTTCCGTCGGGAGAGGTCTGGAACTCCGCCGGTCCCGGGGCCATGGCCCGTTCAGCCAGGACCGTCAGTGAGTCCCCATCGATGAACAGAAGCCGGTCAAGCCCCTCGTCAGCCACCAGCACGGTGTTCCCGGCGGTGGTGACGCACATCGGGGTTCCCCCCAGAGAGAGCACTCCGCTCACGGTCCAGGACTGGGTGCTTATCCTGGAAAGCAGGCCGTAGCCCACCGCCACGAAGGCGCTTGTCCCGTCGGATGAGAAGCAGGCGTCGTTGGGGTGTTGCCCGGTGGATACGGTTGCTATCACCTTGTCCGGCCACTGGGCCATGAGCCCGCCGGCACACGCCAGGCATATCAGAAGGCATATCTTTCCCATTACCGCCTCA
Source organism: uncultured bacterium (assembly GCA_964541235.1). Classification (GTDB taxonomy): domain Bacteria; phylum Fermentibacterota; class Fermentibacteria; order Fermentibacterales; family JCC-6; genus UBA6080. The sequence continues at coordinate 146,609 of CAZIPI010000001.1, read as the reverse complement.
ACAACTCGGTCACCGGCGTGCCGAGTATCTTTCTGAAGAAGAACCACGCCCATGCTGTGGAAGCCAGAAGAACGGTTCCCAGCCCCGCCAGGAGATGGGCCACGGGGAACACCGCCAGTGAGGGGACTGCCATCTGCAGTACGGGAAGGAGTGAGAGAAGGCCGTAACTCACCAGCGCAGCAAGCCCGCAGCCTGTGAGCCCGCCGATCAGGGTGGTGGCGGCGGACATCAGGAAGATCTGGAAGGCGAACACCTGGGCAAGCCTCTCCCTGGTGGTTCCCAGGGCCACCAGGACCCCCAGGGCGTAGGAACGGTTCTTCAGGTCCGCCACCAGTGTGTGTACGGCGCTTGCAAGGGCGGCGCCGAGTATGGCCACCGCCAGGGCCCCCAGTGCCGCGGTCACTATGCCCACCAGGATCTCGGCCTTCTGGGCGATCCCCCGGTGGGTTTCGGCGCGGAGGCCCAGGGATTCGGCCTTCCTCACGATCTCTGGGACCAGTTCGGCCGAGGTTGCGGTTACCATCAGGGCGCTGTAGCTGTGGGCCCTGTCAGGCAGAAAGAGCTGGTTCACCTCCTCGACGAAACCGATGGGAACCGCCAGGGCGAAAAGGGCCATGTTCCTGCTGGTGCCGATTATCTGTGCGTTGACGGTTATCGGCCTTGCCTGCAGGCTGGCGATGGAGCTGGCGCCAAGGGTGACCTGGCACTCCAGTCCCACTACTCCCTGCTGTGTGAGACCCATCAGCCCGTGGGCCTCGGCGAAGCCGGCGTTGTACAGAAGAAGAAGGTTCTCGGAAAGGATTATCGGCAGCCTTGCCCTCGAGCTGTCGGCAAGGGTGTAGTCCCACCCGAACCGCTCCTCGAGGCTGTCCGGCACGAAAGCGCTGGTGACCCCCTCCATGGTGATGTCCGTGTAGTAGTTCCTGCCGCCCAGGAGCCCCCGGAGGTAGGCGGGCACATGGGCATAGACCTGCCGGTCTATCCGTGCCACCTGGGGCATCTCAAGGAGCGAGTCGAGAAGCGCGTCGGTTATCTCCACCCCGCCCCTTTCGGTCTGGAAGAACCCCGCGGAGATCACCTGCGGAGTGACCCTCACCTGCTCCTCGGGGAGGTCGCTGGACAGGAAGCGGTCGAGTATGCGCCCCACGCCCAGACCGATGGAGATGAAGAAAACAAGGAGGAGGGATGCCACCAGAAGCATGGCCTGGCTGAACAGGTAGTCCCTCCAGTGGCCCTTGTTCCAGAGATGCATCGCCTTACGCATGGATGCCCGCATCGTGAAGCACCCCCTCCCTCAGGTCCAGGACCCTGTCGGCCCGTTCAAGGACGCCGGCGGTGTGGACCACCGCCATCAGGGCGAACCCCTTTTCCCGGCGCATGCTGTCGAGGAGATCGAAAAGGATCTCCTCGCTGGCCTCATCAAGGCTTGCTGTGGGCTCATCGGCCAGGAGAACGTCGGGCTTTCCTGCCAGCGCCCTGGCGGCTGCAACCCTCTGCCTCTCACCCCTGGAGAGGAAGCGGCTGGGGGTTGCGTCCAGGCGTATGCCGAGCCTGTCCAGCAGTTCCCGCGCCTCCCTCTCCACAGGCTCCATCTCCCGTCCCGAGAAGACCGCCGGCAGAAGCACGTTCTCCAGCGCGGTCAGGTTCGGAAGAAGGTGGAAGTCCTGAAATATGAAGCCCAGCTTCTCCCGTCTCAGACCGGCAAGGGCTTCTCCGTCAAGGGTGGCGGTGTCCACCCCGCCGATGTGAAGGGTCCCCTTGAAGTCCCTGTCAAGGGTGCCGAGAATTCCCAGCAGCGTGCTCTTCCCCGAGCCGCTCCTTCCTGTGACGGCTATGAAGCCTCCCGGTTCCATGGAGATGTCGAGTCCCTGGAGCACCGGTATGTCGCCGAACGATCTGTGGATGCCGCGGGCCTCTATCACCGGGTTCACAGAAGACCTCCGGCGAGCCCGGACAGGAGCGCGAAAACGCTGTCGGGGCTCACACCCGTATCGTCGATGGAGAACCGTGCGGAGGTCACGCCTCCGTCCTCCCGTGCCATGATGGCTTCGAGGACGATCCTTCCGCTCGATGGCCAAGTGACCGAAAGGGTCATGGCGGAAGGCCTGACCAGCCGCGAGATCCTGGTGTACTCCTCCCACCAGGGGATGTAACGTTCAACAGGAAGGAGCGAAACGAAGGCGAAAAGGTTCCCCGGCAGCATGAGCGTGGCATGGTGTCTGCCGGGAAGCGCCTGAAGAAGGGCTTCGTCCGCGGCCAGGGAGCCCACCTTCTCCATCCTGAGCCAGGCATCCGCAGTGATGTTGGCAGCGGGTCCGAGGTAGATCGCCGTCCACCCCTTCCTGCCCGTGACCGATGCCCGGATGAGGCCTGTCCTGTCAGCAAGGTTGATGCGGCTGCCGTCTTCGGTCCTGGACAGGTTCAGCATTTCGGCCGCAAGGTCGGCGGCCCTGTCCGGGGAGACACGCCTGGTGAGGAACAGGAACTGCGGGGAGAGGCTGGTGATGTCCACCCCCATCAGGGTTACGCCTACTGGGCCCCTTGCGAGAAGGGACTCGGCCAGCACCAGGTTGCGGTCAAGGGATACCAGCTCGTTCAGGACCGCCGGCGAGATGCCCTTTTCAAGGTGAACATGGAAGAGGCAGGTGCCGGGCACCATGGACAGCTCGTCCCGTATCCCGCCGCCGCACCCGATGACAAGAAGCAGCGCCGCAAACAGAAGCGTTCGGGTCATGGTCGTTGACATTTTACCTCCAAGGGGTATCTTCCCCACCCGGTAGAGTACGTTGGAAAAGACGCTTCGTCAACTTGCGGCCGGGCGGCTGAAAAAAGCTTGACGGATTGTATTTTTGTGTTGTATGTTCGTGACCCTGTGCTGGCGTAGCTCAACTGGCAGAGCAGCTGATTTGTAATCAGCAGGTTGCGGGTTCAAGTCCCATCGCCAGCTCCAGGAAGAAATGCGCTTTACGGCGTGGTTTGCATAGCGGTGGCGAGGTTCCCGAGCGGCCAAAGGGGGCAGACTGTAAATCTGTTGGCGGACGCCTACGGTGGTTCGAATCCACCCCTCGCCACCAGGATGTTTTATTCTATGAGCGGGAGTAGCTCAGTTGGCAGAGCATCAGCCTTCCAAGCTGAGGGTCGCGGGTTCGAACCCCGTCTCCCGCTCCAAAGAGGTTTTCTGGATGGTCTGGAAAGCCCACGTAGCTCAGTCGGTAGAGCGCGTCCTTGGTAAGGACGAGGTCAGCAGTTCAATCCTGCTCGTGGGCTCCAGGCCTGGTATTGCGATAAAAAAGGGCGGAAAACGGGTCAACCGGAAAACCCACTCATGAGAGGGAGCCAGACACATGGCCAAGGAGAAGTTTGAGCGGACCAAACCCCACGTGAATGTGGGTACCATAGGTCACATCGATCATGGCAAGACCACCCTCACCGCTGCCATCACCAAGTGCCTTGCCACCCAGAACAAGAACACCAGGTTCGTCACCTTCGACCAGATCGACAACGCTCCGGAGGAGAAAGCCAGGGGTATAACCATCGCCACCTCCCACCAGGAGTACGAGACCAACAACCGGCACTACGCCCACGTGGACTGCCCGGGCCATGCCGACTACATCAAGAACATGATCACCGGCGCGGCCCAGATGGACGGCGCCATCCTGGTCATCGGAGCCAACGACGGCGTGATGGCCCAGACCCGGGAGCACGTCCTTCTGGCCCGCCAGGTGAACGTTCCCAAGATCGTGGTCTTCCTCAACAAGTGCGACATGGTGGACGACGAGGAACTCATCGACCTGGTGGAGATGGAAGTCCAGGAGCTGATGGCCAAGTACAGTTTCGAGGAGGACAGCCCCATCGTTCGTGGAAGCGCTCTTAAGGCCCTGAACTCCTCGGGCATGCCCGACGATCCCGACGCCAAGTGCGTCTATGAGCTGATGGAAGCGGTGGACAGCTGGATTCCCACCCCCGAGCGCGATACCGAGAAACCCTTCCTGATGCCTGTGGAGGACGTTTTCTCCATCCCCGGCAGGGGAACCGTAGGCACCGGCCGAGTCGAGAGGGGGGCCATCCACACCAACGACAAGGTGGAGATCGTGGGCATCCGGGAAACCAGGGGCTCGGTCTGCACCGGTGTGGAGATGTTCCGCAAGCTTCTGGACGAGGGCCAGGCCGGGGACAACGTGGGCCTGCTTCTCCGTGGAATCGCCAAGGAGGATCTGGAGCGGGGAATGGTCATCTGCAAGCCGGGCAGCATCACCCCCCACACCAGGTTCGAAGCAGAGGTGCTGGTGCTCAGCGCCAAGGACGGCGGAAGACACAAGCCCTTCAAGAACGGTTACAGACCCCAGTTCTACTTCCGCACCACCGACGTCACCGGAGCCATCGAGCTTCCCGAGGGCGTCGAGATGGTCATGCCCGGTGACAACACCAACATGACCGTGGAGCTCATCACCCCCATCGCCATGGAAGAGGGGCTTCGTTTTGCCATCCGCGAAGGCGGCCGCACGGTCGGCGCCGGAGTGGTGACCAAGATACTGAAGTAGGTGAAAGGTGCGAGTGATAATCACCCTGGCCTGCACCGAGTGCAAGCATCGCAACTACAGCACCACGAAGAACAAGAGAACCCATCCGGACAGGATGGAGTTGAACAAGTATTGCCGGTTCTGCCGAAAGCATACCAAGCACAGGGAAGGCAAGTAGAACCGGGCGCGGCGGCGGGGAACGCAGGGCAGTAGCACAATTGGCAGTGCACCGGACTCCAAATCCGGGGGTTGAGGGTTCGAGTCCTTCCTGCCCTGCCAGTTCCCAGACGGTTGGCCACGGCAGTGCAACGAAAACGAAACGACGGGACGGAGCATTTCAACATGGCGGCTAAAACGGCCGGTGGAGGCAGACTCGGCTTCCTGTCCAGATGGACGGGGTTGGCCGTCGAGTTCCTTGGTGAAGTCAAGGCGGAGCTGGTGAAGGTGGCCTGGCCCACCAGGGATGAGACCATAGCATCCACCTGGGTCATCCTGGCCGCCGTGGCGGTGGTGGCTGTCTGGATTTTCCTGGCGGACACCCTTGCCTCCCAGACCATGTCCTTCCTCATCAGGACGCTCGACTGATGGCGGCACCCGGGCTGTCCGCCGTGGAAGAGGGCGTCCTGGAGGAAACCGGGAACCTCAAGTGGTACGTGGTGCACTCCTACTCCGGCTACGAGCTCAGGGTGAAGAAGTTCCTCGAAGGCGCGCTCAAGAGGAAGTTCCCCGGCCGGGTCGGAAAGGTGGTCATTCCCACCGAGGAGATCACCAACCGCCGGAACGGCAAGGATGTCACCAGAGAGAAGAAGCTCTACCCGGGCTACGTCTTCGTCCAGCTGGAAGTTGACGACGAGATGATTCTCGACATAAGGGGCATGGTCAACGTGAGCGGTTTTCCTCCCATGAACAAGGGAAGACCCACACCGCTGCCGGACTCGGACATGCGGCGGATCCTCGGCCAGACCGACGGCTCCGAGGAGAGGAAGGTCGTCCGGATATCCTTCAAGGTCGGTCAGACCGTCCGCGTGGTGGAGGGCCCCTTCCGCAATTTCACGGGCGTCATCGAGTCCATCAACCCCGAGAGGGGTAAGGTGAGGGTCATCTTCACGATCTTCGGCCGCAAGGCCCCGGTGGAGATTGACCATTCCCAGATCAGGCTGGTCTAGGGGAAACCCCGGGCCATAACAGGGGGTTTTCCAACCCCGCAATCGGTCCGCCGCCGTTCCATCAAGGGGAGGAACGGGACGGATGAAAGGAGTTCCCATGGCCAAGAAGATCTTGGGCATGGTAAAGCTTCAGCTCCCCGCAGGACAGGCCACTCCGGCGCCCCCCGTGGGGCCCGCACTGGGCCAGTACGGCATCAACCTCGCCGGGTTCTGCAAGGAGTTCAATGCCCGTACCCAGGGGCAGGAAGGCCTGATCATCCCGGCGGTGGTCACGGTCTACAAGGACAGAAGCTTTACCTTCGAGCTCAAGTCGCCTCCCGCTGCGATCCTTCTGAAACGGGCCGCCGGCCTGGCAAAGGGGTCGCCGGAATCCAACCGCAACAAGGTTGGGACCGTAACCCTTGCCCAGTGCCGCGAGATTGCCCGCACGAAGATGAAGGACCTCAACGCCGCATCCGAGGAATCCGCGGTGGAGATGATCCGGGGCACCGCCCGGAGCATGGGCCTGGAGGTGGTGGATGGCTAAGGTCAGCAGAAGGTTCGCCCTGGCGCGTGAAACGGTGGACCGGCTCAAGTCGTACACCCTCGACGAGACCATCGCCCTTGTGAAGGGGGCCGCCACAGCCAGGTTCGACGAGACCGTCGAGGTCGCGGTGAACCTGGGCGTCAACCCCAAGCATTCGGACCAGGTGGTAAGGGGCACATGCATCCTTCCCAACGGAACCGGACGGAAAGTAAGGGTCCTCGTGTTCGCCAGGGGCGAGAAAGCCGAAGAGGCGAAAGAGTCCGGCGCGGATGCGGTGGGCGACGAGGAAACCATCGAACGCATAAAGTCGGGTTGGCTTGAGTTCGACGTGGTGATAGCCACCCCGGACATGATGAAGGGCCTGGGCGCCGTTGCCAGGATCCTCGGTCCCAGGGGACTGATGCCCAACCCCAAGACAGGTACAGTTACCATGGACATCGCTCAGGCAGTCAAAGAGGCCAAGGCCGGCAAGATCAGCTTCAGGGTTGACAAGACCGGTGTGCTTCACGTTCCCGTGGGGAAGGTGAGTTTCGATGAGCCTGCCCTCAGGGAGAACATTGTGGCCTTCATGGAGAAGGTGATGCAGCTCAAGCCTGCTACGGCAAAGGGCAAGTACATCATCAGCATGTCGGTCTCTTCCACCATGGGCCCCGGAGTTCGGGTCGACACCGCCGATCTCCGGTCGGTACTCAAGTGAGGAGGGTGGAATGAGCATAACCAGACAGCGTAAGGAAACCACCGTCGCTTCGCTCACGGAAGACCTTTCCGTGAACGGGACATTCGTTCTGGCGGATTTCACCGGCATCACCGTGGCGGAGATGACCGAACTCAGAAGAACCATGCGGGAGCGCGGTGTGCAGTTCACAGTTGTGAAGAACACCCTGCTGGACATAGTTCTCAAGGGCATCGAGCTCACAGGCGAGGAAGGCGTTTTCGGCTGCCTTTCGGGGCCCACCGCACTGGCGTCCAGCCGTGACGAAGTGCTTCCGGCGAAGCTTCTGAAGGATTTCGCTTCCACCCACGGTGGCCGGCCGGTCATCAAGGGCGGTTTCGTGGCCGGCAGGAGCTTCAATGCGGCCCAGGTCGCAAGCCTGGCGGACATGCCGGGACGTGATGAGCTCCTGGCCCGGGTGCTGGGTTCCGCCACAGCTCCCATACGTGGATTCGTCACCGTTTCCGGCGGCGTGATAAGGAAACTTCTCTACGCGCTGAATGCGGTCAGGGAAAGCAAAGAGAACTGAGTAGATACCAGTAACGCGACCCAAGGGTCCGATTGCCTAACACGGAGGAATAACCATGAGTGACGACAAGAAGGCCGCCATAATCGAGGCCATTTCCAATATGACCGTTCTCGAGCTCGCCGAGCTTGTCAAGGAAATGGAAGAGAAGTTCGGTGTCTCGGCAGCCGCTCCTGCAGTGGCTGTGGCAGCCGCGGGTCCTGCGGCCGCCGCCGAGGTCGAGGAGCAGACCGAGTTCGACGTGATCCTCGAGAGCTTCGGCTCCAAGAAGATCGCCGTCATCAAGGTTGTCAGGGAACTGACCAACCTGGGCCTCAAGGAGGCCAAGGACCTTGTTGACGGAGTTCCCTCCAAGATCAAGGAAGCCGCTGAGAAGGCGGAAGCCGAAGAGTTCAAGAAGCAGCTTGAGGAAGCCGGCGCAACTGTTCTACTCAAGTAGGCTCTCGAAGGCAGTCCGGGTGAAGGGGCGGGATACGGTCCCGTCCCTTCCGTCCCCTTTTCCGGGCATTTCGTGTTTCCTTTCAGTTGTGAGGAGCGGCAGTGAATAAGGATAGATCTGTCAGGAACTATTCGCGGGTTACCCCTGCCCTGGAAGTACCCGACCTGCTGAAGGTACAGCGGGATTCCTTCGAGAATTTTCTACAGGCGGATGTGCCTTCCGATGAAAGACTTCCCCAAGGTTTACACAAGATATTCCTGGACACATTTCCCATCGAGAGCGCAAGCAAGGAGTTTTCCCTGGAGTACGTGAGCTATGAGGTATCCCCACCGAAGCACACCGTAAAGGAAGCCCTGGAGAGAGGCGTCACCTACTGCGCCAACCTGAACGCCGTGATGCGGCTGGTCACCCGTGACCCCGAGTCGAAGAGCTTCAAGATGGGGGTTGACCAGAAGGTCTTTCTGGGAAGCCTTCCCATCATGACCGACAGCGGCTCGTTCATCATCAACGGTGCCGAAAGGGTCATCGTGAGCCAGCTCCACCGGAGCCCCGGCGTATTCTTCGAGGAGAAGCTTCAGCAGAGGAACCGCAGGGTCCACAGCGCCCGGGTGATCCCCCAGAGGGGATCGTGGCTGGAGATAAACCTTGATCCCAACGATCAGATCTTTGCCATCATCGACAGGCGGAACAAGCGCATTCCGGTCACCATGCTTCTCAGGGCCCTGGGGCTCACCACCGACGCCCAGATACTCGCAGCTTTCTATCCGGTAGTGGTGAAGGACCTGGAAGCCATGCTCAAGCGCCAGTCCAGAAGCGGTGATTTCATTCATCGTACCTTCGCCGAGGACATTGCAGACCCTGAGACCGGCGAGGTGCTTGTCCGCTGCGACGAGCCGGTGGAAACGGTTGAGAAGCTGGAGAACCTCGTGGCCCGCGGGATAACGAAGGCCAGGTTCCTCGAATCCCGCTCCGAGAGGGACAACTTCGACGGTATAAGGAAGACGCTGGCCAAGGAGGAGTCCAGTCTCGGCGCCGGAATGGACAAAAGCGAAGATTCTGCCACCATGTGGATCTACGAGGCGCTTCGCGGGACCGAGGCGCCCTCGCTGGACCACGCCAGGAGCTACCTGAGAAGCATGTTCTTCGACAGCAAGCGCTACAGCCTCAGCGAGGTCGGGCGCTACAAGCTGAACGAGCGGCTCAACATAAACACGTCCATGGACCGTCTCACCCTGGTGGTGGAAGACCTGGTCGCCATAGTTGACAACCTGATAATGCTCCGTGAGGGCACCAACACCGCTGACGACATCGACCATCTGGGAAACCGCAGGGTGAAGACGGTGGGCGAGCTTCTCAGCCAGGAGTTCAGCAAGGGCCTGAGCAGGATGGCCCGCACAATCCGTGACAAAATGGGTCACCAGGACAAAGACAAGCTGCGCCCGCAGGACCTGGTGAACTCCCGGACCCTTTCCAGCGTCATCAACACGTTCTTCGGCTCCAGTCAGCTCTCCCAGTTCATGGAGCAGACCAACCCGCTGGCCGAGCTCACCCACAAGCGCCGTACCAGCGCGCTGGGAGAGGGCGGGCTCACCAGGGAGAGGGCAGGCTTCGACGTGAGGGACGTCCACCACACCCACTACGGAAGGGTGTGCCCCGTGGAGACACCGGAAGGACCCAACATCGGTCTTATCACCACCCTCTCCGTCTATGCCTCCATCAACCGCTTCGGGTTCCTCGAAACCCCCTACCGGAGGGTCATCAACGGCAAGGTCACCGATGAGGTGGTTTACCTCTCCGCCGACCGCGAGGACCGGACCACCATAGCCGAGGCCGACTCGCCGGTGGATTCCAGGGGATACCTCTGCGGCCCGCTCGTCCGGGCCAGGAAGGCCGGGAACTTTCCCATGGTTCGCCCGGAGGACATCGAATACATAGACGTGAGCCCGATGCAGCTTGTGGGGCTCTCCGCCAGCCTTATACCCTTCCTCGAGCACGACGACGCCAACAGGGCGCTGATGGGCTCCAACATGCAGAGACAGGCGGTTCCCCTGCTCTACACCCAGCCTCCGGTGGTGGGGACCGGCATGGAACCTGTTGCCGCCCGTGACAGCGGCGCTCTGGTGACAGCCAGAAGGGGCGGGTCAGTGGTCGAGGTGGACTCGCGCAGGATCGTCGTCAGGGCCGACGGCGACGAGTACGATTTCGACCGCGACGACGTTTACGAACTGAAGAAGTTCCAGCGGAGCAACCAGGACACCTGCATCAACCAGAAGCCCATAGTGAGCCCGGGCCAGAGGGTTGAGGAAGGGACCATCCTGGCGGACGGCATGGCGACCTGTGACGGCAGCCTTGCGCTGGGGGTCAACGCCCTGGTGGCTTTCACCCCCTGGAACGGCTACAACTACGAAGACGCGGTTGTGGTGAGCGAGAGGCTGGTCAAGAACGACCTCTTCACCAGCGTTCACATCGAGGAGTACGAGGTGAACTTCCGGGAGACCAAGCTCGGTCCCGAGGAGCTTCTTCGCGACATTCCCAACGTGGGCGAGGACCGGAAGCGGAACCTGGACGAGAACGGGATCATCAGGATCGGCGCCAGGGTAAGGTCCGACGACATTCTTGTGGGCAAGGTGAGCCCCAAGGGCGAGCAGGACCTCTCTCCCGCGGAGAGGCTCATCCGGGCCATCTTCGGGCAGAAGGCCGGGGACGTGAAGGATACGTCCCTCAGGGCGCCCAACGGCATGGACGGCATCGTGGTGGACGTGAAGGTCTATTCCCGCAGGGATGACACCGAGAGGGGCCGGAGGGTCCTTGAGGAGCGCATCGACGCCTTGAGGGAGCAGAAGCTCAACCGAGAGCAGAGGCTCTGCAAGGAGAGGGACGACATGCTGTGCGAGGTGCTCGCGGGACAGAAGGCGGTGAACCTCATAGACGCGGTTACCGGCGAGCAGTACGTTCCCGGCGGCCGGAAGCTGACCACGGCCTCCCTGCGCAAGGTGAACTTCACCGACATTGATTACGGCCGGCAGCTTTGCGAGGACCTGAAGGCCGACGACAGGGCAAGGCGGATACTGCGCAGCACCAGCCGCGAGCTTGACAGGATCCAGCAGGAGTTCATTCAGGCCGAGAACAGGGTGAACGTAGGGGACGAACTGAAACCCGGGGTCATCAAGCTCGTCAAGGTCTATGTGGCCAAGAGGCGCAAGCTCAGGGTAGGCGACAAGGTGGCGGGCAGGCACGGTAACAAGGGCATCGTGAGCATCATCGTCGCCGAGGAGGACATGCCCTACCTTCCGGACGGCACCCCCGTTGACATATGCCTCAACCCGCTGGGCGTGCCTTCCCGTATGAACGTCGGTCAGATCATGGAGACCAACCTCGGATGGGCGGCCAAGACCCTGGGCTACGATGTCGTCACACCGGTGTTCGACTCGGCGGAGAACACGGTGATAGAGGACAGCCTGGAGGAGGCGGGCCTTCCCCGCGACGGAAAGACAGTTCTCTTTGACGGCAGGACCGGTGAACCCATGGATGAAAGGGTCACGGTGGGGCTCATGTACGTGATGAAACTCGCCCACCAGGTCGAAGACAAGATACACGCCCGTTCAACCGGCCCTTACGCAATGGTCACGCAGCAGCCCCTGGGCGGCAAGGCGCAGAACGGCGGGCAGAGACTGGGAGAGATGGAAGTCTGGGCTCTCGAGGCGTACGGCGCTGCCCACTGCCTTCAGGAGATGCTCACCATCAAATCCGATGACGTCGAGGGAAGGAACCGGGCGTACAGCAGTATCGTCCAGGGCAAGGCCATCCCTCCTTCCAGCACGCCGGAGGCCTTCAGCGTTCTTCTGAACGAGATGCGAAGCCTGGCCCTGGATGTGGAACTGGTTACCGAGGAGGAGAACTAGAATGCACAGCAATCCCTCTCCCAGAGATGTGAATGCTTTTCCCGCGGATTTCCAGGGAATACGCATCAGCCTCGCCTCTCCGGACACCATACGGAACTGGTCCCACGGCGAGGTAACGAAAGCCGAAACGATCAACTACAGGAGCTACAAGCCTGAGCCTGACGGTCTCTTCTGCGAGCGCATCTTCGGTCCCGAGAAGGACTGGGAGTGCGCCTGCGGACGCTACAAGAGGATCAGGTACCGGGGTGTGAAGTGCGACCGCTGCGGTGTGGAGGTAACCATGTCCAAGGTGCGCCGCAGCCGCATGGGCCACATCGACCTTGCGGTGCCGGTGTGCCACATCTGGTACTACAAGAACCGCCAGATATCCAAGCTTCTCGACATAACCAACATTGACCTGGAAAGGGTCCTCTACTACGAATCCTACATCGTCGTAGAGAGCGATCACCCCCAGCTCAGGCCCGGCACCGTCCTCGGTGACGAAGAGTACTACGCCGCCAGGGAGACTTACGGGAAGGACACCTTCAAGGTCGGCATGGGAGCCGAGGCCATCGCCACGCTCCTTTCCGTTATAGACCTTGAGGAACTTGCGGCGATGCTCAGGACCTCCATCGCCAACGAGACCACCCTGTCCAGAAGGCAGAAGAACGTGAAGCGGCTGAAAGAGGTGGTCGCCTTCACCAACTCCAGGGCCGAGAACAAGCCGGAGTGGATGATCCTCAGGATACTCCCGGTGCTCCCCCCGGGGCTTCGCCCCCTGGTTCCCCTGGACGGAGGACGATTCGCCTCCAGTGACCTGAACGACCTTTACAGAAGGGTCATCAACAGGAACAACCGTCTCAAGAGGCTTCTCGACCTCCAGGCCCCCGATGTGATCCTCAGGAACGAGAAGAGGATGCTCCAGGAAGCCGTTGACGCCGTCCTCGACAACTCCAGCCGGCGCAAGCCCGTAAAGGGCGCCGGGATGCGCCCCCTCAGAAGCCTTTCGGACCTTCTGAAGGGTAAGAGGGGAAGGTTCAGGCAGAACCTTCTGGGCAAGAGGGTGGACTACTCCGGCAGAAGCGTGATCGTGGTGGGCCCTGAGCTGAGGCTTCATCAGTGCGGTCTTCCGAAGACCATGGCGCTGGAGCTCTTCAAGCCCTTCGTGGTTGCCAGGTGGGAGAAGAAGTACGGCTGCGGTGTGAAGATGGCCCAGAAGAAGGTCGAGGAGCGCCCCGAAGAAGTCTGGGCGATACTCGAGAAGGTCATCAGGAACCATCCGGTTCTCATCAACAGGGCGCCCACGCTCCACAGGCTTGGAATACAGGCCTTCGAGCCGGTGCTGGTGGAAGGCCTTGCCATAAGGCTGCACCCTCTGGCCTGCGCCGCCTTCAACGCGGACTTCGACGGCGACCAGATGGCCGTTCACGTTCCACTGTCCGCCGAGGCCCAGGTGGAGGCCAGGATGCTGATGCTGGGCAGCAGGAACATCCTGAAGCCCGCCAGCGGCGAACCGGTGGTCACCCCGAGCCACGACATGGTCATCGGCGTGTACTACCTCACGAAGCCCATGCCCGGGGTCAAGGGCGAGGGGATGATCTTCTGCAGCCGCGAAGAGGTCATCGGAGCCCTGGATGCGGGCAAGGTTGACCTGCACGCGAAGATAAAGATACGCGGCATCAACAGGATAGACGAAAAGGGCAATGACGGGGGAATACGGAAGCCCACCCTCTGGAAGGACTACACCACTCCGGGGCAGGTGGTCTTCAACAGGATAATCCCCGAAGGCATGGGCTACATCATGGCCAACGGCCAGATCCCCCACGAGAAGGTGTTCGGCAAGAAGGGCCTTTCGGCCATGGTCTCCCGCTGCCACCAGCACGAGGGATCGGTTGCATGCGCCGTTTTCCTCGACAACCTGAAGGATACCGGCTTCCATTACAGCACCGTAAGCGGTCTCACCGTAGGCATGAAGGACATGATCATACCCGGCGTGAAGCCCGAGATAGTGCAGGAGAGCCGGAGGCTCGTGGCGGAGGTGGAGGACCGGACCGGGAAGGGCGAACTCACCGAGGCCGAACGCTACAACCGCATCATAGACATCTGGAGCAAGGCCACCGACGATGTGAAGAAATCCATGATGGATGTCCTTGAGAGGGACAACTCGGGTTTCAACCCCATCTTCATGATGGCCCATTCCGGGGCACGCGGAAGCGTGGACCAGGTCAGGCAGCTGGCCGGCATGAGGGGTCTCATGTCGAAGCCCAAGAAGAAGCTTTCCGGAGAGCTGGGCGAGACCATCGAGACACCCATCATCAGCTCGCTCAAAGAGGGTCTTTCCGTCATCGAGTACTCCATCAGCACCCACGGTTCCAGAAAGGGCCTCGCGGATACCGCCCTGAAGACAGCCGACGCCGGCTATCTCACCAGGCGGCTGGTGGACGTGTGCCAGGACGTGGTGATAACCATGGATGACTGCGGCACCATCAGGGGAAGGAACATCAGCGCCCTCAAGGAGGGCGAGGAAGTGCTGGAACCGCTCCGCGACAGGATCGTGGGAAGGGTTACCGCAGAGGATGTCTTCGACCCGGTAGGCGATGAGATCATACTCGAGGCCGGGAACGAGATAACCCCTGATCACGCATCCCGTATCGAGGAAAAGGGGATCGAGACCGTCAGGATCCGAAGTGTCCTGACCTGCGAGGCCGATCACGGCCTATGCGCAAAGTGCTACGGATGGGACCTCAGCCGCAACCGGAAGGTGACCAGGGGCGAGGCGGTCGGTGTGATAGCCGCCCAATCCATCGGGGAACCGGGCACGCAGCTCACCCTGAGAACCTTCCACACCGGCGGTGTGGCAGGCCGTGAGGCCAAGGAGACGGAAGTCAGGTCCAGAAGGGCCGGAACAGTGAGCTTCCGCAACATCCACATCGTCGAAGGCGTTGACGAATCCGGCAGGGTGAACAGGATCGCCACCAGGAACGGGCAGGTTGTCATTCTGGACGACAGGGGAGACTCGGTCTCCACGTACGACATCGTACCCGGCTCCATTCTCAGCGTGCTGGAAGACCAGCAGGTTGAGAGGGACGACCTTATCTGCAGGAGCGACCCGTTCATCATCCCCATCGTGAGCGAGCACAACGGCTCGGTTCACTACGTTGACATCGAGGAGGAGATAACCCTCCGTGAGGAGATCGACAGCGAGCAGCGGAGGCAGATGGTGATTGTGGAGGACAGGAGCCGCACGCTCCATCCTCACCTATTCGTCCTTCCCGAGCACATCGTTGTTCTCAGCGGAAGACCCCAGAGGCGCGACAGGGAGCTGCGCACCATGCACGACCTTCTGCGTGAGGCCGATTCCTCCGCAGGCCGCCTGGTGTTCACATACAGAGACCTGAGTTCGGTGAGGAACACCTCGCTCCTTGAGGACTTCACGCTGGACGGCAAGCTCACCGTCCCCCACGTGGGAGTTGACTGCCGCAGAGTTCACACCGGAAGCTACGCCGCGTTCATGGACGCGGTGAACTCGATGGAGGCCCTGGGCAGGAAGAGCGGCGGCGAACACTGGAAGAAGCTCAGGGCAGCCGCTGACAAGCTCGGGGAATCGGCTTCAAGGAACAACGAGGATGTGGAGCAGGAGTTCGTGGAATCTCTGCTGGCCTTCAGCAGGCAGGTTCCCTTCATCCTCTCCATAGCCGACCTCAACCGGGGCCATACCGGTACCAGGAAGCTGGTCTCCATGCTCTGCGACTCCATTCAGGGCGGAAGGATGCTGTTCATAGCCAGCTTCTCCCGCAGGGGTCTTCGAAGCCATACAGTGGCCCGTGGCAGGCAGCGCACCCAGGACCAGGACCCGGTGGAGGAGTTCATCAAGGACAACGTTCTCGGTGTGTACCCCATTCCCAGCGGAGCCCACCTTCGTGTGGAGGACGGCGCCCTGATAAAGATGGGCGTTCACCTTGCCAGGATAGAGAGAAGGCTGGGCCAGCAGAGGGACATCACCGGAGGTCTGCCAAGGGTGGAGGAGCTGGTGGAGGCCAGATGCCCGCTGGACGCTGCGGCCATCGCCGAGATCAGCGGAGTGATAAGCCTGAGCTCCATCAAGGCGGCCATGCGCACCATCACCATCCGCGGCGATCAGGGGCAGGAATCCTCGGTGAAGATCGCCGCCTCGAAGCACATCAGGGTCCGTGAAGGCGACCATGTTGAAGCCGGCGACAAGCTCACCGAAGGCCCCCTTGACCCCCACGACATTCTCAGGGTCAGGGGAACCGAAGCAGTGGAAGACTACCTTCTCAACGAGATACAGGAGGTCTACAGGCTTCAGGGAGTGAAGATCAACGACAAGCACGTGGGGATCGTGGTTCGCCAGATGCTCTCCAAGGCCAAGATCGAGGACCCGGGCGACACCCGTTTCCTCGAGGGTTCCCAGGTTGACCGGCTCGAGCTGAACAGGCACAACATGGATGTGATGCGCCAGGGCAAGAGGCCGGCCACCAGCGACGTTCTCCTGCTGGGGATCACCAAGGCCTCGCTTGCCACCGACAGCTTCCTCTCGGCCGCCTCGTTCCAGGAGACCAACACGGTTCTGGCGGATGCCGCGGTGCAGGCGAAGGTTGATCCCCTGATCGGCCTGAAGGAGAATGTCATCGTGGGTCACCTGATCCCGGCTGGGACCGGGCTGCCCATGTACAAGAACGTAAGGCTCTTCCTTCCCGACGGCGCGGACCTGCCCGAGCCGGTCCGGCTTGAGAGGGAAGAAGATACGCTTGACATTATTCATTTCGATGCGTAAGGTTGCTGTTCCGCCGTTGCAGGAACAAGTAACGTAAAGTTCTGAAAGGAGAGAATTTGCCCACCATCAATCAACTGGTGCGGATGGGAAGAAGCAAGCAGGTCGCCAAGACGAAGGCCCCTGCCCTCACCTCCTGCCCTCAGAAGAAGGGCATCTGCACCCGTGTGTATACATCCACGCCCAAAAAGCCCAACTCAGCGCTCAGAAAAGTGGCCAGGGTCAGGCTTCGGAACGGATATGAAGTCACTGCCTACATTCCCGGAGAGGGGCACAACCTCAACGAGCACTCGGTGGTCCTCGTGCGCGGGGGCAGGGTGAAGGACCTGCCGGGCGTGCGTTACCACATCATCCGGGGTGTGGAGGATGCCAGCGGCGTAAGCGGGCGCAAGCAGAGCCGGTCCAAGTACGGGACGAAGAAGGAAGCGTAGGCGTCATGAGAAGGAACAGACCGAAAAGGCGCGAGATACTCCCGGACAGGAAGTACGGCAACCTGGTGATAGCCAAGTTCATCAACAACATCATGCACCAGGGCAAGCGGTCGGTGGCCGAGGGCGTGGTTTACGATGCCTTCGACATGATCGCAGAGAAGACCGGCCAGGATCCGGTGGCAGTGTTCAACAAGGCCATGAACAACGTCCGTCCAACACTGAAGGTGAAATCCAGACGTGTCGGAGGGTCCACCTACCAGGTCCCCGTGGAAGTCAAGCAGAGCGAGCGGGACGCACTGGCCATGCGGTGGATCATCAGCTACTCCAGGGGCCGGAAGGGACGCAGCATGGCCCAGCGGCTGGCCCAGGAGTTCATCGAGGCCTCCCAGGGCGAGGGCAACAGCGTCAAGAAAAGGGAAGACACCCACAAGATGGCGGAAGCCAACAAGGCTTTCGCCCACTACCGCTGGTAGCCCCCTAAAGGCATGACGGGGCGCCCTACCCGGGGGCGCCCCTTTCCATGCGCCCCGTACCGCCGAATATTTCACAGGGGAAGCCTGAAGGGAGAGTTCTCTGGCCAGCGTTCTTCACGGTCTTGATCCGTCAGATCCTGCATTCACCTTCGGCATTGCCATCGCTGCTGTCCTTGTGGTCCCGATAGTGTTCCAGCGGCTCAAGCTTCCCGGGCTCGTGGGGCTTATCCTGGCTGGAGCCGCACTAGGCCCCCACGCGCTCCGCCTGCTCCAGGCGGACAGCATGGTCCAGCCCCTGGGGGCCGTGGGGCTGCTGTACCTGATGTTCATCGCAGGGCTGGAAGTGGACATGCACCGCTTCGGAAGGGAACGCGGCAACAGCGTTGTCTTCGGCGGCATCACTTTTCTCATACCCCAGCTGCTGGGCATGTGGGGGGCGCTGCTGGTTCTGGGGCTGTCATGGCCGGCGGCCATTCTCATGGCCAGCATGTTCGCCTCCCACACGCTCCTGACCTACCCCATAGTTCAGCGTCTCGGCCTTGTGAAGGAGAGGGTGGTGACCACCGCCGTGGGAGGAACGGTCCTCACGGACTCCCTGGCCCTGCTTGTTCTGGCCGTGGTCGCCGAGTCGGTCCAGGGTGACCTCACCCCCCTGTTCTGGATCCGCCTGGTCACACTGCTGGCGGTTTACGTGGGCGTGGTGGTCTGGAGCGTTCCCCGCATGGGACGCTGGTTCTTCAGAAGGGTTCCCGCCGAGAGCGTTCCCGGGTTCCTCTTCGTCCTGGCATGCGCCTACGCATGCTCGGCGCTGGCCCCGCTTGCGGGCCTTGAACCCATCATCGGGGCATTCCTTGCCGGGTTGACCCTGAACATGCTCATACCCGACCAGAGCAGGCTGATGATAAGGCTCCGCTTCGTGGGCGAATCCCTTTTCATCCCGTTCTTCCTTCTCTCGGTGGGGATGATGGTCAATGTGCGGGCGCTGGCGGGTTCGGCCGGCGCATGGATTGTGATGCTCTACATGGTTGCCGCCGCCTTTTCGACCAAGTTCGCCGCCGCCTTCCTGGGCGGAAGGGCGCTCCGTTTCTCGCGCGACGAGACCGGCCTGCTGTTCGGACTCAGTGTGAACCAGGCGGCTGCCACACTGGCCGCGGTGATAGTCGGGGTCAGGCTGGGGGTGTTCTCCGAAGAGGTGCTCAACGGGACCATTCTGATGATCCTGGCCACATGCGTGATGGGTCCCTGGATCACCGAGAGGTTCGGGAGAAGGCTTGCCTTATCGCTTGCCTCGACCCACCTCGACAGCTCCGGCGCCCCGGAGCGGATAATGGTCCCCATAAGCGCGGCACACCAGATAGAGCCGCTGATGTCGCTGGCCATCATGCTTCGCCGCAGAAGGTTCGGCCAGCCGATCTACCCGCTGATGATCACCTCGGAGGCGGGCGACAGCGAACAGGCTGTGGCGAGCGCCGAGAAGATACTGGCGGAGGCGGTGATACTGGCCGTGGATGCCGACACCCCGGTCCAGCCAGTGACCCGTGTCGCCCCCGGTGTGGTGGAGGGGATCATGGGAGCATCGCTGGATTTCAGGGTCTCCACGGTGATAATTGATGAGGAGTTCTCGCTGGAGAGCGGGTACGAGGACGTCCCGGGCCTTCTGGTGGAGAACGGAAGGTTCCTGGTGCTGCGGTTCAGGAATCCTGCCCCCGTGAACACGTGCAAACGCATTATCGCTGCGGTTCCGCCTCTGATGGAGAATCAGCCGGGCTTCGCCGCCGCATGGGAGGTCATTCAGAGGCTCGCCGTCCAGTCCGGGAGCAGCATCGTTCTAGTGGCGTCCTCCCGCACGGTGAAGGCCATGGTGCAAAAAGGGATGTTTGATACTGCGGACCCGGCGACGGCGCATCACGCCCTCGAGGACTGGCAT
Organism: uncultured bacterium; assembly: GCA_964541235.1. Classification (GTDB taxonomy): domain Bacteria; phylum Fermentibacterota; class Fermentibacteria; order Fermentibacterales; family JCC-6; genus UBA6080. The sequence goes on along the minus strand of CAZIPI010000001.1, from coordinate 127,216 downwards.
GGCCTGCCGGGGCTGCTGAATGAGGTGTTCCGCGACGGCGACCTGCCCGTTCTCTTCCAGGCGAGGACAGGAAGGCTGGCCTGGCAGCCCGTGCAGGCCAGGCTGTCCGGTGTCATTAACAGGCTGCTGGGCTCCCGGCCGTTCCTCTTGATCTACCCTCCGGAGATGAAATGGGAGACCGGTGAGGGTCCTGCCCCTGACGCGGAAGAACTGCACCATGTGTTCACGCCTTCATCGGTTTTCAGCGAGATCGGCGAAAGTTCGGTATCAGGTGCTGTCCGGGCCATGATCGAGGCCGTGTATCCCAGGCCCTCACCGGCCAGGGACACGCTTCTGGAGGACTGCATGGCGCAGCAGAGCGAGGCGGCCCTGTGGCTTTCGCCGGAGTGTCTGCTGCTCCACACCCACAAGGGTTTTCCACCGGCGCCCATGGCGCTTCTGGCAACACGGTCGGAAGGGTTCGCCGGCATCGCCGGCGGAAACTCGGCGAAAGCCCTCGTCCTGCTCATCGGGACCCCTGACGAAAGCGCCGAGGAACACCTGCGAAGGCTTGCCCTGATAGCCTCGTATTTCCACAGGAAGGGAGAATCATGAACCGTCTGGACTTGGAGCTGCTGCAGAAGGAGAGGGGATACCCCGCAGTAACGGTCACCATGCCCGCCAACCGCACATTCCCTGAGAACAGGCAGGATCCGGTGAGGTTGAAGAACCTTGTCGGTCAGGCCGTGGACAGGCTGATGAAGGAGTTCGGGAAGCGCCAGATCGCCGGAGTCCTGCGCAACCTCAACGAAGCTGCGGATTCGGTGGACCACAACGTGAACCTTGACGGGATGGCTGTGTTCGCAAACAGCAGCATGTACAGGGTGTTCCATCTTCCATTCACCCTCAGGGAGAGGGTGGTCGTTGACGAGACGTTCCTGACCAGGGACCTGGTCTTCGCACTGAACCGCTCCGCCAGGTACTGGCTTCTGGTTCTGAGCGAGAAGCCGACCCGGTTGTACGAGGGCTTCCGTGACACCCTGAGTGAGGTCAGGGACGGCAGCTTTCCAATGGAGCATACAGGTCCCGGCGGGGCGACTTCTCTCCCCGGAGGCAGGGGAGTGAGCCGGTCGGCCTTCCGTGACCAGCGACACAGGCAGTTCTTCATGACGGTTGCCTCCTCCCTGGCCGGATATGCCGCCGCCGAACCGCTTCCTCTCTTCGTCACGGGGGTTGACAAGTTCGTATCCATGTTCCGCGACCAATCGTCCGTCCCTGTCAGGGGTGCGTTGAAGGGCAGCCATGACGGAACGCCGGTTCATGACCTGGGTGCAATGGTCTGGCCCCGGGTCGAGGAGCATCTCGCCGGGATCAGGCAGTCCAGGATCGATGAACTCTCCAGGGCAGCCGCAGCAGACCGGGTCCTGGCGACACTTGGCGGGATATGGGCTGCGTCGCATGAGGGGAGGGGCAAGGTCCTTCTTGTGGAGGAGGGTTTTCATTGTCCGGCGACGGTTGACGGAACGGGGATGGGCGTCACGCCGTCCGATTCTCCTGGATCACCGGGTGTGATCGATGACGCGGTGGATGAGATCATCGAGGCGGTCATAGCCGGCAAGGGAGAGGTCGTCTTCGTTCCGGACGGAGCCCTGGACAACTACCAGAGGATGGCCCTGATCCTCAGGTACTGACAACCCCCCGGTTTCCTTGACTGTTCCTGCCGTTCTCGCTATTCTTTTTTTGAAGGGTCTCCGGGGTCGAAGACCGAAGAGCCGTTGTATGCCCCTGGCCGGGCGCAAGCAAAGGAGCGTGGGGAATGGCTGATCCTGGTCTTGTCCTCTGGATCCCGCAGGGCGTCATAACAGCCACATCCCTGGGGATCGAGGGTCTTGCCCGGCACACAAGCCCGGGCTCCGGCAAGCACTTCAAGGGCCGGAAGATATTTGTGGACCTTGTCATCGAAGGCACAAAGCCCGGCTTCAGCTACCTTGAGGAGGGCGGATGGCGGGACCCTTCGGGCGATTCCATGAGCGCCCTGGCGGCTTCCGCCGCGGGCAAGCGCACAAAGACCGCCCTTTCCAACAACGCCTTTTCCTGCACTCCCATTAGCGCATACAGGCGTGTGTTCCTTGTGAAGACCGGCGGAGAGGTGCTGGAGATGGAGAAGGGGGGGCCGCTGCACCATTTCGGGCCGGGCAGCTGTCACGAGGAGATGTCGCCGTCAGAGGTGGCGGCCGCCGCCGGTGTTCCCGACACCGCTCAGAGGGAGCGCCACATCTACCTGGTGATGTGCCCGATCCAACTGCTCCTGGTATCCAACCTGACCCCGGTCGAGTACGCATGGTATTCGACCCACAGGCCGGGAAAGGTGTTCCGCCAGGTTATCTTCACCGAACTGCAGACCGGGCTCTTCAACCTGGCCGCACTGAGCCGGTTCACCGATGCTGACCAGGAGCTTCGTGACCAGCCCCGCAAGAAGACGAAGACCATCGTATCGGGTGACTGCATCAACGAGGTTCCGTTCCACTCATGGCTCGGTTACGGGCGGCACTCGGGTGACGGTCTGTACGTGGCGGACCAGGGGCACACCGACCTGTGGCGGTTCCCTGCGGAGATACCCGCCCCCTGGGACCGCGCCTTGGGCTGACCCTCCGTCACAGGAAATGGAACGTGACGGTGAAGCCGGCCATCACAATGGAAACCATGCTCATGAGCTTGATGAGGATGTTCAGGCTGGGCCCCGAGGTGTCCTTGAAGGGGTCGCCCACCATATCCCCGATGACGGTGGCCTTGTGAGCCTCTGAACCCTTGCCGCCCATGTTCCCCTCTTCGACGAACTTCTTGGCGTTATCCCATGAACCGCCGGCGTTGGCCATGAAAACAGCCAGTACGAAGCCCGACGCCAGCCCCCCGAGAAGCAGACCCATGACCCCGCCCACACCCAGGACCACCCCGGTGACGATGGGGACCACTATCGCCAGCCCTGCGGGAAGTATCATCTCCCGCTGGGCCCCTCGGGTGGATATGGCAACGCACCTGGCGTAGTCGGGCTCATCGGTGCCCTGGATTATGCCCGGCTTCTCCCGGAACTGATTCCTGACCTCCTCGACCATGCGTCCCGCGGCCCGCCCCACGGCGTTCATGGTGAGGCCGCAGAACAGGAAGGCCATCATGGAGCCGATGAACGTTCCACCCAGGAAAGTGGGGCACATCAGGTGGACATTGTAGAAAGCCATCAGCTCCCGAAGGGAGGCCGAGGCAACCTCAACGGTGGCGCCGCCCAACTGGAAGAACTCCACCCCGACCCTGAGAAGGCCTATCCTTATCTCCTCGAGGTAGGCCGCAAGCAGGGCCAGGGCCGTTAGCGCCGCCGAGCCAATCGCGAAGCCCTTTCCAGTGGCTGCGGTTGTGTTGCCAAGAGCATCCAGGGCATCGGTCCTCTCCCTTACCTCGTACCCCAGGCCAGCCATCTGGGCGTTGCCGCCGGCATTGTCCGCTATCGGACCGTAGGCGTCGGTGGCCAGTGTGATCCCGAGCGTGGAAAGCATTCCCACCGCGGCGATCCCGATCCCGTAGAGCCCCATGGGCAGGTTCTGGAAATCGAAGCCGGAAGCGAAGAAGAAGGCAAGGATGGTGCCCAGCGAAACCATGAACACAGGTATTGCAGTGGAGATCAGACCGGTACCGATGCCTGAGATCACGACGGTAGCCGGGCCTGTTGCAGCCTGGGCGGCTATGGCCCTGGTGGGCCTGTAACCGTGTGATGTGAAGTACTCCGTTGACCTGCCGATGACTATCCCAACCACCAGGCCCGTGAAAAGGGAACCCCAGATACCCCAGGCGTTGGGTATTCCAAGAAGGTTCAGAACAAGGGCGGAAGCAAGCAGAATGAGTATCGAGCTGAAGTTCACTCCCCTTCCAAGTGAATCGAGAAGCTGTCTCTGCGTCGCCCCCTCCCTGGTCCTGACTATCATGATCCCGGCTATGGACAGAATGGTTCCGATCCCGGCGATCAGCATGGGGGCCACCACGCTGTTCATCTGCACCGCCGCCCCCGAGGCGGCATATGCTGTGGCGCCCAGCGCCGCGGTGGCAAGGATGGCTCCGCAGTACGACTCGTAAAGGTCGGCCCCCATCCCTGCAACATCCCCAACGTTGTCGCCCACGTTGTCGGCTATGGTGGCCGGGTTCCTGGGGTCGTCCTCGGGGATGCCTGCCTCGACCTTGCCCACCAGGTCGGCTCCAACGTCAGCCGCCTTTGTGAAGATGCCGCCGCCCACCCTGGCGAAGAGCGCCTGTGTGGAGGCCCCCATGCCGAAGGTGAGCATTGTGGTGGTGATGACTATCAGAGACGCGGGCCCCTGGGAAGCAGGGTAGAACCTGTTCAGTATGATGAACCATATCGAGATGTCCAGAAGGGCCAGCCCCACCACCACCAGCCCCATCACCGCGCCGCTCCTGAATGCCAGGGTCAAACCCCGGTTCAGCGACTGCATGGCGGCGTTTGCGGTTCTCGAAGAAGCGTATGTGGCGGTCTTCATCCCGAAGAACCCCGCCAGGCCCGAGAAGAACCCGCCAGTGACGAAGGCGAACGGCACCCAGCCGTTCTGCACTTTCAGAACATAGGCCATGAAGGCGAAGAACAGGGTGAGGCAGAGGAAGACAACGGCAACCACCCTGTACTGCTGCTTCAGATAGGCCATGGCGCCTTTTCGAACAGCCAGGGCGATGGAGGCCATTCTGGGCGTGCCCTCGCTCTCGGCCATCATGCTCCTGTAGAAAAGGAAGGCCACCACCAGCGCGAGAACCGAGCCGGCGGGAGCGAACCAGAACCAGGGGGTAAGCATGTTATCCTCCATTTTTATATGATAATACCAGTGTCATGAATACAGACTTACCGAACCGCCCAGCATCCATCCGGGGGGTGCGGACCCGTGAACATAGCATCGGCGGCCTGAGGCGCAACCCTCCCCGCAAGGTTTTCATTCCCGCCCCAAATGCCCATATTCCCCTTTCGTTCCCGATCAGGGGTGGTGGTCCTCAAGGTTCCCTCAACGGAGAACTGCATTGCGCGTCTTCCTGCTGTTGTCGCTTCTGTTGTTCCCGCTGGCCTATGCCGCCGAGCTGCAGGTGAGTTCCATGTCCGGAAAGACCTACGGGAACACCGGCCGGATGCTCTCCGAACCGTTGTCGGTTCAGGTGCTGCACACCGGCGACTGCACCCCGGCCCTGGGCGTTCCGGTGAACTTCGTGGTCCAGAGCGGCGACGCCCTCCTTCACCCCCATCCCGGCTACATGACGGTGATGCAGGAGGGGCTGTCGGGGTACGTGGTCTATACCGACTCGTGCGGGATGGCCATGATGAACCTTGAGTTCGGCGAGGATATGGGCGAGATACTGGTGACCGCCGTCGCAGGCGATTCCGAGGGCGAACTCTGCAGGGCATCCATCACCCTTGTCTCCATCAACCTTTTCTTCATCATCTTTCAGGTGCTGGGCGGTCTGGCCATCTTTCTCCTGGGAATGCAGTTCATGTCATCCAACCTTCAGCAGGTTGCCGGGAACAGGCTGAAGGGGATACTCAAGCGCATTACTTCCAACAGGATAATGGGCATTGCCACAGGGGCCCTGGTCACCGCTGCCATCCAGAGTTCCAGCGCCACGACGGTGATCACCGTGGGTTTCGTGAACAGCTCGCTGATGACGCTGCAGCAGGCGGTGGGAGTGATCCTGGGGGCCAACATAGGCACCACCATCACCGGCCAGCTCATCGCCTTCAAGATCAGTGACTACGCGTTCCCCATAATCGCCGCGGGCTTCGCCCTTTCTTTCCTGGGGCGGGGACGAAACCTGAAACTGTGGGGCAGGGCGTTGATGGGTCTCGGCCTTCTTGTCATGGGCATGTCCGTGATGAGCGACGTCATGAAGCCCCTTCGCGCCAGTGCCCCCGTGAGGAACTTCTTCGCCGATTTCAGCACGCACCCCCTTCTGGCGGTGTTCGCCGGGACCCTCATCACCGTCCTGGTGCAGAGTTCGAGCGCCACCGTGGGCCTCACCATGACCCTGGCGGGGATCGGCCTTGTGAACCTGCAGGGAGCAGTGTTCCTGGTTCTCGGCGACAACATCGGAACCACCATCACAGCCCAGCTTGCGGCCCTGGGAAGCAACAGGGCGGCCAGGCAGGCGGCCATGGCCCACACACTTTTCAACCTGCTGGGCGCCGCCTATTTCATGCTGTTCGCTCTCAGGAAGGACGGCCTGTTCCTCGAACTTGTCCGGCTGACATCCGCCGACACCATGCGCCAGGTGGCCAACGCCCACACCATCTTCAACATCGCCAACTGCATCGTGTTCATTCCCCTGGTCCCTCTTCTCACCAGGCTCTGCAGGCTGCTGGTGCCGGATGAACGGGTGGCGGCCGGTTTGGAACCCGGGATGGTCCTCGACTTCAACCTTCTCGAAAGCCCGGTGCTGGCCATAGACACCCTGAACCGCGAGATGGGGAGGATGGCCGAGTACTCCGGGGAGTGCCTGCTGATGGCTTCCGAGCACTTCCTCACCGGGCGCCACGACGCGGACGAGATAGTCCGGATGGAGGACAGGGTTGACGTGATGCAGAGGGACATGACCGATTACGCCTCGAAGCTGTTCCAGGGTGAGCTATCCCGGGAGCAGTCACTGAGCCTTCCCGTGATAATCCACTCCATCAACGACCTTGAGCGCATCTCGGACCACGCGGTGAACATCATGGAGGCCAGGTCCAGGGTGTCCGGCGACGTCACGTCCGAGGAGGGGCCGCTGCCCGCCCTTGCGGTGTCGGCATCCAGCGCTCTGACCGAGATGGCCAGGGAGGCGGTCAAGACCATCAAGCATAACGATATCGGAGCTGCCCAGCGCCTGCTGATACTCGAGGGGCGCATGAACAAGATAAGCGAAGAGGCCCGGGAGAAGTACGGCGAGGCACTGGCTTCGCACCTGGCCAACATGACCGGTCTTGCCATTCTGGACTACATAGAGTACTGTGAAAGGGCAGCGGACCACTTCACCAACATCGCCCAGTCAATAATCGGTGGAGGCATCTGGCACGGCGGGGAGCCCGATGACCGGTGAGCGCCGGGACGGTGGTCAGAACAGCCGCTTGAAATGCAGGCGCAGCTGGATCCCCCCGGAGTAGTTTCCGAAACCTTCGTCGGACGTGTCATCCTTGCCGTCATCGGAGACAAGTGATATGGGTGCCAGAAGCCTGCCCCCTATGGCCGTTCCGTCGTTCAGGAACAGGTCCATCCCGACCTGGGGTGTTATCCCCGCCGTCCAGGTATCACCGGTGACGGTCTCCCACTCCTCCTCCTGTGTGGTGAAGTCATCGAAAAGGAACCTGTAGGAGGCCTTGGAGAAGAAGACTCCCATTCCCGCGTCACCGTACATCCTTCCCCCGCCGGCGTAACCGAAGAGGTCCAGCCCGAACCGGTTGAAGCTTCCCGTCACGTCCCGTATGTAACTCGGCAGGGCGGCCATGGGCTGCACCGGGACCTGTGTTCCCCAGCCCGCCCTGACACCCATCCATTCCGTGGGGCGGTACTCCACGAAGGCACCCACGTCCAGGCCGTTCCCCGGGTAGAGGGGGACCGGCACGATGATCCCCCACTCGGCGTCCGGCGAGGGCTTGAACTCGATGGGAAGCAACTCGCCCACCGAAAGGGAACCGCCGATCTCAAGGCCGAAGGTCAGCCGCCGGTGGAACGAGGGATCTGCGGGCTGCAATTCAAGAACTGATACCGCAAGCAGCAGAGGGCCGATCATCTTCCTCCTTGGAAAGGTGTGGAACCGGCTGCACTAATGGGGAAGGCTCTTGATCCTGCCCCATGTGGTGCTGGTCATGGCGCTCCAGGGGTCGGGGTTGATGTTGGAGCTGGCCAGGACATAACGTCTGGAGTAGTTCGTGAACCCAGGGCCGGCCCCGTCAACGCTCTCGATGGAGGCCACCCCGCTCTGGCCTATGAAACCGTCGGGGACCAGCCAGCTGTAGATCCATACGTTCTTGTTGGTCACACCCCAGTTGTCGGAGATCACCGCATGGTCACGCAGGACCAGGCAGGGCCACCACTGGCCTCCCGAAGCGGGCACCTTGATGATCCCGGAGCCCACGATCTCCTTTGAGTGGCTTTCATTGACTATCACATGAACGAACCCGACCCAGAAGTCATAAGTGAACTCGTAACTCCAGCTCTTGCCCACGCTGAGAGGGAAGTCAAGGCAGGCTATGACAGGTGAGTAGGTGACCTTGTACTGGTACGAGAGCCAGGGAAGTGTGGCCCCGTGCTGGAGGTAGTCGCCGTTGAGGGAAGAGTAGAACCAGACGGTTCCCACATCGGCCTGTACCACCCTCTCAGCGTAATCGGCGCTGCCGAAGTCTCCGCCGTGGGGCGAGGCCGACTTGGCCATGACGTCGAATCCGGCGTACTCGGAACTGCTGATGCCCGAGAAGTCCCAGGAATCCACACTTCCGCTCCACCCGGGCCAGGTCCCCCCGGTGAGATAGTAGAAGGAGCCCGTGATGCCGGCTGCGTAGTTGAAGTCGTCGGCTGTTATCGTGATCGCCATGGCCGCGGCCGGCGACAGCAGTACGGCAAGCAATCTTCTCATTTCTCTCCCCTCGTCGGCCTGTAAGCCGGTGGCACCCTCAAACAGCTGACGATACCCTGCGGCGCGCCTTTACTGATGAGCCCACGTCAAGGGATGAGTATTGGGCCGTTCAGCCCATGAGTCAAGAATGCACGGGTCCCTGCCGGGTGGGGCTTCCTGAGGGTAAGCCCGGCTTCTTCACCGGTTTCAGGGTGAACCCGATGACCGCCGCCAGGAAACAGAGCGCCGCCGCCGTGCGGTATGCGGCGTCATAGCCGCCTGTGGCGTCAAGGATCCGGCCCGCCATGATGGGTCCGATCTGCCCACCCGCTCCCCAGGCTGTGAACAGCACACCGTAGTTGAGGCCCAGGTTCCTGGTACCGTAGAAGTCCCCCACAGCCGAAGGGTACACCGAAAGCATGGCCCCGTAAGCAAAAGTGACCACTGCCGCCCCGAACAATATCGAAGCGAACCCCGAGAAGCCCGAGAAGAACAGAAGTACCGCACCCTGAGCTATGTAGAGGATCATCATGGTCTTAGCTCTTCCCAGCCTGTCCGAGATCGTCCCGGCTATGGGCCTTCCCAGGGCGTTGCTGACCGCCATGAAAGCCACTAGCATGAAGCCGTAGTTCCGGCCGGTCTGGACCCTGGCAATGGTGGAAAGGTGTCCGATGATCATCAGGCCCGCAAGCGCTCCGGCAAGGAACATCACCCACAACTGGTAGAACTGCGGGGTGCGGATCATCTGCTTCCAGTTCATGTCGCCCGCGGCAGCGGAGGGCCCCGCCGCCCTGGCGGGCAATGGCTCGGAAGGGTTCCGCAGGGTTTGGGCCAGACCCACCACCACCAGCAGGAAACATGCCCCGAGTATCCTGAATGAGCTGAAGACGCCGTGGTTCTCGATGAGATGGTTGGTAAGGGGGGCTATGTAGAGGGTCGCTGCCCCGAATCCTCCCACCACCATTCCCGAAATGAGCCCCTTCCTCTCCGGGGGGAACCACTTGATCGCGACGGGTGTCGTGGCGGAGTAACCCAGGCCTATTCCGGAACCGGCCAGAAGGCCGAACGAAAGCGCGAGACCGGGGACCGTTGGCAGCAGGCTGGCAAGGATCATGCCGCCCCCCACCAGGATCCCGGCAAGGGTCACGGCGGCCCTGGGGCCGTACCTGTCCTGCAGACGCCCCCCGAAGATCATCATCACTGCGAACATGGCCACCGCCATGGTGTAGGGAAGGGAGGCCTGGGTGCTGCTCCAGCCGAAGGAATCCCGGAGATTCGCGGCGAAGATGCTCCATGCGTAGAGAACCCCGAAAGAGAGATTGATGCCCATTCCAGCCAGTACGATGGACCATGCCCGTGTGTTTCTGTTCATTGCCCCGAAAGCCCTTCTGCTGAAAGTTGCCGGATTATAGCTGAAGGTCCGGGAGCTGTGCCAGCAGAGCGGTGCGCCCTGTCAGACGGTTGTCTCCGAGGCACCCAGGGCAGCGGCGCAGGCGGACGAGAACGCCCACTGGATGTTGTACCCCCCGGTGTCGCCGTCCACGTCCATGATCTCTCCCGCGAAGAAGAGGTTCCGAAGGATCCTTGACTCCATGGTGTGCCTGTTGATCTCATCCCGGCGCACACCTCCCGCCGTGGCCATCGCCACACTGAAACCGCCCTTGCGCGCCACTCTCACCGGAAAGGCGGTTACCAGTTCCAGCACCTTCCTGCGCAGGGTGCCCGGCAGTTCCGCCGCCCTTACGGATGGAGGAATGCCGCCGCTCTGCAGGATGACCCGGGAGAGCCTTGCGGGAATGCCCAGGTTCCGCAGGACGTTCACCGGCGTCCTTCCACCCTCGAACTCCTCCGACAGCCGTTCCGCAAGCTGATCGGGGTCTGTTCCGGTCATCGAGACCCAAAGGACATCGCCTTCCCTTATGTACCGGCTCAGATCGAGGATGCCGGGGCCCGAGAGACCGCTGCCGGTGAAAAGCACATCCCCGGTCACCGCGAACGTTCTTCGGCCGTCCCGGACCAGACGCACCGTTGCGTCCCTCACCGAGATCCCTGCCAGGCCTCTGATAAGCGGATCGCTGACGCCGACAGGTGCCAGGGCTTCCGTAACCTCGACGATGGTATGCCCCAGGGATCCGGCCACGGCGTAACCGTCCCCGGTGGAACCCGTCTCGGGATGGGAGCAACCCCCGGTGGAGAGCACCAGGGCTCGGGACAGGAATTCGCGGCCTTCGGCAGTGACGGTAAAACCGCTCACGTCGTGGGATACCGATGTGACCCGGGAGCCGCAGATGATCCTCACGCCTCTCTCCCGGCATCTCCCCTGCAGGGCCGCAAGCACATCGGACGCCCTCATGGATGCGGGGAAGACCTTTCCGTCATCCCTGACGGCGGTCGGCACTCCCAAAGATTCGATGAAGGCCACCAGATCGGAGTTGGAGAATGCGTGAAGCGCCGGTTTCACGAAGTTCCCCGCCCTGCCGTACCTGCAGGTGAGATCCTGAACACTGCCCGTGTGTGTGAAGTTGCACTGCCCCGAACCCGAGAGCAGAAGTTTTGCTCCCGGCCCCGGGTTCCGCTCCAGCAGCAGAACCCCGCCTTCGCGGTTTCGAATGCTCTGCGCGCAGAACAGGCCTGCGGGGCCCGCTCCGGCGACGATGACGCCGAACCTTTCCGGGGGGTTCGCGGCGTACCGACCCGAGGAAAGGGCTACCCCGCCAACCTCCATGCCTCCCTGTCCGTCCTCCCCGGGACCTCCCGGGCGGGAAGTCAGAACATCCTTCTCACGGTGAACGCCACCGAAAGGTCGTTGGTGGCCGCCCCGTTCAGCTGGCCATGGGGGCCCACACCCTTTCCGTTGCCAAGGCAGATCACGAACTGGTGGCCCCAGGTGGTCCTTCTCACGCCGAAACTGAACGCGTCCTCGGAGAGTATCGCCGGATCGTCCGCGTCACGGTCAACCACGGGGAAGTACTCGCCAACAAGGGCCGTGTTGTCGGACAGACCAACGGAGAGCCCGAATCCGGGGCCGTGCCTGTCGAGCCTCTGGTGGTAGCTGTAGTTCAGCGTGGGTATCACCCTGTCCGAAGCGAAAGGGGCCGAGAAGGCTCCCAGGAGAGTAAGCCCCCCTTCCCTGTCCTGATTGGCGGCGGGTTTCACCGATGAGAAACCCATGGAGAACGATGCCTGGAACCTGTCGATGTAGGCGCTCCAGTGGCCGGACAGACCGTACTCCCTGCCCGAGCGCACGTGTCCCGCCCGTACCTCCAGCCCGTCCACCGGGAACCATCCCAGTTCCACGCCCACATTGGCCCCGTTGTCCATTCCGAAGAAGGTCTCCAGCGGCTCGTCCTTAAGGGCCGAGCCGTAGAAACGGTGGTTCAGCCTGAACTCGATGCTGCCCTTTTCCACTGAGGGGGAGGGTGTTTCGATGTTGAGCATTCCCGGGCCGTATCCCAGAAGAGGGACCGCGACAAGAAGAATCATGCCTGCGCTTCTCATGTGATCCTCCTACAGCTCAAGCGCAACGGCCTGAACGAACTGGTGGGGAGTGCCGAAGTCGTCGCCGCCGTTGGGTCCGTACGCCAGAAGAAAGGTGTGAGTGCTGCCCTGAACCAGGGCCGAATCGTATTCGTCACCGGAATTCATGGGTATGGAGAACTCGATGGTCGTTGTGCTGCCGGTCTCTCCGGAGCCCAGCAGTGTCACGTCGCTGGTCCCGCCGAGAGTGGTGTCCGCCTGGTGAGTGGTCGCCCCGGTCCCGAAATCGTCGCGGATGTAGCCGGTGCCACCCTGCACGTAACCGATTATGAAGTTGGCGTCCTTCATCATCACCGTCGGGTCGAAGCCCACCGCCACCCATCCCGTGGTGGGCGCGGACAGCTTGACCTGCAGTACGGTCTGGTTCTCGGTGACCCTCCACTGTATCTCCATTCCGCCGGCGGTGTAGCTTTTCCACCCCTCGTTGCCCGACGGTCCCGTGGCGTCGTCGCCGCAGCCGGAAGCCAGGAGAAGAAGACCGGAAAGCGCCATCAACCTTTTCATGATTCCTCCCTCTTCGATGTGGTTTCCTTACCCCGTAATTGTATTATTATGCAACAGGTCCGCTTGTGAAAGGAAGGCTTGTCATGATGAGGTCATTGATCGTTTGCGCAGTCCTGGCAGGAACAACTCTGGCATGGCAGGAGATCGAGGTTTCGGGTTTCGTTCTCAGGTGGGAAACGCTTGCCGGGGGCGACCTGGCCGTGGAACTCACAGGGCCCACCACCGGCTGGGTGGCGGTGGGGTTCGATCCATCCATGATGATGCTGGACGCCAACATCATCATCGGATACGTTTCTGGGGGCAGCACCTACATCCGTGATGACTGGGGATGGCAGACCACATCCCACAGGGCCGACACCCTTCTGGGGGGCAGCAACGACGTCACCATTGACGGAGGTTCCGAATCGGGAGGGAACACAGAGATAAGGTTCACCATACCGCTGGACTCAGGCGACCAGTACGACAAGCCCCTGGTTCCCGGGAACACCTATCCGATACTGCTGGCACGGGGCCCCGACGGCGCCGATGATTTCTCGACCTATCACGCGTTCATCGCCACAGCCGAGATAGGGATACTGGAGTACCAGGCCCTTCTGCCCACCACCTGGGCCGGGGTGAAGGGCGCCGGCGACTGATGGGGGACGGAGGCAGGCCTTCGATACTGGCTTTCGCCGGCAGTTCGAGGAAGGGCTCGTACAACAGGGCTCTCCTGGGGCTTGCAGCCGCTTCCGTGGAGGAGGCCGGCGGAGAGGTGACCATCATCGAACTGGGCGACCACCCCATGCCCCTCATGAACGAAGACCTCGAGTCTTCGGAAGGGATACCCCGGAACGCTCTCTCGTTCAAGGAGCTGCTTTCCCGGCATGACGGTCTTCTCATAGCCTCTCCCGAGTACAACGGTTCAATCACTCCGCTGCTGAAGAACGCGCTGGACTGGGCGTCACGGTCCCGTACCCCTGACGAGAAACCCCTGAGCGCCTTCCGCGGAAAGACCGCCGCGCTGGTCTCGGCCTCCCCGGGCAGTCTGGGCGGGCTCAGAAGCCTTTCCGTCCTCAGGTCACTGCTTGCGAACCTCGGTGTGCTGGTCATCCCATCACAGCATGCCGTGGGTTCGGCCGGCCAGGCCTTTGACGGAAGCGGAGGGTTTGCCGACGCAAGGAACGCAAGGGCCGTTCAAAGGGTTGCAGCGGAACTGGTCAGGATCACTTCAGCCCTTAAGGGGGAGGCTCGATGATGATCCATCACGATCCTCCCCCGGCTATTCCCCAGGAGTGCCATCAGCTTCTGAGCCCTGTGGAGAGGGCGGCGCTTCGCAACGTTCTCGATTCCAGGGAGTGGGGGAGGATAAGGGAGTACTGGCTGCTTTTGAACAGGGTTCCCGGGTCGGGCGGATCCTTCGGACCCTCGGGTGAGCTGGACCCCGTCAAGGCCGACAGCATTGTAGCCGGGATACGCCGGTGCGTGGAGGCCCTGAACCCGTCCGGCAGCACCGATGGCCTCTCCAGGGCAGTCTCGGCAGCGGCTCTCATGGTGGAGACCAGGGCCCTCAGGCTGAGCCGCATGAACCCGGTCCACATGACCAGGATGATGCCCCCCTGGAACAGGCTGATGGAAGAGAACGCACTTTTCGACCTTGACGCAAGGCTCAGGGAGCTGGAAAGACTTCGTTCCGCGGGAGATCTCACCGAGGCCGTGTACCGGTCCGCCTCGGACACCCTCTTCATGCGGTTCCAGACATGGGCGCTTCTCCAGAGTGTTTCCGGCATCGGCCATCACCCTGACATGCAGCGTTTTCCCGGCGATACCATCATGGAGGTGCAGCTTCTCTACGAGATCCTCGAGAACGGGGCAGGCAGCGATCGCCTTCGGGGCTTCCAGGAGATGCAGCCCTACCTCGAACCGCTCTTCGCCCACCTGCTGACGGTCTAGTTGTTGAAAGGCAGCTGGTTCGCCTTTGAGGTCACACCCCGGTGCAACCTGTCCTGCGGGTTCTGCTACAACTACTGGAGGAGGCCTGGAAGCGCGGTTCCCAAAGAACTGCCCCTCTCCGGGATAGACATGCTGTTCGGAAGCCTTGAGGCCCATGCCTCCGGCTCGGGGATAACCCTAACCGGAGGCGAACCCCTTCTCAGGGAGGACCTCCCCGATATAGCGGCCCTGGCGCGTTCCCGCGGTTTCACCGTTGCGGTGGCCACCAACGGGGTCCTGCTGAACGACGCCCTTGCCCGGCGCCTCTTCGACTCCGGGGTGCGGCACTTCGATGTGGGAGTTGAAACCCCTTTCAGAGAGGTTTCGGCGGGGATCGCCGCCGCCTCGTCCACGGGAGCCACCGTCACGGTATCCTTCTGTGTAACATTCGATAGCTTTCACCGGACAGGGAGCGCAGCGGGGCTCGCCGCCGCGCTGGGCGCCTCTGCGCTCTGCCTCAACCGCTTCGTTCCCCGCGGGCTGGCTGATGACCAGGCCTATCTGCCGTCCAGGACGGAGCTGGAACAGGCCTTCCGCTCCGCTGGAGAGGTCTGCTCTTCAACAGGGCTCCCGGTCTTCGCCGGTGTTCCCCTGGAACCCTGCGTCTTCCCCGGGCTGGAGGACTGGGGTGTAACCCCCACGGCCTGCCATTGCGGGGAAAGCAAATGGGCGGTGGGCCCCGACGGCACTCTCAGGGTGTGCGAACAGAGCCCGGACGTGCTGGGCAGCGTTGTTGAAGAAGGTTTTTCAGCCCTTTCCGCCCTGGAAGCGGTGAAGGCATTCAGGGGATCGTCCGGCGGGGGCTGCAGTGAAAAGTGCGCCCATGCCGGAGGGTGCGGCGGGGGCTGCAGGTTCCTGACGGGACAGGGGTACTGATGCATTACTTCGCCTACGGTTCAAACATGTCCACAGCAAGGCTCTGCTCGCGGATCCCGTCCGCTGTCAGGGTGGGTGTCGGCAGGCTCTCAGGCTACAGGCTGGCCTTTCACAAGGCGGGCGAGAGGGACGGCTCGGCCAAGTGCGACGCATGTCTCACCGGGGATCCCGACCATGAGGTGCTGGGGGTGGTGTACAGCCTGAAGCCCGATGAGAAGGGGGTTCTTGATGCCATTGAGGGTGTGGGGCACGGCTACGAGAACAGGCTGGTGGAACTGACCATGATGGACGGTTCCAGGATCAGCGCCTGGGTTTACTGCGCCACCGCCATTGACCCGGCACTGAAGCCCTTCGACTGGTACCGTGAACATGTGGTCAGGGGCGCTCTGGAGAACCGCCTTCCCGGTGAGTACATAGCTCTGATAGAAGCTGTGGAGGCCGTTCCCGACCCTGATCCCCGCAGGGCGGAGAGGGAGCTTTCCATCTACCGCCGAACTTGACAATACCCCCCGCCATTGTAAGGTTGCCCTCCTGAAAACCGCTTCAGCAGGGGGGGACAGGTCTTTCCATGAACACGCCCAGCGCTCTCCGGAACATCGGTATCTTCGCCCACATTGACGCGGGCAAGACCACTGTTACCGAGCGGATCCTCTACTACACGGGACGCACGCACCGCATGGGCGACGTTGACCATGGCACCGCGGTGATGGACTGGATGCCCCAGGAAAGGGAGAGGGGTATAACCATAGTCTCCGCCGCCACCAGATGCATGTGGAAGAACGTGGCCATAAACATCATAGACACTCCCGGCCACGTTGATTTCACCGCCGAGGTGGAAAGGTCCCTTCGGGTCCTGGATGGAGGGGTGGCCGTGTTCTGCGCCGTGGGCGGGGTGGAACCCCAGACCGAGACGGTCTGGCGGCAGGCACTGAAGTACACCGTTCCCACCATTGCCTTCGTGAACAAGATGGACCGCCAGGGGGCCGATTTCGGCCGGGTACTGCAGATGATGAGGGACATGCTCGGGGCGGTTCCGCTGCCCGTGGCGCTTCCCATCGGCAGCGGCCAGTCCTTCAGCGGCATTGTCGATGTGATCTCCGGCAGGGCCGTCTATTACGATGCCGAGTCTCTGGGAGAGAGCGTTCGCGAGGAGGAGATCCCCCTTGAGATGCGGGAGAGCTCCCGCGAAGCCCTTGAGAGGATCAGGGAAGCGGTGGCCGACCTGAGCGAGGAGGCGATGGAGCTGTACTTCGCAGGAGAGCTGGACCCGGCGGCACTCCTTCCCCTCATACGGAAGGGCACGCTCGAAAGGCGCTTCGTTCCGGTCCTGTGCGGTGCCGCTCTTCGGAACGTGGGGGTCCAGCGTCTTCTTGACGCGGTGGTGAACTGGCTCCCTGCGCCGGAGGAGCTACCCGCGGTTTCGGGTCACGGCCCGGACGGGAAGGATGCCCTCAGGCCCCGGAGCGCCGATGCGCCCTTCGCCGCTCTCGTTTTCAAGATCCAGACCGACCCCCACCTGGGCAGACTGGCGTACATCAGGGTTTACTCCGGGACCGCACGTGACGGCCAGGCCGTTCTGAACAACCGCACCGGCAGGAAGGAGCGGATGATGCGGCTCGTGCGGATGCACGCCGACAAGCGCGATCATCTGGATTCGGTGAGCGCCGGCGACATTGCGGCCGCCGGAATGAAGGATGCAGCCACCGGCGACACCCTGACGGTTCCCGATTCCCCTGTCACCCTGGAATCCATCGAGTTCGCCGAACCGGTGATGCAAATGGCCATCGAACCCGTGGGCGCCAGGGACGACAAGGCACTTGAGGATGCCCTTCAGGAGATGACCAGCGAGGACCCCAGCCTCAGGGTCGGCGTTGACCGCGACACCGGGCAGAGCCTGATAATGGGCATGGGGGAACTGCACCTTGAGATAGTGGTGGACAGGCTCAAGAGGGAGAGGAAGCTCCAGGTGCACACCGGGAACCCGCAGGTTTCCTACCGGGAAGGGGTGTCCCGCCAAGGCAGGGGGGAGGGCTCCTTCGAGAGGCTCATAGCAGGCAGGGGCAACTTCGGCCATGCCGTCGTCCTTGTTGAACCTGCCGGCGCCGGCGTTGAGATAGAGTGCAGGGCACAGGGGCTCTCCGCCTCCTTTGCCGAGGCGGCAAAGAACGGCATAAGGGGAAGCATCGGGGCGGGGTGTCTCGCTGGATTCCCGGTGGACGGCGTTAGGATCACCGTGATCGAGGCGAGAGTTCATGAAACCGACTCCACCGAGCTGGGTTACTCGTCCGCCGCGGCGGAAGCCCTGAGGCAGGCGTTGAAGGACGGCTCTCCCGTGATCAGGGAACCCATGATGTCCCTGGATATCGTGACGCCCATTGATTACCTGGGCGAGGTGCTGGGAGATGTGAACTCCCGCCGGGGTCAGGTCGAAGCGATCGATCAGAGGGGCGAGGCCAGGAACATCCACGCCAAGGTTCCGCTGGCAGAACTGTTCGGCTACTCCAGCAGCATCAGGAGCATCACCCAGGGCAGGGCGGGCTTTTCCATGCAGTTCCTTGAGTACGCCGACACCCCGCCCAACGTTCAGCGCGACATCCTTTCCAGGATGGGGATACTGGTCTAGAGTTTCGGGACACCTACCTGATCAGTGTTCGGGAACACCTGCCGGATTGCCTGTGTCCCGTCAGTACCAGGCTCCCCCGGCACACGTGTTCGGAGTGACCCGGCACGTTCCGGGTTCGTCTTGCAGGCAGTACTCGGGTCAGGCGGTCACCCTGCGGGGAATTCCTTCGGGCAGCTGGGCCAGCACCTCGTAGTTCAGATGCCCGGCAAGGTCACCGAAGGAACGCACCGAGATCTCCCTCCGGCCCTGCCTTCCTATGATCACAACCTCATCGCCGCTTCCTGCCCCGGGGCAGTCCGTGACGTCCACCATCATCTCGTTCATGTTCACAACTCCGCAGACCGGGGCCCTGCGGCCCCTTACCAGGACATGGCCGAGGTTGCTCAGGCTTCTCGAGAAGCCCTGGGAGTAGCCCACGGGGACCGCGGCCATTCTCTGGCGCCGGGAAGTGAGGTAGTAGTTGCCGTAGCCCACGAACTCCCCGGGCTTCACAGAGGCTACTCCCATAACCGAGCTCTTCCAGTTGATGACCCTCTTCAGGGGATCCGTGAACTCACTGTCAGCCCCATGGTTTTCCAGGATGTGCCGCATGCGTGTCTCAAGGCTGGGCCAGTAGCCGTACTGGGCTATTCCCACCCTCACCGCATCGAGCCTGGTTTCGGGCAGAACAAGGGCTGCTGCGGAGCTTGCGGCATGCAGCATTCCCAATGGAAGTCCCTGCTGCCTGAGAAAGCCCGTGAGTTCGTGGAACTTCTGCATCTGTCTCTGGATCCTCAGGTGGTTCGAGGTGCTCTCGGCTCCTGCGAGGTGGGTGCAGGTCCCCGCGATCCTCACTGTGCCCGGTCTCGTTTTCAGCAGAGCCGCAATTCCCTCAAGGGCATCCCCGGGAAAGCCTGTGCGGTTCATGCCCGTCTCCAGCTCGATGTGAACTCTGGAAGGTCTTTCGCAAGTTCCGGCCTTTACGGCTGCTGAGAGCCTGCCGGGTTCGCTTGCGTAGAAGGAAACCCCCTTCGCCACCGCCCAGGGAACGTCGTCATGGTGGATGTAGCCCATGATGACGATCCCCTCTCCCGGGATCCCGGCTTCCAGCAGGCTTGACGCCTCGTCCGCCGAGAACACGCCGAAAAGGTCCACGCCCATCTCCCGGGCAAGCCCCGCGAAGCACTTCAGTCCGTGTCCGTAGGCGTTGCTCTTGACCACAGAGATGATCCTGCAGTCCCCCAGGGTTTCCCTGAGGAACCTGTAGTTCCCCTTCAGCGCGCTTCGGCTCAACTCGATGATGGAGGGTGAGGCGGGTTTCCTTCCCCGGCTCACCATTCCAACCGCCCTCCCAGAACGCGGACGGCCTCATGGAGTACGGCCGTTCCAGCCTGAAGCAGATCGTCCGGGAAGCTGTAATCAGGGTTGTGCAGCGGAAGGGTTTTCTCGCCTGCTCCGAGACCGAAGAGAACCCCGGGGACTTTCCCGGTGAAGTGGCCGAAGTCCTCTGACCAGGGGAAAGGCTGTTCAAGCGTCAGGGTCTGCATGCCAAGGTTTCCGGCTGCCTGTTCGACCCCGGCGGTCAGGCGCGGATGGTTCACCACCGGGGGGAACTCCTCCTCGCTCTCAACCGAGATCTCGAGTCCGAAGGCAGAGGCAGTTCCCGCGGCGAGCGTTTCGCATCTCCTGTAGAGGTGCCTCATCACCGCTGTATCCAATGCCCGGATGGTGGCCATCACCACCGCCTCTCCCGGTGAAACTCCGAAAGCCCTGGTGCCAAGCCCGGCATGGACCACCGTAACCTTGCCGGATTGGTCAAGCCCCGTTGAGAACTGCGGTATGGCGCTGAAGGCCTGTATGATCTGTGCCAGCGCCATGGCAGGGCTGTTTCCCTTCTGGGGCTCTCCCGCGTGCGACCGTGTTCCCGAAAGCCTTACCGTGATCCCCGTCGAGGCCGCCGCGAACACGCCGGTCTTCAGAAGGACCTGGCCCATGGGAAACCCGGGGATGTTGTGAAGGGCCACCGCCAGGTCGGGCATGACGGCGCTGAAGCGCCGGTCGGCCAGTACAAGCGCCGCCCCGGCCCCTGTCTCCTCCGACGGCTGGAACAGGAGCAGGACCGAACCCCTTTCGGGAGGACAGGAACCGAGCCGTTCCGCAAGTCCCGCCACGATGGCCATATGCCCGTCATGGCCGCAGCCATGGTAGGCGCCCGGGCCATCCGGCCTCGGAAGGCCGTCCAGTTCGCACCTGACCATCACCGAAGGCCCGGGCAGTGAACCCCCGTAGAGGGCCGCGACCCCGTGGCCGCCAAGGCCTGTGATGAGCCTGGCGGGCATTGTTGCCGAGAGAAAGCTGCCCACCATCTCCGCCGTGGCGGCTTCCTTTCCGGACACCTCTGCCCTGTCATGCAGGGCTCTTCGCAACTCCCTGGAAGTCAGACCTTCCCCTCCCTCACGAGTCTCGCGAAATGCTGGAAGGACCTGTCCCAGGTTCTTTCGGAGTCACGGGGAAAGCAGCAGCCCGGAAGCTCGCGCTGGGCCAGGTGGCTTTCAAGGCACCTGCAGCAGACGCCCTTCCTCGAACATGGATCGTAACTGCAGTTGCAGCGCTCCATGTTCCTTGCCTTCATGCAGTCCATATGTCCGTTGTCCCCTCATGTGCTGTCCCTGACGTTTCCATAAGCCTTCGCCCCCCGGCGTGTCAATGCCCCAGCCTTGACAGAACGGTTTTACTGTGGTAGGCTTGCACTTCCCCGAGAGGGGGTTGGTGGTTGCGGTGCCCCGGCACTTTGACCATATTCGGTGCCCCTGAGGCTCCGATGAGCCGATGGGTCTCATCAGGTTACTGGCGGCGCGGGACCCTCCCGGACGGGTGTGTTGCGCGTTTATTTCTGGTTGTTTTGAACGAGGAGACGGGTTGAACGAGATACGGCTCAGAATAAGGCTTCGGGCCTATGACCACAGGCTGCTGGACAAGTCCGCCGCATCCATAGTGCGCGGCGTTCTGAACACCGGGGCCAAGGTCGCTGGTCCGATACCGCTGCCCACCAGGCGCACGATGCTGACAGTCCTCAGAAGCCCCCATGTGGACAAGAAGTCCCGGGAGCAGTTCGAACTCAGGGTGCACTCCAGGCTCATCGAGATCAGGGACCCCAACGAGCAGACAACGGAGGCCCTTCGTCAGCTTGATGTGCCTGCGGGCGTGGATGTGGAGATAAAGTAACCGGTCGATCCTCCTGACTGATCCGGCCTTGCCGGGTTAAGAGGAAAAGCCGTACTGCGGAGCCTGGGCGGAAGCTCCGGCAGACGGCGGAAGAAAGAACAGAAACGCTCGTCCCCCCGCCTTCAGGGGACTTCAGCGACGGGAAGTGGTGTATGAGCGGATTAATGGCTCGTAAACTGGGTATGACCCGCGTCTTCAACGAAGACGGAAAGGTCATCCCTGTCACGGTTCTCGAGGCGGCGCCCAACCATGTGGTTCAGGTGAAGACCCCGGAGCATGACGGTTATGCCGCCGTGCAGGTGGGTTACCGGGCCCAGAAGGAAAGCCGTCTCACCAAGCCCCAGAAGGGGCATCTTGCAAAGGCGGGCGTCCCGCCGGTGTCCAGGCTTGCGGAAGTCGGAAAGCCCGACGGTCAGGTCAAGCCAGGCGACACCATCACGGTCCTCATCTTCAGCCCGGGAGAGAAGGTTGACGTCACGGGCCTCTCGAAGGGCAAGGGATTCCAGGGTGTGGTTAAGAGGCACGGCTTCAGCGGCGGGGACGAGACCCACGGCTGCAAGTCCCACAGGGTCCCGGGTTCCATAGGCCAGTGCGCCACCCCGGGCCGAGTCTGGAAGAACAAGAAGATGCCCGGCCAGACCGGGAACGCCAAGGTGACGGTCAAGAACCTGGAGATCGTGGAGGTTGACGGCGAGAAGAACCTCGTCGTGCTCAAGGGCGCTGTTCCCGGCTCAAGGAACGGATACCTTCTGATACGGAAGCACCGCAGGAGCGGAGGTAACAGCTGATGGCACTCGCAAGGGTCTATACGATGAGCGGCGAAGAGGTCGACACCGTTCAGCTCCCGGACGAGGTCTTCTCCGCCGGGGTTTCCACCCATGTTCTCTGGGAAGTTGTAAGGGTCGAACAGACCAACCGCCGCAGGGGTACCGCAAGCACCAAGACCCGCGCCGATATTGTTGGCAGCGGCAGGAAACCCTGGAGACAGAAGCACACGGGTCATGCCCGCAGCGGCACCAAGAAGTCACCGATCTGGCGCGGCGGCGGAGTGGCTTTCGGCCCGCATCCCCGCCCGTGGGGGATCAAGCTCAACCGCAAGGTCCGCAGGAAGGCTCTTGCCGGTATCCTCAGCGAAAGGCTCGACGAGGGGAACCTGAGGCTCATCAGGGATTTCCTTCTCGAGGGGAAGACGCGCCAGGTCGCCGGAATGCTGGCCGGCAACGGCTGTGCCGGCCGGAAGACCCTCATTCTCACCCTCGAGGGCGATGAGAACGCCTCCAGGGCTTCCCGGAACATTCCCGGTGTTCAGGCCGCCAGCGCCCGCAGCGTTCCGGTGACCACGCTGGTGAACTCCGAGGTGGTCCTCATGGACGAGCGGGCCATTGATGAACTGAAAGCGAGGCTTTTGTAATGGATGCCCGACAGATAATCATCGAGCCCATCGTCACCGAGAAATCAACCGTAGCCCGCGAGAACCTCAACGCCTATTCCTTCAAGGTGAAGCCCACGGCCAGCAAGCACCAGATCGCCAGGGCCGTTGAGGAGATCTTCAGCGTTACGGTCATTTCCGTTCACACCATCAGGATGGAGGGCAAGATGAAGCGCATGGGCCGCTTCGCCGGCCGCCGGTCATCCTGGAAAAAGGCCATTGTCACCCTTAAAAAGGGCGATACGGTCGACTTCTTCGAGGGGGTGTAACCCATGGGCATGAAGCGTTGGAAACCCACCACCCCCGGTACCAGGTTCAAGGTATCGCCGGATTTTTCCGAGATAACGAGGACCGAGGGCGAGAAGTCCCTGATGGTTCCCCTTCCCAGCAGGGCCGGCAGGAACAACAAGGGGCGCATCACCGCCAGGCACCGGGGCGGCGGCCACAAGAGGATGTACCGGATCATTGACTTCCGCAGGAACAAACCGGGCATCCCCGGCAGGGTGGACTCCATTGAGTACGATCCGAACCGCAGCGCCAGGATCGCCCTTGTGGTGTACTGCGACGGCGAGAAAAGGTACATAATCGCCCCCGAGGGGCTCGAGGTGGGTCAGACCGTCATGAGCGGCGCCGAGGCTCCCCCCGAGATAGGGAACCATCTGCCCCTCAGCCGTGTCCCTCTGGGTACAATGGTTCACAACGTGGAGATGAAGCCGGGCAAGGGCGGACAGATAGCCCGCAGCGCCGGCGCCGCGGTACAGCTCATGGCCAGGGAGGGGGGGTACGCCACTCTTCGCATGCCCTCCAGGGAGATGAGAAGGGTGCCCGCGGACTGCATGGCCACCATCGGACAGGTTGGCAACACCGAGCACAACCTGGTGGTTCCCGGAAAGGCCGGATCCAGTCGTTGGATCGGCAGAAGACCCCATGTCCGGGGTGTTGCCATGAACCCTGTTGACCATCCCATGGGCGGCGGCGAGGGCAAGACAAGCGGTGGCCGTCATCCGTGTTCCCCCTGGGGTCAGCTTGCCAAGGGGCTTCGCACCAGGAAGCCCAGGAAGGAATCAAGCAAACTCATCTCGAGGCGCAGACCCACCGGAAAGAGGAGGAAGTAGCGATGGCGCGTTCCCTGAAAAAAGGCCCGTTCATCGATGCGGGGCTTCTTCGGAAGGTGGAACTGATGGGTCAGGCCGGCGAGAGCAAGGTCATAAAGACCTGGGCCAGAAGATCCACCATTCCCCCGGATTTCGTGGGGCACACCTTCGCGGTGCACAATGGCCGCAAGTTCGTGCCTGTGTTTGTTGTGGAGAACATGGTCGGGCATAAGCTCGGCGAGTTCGCTCCCACCCGAACCTTCCGCGGTCACCGCGAGAAGAAGAAGTAGGGGGAGGGAAAATGGAAGCCGTAGCGAAGGCCAGGTACGTGAGGGTCCCGCCCCGCAAGGCGAGGGCCGTCGCCGACCTCATAAGGGGCAAGTCAGTGGGGCAGGCCCTCTCCATACTCATGACGGTTCCCAAGAACGCCTCGAAGATCATCGCAAAGGCCCTTGATTCAGCAGTTGCCAACGCCGTGTTCCTGTCTGACGGGGCCAAGCTTGAGGCGGACAAGATGAAGGTATCCGTTATCACCGTTGACGAAGGGCCGATGGTCGCCCGCTGGCGCCCCAGGGCCAGGGGAAGGGCCACCAGGATACTTCACCGGACCAGCCATATCACCGTCAGGGTGAGTCAGGGCGACGCAGCCGGACGGGAGAAGAGGTAAAAATGGGACAGAAGACCAATCCTATCGGCCTCAGGCTGGGTATCACCAGAAGCTGGGACTCGGTCTGGTTCGCCAAGGGCAGGAGTTTCGCCAGGCTCGTGGAGGAGGATGCCAGGATCAGGAAGTACATCCTTCTGAACCCGATGCTGGACAAGGCCCAGATCAGCAAGGTCTCCATACTCAGGAAGCCCCAGGAAGTCCATATAGCCATCAGCACCGCAAGGCCGGGCATGGTCATAGGCACCCGGGGCAAGACGATAGACAAGCTCACCAGCGAGCTCACCGCCCTCACCGACAAAACGGTGAAGGTCAAGGTTGACCAGATAGACAACCCCGAGATCAGCGCAACACTTGTGGCTGAGAACGTGGCTCGCCAGCTGGAGAACAGAGTGTCAGTGAGAAGGGCCATAAAGAGGACCATTTCGGATACGATGAGGGCCGGTGCCCAGGGGATCAAGGTCTCCTGCTCCGGGAGACTTGGCGGCGCCGAGATGTCCAGGGTCAACACCTACCATGAGGGTCGGGTTCCCCTTCATACCCTCAGGGCGGACATTGATTTCGCAAGGGCGGTTGCCCGGACCACCTACGGTGTCATCGGCGTGAAGGTCTGGATCTACGTCGGCGATGTTCACGAAGCCCCCGTGGCCGGATCCTGAGAGAGCGGTGATGCAGCATGTTGATGCCTAAAAGAACAAAGTACCGTAAACAGCATCGGGGCAGGATGCGGGGCATGACAAAGGGCGGCGGGCAGGTTTCCTTCGGCGAGTTCGGCCTTCAGGCACTTGCTCCCGGGTGGATCACCAGTTCCCAGATCGAGGCCGCTCGAGTAGCCATGACAAGGCACATCAAGAGGGGCGGAAAGGTCTGGATCCGCGTGTTCCCCGACAAGCCCATAACAGCCACCGCCGCAGAGACCAGGATGGGCAAGGGGAAAGGCCCGGTGGAAGGCTGGGTTGCAGTGATAAGACCCGGCAGGGTCATGTTCGAGATCGAGGGCGTGGCCACCGAGACAGCCAGGGAGGCCATGCGCCTCGCCGGCCACAAGCTCCCGGTGCCAACCCGTTTCGTCATCAGGGACAAGGAGGCTCACCAGTGAAACCTCATGAATTCCGGGCCATGAGCAGGGATGAGCTTGAGGAACAGGTGAGGGAGCTCCGCAGGGAGATCTTCAACCTCAGGTTCCGCAAGGCCGCCCAGCAGCTCGACAACCCGGTGAAGATTCGAATGGTCCGAAAGGATCTGGCCCGGGTCATGTCCATTCTTCACGAGATAGACATGGGCATTGAAACAAAAGCCGGGGAAGGGAACTGACCATGGCCGAAACAAGGATAGGTAACAGGAGAGTGCTTCGGGGAACCGTGGTCTCCAACGCCATGGACAAGACCGCCGTGGTGGAAGTGACCGCGGTGAAGTCCCACCCCGCCTACAAGAAGCGCGTTCGAAGCAGCAGCAGGTATTACGCCCACGATGAAAACAACCAGTGCACCGTCGGGGATGTGGTCACCATAGCGGAGACCCGCCCGCTCTCAAGACTCAAGAGATGGCGCCTGATTGAGATCGTCGAGAAGGCCAAGTAGGGAGGCCGGGAATGATCCAGGTTGAATCCAGGCTCAAGGTAGCCGACAATTCCGGCGCCCGCGAAGTTCTCTGCATCAAGGTGCTCGGGGGCACCGGCAGGCGGTACGCCGGCATAGGCGACCTGATAGTGGTCACAGTGAAAGAGGCGTCCCCGGGCGGGACAGTGAAGAAAAGCGACGTCAGGCGGGCCGTGGTGGTCCGAACCCGCAAGGAACTCAACCGTGCGGACGGTTCCAGCGTCAGGTTCGACGACAACGCCGCGGTCATACTGGATGACGCGGGTCAGCCGGTGGCCACCAGGATCTTCGGGCCGGTGGGACGAGAGCTTCGCCAGCGTTTCATGAAGATAGTCTCGCTGGCTCCGGAGGTGATCTAGGATGCATGTGCGCAAAGGCGACAAGGTTCTTGTAATCACCGGTAACGACAAAGGCAAGAGCGGCAAGGTGCTGAAGGTCTTCCGAGACAAGAACAAGGTGGTGGTGGAGGGCGTAAGGCTCATCAAGCGCCACACAAGGCCCTCACAGAAGAACCAGCAGGGCGGGATAGTCGAGAAGGAAGCCCCCATCGACGCATCGAACCTTTCCGTGATCTGCCCCGACTGCGGCAAGGCCTCGGGAATGAGCCGCGTCCGGGACGAAGACGGGCATCTCAGGCGCAGGTGCAAGGCCTGCGGCGAGATAATAACCGCGGGATAGGAGACTGAATGAGCGAGAATACCATGCCCAGGCTCAAGCAGATCTACCGGCAGGAGGTCCGCGGCAAAATGCTTGAGAAGTTCGAGTACAGCAATCCCATGCAGATCCCGGGGCTTACCAAGATCGTGGTCAACATGGGGCTCGGTAAGGAAGCGATGGACAACGCCAACAACATCACCAACGCCCAGGCTCAGATGGAGGCCATCACAGGCCAGAAGAGCGTGGTCGCCAAGGCCAGAAGGTCAGTGGCAGGCTTCAGGCTTCGTGAGGGCATGCCCATCGGCGTGTTCACCACCCTCAGGGGAAACCTGATGTGGGAGTACCTTGACCGGCTCATCAACTTCGCCCTTCCGCAGGTGAGGGACTTCAGGGGTCTCCCTTCCAAGGGTTTCGACGGCAGGGGCAACTACAACTTCGGTGTTGAGGAACAGGCGATCTTCCCTGAAATCGATGTGGACAAGATCGACAAGTTCAGGGGTATGAACATCACCATCGTCACCACAGCCAGGAACGATGAGGAAGGCCTCGAGCTACTCAGCCTTCTGGGGATGCCATTCCGTCGCAGTGGCAGAAGGGGGGCGTAGAATGGCGAAGAAGAGCCTGATCGCCAAACAGAAGAGACCCGCCAAGTTCCAGGTGAGGAACTACAACAGGTGTTCGCTGTGCGGAAGACCCCGTGGTTTTCTGCGAATGTTCGGGATATGTCGGATCTGCTTCAGGGATATGGCCAACAAGGGCCTTATTCCTGGAATCCGCAAGGCAAGCTGGTAGGGAGGGGTGAAACATGTCAATGACTGACCCGATAGCCGACATGCTGACCCGGATCAGGAACGCTTCCTCGGCGGGCCACAAGATGGTTGATATTCCTGCGTCGAAACTCAAGTCCAGCATCGCCAGGGTTCTCTACAACCACGGTTTCATACTGGGCTTCCGCAGAATTGAAGACGGGAAGCAGGGAGTTCTCCGGGTTTACCTGGCCTACAGGAACGGTACCCCCCTGATCGTGGGAATAAAGAGGATCTCAAAGCCCGGTTGCAGGGTGTACGCAGGTGTGGGGACCCTCCCCAAGGTGATGGGGGGCAGAGGGGTTGCGGTGCTCACCACACCCCGTGGAATAATCACCGATTTCGAAGCCAGGAAACACAACGTGGGCGGCGAAGTGCTGCTCCACGTCTGGTAGCGGGGGTAGGGAATGTCACGAATCGGAAAGCTGCCCATCCCCCTCAACGGAGCGAAGGTCACCCTGTCCGGCAGTGTTGTCAGTGCGGCCGGCCCCAGGGGGGAGGACAGTTTCCTTCTTCCTGACGGGATAACCATCGAAGTTGTCGGCGAGACCATCCACGTGAACCGCACGGATGACAGCCCGGACCAGCGCAGGCTTCACGGCGTGACCCGGGCGCAGCTGAACAACAGGATCCTTGGCGTGACCCGGGGTCACACCGTTGAACTGGTGGTTCAGGGGAAGGGATACCAGGCGGAGCTTGTGGGCAGGTCCATCGAGATGCAGATCGGCTTCTCCCACAAGGTCGTAGCCACCATACCCAAGGGGTTGTCAGTGGAGATGAAACTCGGTCAGAACACCTTCAACCTGACCATTTCAGGAAATGACAAGCAACTTGTGGGCGACTTCGCAGCCGCCCTCTACAAGCTCAGGCCGGTTGAGCCCTACAACCTCATCGGATTCCGGTACAGCGACCAGCAGATAAAGCGCAAAGCCGCCAAATCTGCTACGAGTTAAGGAACGGAGGCAGACATGTCCAAACCCGACAGAATTCAGCGCCTCCTTCGCCGGCACAGGAGCATTCGGAAGAAGATCTCCGGAACGGCCGAAAGGCCCAGGCTCTTCGTCCGTAGAACGAACAGGCACATGTTCGCTTGCCTGATCGATGACCTGGCCGGAAGAACCCTCCTCTGCCTCACCACCGATTCACGTGAGGTGATGGAAGCCGCAACAGGGAGCAAGAGCGACAGGGCGGCATTCCTCGGGGCCCGGCTTGCAGAGAAGGCCAGGGAGATTGGCGTTGAAAAGGTAGTATTTGACCGGGGCGGTCATCCCTTCCACGGTAGGGTGAAGGCTCTGGCAGAAAAGGCCCGCGAAGGCGGACTGGTTTTCTAGGGGGCTTTCAATGGCTGAAGAAAGACAGGGCGGCAGGTCACCCCGGGGCGCAGGCGCCGCCGGCGGAGGACCGGGCGCCAGAGGCGGCAGGAATCCAAGGGATCGCAAGGAAGCCAAGGGCAGGCAGCGCAAGCCTGAGGTGGTGGAAGACGACGGCCTGGTTGACAGGCTCATCGCCGTGAACCGCTGCGCCAAGGTGACCAAGGGCGGCAGGACATTCGGCTTCAACGCCATTGTGGCTGTCGGCGATCAGAACGGCAGGGTCGGGGTCGGCCTCGGCAAGGCCACCGAGCTTCCCGAGTCCATCAGAAAGGCAACGGAAGCGGCCAAGAAGTGCATGATCGAGATCCCCATGGTGGACAACCGCACACTCCCCCACGACATCGTGGGAAGGTACGGCGCAGGGCAGGTCCTGCTGCGTCCCGCCAGCCCGGGTACCGGTGTCATTGCCGGCAGCGCGGTTAGGGCCATAATGGAGTGCGCCGGAGTGAAGGACGTTCTTACCAAGGCCCAGGGGACCAACAACCCCCACAATGTGGTCAAGGCCACAATGAGCGGGTTGACCGATCTCGTGACGATCACAAGGGTGAGTTCCATCCGGTCGAAGATCATAGCCGGAAGGACGGAGAGCAATGGCTGAGGCGAAACTCCGGATCACCAAGGTGAAGAGCTGCATCGGAAGGCAGGAGGTGCAGAAGCGCACCCTTCTTGCCCTCGGGCTCAGAAGGATCAACCAGGTGGTCGAGCAGCCTGACAATCCCCAGACCAGGGGGATGGTCTTCAGGGTGCGCCATCTCGTAAAAGTGGAAGAGGTGAAGGCATGAGAAGGCTGCAGCACCTCCGTCCCGCCGACGGCGCCAAGCAGGACCGCCGTCGAAGGGGCTGCGGCCGGGGAACCGGCAACGGCGGAACGGCCGGCAAGGGTCACAAGGGGCAGAAGGCCAGGGGCAAGGTCCACCCGTGGTTCGAGGGCGGACAGCTCCCCATCCATCGCCGGATGACCCACAAGGGTTTCAGCAACGCCAGGTTCGCCGTTGACTATCAGGTGGTCAACGTGGGCATGCTGAACAGGTTCGAGAACGAGACGGTGATCACCCCCGACATACTCAAGTGCGCCGGTCTCATCTCGTCCCGCAACAGGCCGGTCAAGATACTCGGCGAAGGTTCACTGGAGAAGGAGCTTACGGTCTGCGCCCACGCCTTCACACAGAGCGCCCTCGAGACCATCAAGTCCGCCGGGGGGACCGCAGAGGTGATCGGCTGATGCGCGGTTTCGAGAGCATCTGGAAGATCCAGGAGTTGAGGAAGAAACTGATCTACACCTTCCTTCTCCTGGCGGTTTACCGGATCGGCGGCCACATCCCCGTTCCCGGGATAGACGGGTCCGCCCTTCAGGAAGCCTTCAACGCTGCCGGCGGCATGATGGGGATGTACGACCTCTTCGTGGGGGGCGCCCTGAGCAGGGCGAGCATCTTCTCACTGGGGATCATGCCCTACATCTCCGCCTCGATCATCATTCAGCTTCTCACCTCCGTTGTGCCGTACTTCGAGAAGCTGAAGAAGGAGGGCGAGGCCGGCAGGCAGAAGATGACCGAGATCACCCGCTACGGAACGGTCCTGCTGGGCCTTATTCAGGGGCTCGGCATCTCGCAGTACATAGTGGGAATGAACCAGCAGGTGCCGGGGGTGGTGCCCAACCCAGGCCTGGGCTTCACGCTGCAGACCGTGCTCACCCTGATAACCGGCACCATCTTCGTGATGTGGCTCGGCGAGCGGATCAGCGAGAGGGGCGTGGGCAACGGCATCAGCCTCATCATCTTCGCCGGCATAGTAGGCCGGCTGCCGGAAGCCGTGATCTCGCTGTACCGCGACGTGTTCATCCTGCAGCAGACCAACTTCATAAGCATGATCTTCCTGCTGGTGTTCATGTTCGCGGTGGTGGCGTTCGTGGTGCTGATGACGGAGGCCCAGCGGAAGATCCCCGTCACCTACGCGAAACAGGTGAGGGGAAGGAAGGTCTACGGCGGCCAGAGCACCTTCATCCCCATACGTCTCAACACGGCGGGAGTCATCCCTGTGATCTTCGCCCAGTCCTTCATGATGTTCCCCTCGTCCATCGCCATGTTCTTCCCCAACTCAGGCATAGATGACTGGGTGAACAGCTGGCTCTCCCCGGGCGGAGCGCTCTACAACATCATCTACGCCGTTCTGATCGTTGTCTTCGCCTACGTTTACACCGCCATAACCTTCAACCCGCAGGACCTGGCCGACAACATGAAGAAGTACGGCGGCTTCATCCCCGGCAGGAAGCCGGGTAAATCCACGGCCAAGTACATCGAAAGGGTCCTTGTAAGGGTGACGCTTCCGGGTGCGCTCTTCCTGGCGCTAATAGCCGTACTCCCCATGATCCTCATCCGTCATGTGGGCATCAACTTCATGTTCGGCGGCACCAGCCTGCTGATCGTGGTGGGTGTAGCCCTGGAAACCCTGAGGCAGATCGAAACCCACCTGCTGATGAGGCACTACGACGGCTTCCTGGCAAAGGGAAGGATACGCGGCAGGCGATGATCGCCACCTTCTTCGGTTCACCCGGCTCGGGAAAGGGCACACAGGCGGAACTGGCGGCGCAGGCCCTGGGTCTCGCCCACCTTTCCACAGGCAAGCACTTCCGCAGGGAGATCCAGCACAACACTCCGCTGGGCGTTCAGATCCGTGAGGTCATTGAGGCGGGCAGCCTGGTGACCGATGAGATCGTGAACGAGCTTGTCTTCGGGCTTATCGAAGAAGTACCAGGCGTCCTTCTGGACGGATACCCCAGGAACACCCGGCAGGCCAGGGACCTTGATGTGTTCCTGGCTGAGCATGACAGGAAGCTTGACGTGGCGGTGTTCCTCGACGTTCCCGAAGCCGAGGCGGTGGGCCGCCTGGCAGGGCGCAGGCACTGCAGGGCATGCGGCGCCCACGCTTCCTTCGCCGATGAGACATGCAGGGCATGCGGCGCGGGGCTCATGCGCCGCAACGACGACGACCCGGGCGTGATACACAGGCGCTTCACCGAGTACAGGCAGAAGACCCGTCCGCTGGAGGAGTTCTACAGGGGCCGTCTGGTGAAGGTGAACGGTGTGGGCAATGTCGGGCAGGTTCACGCAAGAGTTCTGAAGGCGATGAGATCATGGCAGTGATAACGGCCAGGACCGAGATCGATGCCGCAAGGGAAGCAGGCAGGGTGGTCAGAAGGGTTCTCGAGGAAGTGAAGGAGATCATTGCCCCGGGTGTTTCCACCGCCGAGATAGACAGGCTTGGAAGACGGGTCATCGCCTCCGAGGGGGCGACACCCTCATTCCTGGGCTACAACGGGTACCCCATGGCGGTGTGTGTTTCCGTGAACAGCGAAGTGGTGCACGGGATCCCCTCGGCCGAACGCCTGCTAAGGGAAGGCGACCTGGTGAGCGTGGACGTGGGCGCCTACAAGAACGGGTTCCATGGCGACGCCGCCGAGACGTTCCCGGTGGGGCATGTTACCCCTCTGGCCCGGAAACTCATGGATGTCACCTACAGGGCTCGCGACCTCGGCATAGCTGCAGCGGTTGCGGGCGGCCATGTGGGGGATATCGGAGCGGTGATCCAGGAAGAGGTGGAGAAGAACGGTTTCAGCGTCGTGAGGCAGCTTGTGGGGCATGGCATCGGAAGAAGGCTTCACGAGAAGCCCCAGGTGCCCAACTACGGTACCAGAGGCAGAGGCATGAGGCTCTCTAACGGGCTCCTGCTGGCGATCGAACCCATGGTCAACTCCGGAGACGCCTTCGTGAAGACGCTTTCGGACGGCTGGACGGTCACCACAGCCGACGGTTCTCTCTCGGCCCACGCGGAGCAGACCGTGATGATCTGCGGCAGTGAACCGGAAATATTGACGGCGTAGACATTTATGCGAATAATTGGGGTTCTCTTACCACCGGAAAGGAGTAAGGACACTTGGCGAAAGAACAGGGCGTAGTGGTTGACGGGACCGTTCTCGAAACCCTTCCGAACAACATGTGTCGCGTTCAGCTTGACAAGCCCGAGGGTCATGTTGTCCTCTGCCACGTTTCCGGCAAGATGAGAATGCACTACATACGAATACTGGTGGGCGACAGGGTCACGGTTGAGATCTCACCCTACGATCTCTCCCGGGGCAGGATCACCTACAGGTACAAGTGAGGTTGAAAAATGAAGGTACGCAGTTCAGTGAAGAAAATCTGCGAGTACTGCCGGGTTGTTCGCCGCAACGGGAAGGTGCTGGTCATCTGCCCCAGGAATCCGCGGCACAAGCAACGGCAGGGATAGCCGCATAAAACGGCGACGGAGGTGTAAGATTGGCGAGAATCGCAGGAGTTGACCTGCCCCGGAACAAGCATGTGCTCTATGCTCTTCCGTACATCCACGGCATAGGGCTCACCAGTTCCAGGTTCATTCTGGACAAGGTCGGCATTCCCCTGGACAGGAACACCGATGCCCTTTCCGAGAGCGATGTGGCTGCTCTTCGAAAAGTGATCGAAGAGGAGTTCAAGGTAGAGGGCGCCCTCAGGGCAGAGGTCAGCATGAACCGCAAGCGGCTGATGGACATCGGTTGCTACCGCGGGCTCAGACATCGCAGGGGTCTTCCAGTCCGGGGACAGAGAACCCACACCAATGCCCGCACCCGCAAGGGTCCCAAGCAGGGCCACACCAGGAAGCGGTAGGGAGGTAGACCTTGCCCAAAGCTAAGGGTAAAAGGACCGTAAAGAAGATAACCAGAGTATCCGACATAAACGGTGTAGCCCACATCAAGTCATCCTTCAACAATACTCTGGTGTCGATCTCCGACCGGCAGGGGAACGTTATCACATGGGCCAGCGGTGGAACCACCGGGGTCAAGGGCACTCGCAAGAGCACTGCCTATGCCGCCAGCCAGGCGGCAGTGCAGGCCGCCGAGAGGGCCATTGAGGCGGGCCTGAAGAAGGTCGAGATATGGGTGATGGGGCCTGGTTCCGGCAGGGAGGCCGCCGTCAGGGCCCTTCAATCCACCGACCTGGAAGTGCTGGCGATAAAGGACATCACCCGGTTGCCTCATAACGGCTGCAGGCCCACCAAGAGACGCAGGGGCAAGTCGTAGGCGGGTTTCTCAAGCCTTCAGGGGGAGATGAATGGAATTCATGAAGCTTTACCTGCCGGACCGTATTCAGTGGGATCAGGATTCGCTCACGGAAACCACTGGCAGGCTTATGATATCGCCTCTGGAAAGAGGTTTCGGACGCACCCTGGGCAACGCCGTCAGACGGGTCATGCTCTCCTCGCTCGAGGGCGCTGCACCGGTTTCGGTCACCATAAAGGGCGCCAGTCACGAGTTCAGCGCTCTGCCCGGCATCAGACAGGATGCCTCCGACATCGTCCTTAACGTCAAATCCCTCAGTATCCGCCATGACGGCGAAGAGCCGCTCACACTCAGGCTCAAGGCGGACAAGCCCGGTGTTTACACGGCGGCATCGCTGGTGGGAGACCCTCTGCTCACCGTGACCAATCCGGACCAGGAGATCGCCGAGATAACGGGCAAGGGAGTGCTTGACCTTGTGATAGTAGTTGAAAAAGGCAAGGGCTTCGTAACCGTTGACGAGTGGTTCAACAGCGGAAGAGGGCAGGATATCGGCAACATCCTTGTTGATTCCTGGTTCTGCCCGGTGAAGACCGTGAACTACACCGTCGAAAGCGCACGGGTGGGCGACAGGACCGACTACGACTGCCTTTACATCGACATCACCACGGATGGAAGCCTTACCCCCGCAGAGGCTGTCAGCAAGACCTGCTCGATCCTGGTGAAGCACTTCAGCATGATCATGGAAGGGACCCCTGCGGAGGAAGCGGAAGACTCCCCGCAGGAAAAGGCGGCCCCTGCCGGAAAGACCGGAGTCAGAGCAGGCTCCTGGGACTCGGTTCCCATCGATGACGAAGACTTCCAGATGGACCGCAAGTATGTGAACATACTCAAGTCCGCTGGGATCGAGACCGTTGGCGGGCTCACCGCCATGACAGCCGACCAGTTGAAGGCATTCAACGGCGTGGGCGACAAGACCCTTCAGGTGATAAACGAGAAGCTTGCTCTGAAGGGCCTGAAGCTGAGAACGGAATAGGAAACCCATGCGTCACAGAAAAACGACACCCAAGCTCGGCCGTACCAGGGAAGCCAGGGATCGAATGCTCAGGAACCTGGTCACCTCTCTCATCATCGAGGAGAGGGTGACCACCAGCCTTGCCCGCGCCAAGGTTGCCCGCTCCCTTGCCGAGAGGATCATAACAAAGGGCAGGAACGACACCATTCACTCCCGCAGGCAGGTCGCAGGCATGGTTTACGGCAGCGCGGCTGTGAAAAAGGTCTTCAATGAGCTGGGGCCCAGGTTCACCTCCCGTCCCGGCGGCTACACGCGCATCCTCAGGCTCGGTGCAAGGGCTGGAGACGCTGCCGAAGCAGTGATACTGGAACTGGTGGACGCTCCCGCAGTGGAAAAGAAGTGAGGAAAATCGCCGTTCTTTCCTCGGGCGGAGACGCCCCGGGGATGAACGCAGGTATCCGGGCCACGGTCAGGGCTGCCCTGCACCGTGGCCTCTCCGTTTTCGGGGTGCAGAGGGGATACGAAGGTCTGATAGATGATGCGGTCCGCCCCCTGGAGTCCAGGGATGTCTCCAACATCCTGCAGCACGGCGGCACCTTCCTTCATTCTGCCAGGAGCGAGCGGTTCATGACACGTGAAGGCAAGGCCGCCGCAGCTTCCAACCTGAGAAAGCACGGCATTGAAGGGCTGGTGGTGCTGGGCGGCGACGGCAGCTTCAGGGGAGCCCACGACCTGAACAGGGAGCAGGGCGTGAAAGTCGTGGGCGTACCGGCCACCATAGACAACGACGTATGGGGGACCGATTTCACCATCGGTTACGACACGGCGGTCAATACTGCCCTTTCCGCACTGGACAAGGTCCGCGACACCGCGGCGGCCCACGACAGGCTCTTCATCGTGGAGGTCATGGGAAGGCATGCAGGCTTCATAGCCCTTGAGGTGGCCATCGGCGGTGGCGCCGAGGCAGTGTTCATCCCCGAGACCCCCAACGACATACCTGGGATCTGCAGGAAGGTCAGCGAACGTGTGGCCCGGGGCAAGACATCCAACATCCTTGTCGTCGCCGAAGGTGACGAAGACGGTAACTCCTACGATATCGCCAGACGCATCGAGGAACACTCGGGACTGAAGAGCCGTGTTGCAGTTCTGGGCCATGTTCAAAGGGGGGGGAGCCCCACCACCAGCGACCGCGTGCTGGCTACGAAACTGGGCTGGGCGGCGGTCGAGGCCCTTCTGGAAGGCAGGGCCCCCTGCATGGTGGGCGTCGAGAACGGAGTCGTTTCCCATCACCCTTTGCCGGACACGTGGAACAACAGGAAACAGCTGGATCAGATGTTGCTTCGCATCATTCAGGAAATGTAGCCTTGACTGGTGTCCTCTGCTACCTGAAGAGGAACCGTAAAACCCTCATGATCCACCGGAACAGAAAACCCGGCGATATCCACACGGGGAAGTGGAACACGCTGGGAGGTAAGGTCGAGCCCGGCGAGACCCCCGAGGAGTGCGCGGTCAGGGAGGTCAGGGAGGAGAGCGGTCTCGAGGTCCGGGATCCCCGGCTGAGGGGAGTGATCACCTTTCCTGAGTTCGACGGCGAGCAGGACTGGCTGGTCTTCGTGTTCACCTGCACGGATTTCACGGGGGAGACCAACAGCCAGTGTCCCGAGGGTACGCTTCACTGGGTGAACGATGACGACCTGCCCGGCCTTTCCCTGTGGGAGGGCGACCACATCTTCATGAGATGGCTGGACTCGGAGAGGTTCTGGAGCGCGAAGTTCGAGTACGGCACTGATGGTCTGAGAAACCACTCAGTGGTGTTCCACGGGTGATTCCCTGAAAGCCTGAGCGGGAGTCTTCGTAGCCGGTGTGAAACGAGTGCGATAAGTAAACCCTTACTCGAGCCAACCACCAGGGAATTGCGGTGCTCTACCTGGCCCTTGGCTCCGAGACGGACAACCCCGTCCGGTTCACCGAGACGTAGATGAACTCGGAGACCAGTTCGTAAGAAGGACTGTAGAACGTCCGCTCGAACCGGAAGTGAATTGTGTAGCCTCCCAGCTCCTCGTACCCCTGTTCATGCGTCGTCCGAAGGGATGAGAGCGGAAAACCGTCGAGCATGGCCAGTTCTTCATCGCTGAGTCGGTGGACTTTGCCGAAGGCGCTTATGGTGAATGAGCTCCAGGTTCCGGATTCCTCGGCTGCGTTGACGCAGACCTGCCCCGCATCGCGGGTACCGGAAAGCTGCACCGAAGCAGAGCTCCATCCCAGGAACTCCTCCTCTGATGCGAAGGTCATTCCGGACAGAAGTGCCAACCCCAAGATGATCCCTTTCATGTCCTACTTTCCGGGTACGGAGGCATGTCCATACCTGCGAACGTGTTGAGGGCTGATGCCGGACAGCCCGACTCAAGCCCCGGAAACGGTCCGGGCGGGAATGCTAGCCATCTCCCGTGGGATCCGCATCGTTGACCGGCTCCCTCCCCGCCTCCCGCAGAAGCTCATCGGATTCTTGCCTTGACAAGCGCCTGAGGTACTCGTCGTCCTCGCTGCCGTTCACCAGATAGACGTAGTCGGACTGGTACAAAAAGTAAGTACCGCAGGAAGGGCATCTTCTGAGAATGCGCTTCCTGCTGCTGCATGGTGCGAAATCGAACACGTCCAGCAGCATCGAGGCCTCTGTGGGAAGGTGTGTGTTGTGTTCCCCGCCGAACTTCTGCTCCGCGTGCTCGATGTCGGAGAGCCCTGAACAGATCCCGCATTCCGCCACGCGGCTGCTCCCTGTCAATGGCTTGCACAAAACCTCCGCAGGTCTCATGTTCCCTGCGGAAACAGTCCACAGCCTAATATTGTTCCGTTCGAGCAAAGGAAAAAGCATTGGGTATATCGTTTCAGAACAAGCATATACGGCAGTAAACTAATCTATCTAAGTCCGTCCCCTAAGGAGGGTGCCATGGGATTGATGAAGGAGTTCAAGGCGTTCGCGATGCGGGGGAACGTGATGGACATGGCGGTGGGGATAATCATCGGCGCCGCCTTCGGGAAGATCGTTTCATCGTTCGTCGCCGATGTGGTGATGCCGCCCTTGGGGCTTCTCATCGGAGGGGTGAACTTCACCGAGCTTTCGGTGGTCCTCAGGGAAGCTGCGGGCGAGACGGCGGCGGTGACCCTGAACTACGGCGTCTTCATCCAGACCCTGCTGGACTTCGTCATCGTGGCGTTCGCCATCTTCATGATGGTGAAGGGCATGAACTCTCTGAAGAGAAAACAGGAAGCAGTTCCCGCCGCGCCTCCGGCACCATCGAAGGAAGAGGTACTGCTGGGGGAGATCAGAGACATTCTCAGGCAGAAGTAGCGCCGCTCCCTTTCCGGTTCCGGGGCGGACGGCTATCTTCCCCGCATGGTGGTTCTCGCTGCATTTCTCTGTGTTTCCGCATCCCTCCCGGTAAGGGTGGGGTACGAGGAGAACCCTCCCATGGCCTTCACCAACGATACGGGAAGGCCCGACGGCTTCTACGTCGAGCTGTTGGCCCATATCGCCCGGGAGGAGGGGTGGGAGCCGACATTCGTGCCCGGGGAGTGGTCTGATCTGATGTCCCTGCTGGAGGAGGGCGGGATAGACCTTCTTCTCAGCACCGCCGCCACCCCCGCAAGACGCCAGCTGTTCCTCTTTCCCGAGAACAACGTCTATTCCGGGTGGTCCACGCTTGCTGTGAAGAGGTCCGAACGGTTCGGCTCGGTGGGCGACCTCGAGGGCGCCAGGATAGCCATGGTGCACGGCGACATACACTCCATAACCTTCCTCGAGCTGACGGAAAGGCTGGGGCTTTCCATCCGGCCGGTGTGGGTGCCCAGCTTCCAGGATGCCATGCAGGCGGTGGCGGACGGCGAGGCGGACGGGGCCGCGGTGCCGTGGCACACCCTGTCCTACCACGGGCCAGGGCTGAACCTTGTGGGTTCCCCGGTGGTGTGGAACCCGGTACAGACATTCATTGCCGGCAACCGCGAGTCCGCTCCGGCTCTGATCTCGGCCATCGACAGCCATCTCTCCTCGCTGAAGGCCGATGAAGGGTCATTGTACTATTCTCTGCGAAGGAAGTGGGTCTTTCCCGAGCCCGGCCAAGCCAGCCGGCCCCTGCTGTACGCCCTGGGTTTCCTGGCGGGGGCGGGGGTGGTAATGATCTTCGTGAGCAACCTGAGGCTCAGGAGGGAGGTGACCAAGAAGAACAGGGCGCTCAGGGTGAACTCGACGCTGGCGGCAGTGGCCGGGCTCGTCAACGAGGCGGATACACTGGACGAGCTTTGCGCCAGGGTCGTGGAGGCCCTTCTGGATGTGATGGAGACATCCAACCTCTACATAGCCATCCACAACCCGGAGAAGGACGACTTCCGGATTCCCAGGTTCTTCGACAGTTTCGACGAGGACAGCAGGATAGAGGATCCCAGGTCGCTGACCCACATGGTGTTCCGCTCCAACAGGGCGGTGAGGTGGACCAGGGCCGAGATCTCCGCCTACTACAGAAGGATGGGCGGCACCAACATCGGGACCCCGGCGGAGCAGTGGATGGGGGTACCCCTCAGGGCGGGAAGGGAACCTGTGGGCGTGGTGGCGGTCCAGAGCTACGAAAGGCCCGACCAGTTCACCGCCGGTGACCAGGAACTCCTGGAAAGCGTCGGGGCTCAGCTCGGCAGCGCCATCAGAAGGATGAGGGCCATCGAGGGTCTCAAGGCGTCGAGGGAAAGGCTGTCCAGGCTCATGCACGCGGATCCTTCGGCGGTCTTCCTGCTGGATTCCTCCTGCACCGTGCTGGACTGCAATCCCCAGGCAAGGGAGATGCTCAGGTGCGGCGACGACGGTTTGATCGGCTCGGATTTCCTTCCCTTTCTCAGGGCCGGCGGAGACAGGCTGCGCGGTTTCGTTGCTCCCGGGTCGCCGGTGGAGAGCTTCAGGTTCGCAGGGCAGGTCCGCAGGCCGGACGGGTCCGGTTTCCCCGTGGAAGCCAGGGGGTCGGTCTTCGAGGAGGCGGGGAGCAGGCTGATCTTCCTGGGCATTCAGGACGCCACCAGGAAGCTGGCCCTTGAGTCCGAGGCGGCAAGGAACGAGAGGCTCGAGTCGGTGGGGGTCCTGGCGGGGGGCATCGCACACGACTTCAACAACATCCTGACGGGGATACTCGCCAACCTCAGCCTTCTCAGACAGGAGAAGCCCGGAACACAGAGGTTCGAGAGCCTTGCCGGTGACGCGGAGAGGGCGGCCATGAGCGCAAGGCACCTCACCAATCAGCTCCTTACGTTCTCACAGGGCGGAGCGCCGGTGAAGAGGGCGGTCCCCACCGCAGAGCTTCTGGAGCAGGTGGCCAGGTTCCTTCTCAGGGGTTCGGGGGTGTCGTTCTCCATAGATGCCTGTGAGGACCTGTGGAACCTCGAGGCCGACCCGGGCCAGTTCTCGCAGGTCCTGAGCAACCTGGTGCTGAACGCGAAGCAGGCCATGAACGGAGCCGGGAGCCTGAGCATCACCGCCTCGAACAAGACGCTTGTTCCCGCCTCGGAGGAGGGGCTTCCGTCGGGAACGTACGTGAGCCTCACGTTCCATGACTCCGGACCCGGTGTGCCTGCTGAGATCGCCGACAGGGTGTTCGATCCCTACTTCACCACCAGGGCCGGGGGCCACGGCCTGGGTCTCACCACCAGCCACTCCATAGTTGCAAGGCACGGGGGGCTCATCAGGCTGCTGCCCGCGGACAAGGGCGCCCTGTTCCAGATCCTGATGCCTGCCGCCGGCGAGCCCCCGGACGATCAGGCGCTTGCAGCAGGCCTCCCGGGACGCCACAGCGGGCGCATCCTCGTGCTGGATGACGAGGAGATCGTGCGCACAGCGGCCAGGAACCTTCTCGAAGCCCTGGGATGCACTGTTCACGAGGCGTCCGACGGCGGGACCGCGGTTGCCATGTACAGGCGCGAGTTCGATTCGGGCCGCGCCTACGATGCCGTGATAATGGACCTGACGATCCCGGGGGGCATGGGGGGGGAACAGGCGGTGAAGGAGGTCCTTGCCGTTGACCCGGGGGCGAGGGTCATCGTATCCAGCGGTTATGCCGGCAACAGCATAATGGCCAGCTTCAGCGAGTTCGGGTTCAGCGGGGTTCTGAGCAAACCCTACACTCTGGCTGAACTCGCACAGGTGATAAGACAGGTGCTCGGCGGCTGAAGGCACTGCCCTGCTTGAGCAAGACCCTGTCCTGCATGCAGAAATCCGTTGGAATGGAACATGATGCCCGGTTTTTTCGTATATTGCCCAGTGACAATCCAGGAGGTCTGAATGGCAAAGGTCGAGGTTCGTTCCAGCGGCGCCCCGGCGCCTGTGGGCCCTTACAGCCAGGCGGTGGCCGCGGCTGGTCTCGTGTTCGTCAGCGGTCAGCTGGGTGTTGACCCGGGTTCAGGCACCATGGCCGGCTCGGTGGAGGAGCAGGCTGACCTTGCCCTAAGGAACCTGAAGGCGGTCCTTGAAGCCGGAGGTTCATCGCTGGACCGTGTGGTGAAGACGACTGTGTTTCTTGCCGACATGAAGGATTTCACAAGGGTCAACGGGGTGTATGCCCGTTACTTCAGCGAACCGTACCCGGCCAGGGCCGCGTTCCAGGTAGCGGGGCTGCCGCTGGGCGGGCTTGTGGAGATCGAGGCACTGGCGCTTTCCGGAAGGGACTGACATGCTGGGACAGGTGTGGTCCACCGTAATGGCATCCGACGGGTTCACCAAGTTCATTCTGTTCCTCATTCTGGTTCTCTCCCTCGGGGCATGGTCGGTGGCGGTGAACAAGCTCAAGGAACTCTCCCGCATCAGCGGAGCCTCCCGAATGTTCATGGAGGCCCTGCGCACCACGGGGCGCCCTCCGGGCGGCGATTTTCTGAAGAACACCTCGGAGATGGGGCCTCTGGCCAGGATGTACTCGGAAGCCGGGCGTTTTCTCAGGCGAAGAAGCGACCTGGGGCAGACCGGCCCCCTTTCCTCCGAAGAGGTGGCCATTCTCCACGGCTCCCTTGAGCGCGAGGCAAGCGAGGACCTTGCCCAGAGAAGCCGGAACATAGGCTTTCTGGCCACTGTCACCAGTGTGAGCCCCCTCCTTGGGCTTCTTGGCACGGTATGGGGAGTTCTGGCCAGTTTCATCGGCATGAGGGAGATGGGAACCGCCGACATAAGCGCGGTGGGAGCCGGGATCGCAGCCGCTCTCACCACCACGGTGGCCGGCCTTCTGGCCGCCATCCCGGCCAACGTGTTCCACAACTATGCCGTCGGCAAGGTTGACGACCTTGCGGGGGAGATAGACCGTTTCCTCTCGGAACTGGTTGACGTGTGCAGAAGGGGCAGCATAACATGATCCGCCCCAGGTACCGGCAGTTCTCCACTATCAACGTCACCAACCTGGTTGACGTGACCTTCGTTCTGCTGGTGATCTTCATGCTCAGCGCCCCGGTGATACACCGCAGCGCGGATGTAAGGCCCCCCTCCACGGACCAGGGAAGGATCATCAGCCGTCTTGACCCGGGAACGGCCCTGCTGGTGGAGATAGACGCACTGGGGAACATCACGGTGGCCGGCGAGGGCGTTCCGCCTTCCGAGCTCTCGTCGCTTGCCGCGGAAGCCATAGCCAGGGGAAGGAGCGAGGCTTTCGTGAGGGCAGACGGTGAGGCCCGTTACACAGTCCTGGCCCTGGCCCTTACCGAGCTTCGCCGCGGAGGCTATGAGAACGTCGGACTCGTACAGGAGTCGGTGAGTGAACAACCCTGACGGTTTTCGCAAACCCCTGAACCGGGCGCCATCCATTGACAGATCGTCCATGGCGGTGTCCCTGGGCGTTCATGCCGGTACGCTGCTTATCGTGATGATAGCCGGGCTTGTCATGAACTCCGGGCCGCCTCCCGTGATCATGGGCGGAGGCTC
Organism: uncultured bacterium; assembly: GCA_964541235.1. Lineage (GTDB taxonomy): Bacteria > Fermentibacterota > Fermentibacteria > Fermentibacterales > JCC-6 > UBA6080. The sequence continues at coordinate 84,269 of CAZIPI010000001.1, read as the reverse complement.
CATGGTCTCCGTGGAGATGGTGGTGCTTGACCGGAACGCCAGCCCGGGCACCGTACAGCAGCCAGTGCACGAAGACCAGACCGAGCATCAGGTCCCGGCCGAGGTTCAGCCTGAGCAGGAGCTGGAGACCTTGGAAGTCCAGGAGGTCATCCAGGAGACGGTCGAGGTGCAGGAAGTCCAGCCTGTCGAAGTCCAGCCAGTCGAGGTCCAGCCCGTCGAGGTCCAGCCCGTTGAGACCCATCAGGTCACCGAACCGCAGCAGGCCAGCCAGTTCATATCCGTGGGGGCTTCCGGCGAGGCCGGCGCCGGGGCGCCGGGCCCTGCCAGCTACGAGGGCAGGGTTTTCGCCGCCATTCGAAGGAACTTCGTCACCTCGGTGGAACCTGTAAGGACCTACAGGATACATTTCACAGTGAACCTGGACGGGTCACACCGGTACGAGGTGGTGCGCCAGAGCGGTAACCCCGCTTTTGACAGGGCAGTGGAACATGCTTTGGAAACGGCCAACATTCCTCCCATGCCCCCGGGCCGGACAACTCCGGTAAGGTTGAGCATCGAGTTTCTGGGTCCGGAATAGAACCGGGTCCTGAGGGGAGAAACCATTGAGACTGCTTGCGGTGATCCTTGCGCTACCGGTGTGCCTTCTGGGGGCGGAATTCCTTCCCATGACACCCATCGGCGCACAGTGCCTTCCAGTCAGCGTCAGGGTGGAAGGCGGCGAGTACGAGGCCGTTACGGTGAGGGACCAGCTGGTGTTCGACATAGACTTCTCGGGCCTGCTGATCACCGTTCCCGAGAGCGAGGCCTACGTCAAGCTCTCCGCCAGGGTGTCGGGCAGGGAGGGGAACTGGAGCATCTCGGCCAGGGCCGACGCTGACGGGGAAGGCGTTCTTGTGAAGGAGTACCAGGGCAGCTCGCTTCACGACATGGTCCACACCCTGTCCGATGACCTGGTCTTCGCCCTGACGGGTGAGCAGGGAATAGCCTCGACCCGCATTGCCTACATTGTCAGGGGCACCGAGGAGTGGAGGCTCGTGGTGAAGACCCTCGACCCAAGACAGCCCTCGACGGTCATGAGGGACAACCAGGTCATCACGACCCCCGCCTGGAGCCCCCTGGGAGACAGGATAGCCTTCACCTCGTACCGCGCGGGTACAGGCGACATCTACGCCTACTCGTTCGCCACCGGCTCCGCATCTAGGCTGGTTTCCGGCGGTGTGAACACGGCCCCCGCCTGGAGCCCCGACGGCAGGCGTCTGGCCTTCACCCGTTCCGAGAACGGCAGCTCCGACATCTGGATCCACGACACGGGCGGCGGCAGCCCGGTCAGGCTCACCGCCAGGTCCAGCATCGAGACCTCGGCCAGCTTCTCCCCCAACGGGCTTCAGATCATCTTCACCAGCGACAGGGTTGGCTACCCCCAGCTCTACTGGATGAGTTCCTCCGGAGGGAGCGCCGAGAGGGCGGGTTTCTCCCACGGCTACTGCGACAGCCCCGCATGGTCCCCCCAGGGCGACAGGATCGCCTATTGCGCCAGGGCCGGAAGCGGCTTTCACATATTCGTTATGAACGCCGATGGAACGGACATAAGGCAGGTCACCACCCGGGGCACCATGAACGAGGACCCGGTCTGGTCCCCCACCGGCCGCCACCTGGCCTTTTCCAGCGACATGGACGGGATACGCAGCATATATATCATGGAGTTGAACGGAATGAAGGTTCACCGCCTCTCCACCGGTGGGGAGAGCTACTGCCCGGCATGGTCGCCGGTTCGCAACTGAAAGGAAAGAACATGATGAAGACCGCAATCGTACTGGGGCTGACCCTGCTCCTGGTGGTTTCCGCAGGCTGCCGCCGTAGGATCGTCGAGGACGATGTGGTTGTCACCAGCGACACCCTTGCGGTGGGCGTCTGGGAGGAAGACCCCCTGGCCGCCCTGAACGCCGCCCTTGCCAGGCACCAGGAAGCTCTCCGCGACGTCTTCTTCGAGTACGACTCAAACGAACTCAGCAGCGCCGCCCTTGAAGCCCTGATGTTCGATGCGGGCTACCTCATGAGCAACACCGGCTTCAGGGTCCTTCTGGAGGGACACTGCGACGAGAGAGGCACGGTTGACTACAACCTTGCCCTGGGCGAGAGAAGGGCCCAGGCGGTGTACCAGTACCTTACAAACTACGGAGTTCCGGCATCCAGGCTCAGCACCGTGAGCTACGGCAAGGAGAGGCCGTTCGTCAGGGGTTCCGACGAGTACGCCTTCTCACAGAACCGCAGGGTCCACCTGCGGGTCCTTCCGGAGTAGAGCCCGTGAAGCGGGGGGTCCTGCGCCTGGTGTTCATCCTTCCGCTCTTCTGCGGGTGCTGGCTTTCAACATGGTCCAAGGCGCCCGGCAGGGTGGAGCGGCTCGAGTCGTCCCACGGCGAGATGCGGCTCGAAGTCGACTCCATCGCAGCCGGGGTCCAGGTGAACCAGCACCTGCTTCGCAGCATCCAGGCCCAGACAGGCATGCGTGACGCCGGGGCCACCGAACAGCTGGCTGAGCTGGTGAGACAGCTCGAGGCCGCGCTGGCCCGGTTCTCCCAGGCCAGGATAGGGCAGGACGATTCCGCCGGAGAGGCCGAGCCGATCTATGAGGACGCCTTCCGGCAGTACCAGCAGGGAAGCTACGCAAGGGCGGCCGAAGGCTTCCGCCAGGTCTATTCCCAGCACCCTCGAAGCTCCCTGGCGGACGATGCCCTGTATTACGCCGCACTCTGCAATCAGGCCCTGGGTCAGCCCCATCGGGCCATCGAAGAGCTGGTGGCCGTTTACTTCATGTACCCCCAGGGTGACAAGGCGGCTTCCGCGCTGGCCAGGGCCGCGGCCATCTACGGGCTCCACACCGCCGATGCGGACAGGGACAGGCTGGAGGCCATCATCCTCGCCGAGTACCCCCAGAGCGACGAGGCAAGGCTCATACGCCAGCGCACCGGAAGGTAGCTCTCCGGGCGGATGTAGCTTGAACTGCCTGAATAAGGCATATTGCCCGGCAGGGAACTAGTGCTGCCCGGATCCTTTCCGGGCAGCTGCGGTCATGAACGAATCACCCAAGAGCGGAAATCAAATGGCTTACACGTTCACAACGGATGAATCCGGCAGGAAGACCGTGGTCTTTCACATGGAGGCCGAGAGGGTGAACGCCCTCTTCCGGGAAGTAAGGCGGGAGATACAGAAGGACATTACGGTGCCGGGTTTCCGGAAAGGCAAGGTGCCCTCGTCTATCCTTACGCGCAAATTCGGCAACCTCATCACTTCCGAGGTGGCCGAGAAGGCCCATCGCGAACTGTCTGACGTGCTGTTCGAGGAGAACGACTGGGTTCTCGCAGACACACAGCCGGAGTTCAAGCCGGTGCTTCCGGTGGAGGGGAATGATTTTGACTACACTGTCACCTACACCCTCTTCGAGACCCCCGAGCCAAAGGATTACACGGGCATAACCATTGCGGTTCCCCCGTTCGACGAGATGAAGGCTCTCGAAGGCGAGCTGAACGCAATTCTCGACCGGTTCGTCTCCTTCGACCCGGTGGAGCGCGCAGCGGCCGACGGCGATCTGCTGGTCATCGAGTACCCCTCAAGGGATTCCAGCGAGCCCCGGCGCGCCGCGGTGGTGATAGGCAGGGAGAACATGGGCCCGGGTTTCGACCAGCTTCTTCCGGGGCTCTCGGCAGGCGACTCGTTCAGGGCGAGGATGGAGTTCCCGGGGCTCGACGAGCTGCCGCCGCCAACGGTGTTCAAGGTGGTTGAGGTAAGGGAGCCCAAGCGACCTGAACTCGATGACGAGTTCGCCAGGTCGGCCGGCGGTTTCGAGAGCGTCCAGCAGCTCAGGGAGAAGGTGCTCGATAACATCCGCGAGAAGCACCAGGCCGAACTGCGGGCCTTCAGGGAATCGGTGGCCATAGACAGCCTGCTTTCATCCAACGTGTTCCAGGTGCCTTCCTTCATGGTGGACAACCTGGCGGACGATTACAGGAAGAGGCTCGAGGATGACGAGCCGACCCCTGAAACGGAAGGCACTATAAGGGAACTGGCCGAGAGGAAGGTCAGGGAGTTCCTGGTACTTAGGCAGATAGCCATCACCGAGAACATACAGGTATCCCCTGAAGAGATGTCCAAGACTTCCGCAGGTGGTTCAGCCTCTTCGTCGCTGGACAGGATAAGGAACGAAAAGGCGCTGGAACTGGTGCTCTCCAGGGCGGCTGAGACCGTAGCGGAACCGCAGGATGAACCCGGGGGTAAACCTGATGAGCCTTCATGGAGGTGGACCCTGGTCGTGGAACAGCCCGGCGAGGAGGGATAACAATGTCTTCCGTGATTCCGTTCGTGGTGGAGAAGGACGGGAACTACGAACGTTCCTACGACATCTACTCCCGGCTTCTGAAGGATCGCATAGTCTTCATAGGCGATGTGATCACCCCTCAGGTGGCAGGGCTCGTCGTGGCCCAGCTTCTCTTCCTCGAGGGGCAGGACCCGAAGAAGGACATCAACATGTACATTCACAGCCCCGGGGGTTCAGTTTCGGCCGGGCTTGCCATATTCGACACCATGCGGTTCATCAGGCCTGACGTGGCCACCTTCTGCATGGGCAGCGCAGCCAGCATGGCCTCGGTGCTGCTCTCCGCGGGAACCAGGGGGAAGAGGAACATCCTTCCACATGCCAGGATCATGATACACCAGCCCAGCGGCGGTGTGAGCGGCCAGGCCAGCGACATAGAGATCGAAGCCCGTGAGATCCTCAAGATAAGGGAAGAGATGAACGCCATACTGGCGGACTGCACCGGCCAGCCCATCGAAAGGATAGCCAGGGACACCGACCGCAACTTCTGGATGAACGCCTCGGAATCGGTGGAGTACGGAGTGGTGGACAACATTCTCACGAAGAGGTCCTGACATGCCCAAGGAGAACCGCTGCTCGTTCTGCAACAGGCCCTCCGGAGAGGTCAGCCAGCTGATCCAGGGACCCGGCGTGTTCATCTGCGACGACTGTGTAAGGTACTGCAGCGAGATCATCACCGAGGTTCCCGGGAAGCCCGGCGACAAGGATGCCGCTGGTTTCCTTTCCCGCGGGCTTCCCTCCCCCCGCGAGATAAAGGAGCAGCTTGACCAGTACGTCGTCGGCCAGGAGAACGCAAAGAAGGTTCTTTCGGTAGCTGTTTACAACCATTACAAGAAGCTCATGGCAAAGCGCCAGGGCGAGACGGAAGTGGAGCTGGAGAAGAGCAACATCCTTCTTCTGGGCCCCACCGGGGTCGGCAAGACGCTTCTCGCCCGGACCCTGGCCCGCATACTCGAAGTGCCCTTCGCCATAGCCGACGCAACAACGCTGACGGAAGCCGGCTACGTCGGCGAGGACGTTGAGAACATCCTCCTCAGGCTGCTTCAGGTCACGGACATGAACGTTGAGGAGGCGCAGCACGGGATCATCTACATCGACGAGCTGGACAAGATATCCCGCAAGTCCGAGAACCCTTCCATCACCCGTGACGTTTCCGGCGAAGGGGTCCAGCAGGCCCTGCTGAAGATAGTGGAGGGGACCATGGCCGGAGTCCCGCCCCAGGGGGGCAGAAAGCACCCCTACCAGGAGAACATCTACATTGACACCACAGGCATCCTCTTCATCTGCGGGGGAGCCTTTCACGGGCTGGACAGGATCATCGAGTCCCGGCTCAGCAGGGGCGCCATGGGGTTCGGCGCCGACATAAAGGTGAACGACCGCCAGTCGCCGGTGCTGGAAGGCGTGGAAGCCCACGACCTTGTGCGCTACGGCATCATTCCCGAGCTTGTTGGAAGGCTTCCGGTCGTGGTTACACTGGAAGACCTTGACGAGGAAGCGCTGGTAAGGGTGCTCACAGAGCCCAGGAACGCGCTTATGAAGCAGTACTCATACCTCTTCAAGCTCGAGGGGCTGGAACTCGAGGTCACCGGCGACGCCCTTAAGGCCATCGCCCGTGAAGCCCGCAAGGCCGAGAGCGGCGCCAGGGGACTGCGGACGATACTTGAGCGGATCCTCCTGGAACCCATGTATTCCATCCCCGACTCGAAGGGCAGGACCGGAACCCTTCTCGTGGATCAGGCTTGCATAGAGGGGACCGGGAAACCACGGATCATTTCCCGAAAGGGAAGGAAAGCGGTCTGATTTGCCCCGTCTGGCTGTGAGCTTTTTAAAAAGCTGTCCCGGAGGGGTCGGGCTGCCCGAGGACGGCCTTCCCGAGGTCGCTTTCACAGGCCGCTCCAACGTGGGTAAATCGTCGCTCATAAACAGGCTTGCAGGCGGTGCGAACGTGGCCCGCACCAGTTCCTCCCCCGGATGCACCAGGTTCATCAACATCTACACCACCAGTTTCGGCTACTACCTGGCCGACCTTCCCGGGTACGGCTACGCCAGGGTACCAGGGGAGGAGAGGGTCCGCTGGCTTCAATGGATGGAGGACTACCTGGGCAAAAGACGGCCGCTCAGGGGTACCGTTCTACTTGTTGACAGCCGGCACCCAGGGATGGAAAGCGATCTGCGAATGGCTGAGTTTCTCAGAGGATGCGGAAAACCATACATCATCGCTCTTACGAAGAGCGATAAACTGGGTTCGTCCAGACTGTCCGGGTCCCGCAGGAGCGCCGAGGAAATGGGGCCGGTGATCCCGGTCTCATCGGTGAGCGGGGCCGGGATCAGGGAGCTGCTCCACTGGCTGGCCCAGGTGACTGCGGATTAGGGGGGGACATGCCGGTACGGATCGTGGTCGGCCTTCAGTGGGGTGACGAAGGCAAGGGCAAGATGGTTGACCATCTGGCCAGTGGCGCTTCTGCAGTGGCCAGGTTCTCCGGAGGTTCCAACGCCGGGCACACCGTCCAGACACCCATGGGAAGGTATGCCCTTCACATGCTGCCTTCAGGGGTGCTCCGCCAGGGGGTGGCGGCCATGATCGGCTCCGGCTGCGTGGTTGACCCCCAGGCCCTCCTGAAGGAGATCACCGACCTTGAAGCCGCCGGCATACCGGCAGGGGACAGGTTGCTGGTGAGCGGAAAGGTCCACCTCGTTCATCCGGCGTACAGGATCGTGGAGGCCCTGTCGGAATCCAGCGGAGACCGCAGGATCGGGACAACCGGAAGGGGCATCGGACCCGCATACGTGGAGAAGTTCATGAGACGGGGCATCCGCCTTGAGGACATCTCGCTGCCTGAGCGGTTCGCTGCGGCCGCACGTGAGAAGGCCGCTGAATGCGCCTGCGCACACCGGCTGGAGGGGGCGGACAGGGATTCCCTGAACACCGCCACTGAATCCTTCATAGGGTCGTCACTGGCCATGGCCGGCTACACGGGTGACGTGTCGTACGCCATCTCACGGATACTGGAGGAAGGCGGAGAGGTTATAGCCGAAGGCGCCCAGGGCACCCTGCTGGACCCTGACCACGGAACCTACCCCTTCGTGACCTGCGGCCAGTGCGTCAGCGGAGCGGCATGCACAAGCCTCGGGTTCGGCCCCCGGCAGGTTGACGAGGTGGTGGGAATACTCAAGGCCTACTCGACCCGTGTTGGCGAGGGTCCCTTCCCAACCGAGCAGAACAACGAGGTGGGGGAGCGGATCAGAAAGGCGGGCAACGAGTACGGAACCACCACCGGCCGGCCGCGAAGGTGCGGATGGCTCGACGGTGTCCTGGCCAGGTACGCCGCCAGGCTCAACGGGTGCGACTGGATCACGCTGACCCTGCTGGACGTGCTTTCGGGTCTCGATGAGATAATGGTCTGCACCAGGTACGAGCTTGATCCGGAGCAGGACCTGGCCCTGTTCGAGACCGGAGCAAGGCTGGGCTTCCACATACCCGTCTACGAAACGATCCCGGGCTGGAAGGAAGACATCAGGGGCGAGACCCGCTGGGAGTCGCTTCCCGGGAACGCCCGTCGTTACGTCAGCATTCTTGAGAAGCTTTCGGGAGTGCCCATAAGGGCCATCTCCACCGGACCCGACCGGGACCACCTGATACGCCGGGACACCTGAGGGTGAACCGTTCCCACTGGCCGGGATACCTCTTCGACACCCACTGCCACCTTCACTTCCGGGATTTTGCCCATGACCTCGAAGCGGTTGTCCGGGATGCGGAGGAAGCAGGGGTCAGGGGGATCCTGGTGCCCTCCGTTGACCTGGGATCCAGCACAAGGTCAAGCGCCATCGCCGGTGACCTTCATCTATGGTCGGCCGCGGGCTTTCATCCCAATCACCTTGATGAAGCCTCTGAAGAGGCCTTTCGCAGCATCGCCGGGCTGTCCCTGCTTCCGCAGGCCGCCGCCGTGGGTGAGACGGGGCTTGATTTCTACCGGGACCGGTTTCCGCGGGACGCTCAGCAGTACTGGTTCCGAAGGCACATCAAGCTCTCCGCCGACCTTGGCCTGCCCCTTCTGGTCCACTCCCGGGGGGCCGAGAAGGAGGTCCTTGACACCATCCCCGAGTCCCACGCCTTTCCCGTGATACTTCACAGCTGGTGCGGCGATCCTGAAACAACCCGTCTGGCCTTGGCCAGAGGGTTCTACGTCGGGGTCACGGGAGCTCTCACCTACAGGAAGAGCCGTCTTCCCGAGCTGGTCAGGCTTGTTCCCAGGGAGCAGCTGGTTGTGGAGACGGACGCACCATTTCTTCCGCCCGAGCCCCACCGGGGCAGGAGGAACCAGCCCTGCTTCGTTCCCCTGATCGCCTCGAGGATCGGCGGTGAATGGGGGCTCCCCATGGGGCAGACCTTCGGGATGCTCTGGAACAATGCCCTGAGGGCGCTGCTTCTGTCCCCGGAAACACGCAGGACCCACCTGGTGTACCCTCTCGGCGACAGGCTGTACGTGAACATCACCGGCAGGTGCAACGCCTCCTGCGCCTTCTGCGTCCGGAAGTTCCAGGACGGCATAGAGGGGTACTACCTGAGGCATCGCTGCGAGCCGCCCAGGGAGGCTGTGCTGGCCGCTCTGGAGGCCGCCGGTCCCTCAGCGTTCTCCGAGGTGGTCTTCTGCGGCTTCGGGGAACCCACGATGCGGCCCGATCTGTTGATGGAGGCCGCGGACAGGGCAAGGGCGGCGGGCGTTGACACGAGGCTCAACACCAACGGGCTCTGTCTGGATCACATGACCCCGGGGGAAACGGAGGCCATGCTTGGCCGGTTCACAAGGCTCAGCGTGAGCCTCAACGCCTCAAGCGAAGGGGAGCACCGAAGGATATGCTGCCCCGGCTGCAGGAACGGCTGGGAATGCCTGATGGCCTTCATCGGACTGGTTGGAAGGCTTTCGATCCCCGCCGTTCTCACAGCTGTTGCCGGCTCGGGGGCGGACCTCGGGAAGGTCAGGGGCCTTGCGGACAGGTTCGGGTTCCCCCTGCTGGTCAGGGAGCGGCAATGAACACCGCCGAGACGCGCGAAGCCCTGAGGCAGCTGGGTGTCGTCCCCGAAAAGGGGCTGGGGCAGAACTTTCTGGTGAACCCCCTTCTCGCCCAACGGATTGCTTCGGCACTGGAGGAACCCGAAGGAACGGTTCTGGAGATCGGCCCCGGGCTCGGCGCCCTGACCGGCGCCCTTCTGGCCAGGGGGCTTGCGGTCACGGCGGTGGAGGTCTCCCAGGCCATGTGCATGAGGCTAAGGGAACTGATGCCGGAGGCGACCGTGGTACAGCGGGATTTTCTGGAAGCGACACCCGGTGAACTGCCTGGCTTTCCCTTCAGGGCCGTGGCCTCCAACCTTCCCTACAGCATCTCCACGCCATCGCTGATCAGGCTTTGCGAGCCCGGGTTCAGCCACGTTGCAAGGGCCGTTCTCATGCTTCAGAGGGAGGTCGCCCTCAGGCTGTCATGCCTTGAAGGGGGGAAGGACTACGGAAGGCTCTCCCTGGCCGTCTGGCCCCACTACTCGGTATCAGTGCTGTTCGAGGCCGGACCGTGGGAGTTCTTTCCCAGACCCGAGGTGGAGTCCCTGGTGGTGCTTCTGAAGAGGAAGCAGGTTCCGCCAGTGGCACAGGAACTTTACACCGCCTTCCTGGAGCTGGTGAAAGCCGCATTCTCGGCCAGGAGGAAGAAGATCGTGAACAACCTTGCCAGGGTCTATGGAAAGGCCCGGGCTTTGGCTATACTTGAAGGCGCCGGGGTTGACCCGGACCTTCGGGCGGAGAGGGTTCCGCCGGAAAGTTTCGCCGCCATGGCGGAAGAGGTGGGCAGTTGAGACGCTCTCTTTTCACAGTGCTTTTCTGCTCAGGCCTGGCATGGTCCTGGAATGCCAACTACACCGTGGGCCTTGACCAGTTCAAGAACACCAGCTCCCTCACCAACTCCCTGTCGTTCTCCAGGGACCTCACCAGACACCTGAACGTGAACGGCACAGCTTCCTTCATCGCGGGAAGGGACTTCGGGCTTCAAAGGTTCACCGACGGCAGAAGCGGCAGGGGCACGGTTAGCTGGAAGCCAAGGGCCGGCCTGGAGATCTCGACCAACTTCTCCCGTACCCTCGAGCTCTGGGACAAGGCCGGCCGGATGGAGCAGGACAGGGTCAACGACAGCGGCACCGGCCAGATCCGCTACAGCCCTGCCGACTGGCTCTCCCTCAACATGCAGGCGGGTCTTTTCACCGCCACCACCACGAAGCCAGACTCGCTGCCCCAGGTGAACGAAGGATCGCTTCACGACGTTAGCGCAACGCTCACCCGGAGGATGTTCGGCAAAGTGAGCACCAGCCTCACGGTTGCCGAGTCCCGGGCTTTCGGAAGCCTGGTGGATACAGGCAGGGACAACATATCCGGCCGCGTCGGCTACTACTTTCCCGAACCCTTCCTGGGCGGGAGCTTCAACGCAGAGGTGGGGGCCACCAGGAACTTCAACATCCATTACGAGAACCAGCTCACCAGAAGGGGCGAAAGCTGGAGGCACACGGAAAGCCTGGTCCTGCCCGAGATACTGCCGGGGATCTTCATGGAGATGAGCGCCGGCTGGTCCCATGACGCGACAACCCACTTCCCGTTCGAGCCGGATACGACAGTGGAAGGCGACTACCGCGACAAGTACAACAACGGCAGGCAGATAGGGTGCTCCATAGTCTGGGAGATGATGGACGACCTCGATCTGGACATAAACATCTCCAGAACCCTGAACCTCGAGGACTCCAAGAGGCTCATCGCCGGAGTGCCGCAGCTCTTCGACGTCTCCAAGTCAACCGATGACCGTCTTCTCTCCTTCAGGCTCATTTACACCCCTGGCAGGAACAACATCACCTTCCACAGGGTGGTTGACCTTTACCGCGTGGACACCGACGGGACCTGGGAGGACAGTTTCGGCAACATATACGAAGACGATACCGACAGCGACGAGCTTCGCGAGCTTCTGGGAGTCACCGCCAGAATACCCATCAGGACCGGCTTCGTCCTCAAGGGGGAGATGCAGGGGCAGCGCAGGGAAACCATCTTCATCATGGCTTCCATGTCCGGGCAGAACCGGCGCGGCTCGACCTACAGCATACGGCCGGGTTACGAGTACAATGTGGGCGGCGGATGGAAGGTCGATCACTCGGTGAAGCTCAGCGCCGATTACACCACCTACTTCTTTCCCCAGTACGCAAGCCAGGGGAACAGGCTCAGCCGCCGGCTGGAATCGTTCTTCACCTTCAACAGGGTGAGCAGCGACAGCACGGTCCTGGGGATCAGCCACAACTTCATGTTCAGGGACCAGGGCCGTTACGAGAACCGGCTCTTTTCCCGTACCACCGAAGCGGTTACCTCCCGGCTCACCCTGAACACCGGTTTCCATGTTTCGGGGAACGTTGGGATAACCCCCAGTTACGGCTGGGAGTACTCCTGGAGCAACCGGATAGAGCAGGGCGTCACCAGCGACGAGCATGTTCACCACGTAGGCATAAGGAGCTCCATAAGGGCCCTTGGCGGAGTCCTGTCAACGAACATCACCCGCTCCTTCCGGAGATCGGGAGTGCCCAGCTACTGGAGCGCCTCGATGAACTTCAACTACCGTCTCTAGGAGCAGGCCATGAGAATAGCGATACCGCTCATTGCGGCCCTGATGGCGTCGTGCAGTCTGTTCGAACCACGGACACCGGAGAACCCCGACCCCGATCCGGGTTACCAGTGGCAGGACCCGACCCACCCGTCCATAGTGGTCTCGAACCTTCAGAATGCTCTGAGGGGCCTTTCCGTGAACCATTACATGGCCTGTTTCAATGAGAGCTTCGAGTTCCTGGCGGACCCGCTGGACGTCTCCGACCCGTCCTTCGGGAGCCTGGAGTTCTCGGACTGGGACCGCAATGTGGAACTCCAGACGGTCTCCAACATCATTTACGTGGCCCAGGCCTCGGGATACCCTGAAGACAGCCTTTCCGTGGCGTACTTCATGATAAACCCGGAGAAGCCGTCGGACCCGCCGGTCCCCAACGACAGCGTCACCATCTGGCGCGACTACTCCATCGTAGCCGCGGGAACCCTGGGTTCGGGGTGGGACAGGTCTTCCCAGGGGACCGCGCAGATCACCATGGTGGAGGATGACTTCGGTCTCTGGAGCATCGTACGCTGGCAGGATGAGCGGATCAAGGGCTACACCGGAAGCCACTACACCTGGGGCGTTGCCAAGGCCCTTTACAGGTGATAACCCACGATTCCGCCCTGCTTGCCCGGGCAGCGGCCCAATGCCGGGGCGGGCTGGCCTTCGACCTGGGGACCGGCCAGGGGGAGATACCCGGGCTGGTGGCGCCCATCAACCCGGGCTTTCTGTGGATTGGCGTGGACACCAGCCATGACTCGCTATGCCGTTCCATGGCCCATGTCCTGCCCGTTCTTGCGCAAGTTCAATGCGTTCCGTCGATTTTCCCTCCGTCCATTGCAGACCTGGTCACCGCCAACCCGCCCTATTTCGTCAGGGGTTCCGGCAGGCCGAGCCCCGATCCCTCCCGCGATGCGCAGCGCAGGGGAGGGCCGCTTCTTCTCTACGGCTTCGTGTTCGCCGCGGCACACCTCCTCAAGCCCGGCGGGGTTTTCCTGATATCCTTCAGGGCAGGAGCCCGGGACGAACTCATGACCGCGGTGGAGGCCGCAGGGATACGGCGGGAGGAGTGCGGGTATCACGGAAAGACCGGTATCCTCACCGGTGTTCGAAGGCCCGCATGAGCGCTCCATGCTACGACCTTCACACCCATATAGTTCCCGGCGTTGACGACGGCCCGGTTACACCCGCGGAGGCACTTCGAATGCTTGAGAAGCTCAGGAAAGGCATGCCTTGCGGGTCAGTGATCGCCGCCACTCCCCACTTCTCCACCTCGATGCCCGAGCTTGCCGTGCTCTCAAGGATGGACAGGGCCTGCCGGTTCGCAGGCAGGGTCTCGAACGAGGAACTCAGGGTCCTCTGCGCGGGAGAGCTCAGACTGGGGCTGACCAGGTCCAGGGCGCACGAAGCTGTGGCCTACCCCGGGACCCGCAGCATCCTCGTTGAGTTTGCGCCGGGCATGATCTGGTTCGGAGCGCTCCGCCTGTGCATGAGGATGCTGAGAAAGGGTTTCAGGCCGTTGCTTGCCCACGTTGAAAGGTACCACTGGGCCAGCCGGGCCAGGATCAGGTTCCTTGCCGGTCTGGGATCGGGCATAAGCGTGAGCCTCAGGTCGCTGTCCGCTCCGCGCCACACGAACCGCGCCGCTTGGGTGCTTGAGAACCGCCTGTGCCACGTGTTGACCAGCGACTGCCACACCGAGCATGACAGGGTTCTGGACCAGGATGCCAGGGCGACGGTGGAGAAGCTTTCTCCCGGCTGCTGGCAGGCGATCACAGCGGATAACCCCTCGAGGATACTGGCCGACGAACCCCTGCTCCCCCTGGAGGGCGGGCGCCTTGGCTGAGATACTCGTGGCGGGGGGAAGGGGTCTTCTCGGAACGGCCCTGGTGGAACGGCTGGGAAGCCGGGCCGTGGGAATGGACCTGCCCGAACTGGATGTAACGTGCCCGGACTCCGTGAACAATGCCCTGAGGAGAGTAAAGCCCCGGATCATCATCAACACCGCCGCGCTCACGGATGTTGACCGCTGCCAGAATGCCCCGGACCTGGCGTTCAGGGTGCACAGGGACGGTGTGAGGAACCTGGCCCGCACAGGAACCAGGCTGTTAACGTTCTCCACGGATCACGTGTTCACGGACGGCACCGCTCCCATTCCCGAGGATGCCCAGCCCGGGCCGGCCAACAGCTACGGCATGAGCAAGCTGGCAGGCGAGCACGAGGCGCTTGGCATGAGCGGGAACGCGGTTATCAGGACATCATGGCTTTTCGACCTGGAAAGGGGTATGGTGCCGCGGATGGGCAGGAAGCTGATCCAGGGCGGCTGCGTGAAGGCCGTTCGTGATCAGACCGCCTGCGTTGCGTTCGTGCCGCATCTGGTCCGGGCGGTGCTTTCCATAGTCGAAAGCGGCGAAAGCGGTCTCTTCCACTGCGTCAATCCGGGAGGGATCACCCCGCTGGGCATAGCCGAGAGGATTGCTGCCCGGTTCGGGACGGGAAACATCCAGAGTGTTGCCTGGAGGGACCTTGGCCTTCCGGCCCCGAGGCCCTCATACTCTGTCCTGGGAACCCTGAGGCGGGTGGTGCTGCCCCCCCTCGAGGAGGCCCTGGAGGAATGGATGAGAAGCGTATGAAGAGTTACCTGGAAGAAGCCAGAAGGAACCTCGATGGGTTCGACCTGGAAACCCTGGAAAAGGCCGCGCGATGCATCAGGGACGCCATTGCCGGGGGAGGGAAGGTGCTGGTTTGCGGCAACGGCGGAAGCGCCGGCGATGCGTCGCACCTTGCCGGGGAGCTTGTGGGAAGGTTCCGGAGGGAGAGAAGGGCCCTGCCGGCCCTGGCCCTCACCGTTGACCCGTCGGTGCTCACTGCGGTGGCCAACGACTACGGTTACGACAAGGTCTTCGAAAGACAGGTGGAAGCCCTGGGCAGGGAGGGCGACGTTCTGCTGGCCATAACCACCAGCGGCTGTTCCCCCAACATCGTTGCGGCCTCGGTCCGGGCCAGGGAACTCGGCATCAAGGTGATTGCCTTCACAGCCGCGGACCGGGAGGCTCCCTGGGCCGATGTTCACTGGCGGGCGCCATCCCCCCTGACCAGCCACGCGCAGGAGGCGATGCTGGTGGCCTTTCACGGGCTGTGCCACTGGCTGGAGACCGTGTTTGCCCCGGACTAGCAGCCTGTTGAAGACCCTGGCCGGGGTCCTGGTGGCCGGGGCGGCCCTCTGGCTCACCTTCAGGAACACCGACTGGAGGCAGCTGGCTGACGCTGTGTCATCGGCATCCCTGGCACCGCTGCTGCTGGTCCTTCCTCTGCTGGCGGCAAGCTACGGGTTCAGGGTGCTCCGGTGGAGGGTCCTGCTGTCCCACATGGAGAGGATTCCCTGCAGGGTGCTGACCCCCCCGGTCCTGGTGGCCTTCATGCTGAACAGCGTGTTTCCCGGAAGGATAGGGGAGGTAGTGCGGGCCGTTCTTCTTTCCAGGAAAACAAGTGTCCCCTTCTCGTCGGGTTTCGCCACGGTGGTGGTGGCCAGGCTGTTCGACGGCCTCTCCCTTACCCTGATGACCCTGCTGGTCATGGCCTCCATGTGGGAGCGCCTGACGGGGACCGTGCGCACCGGACTGATGCTTGCCGGGGCGGGTTACATACTGGTGCTTGTGGCGCTGGCCTGTCTGAGGGCCTGGCACGGCAGGGCCGCCGCGATCCTGGTCGCTCCGCTGGAGTTCCTGGGCATGCGCGGCCTCTCAATGAGGATAAAGGGGCTGCTAATGAGTTTCGCCGCCGGTCTGGACGTACTGAAGAGCCCCGTGGACGTCATGAGGACCGTGGGCTTCTCGGCGGGGGTCTGGGGTTGTCTCACGCTCTCTGTGATCCCGGTCTTCTGGAGCCTGGGGGTCGAGTTCCAGTGGTACACCGCTCCACTGGTCCTGGTCCTTTCGGGCCTGGGCATGCTGATCCCGACCCCCGCAGGCACCGGGACCATCCACTATCTGCTGGGCGTGGTGTTCCCGGCCATTACCGGCATGCCCGAGACCTCCGCCAAGGCCCTGGCCATCCTCTTCCACGCCACCCAGTTCCTCCCTATCATCCTCGCCGGCCTCATCGCCCAGGGGGACGGACTTAGAAAGATTAGTTTATCATCCCAAGTGAAAGCAGAGTAACAGGTTGAGAAACGGTCTTGAAGATGCCGGAACCCGGTTGACCGTTTTGTATATTACCCGCACCGAAACACGGGAGACAACCCAGGGAGCGGAGCCAGAGCAATGCCTCATTACGACTATGTCTGCGAGAAATGCGCCAACAGGTACGAGAAGTTCCAGCAGATGACCGATCTGCCGGATTCGGAGTGCCCTGTGTGCGGCGGACCGGTAAGAAGGTTGATCGGGACCGGAGCCGGGCTCATGTTCAAGGGCAGCGGTTTCTACGAGACCGATTACAGGAAGAAATCACCGTCCTGCCCCGTAGCATCCGATAAATCGCCATCCTGCTGCGAGGGATGCCCCAAGAAGCACGAGTAAGCCCGGCCGGGGCCGGCACCGCATAAGAAAAGGGGGGCGGTCTGACCGCCCCCCGGAACCGGCCGAGCCGGTTTACATCATGTCGAAACCCTCGGAGATGACCCAGCGGCCGTTCTCCTTGACCAGGTTGATCTCTTCCGTGTCGCCGTCAACGGTGACTTCCACGGTTGCCGTGTCGCCATCGATCTTCTCGGCGCCGAAGGTGACGGTCATGTTGGCGAACTCGGCTCCGAACGCCTCGGACGTGAAAAGCAGGCTGATGAAGCCGGCGGCGTCCATGCTGCTGATCTCCTCGGCTGTCACCGTGATGCCAAGGAAAGCCATCATCATGGCGGATTCCTCGGGGTTGGCCTTCATCTCGTCCAGGGAAGCGTTGAGTTCGGCGACCTGTTCGGCGGAAATGCACTCGATGAGGGCCTTGCCGTCGCCGGCCTTGAGGGCGTTGAAAGCCTTCTCGACAGTGGCCCTTGGGCCCGGAGCCGCGCCGCAGCCGGCGATCATTGCCACGATGGCGGTGATAATCAGAAGCTTCTTCATCGGTTTCTCCTGTTCGTTTTGGGACATCAAATCGCGAAGCGCAAACCTTCGCAGCCTAACTTCCAGCGGTCGTCCTCGAGGACCATCTCAACTGAGCCGTTCAGAGTGTCGCCCATGAACACCACCATGGTTTCCACATGTGCGGTGGGACCCGTGATGGACACCTGGCCGGTGACCATGGACGCGTCCCGCATCATGGCGGAAAAGAGGGGGGACTCAACCAGCCTTTCCAGAATGGTCGTGATGGAAATGGACCTGAGTTCATCCGGAGTGAGTGAGACCCCGTATCCGGCAAGCAGGACCGAGTGGGTCTCGGGGTCACGACGGATCCCCTCAAGGTTCATGCCCTCGGCCAGAGAGTCGAGGGCTTCAGAGGAAAGCATTGATACCGCAGCTTTCCCCTTTCCCTCCTTCACCGAGTTGAAGAAGGATTCAAGCGAATCTGCGGGATTTTCCCGTGCGGCACACGCCGCCAGCAACAGGCACAGAAAAATTGGAACAGGCTTCAACAAAACCCCCCCGGTAACCTCAGAGCGAAATCCCCCGGTGAAACGAACCTTTAACATAAGCGTTGCGCGCCATTGTGAAAAGGGTTGGACGCTTGTTCCCGGCCCGGGTGCGCTGCATCTTACCTCGACATTGGTACACCGGGAGGTTGTTCCTGAGAACCCGTTCGATCCCGATGCTTGCGGCCATCATCGCGGCCTGCTGTTGCAGCCGTGAGGGCACGAATGATACCGTGCCAGTGAACGTGGTCTTCTGGCATGCCATGGGAGGTCCCCTTGGCGACGTGCTGGAAGATTCGCTCATAGCTGATTTCAACCGTTCCCACCCGCACATCAGGGTGGTTCCGGTGAACATGGGGAACTACCGGGCGCTGAGCCAGAAGATCATGGCTTCGGTCATGGCGGGTTCTCCCCCGGCGCTGGCCCAGGCGTACGAGACCTGGACGGCCCAACTGGTCCGCGGCGGAGTAGTGGTTCCTCTGGATTCGCTCATGGCCGCCGATCCGCTCTTCTCGGAAGACGACTGGAACGACTTCTTCAGGGTTTTCCGCGAGAACAACACCTTCGAAGAGGGTATCTTCAGCTTTCCCTTCAACAAGAGTGTTCCCCTGATCTACTACAACGCTGACCTCTACGCACGATCGGGGCTGGCTCCCGCGGATGACTGGGAGGGGCAGCGCACTCTGTTGCGCGACCTTTGCCACGATGCCAACGGAGACGGCGACCTGCTGGACCGGGGTGACAGGTGGGGAACAGCATTCGGTCCCAGCGTATGGACATTCGAGTGCCTCCTGACCCAGGCGGGCGGCTCCCTTCTTGACAGTTCAGGCCAATTCGCAGCGTTCAACGGCCCCGAGGGCGTGGAGTCACTGGAATTCCTCACCGGCCTTCTCTACCGGGACCGCACCGCATACCTCTCGTCAGGATACGATCACCAGAGGGATTTTCTGGAGGGGGGACTGGGGCAGGTGCAGGGTTCGGTGACAAGCCTCGCGTTCATGGAGCAGGACATGAACAGAAGAAGGGAGAACGGTCAGCCGTACTTCACCATCGGAGTGGCTCCCCTCCCTGGGTTCAGACACAGAAGGGTATTCATAGCGGGCACCAACGTGGTGCTCTTTCGGAACTCGGACCCGAGGGTGGTGGAGGCGGGGTGGGAGTTCATAAAATGGTTCACCTCCACCGAGCAGCAGGCCAGATGGTCTGCGGGAAGCGGATACCTTCCCGCGAGACGGTCCAGTGTGGACCATCCCCTGATGCAGCAGAAACTCCTGGAGTACCCGGGGCTCGCGGAGGTGCTGGCCCAGGTTGAAACCGCCGTCTTCGAGCCTCAGACCACTGCCTGGTACGACGGGAGGGAGTTTCTGTCCGAAGCTGTTGAGATAGTGCTTTATGGAAGAATGGCGCCGGCGGATGCGCTGGACAGGGCCGCTGCCCTTACCGATGCCGAGATTAGGTCGGAGTCCGAGAGGTGAAGGTGATATGAGGATCTACAGATTTCTCTTGCCGGCGGTGCTTACCTGCCGGTTATGGGCCCAGGTCATGACCGTCGCCGAGGCAAGAGCTGACGCCGACGGAGACGGAGTTCCAGATCTTCTGGGGCAGACCGTGACGATCCAGGCCGTGGCCACCTGCGGCGGAACGCTGTTTTCCGCCTCCGGCCTAAGCTTCTACGTTCAGGACCAGACGGCGGGGATAAACGTTTTCGCGTACAGCTCCGCATCCCCGGGGGTCATCAGTGCCGGTGACGAGTACAGGATAACCGGGGAGGTGAAGTTCTACAACGGGCTGACCGAGATATCGCCCTCGAAACCGTCCGACTTCCAGTTTCTGGGCAGTCCCGGGGTTCCGGCACCCCTCTACCTTTCCAGGCACCGGAACGTCAACGAGTCACTGGAGGGTATGCTGGTGGTGTTCGGGAACATACCCATGGGCCACTGGCTCACGGTGATAGACACGCCATCCATGGCCGGGGGAGGCTGGAACTTCAGCGCATGGAACGGAAACGCCCTTGTAGCCGTGCGTGTGAACGAGACCACAGGGATTGACCTCACAGGCATAGGCCCGGGCACCAGGCTCGTGATTGTCGGCATTGGAGGGCAGTACTCCTCAACGCCGCCCTACAACACGGGCTACCAGCTTCTTCCACGTTACCAGGAGGACCTGGAGGTGTACAGCCCGTCCATTCCGGCGGCCTTTCACCTTGAGGTGCAGGGCAATCCCTTCGCCCCCTCACTTGGCGAAGTGATGACGGTCACTTTCGGAGGCCCCCAGGGCACCCTGCTGGACCTGACCGTCTTTGACAGGGGCGGAAGAATCGTGGCGCGACTGGCGCAGAACATGCCTGCCGGAGACAGGTTCGTATGGGACGGACGTGATGAGATGAACCAGTACCTTCCCATGGGGCAGTACGTGATGCTCCTCGAGGGAACGAACCCGACCGGAGAGCGGCTGGTGACCACCGAGACAGTGGTCATAGCCGCCCCGCTCAGGTGAAGGGGCGCATATGAAACGGGGCATGCTTTCCGGGATCGTGATCGCTGTTCTGGCGGTTCAGGCAACCGCCTCGTTCGAGGAGCTTGAACTGGGACCCGAGAGCAGGGCCATGGGGGGCACCGGAGTGGTCATGCCCGGCCTTCCGGGGATCCTCTGGAACCCGGCTTCCATCTCGTTTGCCGAAATGCGGGGGGTGTTCATCGCCGGCAGACTGCCCTTCAGCCTTGCGGACTTCGCCACCGCCGGAGCCGACATCGCCTTCAAGGCCGGCGGTAACTGGTCTTTCGGGAGCGGCGCAAGATGGTTCGGTGGTGAGCTGTATTCCGAGCAGGCCCTTCATGCCACGGCTTCACTGCTATTGTCCAGCGACCTCGCGGTGGGGATCCAGCCCATCCTGTGCAGGGCCTCGATCTCCGACGGGGCATCATCGTACGGGAGTGCCGTGACGGTTGACATGGCGGTGGGCATTCAGGCCAGAGTGTATGAAAGGTGGAGCCTGGGGGCATGCCTCAGGAATCCGTTCGAGGCACGTATCGGCAGCAGCGGAGAACACCTTGCGAACAGGATGGACATCGGGGTAAGGTATGAGCCCATACCGGGCATGGCCACAGCCTTTGCGGTTTCCAGGGATTTCCGTGGAACAGGAATCCGGGCCGGCCAGGCGCTTCCCCTGGGACCTATGACCATCTTCGCCGGAGCAAGAAGCAACCCTGCCTCCGTCACCGGGGGTTTCAGCGCAAGGGTCAGGGGACTGGAGTTCTCATACGCCATCGAAACACATCCGCAGCTCAACCCCACCCATCAGGCGGGGGTCGGGTATGCTTTCTAGCCTCACCTCGATCCTTGTTCTGAGCATCCTGCCGGGAATGCCGGGCCCCGATCTGAACTCGCTCTCGCTGGAGGAGTTGCAGGCGCTCCCGGGGCTGTCCGTTTCCCAGGCCCGTACGCTGTACGGCTACGTACTCGAGACAGGGGGACTTCGGAGCATCTATGAAGTCATGGACCTTCCGGGGTTTGACCCCGGCACACTGAACTGGCTGGTGAGCAACACCGTTGTTCTTCCCCCCGCCCCGCGTTCCATAAGCCCCCAGGTCATGGACATTATGGAGAAGCTCTCCCAGGAGGACGGTCCCGGGGCATCGGAGGTGGAGTACTGGGAAGACCTTCTGGTTAGGCCCATGCCGGTGGAGACAGCCACCCACTGGGACCTGCGCAGTCTGGACGGCGTGACCCTGATCGACGCCGCAGCGGTGGATGCCCGGATCAGGCACACAGGGGCGCCGGGCAGCGTACGGTCCCTTCGAGACACTGACAATCTCACGTACTACGCATGGCGCAACATGAGGGACTTCATCTCTGCCGGAGCCGCAGGCTACCCTTCCCTTGCCGGAAGCTACCGGTTCATCTTTGAAGGAGAGCCCGGACGGGACGGTACAGACCAGGACCTGGAGGGCATGATCTCCGAGTTGTACTCGGCGTACAACGACCTGCTCGAGGGCTCGAGGGACTACTCGGGAAGCCCTGTTGACAGCGCCGCGCTGGCCGGTCAGCTCCTGTCCGGCAGGGAGGCTCTCATTGCCGCCAGGGACCGTCCGGGATTCAGCCACAAGTTAAGGATAAGCACAGGAGACAGGTTCCAGGCGGGCATGAGGCTCGCCCGGGACCCGTTGTCAACCTCTGTAGAAGGCCCTCTGCTGCCCTTCCTTGATGAACCGGGAACGTCCGGGGAGATGGAGACAGCCAAGGTGTTCGCCGAGTTGAGGCCCGGCGGCGTTTTGAGAAGGGTGATACTGGGCAACTACAGGCTGAGCCTGGGAGAGGGTCTTCTCATCGACAACACCGACGAGCTGCGTTACAGGAACACACAGAGGACCTGGGGGCTCACGCCGGACCTGAGCACATCCAGACAGCACTCCCTGACAGGCGGCGCGGTTGAGCTCAGATCTGCCGGCGCGATCCTCTACGGTTTCGGTTCATGGAGCAGCCGAGACGCAGTGATGAACCCGGACGGCACGCCGAACGTTCTTCTTCAGAGCAGGTTCCGCACTGCGGAAACCGCCGGGAAAGTGGATGAAGCGGTCATGGGCGCGTACGGCTTCTACGACCTTGGCAGTGTTCTCCCGGTGGGTGCCGGTGTCGGCATCGGGTTTCTCAGCGTAGCGTACGGCGATTCCCTGAACCCGGACCCGGAAACCCTGGACATTCCCGGCGACAGCTATCAGTGGGACTGCCCCGAGTACTCGCAGATGCCGTCCGGCGAGGGGATGAACTTCGCAGGGTTCTACGGTCAGACGGTTCTGGACAGGTTCAGCCTTCAGGGCGAACTGGCGGTTCAGGACAACGGGGCCACCGCCGGTCAGGCCAGGGCTGACTGGAGGAACGACTGGCACTACGTGACCTGCATCTACAGAAGGTTCGAGCCGGGTTTCACAAACCCCTTCAACAGGGGTTTCGCCGAGCAGCTCAGGTTCGATGACACGGTGATGGAGAACCCCTACCGCCTCAACGACCCTCTCTACGGGCAACTGGTTGACCTTCCGGTCCCAAAGCCCGAGGAGGGTATCTACCTTGAGACCCGTTACCAGGTCAGCAGACAGGTCACTTTCACCAAGGTGTACCTTGACCTCTGGAGAACGCTGCCCTACGATCTCTCGAACCTGAGGTTCCAGGGTGAAGTGGAGTACAGGCCGGTATGGCCGGTGCGGTTCAGGCTGAAGTACAAGTTCCAGGACAAGTACAAACCCAGAACCGCCGTTTCAACCAACTCACGGACTTCGGAGTACACCTTCAGGACGTTCATTCTGCCTTCCGGCGGCGATTATGTGAGCGTTTCGCTCCGGTACGGCCAGGTGGAGCTGACACCCAACCCTCTGTACGGGAACGACAGGCTCATGGACGGCGGCTACCTCGGTCTGCAGTGGGAGCACGAGTTCAGCCCTGACCTGTCTTTGCTCGGAGGCGCCACATTGTGGACCACAAGCGGGATGAGCCAGTGGGAGTTCGAGGATGCGGGCATCGACTTTCTGGACGGCAGGGGGACGAAGTTCTACCTGACCGTGAAGAACGTGCTTTCCGACAACCTTCAGCTGAGGATGCGGATACTCAGGAAGGAAACGAGCTATCCGCACAACGGTTTTTACAGGCCCGATCCCGACGATTCCTTCCACTACGGGGGAGGCGACGGGTCGGTGCCCGATGACTTCGTTGACCGTTTGGTCCAGTACGGACTGCGATTCCAGCTTGATGTACGCTGGTAGGCGGGAGATAGGATGATCGCGCTGCTTGCGCTTCTTTCAGGGCTTCCCGAGGTGCTCTGGCTCGGCGGGTGGAGCCCCGCCGGCTCCGCGGCGGCCATCGGAATGGGTTGCGGCCTTTTCATGGACAGGACAGTGCACGGAGCCCTTGAGAACCCTGCATACGCATGTGTTTCCGGAGTAAGGGCCTCCGTATCCGGCTCCATGGATTACTCCAGGGAGGCCAGGACACGGACTGTGTACGATTCCTTCGGTGGTGTTGTGGGCGAATCGGAGCAGGCGTTCAATCAGGGCGTCGGCTTCTCTCCCGGGGGATTCGCCGCTGGCATCGGGGGACTGAACTGGGGAGCCGCCGCCGGGGCCAGGGCGATGGGAAGCTTCTCATACGGTTACCGTCGTGTGAACAGGGATGAGGCATACGTGAAGGTCTCGGAAGAGTCTCTGGAGTCCCGCGGGCTGCTCTGGGAGTTTGGCGCTTCAATGGGATGGAGCCCCCTTCCCGGCTGGACCGTGGGCGCAGGCGCAGGACTTGTGACCGGCACCAGGAGCGTTCAGTGGGAGACGCTCTACTCGGACCCCGACGCACCCCCTGTCACCTGGGAGCAGAACGACACCGTCAAGGGATTTGTCATCAGGGGGTCAGGTGAGGCGGTTGTCGGCCGCGCCAGAGTGGCTGCCGGAGTGTCGATCCCCATGGACTGGACAATGGAGAACGACCAGGGAGTCCAGACCGAGCTGGGTGACGCCATGGAGGTGAGACTGGGCGCTCTCTACCTTCCTGGCAACAGGCTGAGAAGCCTCTTCAGCGCCGAACTCGACTGGCGTATGGAAGACGGCCCCGGACTCAGGAACACCTGGGGTGTCAGGGCCGGCGTCGAGAACCGGCTTCCCGGAGGCCCCATCGCCCGCTTCGGGTTCGACTACACCACATCGCCCCTTCACAGGGCCCTGGATACGGTGACTTTCACCACGGGAATGGGCTTTGTGATCCAGGAGTGGAGATTTGACGCGGGACTGCGGCTGACCCCTTCCCGCTACAGGCAGCAGCAGCTTCCCGGTCTTCCCGGGTTCCAGGAGGGTGACAGCCTGTCCGTAGAGTCGCTCTCAACAAGCCTCGTGTTCGGATTGTCCAGAAGCTTCGGGGAGGTCCCCCTGTGGCGGTAAGGGTCCTTGCGCTGCCACTCCTGCTTCTTGCGGCGATCTCGCCTGCCGGTACCGTGTATCTTAACATATTGCACACAAATGATATACATGGTGGAATCGTTCACGGGGACGCCACCTTCATGAATCCGGATTTTCCCCCCGGGATCGGAGGGGGGGCCTGGATGGCCTCGTTCATCGAGGATGCGCGCAGGCGGGCCCGGGAGAACTGCGAGTACATTGTGCTGATAGACGCCGGCGACATCTGGCAGGGGACCCCCGTGGGGAACCACGACTCAGGTGTTTTCGTTCTGGAGTGGATGAACGCCATGGGGTACGACATGATGACCCTGGGCAACCACGACTTCGATCACGGCGCAGGGACAGCCCTCAGGAACGCTTCCCTGGCGAACTTTCCGGTGATATGCGCCAACTTCGAGACCGTTGACGGTCATGTCCCGGAAGGCATCACCCCCTACTTCACCATGGAGTTCGGAGGTGTGAGGACGGCCTTCATAGGCCTTGCCACTCCGGACACCAGGACGCTGGTGGATGAGGCGGGGCTTGAAGGTTTTGTGTTCACCCATGAGGTGCAGGCGGTGGAAAGGTACATGGCTGAAGCCCTGGAAGAGGGTGCCACAACGATCATCCTGGTCTCCCACCTTGGTCAGCCTCCCGACCCGGAGATCTACATCAACAGGGTGTTCGACGCCTGGGAGGCCGGGGAGGAGTACACCAAGAACTTCTCCCTGAACAACGCCGAACTCACCTGTCTGGTCCCCGGTATCGGGGCGGTGATAAGCGGTCACACCCATGTGGGCCTGCCGGAACCCTGGGTAAACCCGGTGACGCACTCCATCGTTGTTCAGGGTTACGCCAACGGGACCGGCATTGGCTGGATACGGCTGGAACTGGATGACGCAACGGGGACCATCACCGGTTACGACTGCCCCATGGGGGACGAATACATTAGCCTGCTGCATGACCAGTTCTGGCCGGACACCATCAATCTCGCCCTTGTCGAATCGTTCAGGCAGGTGGCGGAGGCCGGCATGGATGAGGTGGTGGGCCGGGCTCTTTCCGAGATCCCCCGCGGCTCCGGAGAACACCCGCTTGGAAGGCTGGTGGCGGACGCCATCAGATGGAGGACCGGAGCCGATGTGGCCCTTGTGAACAGGGGGGGTATAAGGGCGTCCATCCCCAGGGGACCGGTGACCGCCCGCACAGTTTACTCGGCCCTTCCCTTCGAGGAGGACCTGCTGGCCTTCCGGGTTTCCGGCGGGGAACTTCTTGCCATCCTCGAGACGGGCATGCAGGGCCGCAGGCGTGACATGCAGATATCCGGCTTCACATGCCGGAGGAACCAGTCCAGGGAGGACGGTGGCAAGATAGAGGAGCCGCTTGTGAACGGCGCCCCTCTGGAACCCGACTCGGAGTACGTGTTCGTGACCACAGGCTACCTGGCCTATGGAAGCGTGGGGTACGGGATCCTGACCGGACACGAGCCATGGCACACCGGCTACAACCTGATGGATACCGTCATCGAGTATATTCGCTTCCATTCGCCCGTGGAACCTGATTTCCGCGACAGGGTGATCTGGATTCACTAGGAGAGTTGCAGCCATGGAGACCAGAGCAGTCGTCATAGGCGCCGGTCTGGCCGGCCTCAGCGCCGCTGATGTCCTCTCCTCAAGGGGAGTGCCGGTGACAGTGATCGAGAAGCAGAGTTGCTCCGGCGGTCTTGCCGCCACCTGCTCCACCGGCCCCTTCAACTTCGATCTCGGTCCCCATCGGTTCCACACCCTGAACGCCGGCCTGCTTGAGTTCGTCCGGGAACTCCTGGGCGACGATCTCCTGACCCTTCAGAGGCGCAGCAGGATACGCCTTTTGGACAGGTACTTCGACTACCCGCTGGCCCTGGGCAGCACCCTGACCTCAATGCCCTTCCACAAGGGCGCTCAGATGATGCTGGGGTTCGCCGCCGAGAAACTGAGGGGGCTCTTCAGTCCAAGGGAACAGAGCAGTTTCGAGGGCTGGGTGTTGAGCAGGTTCGGCAGACCCCTCTACGACATGTACTTTTCACCATACAACAAAAAGCTCTGGGGCCTTGAGCCCCGGGAACTAAGCGCAGACTGGGCCAGCCAGAGGATCACCGTGCCAAGCCTGGCGGGGCTGGTGAAGGAAACACTTTTTCCGTCGGGCAAGGTGCGAAGCCTGGCCGGGGAATTCCACTACCCCAGGGGGGGCATCGGCGGAATAGCCCGTGCGCTGGAGTCCCGGATCGTTGCCGCAGGAGGGGAGTTCATGTTCGGAACCACCCCCGACAGCATTGCAAGGAGCGGTGGCGGCTGGCGGGTCTCGGCCGGCGGGCGGTCGGTACAGGCAGACTGGGTGATAAACACTTCGCCCCTCAACGAGTTCGCCACCCTTCTGGGGTCCATGCTTCCTGATCAGGCTCGCCTTGCCGCCTCGAAGCTCCGGTTCAGGTCGCTTGTCTTCATCACGGTGCTCCTCAGCGGTGATATCGAAGCTGATGACCACTGGATATACACATCGGAGGACAGGTACCTTTTCAACAGGCTGTCACTCACCCGCAGCTTCGATCCTGAGATGCCCTCCCAGGCCGTGTTCGAGTTCAGCTGCGACAGGGACGACCGGATATGGAACGCAGGGAAAGGGGAACTGCTGGATAACGCGGTACAGGGCGCTGAACATCTGCGGCTCTTCGAACCGGGAATGGTCGTTGACAGCATGAAGGTCAGGCAGGCCCATGCCTATCCGGTCTACAGGCTCGGCTACAGGGACCAGGCTGCCATCCTGCTCGACTCCCTGAAGGCTCTGGGCGGAATAGTCAGCTGCGGCAGACAGGGGCTGTTCCGTTACAACAACATGGACCATTCCATAGAGATGGGGCAGTGCGCCGCCCTCGAGGTGCTGGGCGAGGGCAGTGTTGAGGAACGTTTCCATTGGAGCCCCGGAACCTGGGCGGATGGATAGCCCCAGGGACAGAAATGGGTTCCGGAGGTGGGCCGCATCGGCGCTTGCCGCACTCTCGCTGGTCTATCTGGCGGGAGCGGTCTTCGATCCCCCGTTCCTCAGGCCGCTCATGAGGCTCTCGTGCCATCGTATTCCCGCCAGGAGCTTTCACTTTCCCTGGGGAACGGGCGGTCAGTGCGCACGTTGCACCGGCTTCTGGGCCGGCGGGTTCATGTCTGCCGTCCTGATGTTCGTGAGGAGGGTTCCGGGAACCATCCTGTGCGGGTTCCTTCTGCTCATGCCCATGCTCGTTGACGGGTCGCTCCAGTACATTGGTCTCTACGAAAGCTCGAACGTTCCCAGGGTCATCACCGGCGCCCTGGCGGGCGCCGGGCTGGCCATGCTCCTGGGCAGGGCCGCGGATGACGGTTGAGGGAGAGCACCTCTCCGTCTTGACATAAGAGCCGATAATTCAGAGATTTGCTCAACCGGCCGGGTAGGCTGGTTTTCTTCAATTCCCGGGAGAGGCCGAGCCTTCGGCTCGCTGTTGCTCTTCCGCAAGAACACTCACCGCTTGCGGAAAGGACGACCATGACCAGAAGAAGAACCCTGATCCTCGGCGCCGCCGGGAGGGACTTCCACAACTTCAACACGCTGTTCAGGAACGACGCAACCCACGAAGTTGTGGCTTTCACCGCGACCCAGATCCCCGACATCGACGGCAGGAAGTATCCGGCTGAACTTGCAGGAGAGCTTTACCCGAACGGGATACCGATCCTTGACGAGACGGAGCTTGAGAACATCATCCGTGACCACTCCATCGAGCTCTGCGTGCTTTCCTACAGCGACCTGAGCGACAGCACCGTCATGGCCCTGGTGAGCCGCGTGAACGCCGCGGGTGCCGACTTCACCATGACAGGCGCAGGGCGGACCATGCTCAAGAGCAGCAAGCCGGTCATCGCGGTATGCGCCGTCAGGACCGGATGCGGCAAGAGCCAGACGACCCGCAGGGTCATTGAAGTTTTGCAGGCCGCGGGCAGGAAGGTGGTGGCCGTTAGGCACCCCATGCCCTACGGAGACCTTGTGAAGCAGAGGGTGCAGCGTTTCCAGACCATAGAGGACCTCAAAATGCACCAGTGCACCATCGAGGAGATGGAGGAGTACGAACCCCATATCCACAGGGGAACAGTGGTGTACGCCGGCGTTGACTACGAGGCCATACTCAGGGAAGCCGAGAAGGAGGCGGACATCATTCTGTGGGACGGCGGGAACAACGACACCTCGTTCTTCAGACCCGACCTCACCATAACCGTGGTTGACCCCCACCGTCCCGGCCACGAGATCAGCTACTACCCCGGCCAGACCAACCTGAGGCTTGCGGACGTGGTGGTCATCAACAAGATAGACAGCGCATACCCCGAGGATGTGGACGAGGTGCGCTGCAATGTAAGGATGGTCAACCCCTCCGCCAGGATCATCGAGGCCGCAAGCCCCGTAAGCGTTGACAAGCCCGAGCTCATCACCGGCAAGAGGGTGCTGGTGGTCGAGGACGGCCCCACGCTCACACACGGTGAGATGGAGTTCGGCGCCGGTTACGTGGCCGCCGAGAAGTACGGCGCCAGCCAGATGATCAACCCTGTTCCCTTCGCCGTGGGTTCCATTCTTGACACTTTCGACAAGTACTACCCCGGCGAGGATGAAGTTTCGGTTCTTCCCGCGATGGGTTACGGTGATGCCCAGATGCGGGATCTGGAGAAAACCATCAACGGGTCGGACTGCGATGCCGTGGTGATAGCCACGCCCATTGACCTGGGCAGGGTCATCAGGATAAGCAAGCCCTCGGCCAGGGTGGGTTATGACCTTCAGGAGATCGGGCTTCCCAACATTCCCCTGGTTCTCAAGCCCTTCACAGAGTAAACCGCAGACCGCGGAAACGATAACCGGTGAGGCAGGGTGCGCCCTGCCTCGACCGGCATGAACCGGAGGTGCGGATCCATGTCCGAAAAGCCCGAATCCGGGCGGAACGCCAAGATGGAAAAGGCTCAGTTTCCCGAACCTGAGGTGACCTCGGTGCACATCTTCCCCGAATGGTGCAAGGGCTGCGGCATCTGTGTCGCCTTCTGCCCCAAGCAGGTGCTGGAGATGGGGAAGGACCAGAAGGCGCATGTGGTCTACCCGGAGAGGTGCATCCGGTGCTACATGTGCGCCCGGAGATGTCCCGATTTCGCCGTATCGGTCTATGGCCACACCCGGAAGGCCGAGAACACACGGAACGAGGGAAAGGACGGTGAGAAATGAGCGCAGTCCCCTGGGGTGAGACCAGGCTTGTTCAGGGGAACGAAGCGGTGGCCCTCGGGGCCATGGCGGCGGGCATAGATTTTTTCGCCGGCTATCCCATTACACCCTCAACTGAAGTAGCTGAGATACTGGCCAGGGAAATGCCTCCCGCGGGCGGGAAGTGGATCCAGATGGAGGACGAGATAGCCAGCGTTAGCGCCATCATCGGAGCCAGCCTCGCGGGTTCCAGGGCCCTGACCGCCACCAGCGGCCCCGGTTTCAGCCTGATGCAGGAGGGGCTTGGCTACGCCTGCATGACGGAAGTGCCCATCGTCATCGTGAACGTCATGAGGGCCGGGCCCTCCACCGGGCTGCCCACCCAGGTCAGCCAGGGCGACATCATGCAGGCCCGCTGGGGCACCCACGGCGATCATCCCGTAATCGCCCTGGCCCCGTGTTCCGTTGCCGAGTGCTTTCACCTGACGATAAAGGCGTTCAACCTGGCGGAGAGCTTCAGGACCCCTGTGATTCTCCTCCCGGATGAGGTCATAGGTCACATGAGGGAGAGGTTCACGTTCCCGCGCAGGGAGGATGTTCAGGTGCTTCCCCTCTCCGAGCCGAAAGTGCCTGTGGAGTGGTACGAGCACTATCACCAGACCGCCTCCGGAGTGAGCCCCATGGCCAGGTTCGGCCGGGGCTACAGGTTTCACGTCACCGGGCTTACCCATGATGTCCATGGTTTTCCAACCAGGCGCATCGATGAGGTGGTGCCCAAGATGAACCGCCTGAAGCAGAAGATCACAAGAAGACTGGACGACCTTGAGCACAACGAGGTTCACGGAGTTGAGGAGAGCCGGGTGGTGATCTTCGCGTGCGGTTCCGTTTACCGGAGCGCCCTGGCAGCCAGGGACGTTCTCTCGAAGAAGAAGAAGAAGGTGGGGGTCTTCCGTCCGGTGACCATCTGGCCCTTCCCGGACAGGACCGTGAAGGAGCAGCTGGACAACAAGGATGTCATCGTTGTATGCGAGCTGAACCAGGGACAGCTGATCCACGAGGTCGAGAGGCTTACCTCCGACACTGTCAGGGTCGTCCCCCTTCAGCGGTACGACGGTTACGGCATCACCCCTGAACAGATCGTCTCGAAGGTAATGGAGGTGATGTGATGGCGGCCCATCTTCCCTACGAGTACATCTACCTCAGGTACAAGAAGAAGTTTCCCCACGTATGGTGTCCGGGATGCGGCATCGGGATAGTGATGGGATCCATCATAAGAGCCATTGACACCATGAACTGGGACATGAACGACATCCTCCTGGTCTCAGGGATAGGCTGCACCAGCAGGATGCCTGTTTACCTCGACTTCAACACGCTTCACACCACCCACGGCCGAGCCCTGGCCTTCGGCACCGGCGCCAAGCTGGCAAACCCATCGCTGAAGGTCATAGCGGTCATGGGCGACGGCGATGCCCTGGCCATAGGCGGGAACCACCTGATCCATTCCGCCAGACGCAATATCGAGATCACAACAATAATCGTGAACAACAGCAACTACGGTATGACAGGCGGCCAGTTCTCCCCCACCACGCCCCAGGGCACCTTCACCGCCACCACCCCCTACGGCATGATGGAGCCCGGGTTCGACATCTGCGCCCTGGCCCAGGGTTCCGGGGCCGTGTACGTTGCCAGGGGTACGGTGTACCATGTGATGGAGCTGGACAAGATCATTGCGGGAGCCTTGACGAAACAGGGATTCAGCGTTGTGGAAGTGCTGGCTCCCTGTCCCACCAACTTCGGCCGTGCCAACCGTCTCGGTGATGCCGTGAAGATGATGGAGAGCCTCAGGGACGGTACCATCACGCCGGTCCAGGCGGAGAAGCTCCCTCCCGAGGAAAGGGAGGGGAAACTGGTGCGTGGCGTGTTCGTTGACCGGGAGGACGCTGAGGGTTACACTTCAAGGTACCGGCGGCTCTGTGAACAGGCCGCGGGGGAGG
Source organism: uncultured bacterium (assembly GCA_964541235.1). Taxonomy (GTDB): domain Bacteria; phylum Fermentibacterota; class Fermentibacteria; order Fermentibacterales; family JCC-6; genus UBA6080. The sequence goes on along the minus strand of CAZIPI010000001.1, from coordinate 52,547 downwards.
TGAGCCCGCAGTGAAGTACACCGAGATCAGGCTTTCCGGTTCCGGCGGCCAGGGCTTGGGTCTTGCCGGCAGGATACTCTCCCAGGCGGCCATCATCGAGAACATGTTCGTGTGCCAGACCCAGAGCTACGGTCCGGAAGCCAGGGGCGGGGCCAGCCGCACCGACGTGATCATCTCCAACAGAGAGATCCTCTACCCTGAGTGCAGGGAGCTTGACGTCCTTCTGGCCATGAACCAGGCCAGCACCGACAAGTTCGCCTGCAACGTGAAACCCGGCGGCATGATAATCGTTGACTCCACCTTCGTGAACCAGCTGCCCGAGGGGCGGGTGTACGAGTTCCCCTTCACCGGCCGGTGCATCGAGATCACAGGCAAGGCGCTCTCCGCCAACCTGATGGCCATGGGTATGCTTGCAGGGCTTACCAGGTACTTTTCGCTGGATACATGGATCAACGCCATCAAGTGCACCGTGCCCGCCCGTTTTGTTGATGTCAACCTTCAGATCTTTGAATTCGGCCACAAGGTGGGGCGGGAAGTGCTGCACATGGAAGAGGGGAGGATCCCCATGGCCTGGGACAGGAAGATGCCGGTCCCCAAGGCCATACGCGACAAGTTCTCAAGATAGGGGTGGCACATTGACCATGGATAACCGGGAATGGGAAGTATTTTGTTTTTCTCTGAGCCTGGTGTATAATCCATGTGCGATGTTGCGTTTTCAACCGCGTTACCAAGAGAGGGAGGGTTAGATGAGATCAACAGTTATCGCGTGTGCGTTGCTGATCCTGGCCGTTTCCGGAACGGCCGCAGCACTGCCATCCTACTGGGGTCTGCGGGGCCTCAACAGGGTGGTGGACGCCCAGCCCATAGGCATCAACCAGTTCGCCATGGGCATCTTCCTGCACAACGGCATATCCAACGACGAACGCCTTGCCGTTTTTGCAGACACTTCCTTCACCGTTGAGGACATGGAGCAGAATGCCACAGGGTATTTCGCCATGGCCTACGGCATCAACGACATGATCGAGATAGCGGGCCGGGTGGGCTACGTTTACAACGGCCTCAAGCGTGATCTCGACAGCTCGATCCGTGCCGCCAACACCGGCGAGTGGGAGGAGGACGACGGCATCACCAACGTGGTGGCCAGCCTCAAGGCCGGCTTCAACCCCACCAGCGACGGTCAGTTCTGGCTCGGCATAATGCCCCTGGTGGGCTTCAAGGTGTACAGCGGCGGCGACAGCCCCTACGTCCAGGCCTATGACGGTTACGACGGCATCTGGAACTTCGAGGAACCCATGTTCAAGATGCGCAGGACCATGATCCCCGAAGCCGAGATGTATTACGGCGCCAACGCTCTTGTGAGCTACAACGCCAACTTCGGCCTCGGCGTCCACGCCAACGCCGGGTACCACATGTACAGCCAGAAGTTCGAGTTCACCGACCGTCGCTTCGACATGAACGGCGGCGTCATCTCCAGCCAGAACGTTGACATGACCGTTGACGACAACGTGCTGGTCCTGGGAATGGGCCTCGAGTACAAGACCCGTTACGTCACCCCGTTCGTGGAGGGCGAGTGGCGGCTGTTCCTCGACCGCGACGAAGAGGCCGGCAACGGTGAGCGCTACGACGAGACAGGCATCCTCGCCGGCGGTTTCCGCTTCACCAGCAACTTCGGCATGGCCCTCGACCTGGTGGGTTCCATGAGCTTCAACAACTTCGACCCCGAGTGGTCCGACCTTGGCCATGGCATGTACCAGGCCGGCATGAACCCCACTGAAGAGCAGAGGGCCGCAAGGGCTCCGTTCCCCATGGGCTACCCCGCCGACTACGGTTTCGGCGTCAACCTCATGTTCTCCACCGACCTTCTGGAGAGCCCCACCCAGGGAACCCTGAGCGGTATCGTGACCGACGCGGTCACAGGCGAGGTCCTGTTCGCAGAGGTGAGCTTCCCCGCCACCACCATCATGCCCGTTTCCACCCGTGAGGGCTTCTACACCGTGAAGCTTCTTGCCGGCTCGGTCCCCGTGAGGGTCACCGCCGACGGCTACACCACCATAAATGAAACCGTGGTGATCACCGCCGGCCAGAGCATCACAAGGGACTTCGCCATGCAGCCGGTCCCCGGGAACGGCGTACTCACCGGCTCGGTAACCGATGGCGAAACCCAGCAGATCCTCGTGGCGAACATCAGCGTCCCCGACCTTCCCGAGGGTTACATCGGCAGCACTGTCTGCGACGAGAACGGTGTCTACAGCCTTGAGCTTCCCGAAGGCACATGGACCCTCAGGGCCGAGGCCGAGGGTTACGTCACCGTAACCAGGCGTGTGACAATAGTCGCCGACCAGACCCAGATCCAGGACATCCAGATGCGGCCCGAGCTCGTGGTCGGACAGGTCCTGAGCTTCAGCAACATCTACTTCGACTCCGGGAGCGCCAACATCAAGCCCGAGAGCTTCCCCATCCTTGACACCATCGCCCAGACCCTCATCGAGAACCAGGGCGTCAGGGTGAGGATCGTCGGCCACACCGACAGCGACGGCAGCAGGACGTACAACCAGGGCCTCAGCGAGCGCAGGGCCCAGTCCGTGTACGACTACCTTGTTCGCAAGGGTGTTCCAGCAGCCAGAATGTCCACCGCCGGGTTCGGCGAGGACAGGCCTGCGGTGCCCAACACCAGTGCCGCCAACAAGGCGCAGAACCGCCGCATCGAGTTCGAGGTTCTCGGTCTTTAAACGCGGTTGACCACAGGGGGCGGGTTTCGGCCCGCCCCCTTCCGTTTACCCCAGTTCAAGGATATCGAGGCACCAGAGCCGTTCCATGTCGGCGTCGCGGAAGAACAACATCTCGCGTTCATCAGTGAATGCTTCCGCCAGTGACGGCAGGTCGGGGCGGCCCTGGACCAGCAGCCCTATCCGGTCATCAAGGAACTCCGAAGGATCATCATCCCCAACGCTCCATGGAACCACAGTCACTGTTTCCATGGCGCAGGCCCTAAGCCACTCCCGCCCCGTGCAGGGCTCCGCGATCACAGCCGTTCTAAGCCTGCCCTGTCTGCCAAGGACGGAAGCGCTCCTGTCGATGTAGTCCTGCGGGCGCCTGACTCCCGCTATGAGCCCCAGAAGGTCCAGCGGAAAGGGTCTTTCGACTTCCAGCACAACATCGAGCACGCAGTAGGGATCGCTGCCGAACCTGGTAACGATGGAAGCCAGTATCCTCGCCCGGTCTTCCCATGGGTCGCCTCCCCGGACCCTGAGAACGCAGTGGCGACCGGTGTGCGCGGGCTCGTCGTTCCTGTTCAGATCCAGGACCGATGTATGCGGCCACCGGTCGCAGAGCACCGGCCGGGGTTCCATGTCAAGGTCGAACCCGAGTATGGACCCCAGTTCGTCCATGGCCCGGGCCAGGTCGCCCCGGGCGATACCCGGAAGACCTGTCACCCAGTAGGGGGGCATCTCCATTGCGGTGATGCCCAGCCTTTCCACTCTCTGGCGAAGCTCCGTGCCCGGCAGCACCGAGAGATAAAAGGCTTGAACACCCGCACCAAGTCCCTCTGCCACAAGCCTTTCGCCAGCCCTGAGTATGGACTCCGGCCTGTCTCCGGGGAGCCCGAGGATGAGGTCAACCACCGGCTCCACCCCGGAGTCCATGAGCGCAACCGCGCCCGCAATGGTCCTTTCCGGGTCGTCCAGGCGGCCAAGCGCCTTGAGCACCCGCTTGTTCATGGTCTGAAGCCCGACTTCGACCGAGTGAAAGCCGGCGTTGGCCAGTGCAGGCGCATCAAGACGGGAAAGCCCTGCCCTGATCTCTCCGAAACATGAAAGGCCCAGGCCCCGCATTCCGTCAAGAAGCAGCGGAAGGTCGGGTCTGCCGTTGAACGTGGGGTCGAGGAACACCACTTCGGACCTGCCGGCCTCCCTGTGGCGTCTCAGTGTTTCGATGACCCGGAGTGCCGGTATGGTCCGGGGTTCGGGGCAGGTCCTCCGGTACGCGCAGTAGGCGCAGAGGTGGGGACAGCCCCTTACGGTCTCAAGATGGCACGGAAGATCAAGGCTTCCCTGAAGGTGTCCGGTGAAGTACGGGTCGGGCCAGTGGTCCGGTAGGAACGTGCACTTTCCGGTGGAGGTGAAGCCCCCGGCAGCCTCCCTGATGCTGCGAAGCCGGAGGGGGTCCCGGAGCAGACCGGCGAAGGGTTCGCCCTCTCCCTCCACCAGAAGATGGAATGCCCCCGACCCCCTGAGCCATCCATTGTCCTCGGACACCTCGGGACCGCCGGCAACGGTGAAAACCGATGGAAGGAGCGAGGAGATCCTCTTTGAGAGCCAGGCGCTCCTCTCCGCGTTCCACATGTACAGTGTGAAACCCACGATGGAGGGCCTGACCCGGGCTACAAGCGAGAGGATCTCGCTGTCCGAAAGCCGGTCGCAGATGCAGGCCGGAACCACCGCTCCCGTCCCGAGACCGGCCGCGGCCGCGATCCTGCCCGGCGCCAGGGGGATGTTGCCGGTGGGCTCGAAACCGCATCCTGGATGAAGGGGAAGCTGGAACAGAAGAACACCGGCATCATCCACCGGAGAAACCTGACAGGGTGGCTGTGAGAAGCACCAGGTTGGAGAGCGCTATCATTGCGTGGGCGGAGGGGTGATGGGCCCTCCTGAAGCGGAACGCGGTCCATGCCGCAAGCAGCAGCGCTACGGACAGGCAGAGGAGGAACTGGAACCGGTTGGTTCCCGCCTTGCCCGCCCACAACGCCGCAAGGGAGAAAAGAGCGAACGGGACCGCTGCGGCACAGACACGGCCGGCCCAGTAGTCGGAGAACGCCATCGGAGGGTTGCTCTGGAACATCCGGCTTCCCTCCCGGAACAGCCCCCTTGAAGCGTAGGTTATGGAGAACGCCAGGGCCGTGGCGTTAAGCGCTTTCATGAAGACCGTGCCAATTGCCAGAAGGGTTACCCAGTTCCCCTGCGGCAAGGCTCCGGACCCGGTGGAGATGGTGATGCCAAGGACAAGAAAGATCGCCTGGATGACGACTATCTCCCCAAGGACAGACCAGTGCCTGAGCACCCGCCTTCCCATTGTACGTATCAGCTGAAGCGCCAGGGCGGTCAACATCATCTGGCCGGGGGCCTGGAACAGCAGGTGATCCGCTGAACTGTGCAGCGGGAAGACCAGGGCCACCAGGCACAGAAGCTGAGCCAGCCTGATTCGCTCCAGCACCTTTGTTTCCTGCGTGCCCAGGGTTCCGGCGTTCTCGCTGTCGCAGAACGACCGGCAGATCCTTCCCTTCTTCAGGAAGGACTGGAAGAGCAGTTCTTCAAGGGCAAGAAGGATCAGAACAAGAATGCCGGTTACCGCACGAAACACCTCGACCCCCATCGCTGAACCGCCGCCAGAAACATAACCAATGCCCCGAAGGCGCACACTTGCCCCGGAAAACTAATATGCTATTCTTCTGGCTCTGCCGGAGACGGACATGGTCACCGTATGTGAAGGGGGTTGCGAATGCAGCTGCTGGAAAGTCTTGACTCACTGCTCGAGAGGCGTTCAAACGCCGTGAGGCGTAACATCCCCAGGGATGAGATGATACATGCCTGCGTCGAGAACAGGGATGCCCTTGTGATGAAGTGCGGAGCCCTTGCCACATGGACCCGCCCCGAATCCTCGGGAAGGAGCCCCAAGGACACCGTCATCGTCCAGAGGCCATCAAGCAGCCATCTGGTGGACTGGACCAGTCCCAACAACCTGCCCCTGTCTCCCGAGACCTTCGACATGGTCTGGGAAGACGGGCTCGATGCCCTCGGCCGCGCCGGCAGTATCTACGTCACCGACAGGGTGGTGGGAGCAGACCCGGGCTATGCGCTTCCTGTCAGGGTGGTTACGGACAAGGCCCTTTCGGCTCTGTTCACCGACAACATGTTCAGACCGGTCCCGGCTGACATTCATCGTTCGGTCTTCCACCACAGGCCCTACACCCTCGTGGTCCTTCCGGATCACAAGCTTTCCCGGGAAAGGTACAGCGGGAAGCTCAGGAACGACCCCGCCCTTGGCGGCGCCTCGACGATGGTGGTGGCCATGGACATGGACAGGATGCTGGGGATCGTTTACGGCAGCGCCTACTGCGGCAGCGTGAAGAAGCTGATCTTCACCGTGATGAACTACCTTCTGCCCGTGGAGGGGGTCCTTCCCCTGCACTGCAGCGCCAACGAAGGACCGGGCGGGGATTGCGCGCTGATGCTGGGCCTCTCCGGCACAGGGAAGACGACCCTCTCGGCGGATGCGTCAAGAGCGCTTCTGGGGGATGATGAGCATGGATGGAGCCGGAACGGAATAGCCAACTTCGAGTACGGCTGCTACGCAAAACTGGTGGACCTTTCCGCCGAGAAGGAACCTGACATACACAACGCGTGCTTTCACGCTGAAAGGTACGACAGGCACGGAGCGATCATCGAGAACGTGATGGTCTACCCCGACGGGAGCTTCGACCTTTTCGACAAGAGGCTCACCGAGAACTCAAGGGGCAGTTATCCCCTCAGCTTCCTTCCGGGCATCAAGGAGGCCAGCACCGCCGGCCACCCGGAGACAATCGTCTTCCTCACCGCGGACGCCAACGGTGTCATCCCACCCATATCCAAGCTGACCAGGAACCAGGCCATGTTCTGGTTCCTCATGGGCTACACCAGCAAGCTCGCCGGAACCGAGACCGGCATAGTGGAACCGGTGAGCACGTTCAGCCGTTTCTTCGGCGGACCGTTCATGCCCCTCAAGCCTGATGTTTACGCGGCGATGCTGGGCGAGAAGCTTGAGCTTCACGGGACCAGCGTGTACCTGTTGAACACCGGGTGGAGCGGCGGACCTTACGGGGTCGGGAAGAGGATCAACCTCACACTCACCAGGGTCATGCTCAACGGGGCTCTTTCGGGGGCACTGGGCAGCGTTCCGTGCAGACCCGACCCGTTCTTCAGGGTCATGGTCCCGGAAAGCTGCCCCGGCCTTCCTGACCAGGGCATCCTGAACCCCGAGAACACATGGGCCGATCCTGAAGCTTACCGTGAAAGAGCCGCGAAGCTCGCCGGCGAATTCGCCGCCCACTTCAGAAAGGCCTACGGGGCAAGCGATCTTGATGAAGGAATAGTCAGCGAATGCCCCGGACTGAACTAGGGAAGGTGTGACTTGCACGCTTATGCTTTCTCCGTCCTGACCCTTCTGGGAGCCTTCAACACTGTGGTCCCCTACAACGGCGAACAGGAGGGCAAGGCCGCTGTTCCAACCTCATACGGCTGCATGCTGGCCGGGAACACCCCCTACGGAGGAAGCGGCGACACCCAGGTGCTTCTCGCGGGACTCGACCAGTGGGGCGGCCTTCTGTGGACCGATTCGCTGGTCAGGGGGCGCAGCTGCAACCTTATCGCTCTCACCCAGGTGGAGGGCGGGTACGTTCTCACTGGATCCATGACCGAACAGGAGGTGGGGGTCAGCGCAATGGCGCTGTTCCTTGACGAGTACGGGCAGGTTCAATGGGAGCATCGCGGCCTGGTGAGCAACGCCCACTTCACGGCGGCGTGCCAGGGACAGGACGGGACCATCCTCTGCGCCGGGGGCACCACCAACGAGGGGGCTGGAGGGTTCGACGTGCTTCTTGTCGCCCTGAGCCCGGAAGGCGGCTTCCTGTGGAGGAAGACCCTGGGCACGGCGGACGAGGAGACGGCCCATCACATCACCGCCTGCTCAGACGGCGGCTACATGATCTCGGGGCTTGCAATGGGATGGGGAGCCGGGCTCGGGGATTACTGGATGATACGCACCGACTCCCAGGGAGACACGCTCTGGACCTCGACCTACGGGGGCCCCCAGTTCGACTACCCCTGGCGGGCCGTCCAGCACGGAGAGGCATTCTACGTTGCCGGCTCTACTCTCTCATTCGGCTCGGGCAGCTACGACTGGTGGGTGCTGAAGCTGAGCGAACAGGGAGACCTGCTATGGGAAGCCGTCTGGGGCTCCAGGGGCACCGACACCAGCATGGCCCTAACGGTCAGCCAGGGCCGCGCCGTGGCCGCCGGCTACTCCGAACCGGAAACCGGCGACATCAGGCAGACCGTGGTGGTGTTCGACGAGTATGACGGCCAGGTCCTGGAGACCTGGGTCTATGACCCCGGCCTTATAAGACAGATAACTGCGCTGGCAGACGGGGGCTTCCTTGTTGGAGGGTCAGGTGTGCTGGCGGACGAGGATCTCATGGCCAAGGAGCTTGACCCGCAGGGCGGCTGCCCTCCCCTTGGAGTCGAGGGCAGCACCGCTCCCGAAGTACTGCTCGTCGCCCCCAACCCGGCGGGAACAGCGGCCCTGATCCTGGCATCACCCGGTTCCACGGCTGTGGCGATCTACGACCTGTCGGGAAGACTGGTCTGGAGCGGCGAACCGGTGCAGGGTTCCCTGCAGCTGGACCTTTCCGGTTACCGGGCGGGAGTGTACCTTGTTTCCGACGGTGTGGCTCCGGCGGCGAGGCTTGTTGTCGTAAGGTGACCTGTCCGGGTGCGGTTTCCTTATATATCCTGCGGTCACGTTCGAGTCTGTCCAAAAGTTTGGAGGCATCATGAAATTCATGGCTGTAACGCTTCTGGCCGCTGGCCTTCTGGCGGCCGGAGGACATGGTGACAGGGCGTCCCTCAGCTACTCCATCGGAGCCGGAGTGATGACCCCCTGGATATTCAGCCAGGATACACAGGCGGGTACCGGGTTCGGAGGGATGTTCGGTGTCGAGACCCCCATGTACCAGGGCAACCAGTTCTCCCTCAAGGCGGGCTTCTTCACCGCCGGGACCGACAACGGCGGTTACGGCTCCGTGGCGTTCGTACCCCTGACGCTCAGCTACAGGAAGTACCCCTTCTACAGGAGCTACGCGGGTCCCAGGGGCATCGAGCCCCTGTTGGGGGTGCACGCCGGCGGCGTGCTGGCCTGGGACAGCCCCGAAGGCGACATGGAAGGCACCACCACAGGCGGAGGCATGCTCGGAGCCGAACTCGGCGCCAGGATCTCCCTGGGATGGACCAGCTTCTTCGAGATCGCGGGCTCCGTGGACTACATTCCCCTCGGAGGCTCGATTGCCGGCGAGGAAAAGGGCTGCAGCGCCGTGACGCTCATGGCCTCGGTGGTGTTCTGAGCCTCAGGGTTCGGACGGTCGTTCGCCCTTCCGGGCAGGTGCCGCAGCGGCGCCCTGAAGCAGCGAGGCTCCCAGCTGGCCGCAGGCTCCCTCGACATCCGAGCCCCTTGACCTTCTAAGGGTTACGGCAGGGCATCTGGGGTACAGGTACTCGAGGAAGGCGTGAACCGTTTCATCCCCGGGCCTCTTCCAGGGAAGGCCCCTCACCGGATTGTAGAGAAGCAGGTTGATCTTGCAGGGAAGCCCGGCGGCAAAGGCGGCCAGCGCTTCGGCCTCCCCGATGGAATCGTTCACCCCCGATATGAGGCAGTACTCCAGAGTGACCCTTCTTCCGGTGCTTTCCGTCCAGTCCTCAAGGCTCTGCTTCAGCCGGACGAGCCCGATGGAAGCCGCCGCCGGCACAAGCCTGTTCCTGGTGCGCTGAACCCCGCTGTGGAGCGAAACGGCAAGGCCGTACTGCCTTCCTGTGGCGGAAAGCCTTCGAATGCCGCCGGGCAGACCGATGGTTGAGACCGTGATCCTTCTTTGTCCAATGCAGATCCCCGAGTCGTGGCTGATTATATCCAGTGCGGGGATGACCTGGTCCAGGTTTTCCAACGGCTCGCCCATGCCCATAAGGACCACATTGGATATCCTTCCGGAGGATGCCCGTCTGAGTCCGTAGAGCTGCGCCGTTATCTCGTGAGCCGTCAGGTCCCGCAGGAAGCCGACCTTGCCCGTCATGCAGAACGTGCACCCCATCCTGCACCCAACCTGGGTGGAAAGACATGCGGTGAGCCTTGGCGGGTCGGGAATGAGGACCGATTCGACGCCGAGCCTGTCCCCAAGCCTGAAGAGAATGCGCCGGGTGCCGTCGCGCGCCGTTGCCTCGTCAACCTTTTCAAGGAGGGTCAGGGCGGCCTCCTTCTCCAGCCTGGACCGGAGCGACGCCGGAATGTCGGTCATCTCGCTGAACGACTGGGCGCCACGGAGATGGATCCAGTTGAAAAGCTGCCGGGCCCTGAAGGGTTTCTCGCCAAGGGTTTCGGTCACCCAGAGGTGAAGGGCGTCCCAGGGCATGCCCGTGAGGTTCGGAGGTGGAATATATTCCGGCTCGCAACTCATGATGGAGGGAAGATAATGGCAAACAGGGTGGGCATCATAGGAGGAAGCGGCCTCTATTCCATACCGGGCATCACCGTGCGGGGGGTCGAGGCCGTGGAAACGCCCTTCGGAAACCCTTCCTCGCCGGTGGTCCTTGGGGAGCTTCACGGGGTCGAGACCGCGTTCATGGCCAGGCACGGTGAAGGCCACAGGTACACACCCTCCGAAGTGCCATACGCGGCCAACGTCTATGCCCTGAAATCCCTCGGTGTCCGGAAGCTGGTGAGCTTCAGCGCCGTCGGAAGCCTGAGGGAGGAGATCGTACCGAGGCACTTCGTGGTTCCGGACCAGCTCTTCGACAGGACCCTGGGGGCAAGAAGAACGAGTTTCTTCGGCAGGGGAGCGGTGGCCCACGCCCCGTTCGCCGACCCTTTCTGCCCGGAACTCAGGAAGGTCCTTCTTCAGGCGGCCGCAGCATCGGGCGCCACCGTTCATGACGGGGGGACGATGGTGGTGATGGAGGGACCCGCCTTCAGCACAAGGGCCGAGAGCCATTTCTACAGGTCCATCGGGGCTTCCATTATCGGCATGACCGCCCTTCCCGAAGCGAAGCTCGCCCGCGAGGCCGGGATATGCTACGCCACCCTTGCCATGAGCACGGATTACGACTGCTGGCGGGAGTCCGGGGATGACGTGACAGGAGAGATGGTGTTCCAGGTAATGAAGGACAACGCAGCCATGGCGCTCAACATTCTTGGGGAGACCCTCGGGATACTGGGCTCAAGTGAGTGCGCCTTCGGCTGCGGATGCGCCTGCCCGCTGGGGGTGGTCACAGGCGGCGAACAGAGGGACCCCGCCATGATGGACAGGCTGGAAGTGGTGCTGAGGCGCTGATGGCCACCGTGGGCGACATCGGGGAGAGGGGGTTCATACACCGCCTCATCGAAGAGCTGGGGCTGGCCATGGCGGGGGACGACGCCGCCCTGCTGCCCCCCATCCCCTCCCCGGCGGTGACCGTTGATTCCTACTTCGAGGGCGTCCATTTCCAGAGATGGTGGTGCGGCCCTGAAAGGCTGGGCAGAAGACTGCTGGAAGCGACACTTTCAGACCTTGCCGCAACAGGCGCCGAACCGCTCTGGATACTCGCCGCGGTCAGCCTGCCGGCCAACACCGATGTTGACTGGCTGCTGGGTCTCTACAGGGGCCTGGCCGGGCGACCGGACACCGCCATCGCCGGAGGCGAAACGGTTCGCGGAGACCGCCTGGGGATCACCCTGACAGGGGTCGGCAATCTTCCCGGCCAACCCCTGAAGCGCTCATCGGCCCTGCCCGGCCAGAGGCTCTGGGTCACCGGCCCGCTCGGCCGGACCCTGGACTCCCCGGCCCTGCTTGAAAGATCCCGGTCAGAGTCTCTGACGCATCAAGAGATGCGGCAGGTGAACCTCTTTCTGGACCCAAGGGCCAGGTTCGACGCCGCCCGCCAGATACTTGCGGCCGGCTGCCGCTGCGCCATAGACATCTCCGACGGGCTTGCTTCCGAGGCGGAACACATCGCAGCCGCAAGCCGGGTCATGCTGCAGATAGACACCGATGCCGTCCCACTGGTGGAGTACGCTGCGGGCAGGCCCCGCGAGGCCTTCAGGGCGGGGGAGGACTACGAACTGCTCTTCACCGCCCCTTCCGGGCTCTCCTTCGAAGGGTGTCACCCCATCGGACGTGTCCTGGAGGGGAAGGGAGCGTTTCTGTGCGGTCCCGGAGGGTCGGTCGAAGCCCTCGGGGAGGGGTACGACCACTTCAGGGGCTGACGGGCACCAGGTGGAAACCGGGAAGCGAGTAGTCCACCACCAGTGTGAAACCCGAGAGCGCTTCACTGCCCAGTATGCCGTCATAGAGCGAAAGGGGACCGGAGTCCCGGAACACCGATGCGGTGCCGCACTCAAGGGCTGTTCCCCCCACGGTCAGGGTTCCCACCGGGATGACCTCGATCATCCCCGGTCCGCCCACGGCCTCGATGGCCGCCCGGCGTGAGGGTCTCTGCCCCAGAACCCTGCCCCTGCCCCGGATGAAGGTACGGGTGAGATGAATGGCCCCGCCCGCGCCCGTGTCCAGCAGGAGGGTCACGGGAATGCTGTCCTCCAGCAGGGCTTCGAAGGAGATGAGACCCATGGAGAGCACACCCTTTACGGTTGCTGCCCCTTCGGGAACCGCGTACCTTCCCGGGGCGTGAAGCGTGATCCAACGGGAAGGGTAGTCTATCTCAGTGACGAACCGGCTCAGAAGATCGTAGCCGACTATCATGTCAATGCTTCTCCCGGTGACGGGAAGGAAGGCATCCCGGATGGGCAGAACCGCAGTGGTCTGCCTTCGCAGAACGGCGCCCGCCACATGGTAGCTGTCAACCGGGGCGAAGGAGAACTCCTGGCCTCCGGAGATCCCCAGTGCCCTGAACGTGCCCACCGGGGAAAGCCCCAGCTCAGCCGCGAACCCGCTGTCAAGCACGGTTGCCCCTGCTCCGCTGTCCAGTATTGCCAGCGCGTCACGTCCGTTCACACTGGCATGAAGGTATATGTGCCCGCCGTGAAGCTGGAAGCCATGGGGCTCGCCGGAGCCCTCCGCCGGCTCCGGACCGTGCATGAGGGAGAAGACGGAGTCGGGGAAGAGGTGGGCTGTGTTGAACTCTGTGAGAATGTTCCGGCTGCTGCTCTCGATCCCCAGCCCGGGTATGGTTTCCCGGGTTCGAAGGGGAACCGTTATCCCCTGGACCGAAGTGAAATCCCCGGGGTACTGGACCACCCTCATGCCCATTGCGTTGGTCACCAGGGCCAGGGGAAGCCCGGTCCGGGCCGAGATGCAGTAAACCACAGGGTTGCTCAGGTTCAGCCTGACCATGGCCGCCCTCTCACCGGCAACAAGAGTGTCGCCCAGGTACTCCGCCAGTGAGTCCCGGGTGAAGGCGTGGTGGAAAACGGTGGCCTGTGCGTTCTCAAGACTGGAAAGCCCGTCCTGTCCGCCTGTGGTCAGGTTGCCGTTCCTGTCCAGTGTCCAGACGCTGTCGCCGATGAAGAGCGTGTTCTGCTCCACCGGCCCCAGCACCACCCTTACCCGGCCCATGAATGGCGACCTTACCCACCATGACTCGCAGATGCCATGGACCCCGGCTACCTGAATGCTGTCCCGGGTGTGGATGGAGCTGATGCCCTGCAGGGCCTCCATGCCCCCCATCGCATCAATGTAGGTCTGGATCACCGAAGTCAGTCGTTCCCCGCGGGGGGCAGCCGCGCAGGACCACAGCACCGCAGCAGTAAGGATAACGGCCGTCCTGAGGTACAGAACTCACCTCCCGGCGAAGTAGGCCCTCATTGTCATCTCGAGTGCGGAACCCCCCGAGTAGAGGGCGCTGAGCTCGCAACCATCGGTGTAGTCAAGGTTCCACAGGGGTATCATGTCGGACGGGCAGTGGCCTACCGCCATCATGGAGTCGGACTTCATGAGAAGGGGGTCGAACGGGAGGCCGGGTATGATGGAGTCAAGAACGGCCCAGGCATGGAAGACCAGGCTGTCACCCCTGTACACCAGCCCTCCCGCCACGTGCATGGGCATGTGGATCTCTCCCGCCCGGCGCACGAGCTCACGGGACATCTCGAGGCATGGGCCGGGGTTCGACCGCGTGCCCTGCGCCTCCCGTGAGATGTTCACCAGCGTCGCCAGCAGAAGGTCGTTCAGAGCACCCGCGATGGGCCGGAAGGTATGCGGCCTCTGGAGTATCCTCACCCTGATGGACCTGCTCACCCGTCCCCCGGGGGAAAGCGAGTCCACCAGGCATGTCAGCACCGGCCCTCCGCCGGTGAAATCGCTCTCCAGTATCCACATGTTCTGATAGGGCTGGTGTGCGGTGGGCTTCGGGACCATGAGAATGACGTTCCTGACCGTGGAATCGCCGTTGTTCCGCAGGGAAGCCTCAAGCACCAGTGTGGTGTCGAGGGTGGAAACTCCCCTCAACCTGTCCGGAAGCCATCCCGCCGCTCCAGGGCCTGCCTCGCCCGCCGCCAGAGAGTAAACCCTGGCGGCGTCAGGGAACCTTCCGGCCAGCTCCAGAAGCCTTCCAAGCTGAAGCACCCCCTGGCCGTCGTAACGCGCAGCCTGCTCGGCGAACAGCAGCGCCCTCAGGGGCACGTCTCGAATGGTCAGAAGGGCCTGGGCGCTGTCGGAAGGGGAGTAGGGGAGCAGGAGCAGGAGCGGTACGAGAAGGTTCATTTCCGCAGCACCTTCACCGGGTCCATGGAGGAAGCCCTGCCAGCAGGGACGATGGCCGAGAGCACGCTCATGGCCATCGCGGCCAGCGCCGCGATCAGGGTGCCTCGAACCGAGACAATGACCGGCAGGTTGTCGTGGAAGGAATAGACATCGGGAAGGCGCACCAGACCTGTGGAGGAGAGTATGTGGCATCCCAGGAGACCCAGGGCGACGCCTATCCCGGCGCCGGTAACGCCCACGAAAACCCCTTCCCAGACGAAGATCCTGGCCACCAGAGAATCGCTTCCGCCCATTGCCCTCAATACCGCGATGTCGCGCCTTCTCTCCACAACGCTCCTGGCAACGGTTCCCATTATGTTGAACGTGGCCACCAGGGTGATAAGGAGCAGGGCGGCGAAGGAACCGAAGCGCTCCAGCTCCATGCTTGCCGCCAGCGCCGGGTTCCTCTGCCTCCAGGTGAGGACCTGGAGCGAATCGGGAAGGACAGCCTCCAGCGCCTTTTTTACGGCTTCGTCTCGAAAGCCTTCGGCGGGGGTTATCTGTACGCCGCTGAGCCCTCCCCTGGGCAGGAACATCCTGGCGGCCAGGTGGAGCGGTACCCATGCAAGGTTCCTGTCGTTGGCGGGAAGGCCCGTCTCGACAGCGCCGACGAGGACTGCCCTGGCGCTTCCGGTGCTTCCGGAGAAGAGGCTTCTTGGGGGGAAGAACACGATGGTGTCGCCGGAGCCGTGCATGAACTCCTCGGCAAGGTAGAGGCCCATCACCACGCCGTCCCTGCCCTGCGGGTCAACGAGTGAGGGGCTTCCCCAAGACATCAGAGTGTCTATCCCGGGGAACAGGGGGCAATCCGCCGGCACGCCTCTCACCATGCATCCCGATTCAAGGTTCCTGGCAGGGAGCCTGGCTATGGCCTCTCCCTGGATGTAAGGGACCGCGGCCCCGACTTCGGGAAGATCAAGGAGCATGGCAACGAAACCTGGTTCGTCGGGGACCACGCCGGTTCCGGCGGGGAGCACCGCAAGAGTTGCATCCACGCTGATCACGCTCTCGGTGATGAACCTCTCGAGGCCGTTCAGGACCCCCATCACCACCACCAGGGCGCAGACCCCCAGCGCAACCCCGGCGATGCTCACCACAGTGCTGAAGGCAACCCGCTTCCTGGAGGGGTGGCGCCGAAGGTATCGCCAAGCTATCCGCCATGAAATCGAATCAAAAGCCGGACCGGAACCCAATCGGGAACCTCCACGGTAAAAGTGAACTGCTATTATATATGGATCGAACGCGGGGCTACGATTCCTCAAGGAGGTTCTTCAATGTCCGGGCTTCTTGTGCTGGTCGCAGCCCTGCTCTCATCCTTCGGCACTTCCCTCAGCATCGGCCCCCCGGAACTGAGACCCGTGGGCGACGGCTTCGCGCCGGAGATACCCGGCATGAGCCTCCTTTCATCCGAGAGCGGTTTTCTTCGGCCTGTGAAGGTCATTTTCATACCTGTGCCCCCGGACGTGGAACCCGTTCTGGAGTACCGGGTGCATTCCACTGCTTCCACCGGCTGGCACCGCGTTCAATGGGCCATGGTACCCGAGCTGTCCGGGACCGGATTGGAAACCGTGGAGGTGCACCGTTCCGCCGGATCGGCTCCTCCTTCTCATGCTGTGACCGTGAAGGTGGTTCCCCTTGCCGGGACAAGGGTGGCCATGGTGACCGTTGACCCCTTCTGTTACGGCGACCTTTCCCGGTACGCCTCGGGGGTTTCGTTCAGCCTCGACTGGCCCGGAAGGACGGGCGGAAGACCAGTTCAGGGCACGCTTCTGGAAGCGCTGGCCCCGCAGGGATCCCTTTGGTGGAGGGAAAGGACCCGGGTGCCGGACAGCCCGTTCTGGGGAAGGCCGTGGGCCAGGATAAGGGTTGCCGGGACCGGTTTGTACGCAGTGACCGGGAGCGAACTGGCCGCGGCAGGGTGCCCGGTGGTGGGAATGCCCAGCGCTTCGCTGGCCATGCTCACCGGACCCGGGATCCCATTCGACCTCGAGGATCCGGGGGATGAGCACCTGCCGGCGGCGGTGTCCCTGTCTGTCTCCGACGGAGGCGACGGCGTCTTCGACCCCAGTGACACACTTTTCTTCTACGGCCGGGGTCTCATCCGTGCCGATGTTGCCGGTGACAGCCTGTACCACACCTGGCACCGCTACGATCAGGCGAACACATACTGGCTCACCTGGGGCGGTGCTCCGGGCTTGAGGATGGGCACGGCGGAGGCCGCCTATCAGGGGCACCCGTCCTGGGGACCCACCTCGCCGCACCTGCTCTGGATGGAGCAGGATTACAGCTGGTTCGCCGAAGAGGACAGGACCGGATGGTGCTGGTCGCCCATTCCGCCCGCATCACCCTCGTACATCTATTTCAGCCCGCCCCCCGGCAGCAGCGGAAGGGCGCTCAGGGTGAGCATCCTTCACAGCAGGACCGTGGGCTGGGGTTCGGACAGCCTGGTGCTGAACGGCGTTACCGTTTTCGACAGCACCTTCATCAACAACCGCTACGTGAGGCTCTGGACCGTGAGGGAGCCGCCCCTCAACCCCGGTGTGAACACCCTCAAGATTTGGTCCAGGAACGATCAGGGCACCTCCGTTTTCAACTATCTGGAGCTGGAGGTCGAGTCGCCCCTCGAGACCGGCAGGCAGCTCTTCTTCCTTGGGAGACCGCCGGGCCTTTACACCATTGAGGTCCCCGGGGTCGAACCGGGAGCCAGGGCCTTCCTCACAGACTCGCCCTTCGAGCCCGTGGAACTCCTGGGATGGGAGGCTTCAGGGGGCACTGCGCGCATCACCGCGGAGATCATGCAGACCGGTTCAATGTGGGTGGTGAACCCCGGGGAATGGAAATCGCCGGAAGCCATTCAATACGCCCAGCCCGGGCGTATCGTGGGAACCGGCCTTGCCGGCGACGTGGTCGTTCTGGCTCCCGAGGCGTTCATGGACGTTGCGGCGGCCCTTGAAGCGGTGTACGCAGCCCGGGGGCTGACCGTTGCCCTTGCCAGTTACCGGGAGGTTTACGATGAGTTCAATCAGGGGGTCGAGTCACCAGGGGCAGTCCGCTCCTTTGTGAGGCATGCCCTTGATCACTGGGCCCAGCCGCCCCGTGCCCTTCTTCTGGTGGGTGACAGCAACCACGACCCATTGGGCCACGTGACGGGATTACCGCCTGTGGCGCCGCTGTTCAGGATCGTGGGCAACAGCACCACCCGTTTCGGAGCCGGAGACGATGGGTTCGTGATGGTCCACGACGGAGCCACCCTGCCTGAGATACCGGTATCCCGTATCCCTGCTTCCACCCGTGTGGAGCTTCAGGCTTACATTGACAAGCTGATCTCGCACGGAACCGCATCTTCGGGGGGCTCATGGGCCAACAGGGTCATAGTGGCCGCCGACGACGAGTGGAACGGTTCGCAGGTGTGGGAAGCGGTGTCCACAACACTTGCGGAGAACCTGGTGGACTCGCTGATCCCGTTCTCCATGGAGGTGGAGAAGCTGTACCTGATCAACTACCCCTGGCCTCCCGGGACGTCGCCGGACGGTGTGCATCCCGAGAAGCCCGAGGCCAGGGCCGATTTTGTCGAGGCGCTGAACAGGGGGAGCTCTTCGGTGATCTATTTCGGCCATGGCTCCTACAACCAGATCGCCCAGGAGAACCTGCTTTCCACCCTTGACGTGCCAGGGCTTTCGAACCAGTCCAGGCTGCCAGTGGCCTTTTTTGCCAGCTGCAACACCGGCCAGTTCGACATGCTCGGGGCGGAGTGCTTCAGCGAAGCCCTGGTGAGGCACAACCAGGGCGGTGCGGTGGCTGCCATCGGTTCAACCCACGGAAGCTATTCGTCCCAGAACGAGCTGCTGCTGAACACCTTCGTTTCCGCTATGTACGGTCCCCTGCGGGCCAGCGCCGGGGAGGCGCTCTGGCTGGCCAAGGTCGCGGCCTACAATCTCAACAACTACTTCTACAACATTCTGGGCGACGGGGGCGTGACGGCTCCCATGGCGGACGACCGGCAGACTTCCCTTCGGATCCCGGCTTCCGGGCTCCTTCGGGGCAGGCTTAACTCCGTGGAGGTGGAGTTCCCCACGGGAAGGACCATGGAAGTGGCCATTACCGAGAGCGGCCGGAACGTTCTCTACGTGAGCCCTTTCTACCCCTACGTCGAGATACCCTGGATAAGGCACGGAAAGGCCGCATACAGGGGCATGGTGGAAACCGGTCCTGACGGCCGCGCAACCGTTGACTTCTTCATGCCCGTTCAGGCTGATACGGGTTCGTTGGCCAGGGCCCATGCCCTGGGCAACGGCGGAGCCTTCCAGCATGTGGCATGGGAGCAGTGGTGTTCAGTGGCTGACTCCGGGGGGTACTCGGCGGATTCCACCGGACCCGTGATTTCCATGAGCTGCAGGAAAGCGGGGCTTTCCCACGTTCTCACCGCCGAGCTGGAGGACGAGAGCGGAATCAGCCTGTTCGGGTCCGAGGCCGGCAGGGCGATACTGCTTTCCATCAACACCATGGGTTTCGATGTGAGCAGCTTCTTCCAGTACTTCCCGGGAAGCCATACCAGGGGCGTTCTCAACTACACTCTACCCGAACTCAGCGCAGGCGAGTACACTCTGATCCTTGCGGCATGGGACGGCATGGGCAATGGTTCGCTGGACACACTCAGTCTTACGGTATCAGCCGCTTCCGGTCTGCTTCTGAGCCGTGTCTCGGTTTTTCCCAACCCCGGCGCGGGAGTCAGGGCCTTCGTCTTCGAGACCTCCGAACCCGGCTCGGTGAGCGCGATGGTCTTCACGGTCACAGGCCGTCCTGTATGGGAAGGCGCCTTGTCGCACGGCGGCGGAGCGGGACAGCTGGTGTGGGAAGGCCGTGACGCCGACGGCGATCTTCCAGCCGCCGGCGCCTACATCTATCAGGTCACCCTGGAAACCGCTGACGGCAGGAGTTCCTCCGTGCGGGGCATCCTGGCCGTCTCTCCGGAAGGCGCCCGATGAACGGGTACGAAGAGGCGAAGATGCTTATCGAGTCATCCAGGAACACCCTGGTGTTCACCGGGGCCGGCATGTCCAGCGAGAGCGGCATGGCCACCTTCCGCGGGAAGGATGGTCTGTGGAATGACAGGTCAGCCCAGGAGCTTTCATCCATAGAGGGTCTTCGAACCTCGCCTGAGAAGGTATGGGAATGGTACGGGAAGCGGTTCGTGGCCGGAGCCGGGGTGGAACCCCACAGTGGATACCGGGCCCTTGCGGGACTGCAGGACAGGAGGAACAGGCTCCCTGTGATAACCCAGAACGTTGACGGCCTGCACCAGGCTGCCGGGCTGCGGGAGGTCCTTGAACTTCACGGTTCCATGCGTACTGTCTCCTGTCTGGCGGACTGCGGTTACCGGGCGGGGTTCGTTGAAGACCTTCTGAAGGAGCTTCCGCCAAGATGTCCCGCCTGCGGCCGCATACTGCGGCCGGATGTTGTCCTGTTCGGTGAGGCTCTTCCTGAAGATGTGGTCCGGGAGTCGTTCCGGCTCGCCGGCGAGTGGGCCGATCTGCTTCTCGTGGTGGGCACCAGTCTGCTGGTCTGGCCGGCGGCCGGGATACCCTGGGAAGCACTTCAGGCTGGTGTGGAGGTTGTGGAGTTGAACCCCGAGCCCACAAGTCTCTCCAAGGCTCCCGGTGTGATCTGGGTGCCAGGGCGGGCAGCAGAGGTACTGCCCGGCCTTCTGGAGCAGTGATGACCGCCTGTCTGGCCATGGTCCTTCTGGCGGGTTCATGGAGCGGCACCGAGCTGTTCCAGGCCCCGTTTCCCGGGCCTGAAGGCTCGGCCCGGATGGAAGGCTGCGGGAACATTCAGGAGGAGGGAGTTCCCCCGTTTCCCGTGAGGACCGTGTATGTCCCGGTTCCCCCCGGCGCATCTCCCGGACTCTCGGCAGCGGTCTCAGGAAGGGGACGGCTGGAGACGGAGCTCATGGCGGTATCAGGCTCCGCCCCGGGGACAGCGGTGCTAAGGGGTACTGTTCCCCTGGCGGGAGCCGTTTTCGCCGTGATTGATCTCTATCCATACGCCGGAGGAAGGGAGTTCGCCTCCGGGATCGATCTGGAGCTGACCTGGGAATCTTCCCGGGGTGCGCCGCAACCCGTCGCCATTCCCCGGGGGAGCCTTGCGGAAGGATTGGCGCCCGCCGGCAGGAGCTACTGGCCGCTTCCCCGGTCCAGGGCACAGAGCCCGTTCCACGGAAAACCCTGGGCGAGGATCTCGATCCAGGACACCGGGCCGGTGCTGGTCACCGGTTCGATGCTGGAGGCTTCAGGCTGCAGGGTAACGGGGCACTCCGTCTCCGGGCTCTCTCTTCATTCCGGCCCTGGCACCGCCTTCGGCGACGACCCCCAGGAGGAGCATCTCCTGCAGGAGATACCCTTGCTGGTCAACGATGTGAACGGAGACGGCGTTTTCGATCCGGAGGACGGTGTACTGTTCTACGCCTTCGGGCTCCAGAGGTGGATGCCCGGTGAAGAAGGCCCGGTCAGGCTGTTCCACAGGTACGCCACCCACAGGGTTTACTGGCTCACCTGGGGCGGAGCCCCGGGGCTTCGTATGGAAGAGCGCGACGCAACCCCTGCCGGACCTTCGTGGAATGGGGTCAACCCCCACTTAGTGACCCTTGAGGAGGATGTCCACTGGTTCCCGTCCCGTAGCACCGACACGGGCTGGATCTGGCAGAAGCTGCAGGGAGGGGGCTCGGTCACCCTGCCCTACGTCCTTCCCGGCCAACGGCCCGGGTCCGATGCCGAGTTCACTGTCCGCCTGGCCCTGGACCAGACATCTTCATGCACGGTTTCCCTTTACGTGAACGGAACGCTCATGGGCGCGGTTCCGGTCATTGGTTCGGGGCCGCGGACAGCCGTCTTTTCCGGGCTCTCCGTACCCGCTTCGGGGACAGCCAGGCTTGATTTCGCCACCCCTGCCGGGCTCATCCTTTTCGACAGGCTCGACATGGCCTACGACAGGATCCCGGAAGCAGACGGTCAGCCTGTCTTCTTCGACTGGCAGGGCGGCAGCGCACCGTTCGGGATCACATTCAGCGGGGCAGGTGAAGGGGTGATGGCATTCGACCTCACCGAGCCCGACTCTCCGGTACTCCTCACCGGGATTTCCCCGCAGTCCGGCCAGCTTCACGTCGGCTCGGATGTATCAGCCCTTACCCTGCTCTGCGCTGTTGACCCGGGAGGTTTTTCGCCTCCGGACTCCATATCGCCCGCGTCACCCGGAAGGCTGGTGGGAACGGTTCAAGGCGGCGACAAGCTTTTTGTGGTTCCCGAGGCCCTGCTGGAGGGGGCGTGGGCGGCTGCCGCCGTGGAGGAACAGCTTGGATGGCGCACCGTGGTGGCCACCACACGGGAGATCTACGACGAGTTCGGCCAGGGCGTCACCGATCCGGGAGCCATCCGCTCCGCGGTGAGATGGGCCATGGACTCATGGGACCAGGGCTGTCGTGAGCTGGTGCTTCTGGGCGACGGCCACTACGACACCTTCAACCGCACCACCAGCCAGCCAGTGATGGTACCTCCGTGGATCCGTCTCAACGGGGCCACCGAGCCGCCGTGCGTGGATGACTGGTACGTGATGGTGCACCCTGGGGCAGTGCTGCCTGAGATACCCGTTGCGAGGCTGCCCGTTGATTCACCCCTTAAACTTTCGGCCATGGTTGAGAAGGCCGCGGTGTTCCTGTCCGGAACCACCGCCGGGAGCTGGATGAACAGGTGCGTTCTCCTTGCCGATGACGAGTGGGGGAACGAAGGCTCGGCCAGGGAGGGCAACCACACCACCGACTCCGAAGCCCTGGAAGCCACCACACTGCCCAGGGACGTGAGGAGGATCAAGTTCTACCTTGTGGACTACCCCTGGCCGCCGGGAACCTCCCCTGACGGGGTTCATCCGGAGAAACCGGATGCCCGGAACGATTTCATCCAGCTTTGGAACAGGGGCATGGGCTGCCTTGTGTTCATGGGGCACGGCTCGGTGAACCAGATCACACACGAGAAGGTCCTGCGCCTTCAGGACGTTCCGGTGCTTCAGAATGGGGGACGGCTTCCCCTGGTGATACTCGCCAGCTGCGACCTGTCCGCCTTCGACCTTCCAGGAGTGGAGTCCATCGGCGAGGCGCTGGTCTATTCAGCAGGCGGCGGAGCGCTCTCCACGGTTGCAGCCACCCGGAAGACCTTCCCGGGCGTCTATGCCAACTACGGGTTCACCCGGGTACTGGTGGACAGCCTCTACAACTCCGGCACACCCTCCGGGATGGCAGTGTGGTACTCGAAGCTTGCGAATTCCACAAGCTATTCCAGCAATAACAGATACTATGTGCTTTTCGGCTTTCCGGGCCTTCCGGTGCCCAGGCCCGGCCAGTTGACCTACATCGGCATCTCCCCCGACTCGCTGCGAACCGGCGAGGTGAACACCGTCACAGGGAGCAGCGGGCTCACAGCGGGCCTGGTGATGATCGAGATACTGGAATCAGGGCACCCCAGGGTTTACAGCATGCTCGGCGGCGGAACCATCCAGTACACCGCCGACGGCGGGACCGCCTGGCGGGGAACGGCATTTCCAACCGAGGACGGCTTCACGGCGGAATGCTTCATACCGGTCCAGGCCAGGACAGGCGGGACTGCCAGGGCCGAGGGGAATGCGGTAGCCCTCTCGGCGGCCAGGGCCGGAGCGGTTGACCCTGCCGTCATGGTGGCCGGAGAGCCCCCCACCGGCGACAACCAGGGGCCTGATATAGAGATGTGGATACAGGGCCACCGGGGAGTCGACAACCCCGTGGTTACCGGCGAAGCGGTGTTTCAGGCCGATCTGGCCGATTCAAGCGGGATCTGTTTCCTGGGAGGAGAGGGCACCAGGCTGCGGCTGTTCATAGACGGGGCGGAGAACGACCTGGGCCCCTACTTCAGCTATCAGGCCGGCAGCACCACAAGGGGCAGGGTATCCTACCCGATGCCGCCTCTCTCCCAGGGGCAGCATCTATTGATCCTTCAGGCCGTTGACGGAGTCGGGAACCCGGCAGGCGACAGCCTGACGGTCACCGCTGCCCCCGCAGGCGAGACCGTGTTCGGTCAGGTTGCGGTGTACCCGAACCCGGGGGCCGGACAGAGGTGCTTCAGTTTCACGCTCTCGGGAGGCGCGTGGGTTACCGTGGGGATCCATACGGTCTCCGGCCGGGAGATAGCCAGGCTCTCCTCGCAGTGCGGTGCGGGGTACAATCAGATCCTGTGGAACGGCCTTGACGCGGATGGTGACCCGCCGGCCACCGGTGCTTATATCTTCCACATGAACGCCGAGGCTTCAGCGGGGGCGGGCTTCATAAGGCAGGCGCATCATACCGGCATTCTTGCGGTAGTTAACCCGGGGGGTGCGGAGTGACCGTGATAGAGCCGGCCGGCAAGATCTCATGGCTCTGGAAGCAGGTCGAGGAGGCCAGGGAGGCCAGGGACGCCGAGCGGGCCAGAGAGGGGCTCAGCAGGCTTCTGGCATCCCAGGAGATCAGGGGAACACCTGATCACGACCTGGCGCTTCTTTACCTCTCCCAGCTTGAAATGGAGGAAGGCCGGGTCTCCGACGTGGCCCGGAGACTTCAGGGTTTCGAATGGCACGGCATTCCAGGGCCCGCAGGGCTTCTTCTGGCATCGGACATCTTCCTGAGGCTGGACTGGTACGACAGGTCCCTCGAGGCTTTGACGGGCTATCTTGAGCACTACCCGCAGGACACCGACGCCCTCAGGAAGAAGGGGCTGCTGCTCCTGATGCTCAACCGCGATCCCGAGGCGGAGCGCACGCTGACCTCAGTCGCCCGGAGGGAGAAGTACCGCATCCCGTCCACTCTTTCATACATCGCCATGCTCGAAGCGAAACGCGGGAACCTGGAGGAGAGCCTTCACCTGCTTCTTCAGGCCAGGGACCTTGCCCCCTTCGATGAGAGGATCGAGCACACCCTTCTCAGGATCGAGGCGCTCAGGGTAAGGCTTCGCAGGTCGGTGATGGAAGGGGACCAGATCCCTCTGGAGAATGCCGTTCCGGGAATGACCGCCGGGATGCTGGGGATCCACGGGTACACCCGCGAGAAGGCCCGGAGGGCGGCCGCTGTATGGAACCACTTCTGCGCCGTGCGGAAGCCTTCGGGAAGGAAGCCCGAGATATGGGCCGCGGCACTGGAGTACGCCGTCACCAGGAACGGGCCTCATTTCACCCAGGAGCAGCTGGCGGAGGAGTACGGCGTTTCATCCACCCAGTTGGGGGAGCACTACCGGCTTCTGGCCTCCACCGTTGACCTCGGCGAACCCGGGGACCCTTTTGATGAGGCGGCCAGGGAGGGGGAATACCTGAGCCTTGAAACCCGCAGGGAGGAGCTGGCGGAGGTTCTGGCCGGTCTCGCCGGCAGGCTCGGAACCTTCCCGGAACCCGGCGATGCCGTTGAATGGGTTCTGGAACAGGTCCCTGCCCTGGATGAGGTTCAGCGCAGGGAAATCGAGGACTTTGTGGCCTATATCTGGCGAAAGCACGGCCAGACAGGGGTTTGAACCGCTGAATCGTTGCGGCGGGACCCTTCGCACGGTATATTTTGCCTCACTGAAACCGGCTTCCGTTACCCCGCCATACACCAAAGAGGAAACAGTCAAGATGAACGAGAAATTCGTGTACTATTTCGGAAAAGCAGGCACCGAGGGCAGAAAAGACATGAAATCGCTTCTCGGCGGCAAAGGCGCCAACCTGGCGGAGATGACCAGCATCGGCCTCCCGGTTCCGCCGGGTTTCACCATCTCCACCGAAGCGTGCGATCGCTTCAACTCCCTGGGCGGCCGCTGGCCGGAAGGCATGGAAGAACAGGTCCGCGAGAACATAGCAAGGCTTGAGAAAGAGCTGGGACGCGGCTTCGGCGACCCCGGGAAACCCCTTCTGCTTTCGGTCAGGAGCGGCGCGGCGGCATCCATGCCCGGCATGATGGATACCGTGCTCAACCTTGGCATCAACGCCGGCACGCTCGGCGCCCTTGAGAGGATGAGCGGAAACCCCAGGTTCGCCTGGGACAGCTACAGAAGGTTCATGCAGATGTTCGGCGATGTTGTGATGGGTGTTCCCCACCACGACTTCGAGAAAGCCCTGGATTCGGTCAAGGCCGAAAGGGGCGTGAAGCTGGACACCGACCTGAACGTTCAGGACCTGAAGAAGGTGGTGGAGCTCTATCAGGCCATCTACGTGCGCAAGATAGGGACTCCCTTTCCCTCGGACCCGTGGGAGCAGCTTCGCCACAGCATAGACGCGGTTTTCAGCAGCTGGAACAATCCCAGGGCGATGCGTTACCGGGAGCTGAACGACATCCGCGGCCTGAGGGGGACCGCGGTCAATGTGCAGAGCATGGTGTTCGGGAACATGGGGGAAGCCAGCGGAACCGGGGTCTGCTTCACCCGTGACCCCTCCAGCGGCGAGAACGTCTTCTACGGCGAGTATCTCATGAACGCCCAGGGCGAGGATGTGGTCGCCGGGATAAGGACCCCCCACCCCATCAGCGACCTTTCCCGCGAAAACCCCCGGGCCTACAGCGAGCTGGTGGAGATAAGGGGCAGGCTGGAACGCCACTACAAAGACATGCAGGATATCGAGTTCACCATTCAGAACGGCGAGCTGTTCATCCTGCAGACCAGGAACGGCAAACGGACCGTTTTCGCGGCGCTGAACATGGCGGTGGACATGGCCGAGGAAGGGCTCATAGACAGGAACACAGCCCTCACCAGGGTGCCGGCCCAGAGCTTCAATCAGCTTTTCGCCCCGGTACTCGACCAGGCCGGCAAGGGAAGCGCCCGCTTTCTGACCAGGGGGCTCAACGCATCACCGGGCGGCGCCTGCGGAAGAATGGTCTTCACCGCCCATGATGCCGAGGAATGGGCATCCCGGGGAGAGGCCGTGATACTCTGCCGCCAGGAGACCAGCCCCGAGGACATCGGCGGAATGGCTGCGGCAGAGGGAATACTCACCGCCAGGGGCGGGATGACCAGCCACGCGGCGGTGGTGGCCAGGGGCATGGGGGCTCCCTGCGTTGCGGGTGCGGGGGAGCTTGTCATCGACAGCGCCTCGAAGCGGATGACCATGGGAGGAACGGTCCTCAAAGAGGGAGACATAATAGCCATTGACGGTTTCACCGGTGAGGTGTTCGCGGGAACGGTTCCGGTGAAGCCTTCCGAGATAGTGCAGGTGCTCCGCGGCGAGTTGCCGGCGGATGACTCAGCCCTCTTCCGCAAGTACAGCAAGTTCATCGGATGGGCTGACCAGGTGAGAACCCTGAATGTCAGGACCAACGCAGACACCCCGAAGGATACCGAAATGGCCGTGCTTTTCGGGGCGGAGGGTGTGGGGCTCTGCAGGACGGAGCACATGTTCTTCGAGGGCGACCGGATAAAGAGCTTCAGGAAAATGATCCTGGTGGCGGAGACAGTGAAGAGGCTGCGGGAGAGGATCCAGACCGGCGTCGGGAACGTGGCCGAGCTGGAGGCGCAGCTGAAGGTTCCCGAGACCACCTACCTGCAGGCCATCGAAGAGCTTCACCCTCTTCAGAGGAGTGATTTCGAGGGAATTTTCAGGGTGCTCAACGGCCGTCCATGCAACATAAGGCTGCTGGACCCTCCCCTTCACGAGTTCCTTCCCCACGACAGGGAGGGCCAGGAGGAGATGGCACAGGCCATGGGCCTTCCCGTGGAGCGGATAGTGGAAACCGTCAAGAACCTGCACGAGTTCAACCCCATGATGGGTCACAGGGGCTGCAGGCTCGGTCTCACCTACCCCGAGGTCACCCGCATGCAGGTCAGGGCCGTCATGGAGGCTGCGGTGAAGGTGGCTGACGAGGGCATCGAGGTCCATCCCGAGATAATGATCCCTCTTGTGGGCCATGTCTCGGAGCTTCGGCTGATGAGGAGCCTTGCGCAGGAGACCATAGACGGCGTTCTTGCGGAGTCCGGAAGACCGAAGGACTACATCCCGTACCAGATAGGCACCATGATAGAGGTCCCCCGGGCGTGCGTGACCGCGGATGCCATCGCCGCCGAGGCTGATTTCTTCAGCTTCGGGACTAACGACCTGACCCAGATGGGGTGCGGCTTCAGCAGGGACGATGCAGGCAAGTTCCTCGGTGATTATGTTCGAATGGGCATTTACGAGAAGGACCCCTTCCAGTCCATAGACGAGGACGGGATCGGGGCGCTGGTTGCAGTTGCCTGCCAGGGCGGCCGGAAGGCAAAGCCGGGGCTGAAACTTGGCGTCTGCGGAGAGCATGGCGGCGATTCGAACTCGATCAGGTTCTTCCACAGGGTCGGTCTGAACTACGTATCATGCTCACCGTACAGGGTTCCCGTGGCCAGGCTCGCTGCTGCGCAGGCGGTGATCGAAGCCGGGGAATAGGAGGGAAACCGCCCTGAACAGGCCTGAACTGCTTCTGGCCATGGGCGATTCCGCGCTCAGGGATAGTACCGTGAAGGCCCTCCGTGAGGAGGGTCTTGCGGTATTGACCGCCGACAGCGGTCTTGAGGCCGCAGCGCGTGCCTGCGATGACAACCCCGGCTGCGTCCTGGCCTCTGTTCTTCTGCCGTCGCTGGACGGGATACACCTGTGCAGGTTCCTGAAGTCCTGCCAGGGCACATGGCGGATACCGGTCATCCTCATGATCCCCGACGGCAACAGGAATCTCCGTGCAAGGGCTGAACTGGCCGGGGCCGACTCGGTCGTTCCATACTCCCACCCGATAGACAGCCTTGTGAAGAAGGTGCGTTCCCTGATACCGGCCTCTTCCGAGGGCACACCGCTGCACCTCGACAGCGAGCAGATACTCATGTCGCACTCGGAATCGCTTCTTGAGAGGCTGGAGAGGCTGGAGACCGTCAACGGCCTTGCCCAGGGCATCCGTGATTCGACAACGGTGCAGGACCTTCTGAGGCGCATCGCCGTCTCCGTTCTGGTGGACATGGGTTTCGAGAGGGTGTGGGGAGGGTGCAGGCAGCCCGGCGAAGCCCGGTTCAATGTGCGGGTTGCCATGGGCACGGGGATATCGAGGAAACCCATCGAGATACACATTCCGGGCTCCCCTGCGGCCGTGGCGGTGGGGGAACGGAGGCAGGTGCATTCCGTTGACCTTGATGCTCCCCCTGGAATACTGGAATGGTCAGGCTCATACGACTATCTGGACACCCCCATAGTGGCCGGCAGGGAGGTTCTGGGGCTCATAAGGGCCGACAGGGGGGTTACGGGAAGGCCGATAAAGCCCTGGTCAGCCCAGGGTGTCCGCGCCCTGGCGGACACGGCGGCCGGCAGTCTTCTCGGCCTGCTTTCCCAGGAAAGGGTCGGCAGGTGCGCCGAGGAATCGGCGGAACTCCTTGATTCCCTTGGAAGCGCGGTTCTGTGCATTGATCGGGGGGGATTGATAACCGAGGCCCGGGGAAACACGAGCCTGCTTCTGGGAAGGGAACCCCATCAGCTTCTGAACCTGCGCCTCGACGAAGCTGTGACCATGAGGGGCGTTGATCAGGCCGATCTTACCGTTTCGGCCCTGGCAGGACGTCCCGAAACCGCCTCGGGCGTCATTGTGGACAACGCCAACGAGAGGGTGCTCGAGGTAAGGTACCTTCCTGTAAGGGGCGGTTCCACTGGTGTGGAGCAGGTGAAGATCATCTTCAGCGACATGAGCAGGGAGTACCAGCTCAGCCTCGAACTCCAGGACAGAACGCAGGAGCTGGAGACCATCTCAGGCATCTCGCGCGAGCTTCAGTCGGTTTCCGACATCGACGCGGTATGCTCCACCCTTCTGAAGACCCTTCAGAGGCTGTATCCCCGGGAGTGCATATCCATACTGCTTGCGGGGAAGCTGGACGAGGGAGCCGTTCCCGAGGTGATGGTCGTCAAGGCGGAGCGCGGGTACAGGGAGGAATGGTCCCCGGTGGGTCAGGTGCTGAAAATGACCCCGGGAGGCCGCGGGGCGGTTCTGAGAGCCGTGTACTCCGCAAGGCCGGTGAACATCAGGGACACAAGCCAGACCATAGACTACGTGGCGAACCAGGAGGGCACCACCAGCGAACTTGTGGTTCCCATGGTAAGCCAGGGCAGGATCGTCGGGGCGATAGACCTTCAGAGCCCCCTGGCATACAGGTACGAGTCCGACGATGTGAGAAGGGTGCAGAAGATCGCCGAGCAGGCCGCCGGTGCCGTGGAAAGTGCGCTGATGCAGTACGAGCTGTTCGACATGGCCCGCCGGGACAGGCTCACCGGCCTGCACAACCTGCGCTACTTCGAGGAAAAGTACGCCGAGGAGTTCGACCGCGCCAGCAGGTACGGCTATCCTTTCTCGCTGATCGTGCTGGACATAGATGATTTCAAGGTGTACAACGACACCTATGGCCATCCCATGGGGAACCTGCTTCTGAAGAGGTTGACGGCTGCGGTGAGGAACGCATTGCGCGAGGTTGACATTCCGGTTCGCTACGGCGGCGAGGAGTTCGTGTGCATTCTGCCCCTGACCGACAGAAGGGTCGCCGAAGAGGTCGCTGAACGGATCCGACAGCGGGTCCTGGACGCGAACCCCGACATTCCCCACGCCGAAACCCAGCCCGGAGAGTGCGTAAGCGTAAGCCTCGGGGTGGCCAGCTTTCCCGCTGACAGCCGGGAACGGGATGAGCTTTTCGAGCTTGCCGACCAGCGGATGTACAGCGCCAAACGAGCAGGTAAGAACCGTGTCTGCGCCAGGTGACGCCATGTTTTCCGACGTTGTGGTGCGAAGCGGGTTCACCGGTTACAGGCGGGAAGAGCTGATGAGCGCCATAGACGGGATGGTGGGACTGGCCGGGGGATGGCCGGAAACCGCCGCACCCGGCGCCCGGGTGCTCCTGAAGGTGAACATGCTCTCAGCCAAGGGGCCCGAAAGGGGCATCACCACCCATCCGGAAGTGGCAGCGGCTGTGGGGCTGCTTCTGATCTCACGGGGCTGCAGCGTTTCACTCGGCGACAGCCCCGGAGGAGCCGTGAAGGGGGTCGAAAGGTACTGGAAGAACTGCGGCTACCTTGAGATGTGCCGGGAAACGGGGATAAGCCTTGTGAACTTCGAGAGCTCCGGTTCCAGGAAGGTTGTGGTGAGGGGCAGGGAGTACGACGTTGCGCTCCCTGTACTTCAGGGGTTCGACCTCAGGATCAACCTGTGCAAGTTCAAGACCCACTCGTACTGCCGGATCACCAACGCCGTGAAGAACAGCTTCGGAATAGTGCCCGGGCTCGGCAAGGCGCTCCTTCACACCCGTTCCCCGCGTCCCAGGGACCTGGCGGTGAACATAGTTGACCTTTACGAGGCCGCCGGGTTCGGCCTTCACATTTCCGACGCCATCATCTCAATGGATGGCAGGGGGCCCAGCACCGACGGACGTCCGAGACTGGACGGCGTGCTGGCGGTGGCCCGTGACGGCGTGTGCCTCGACTCGGCCATGTGCGCCATGGCCGGTCTTCCCCCCCTGGAACTGGACACCACCAGGGAGGCAAGAAGAAGAGGGCTGGGGAAGGATCCGGGTAAGGTGACCGTTGACGGCGACTTCAGTTTCGAGGGTTTTCAGATACCGGGCAGGTCATGGCTGAACGCCGTTCCAACTTTCATGGGAACGGTAGCCAGGAACCTGCTGAGAGTTGCGCCACGGTCAAACGGGAAGTGCACTGGCTGCGGTTTCTGCGCCCGAAGCTGTCCGGTGGACGCCATTTCCATCAGGAACCGGCGGGCGGTGATGAAGAAGGGGAAGTGCATCATGTGCCTCTGCTGTCATGAGCTTTGCCCCGAGAACGCCGTGGAGATCGGTTCCCCCTTCCTGAGGGGCGGCAGGCAGTGAGCGCCTTCGGCCACCAGCTGCAGTACCGGCTGCTGATGGCGGTCTCCGTGGCAGTGAACGCCCTTCCCCTCAGGGCCGCGCTGGGACTGGGGTCCCTTCTGGGCCGTTTCTGCTGGAGCGTGCTGGGCATCAGGCGGGACGTGAGCCGCATCAACATCCGCCAGGCGTTTCCCGGAATGGCTCCGGCAGGGATAGACAGGATCGGGCTCGACTCGTACAGGAACGCCGGCAGGTTCATGGTGGAGTTCGCCAGGCAGCCCCGGATGGGCAGGGAGTACGCGGAAAAGTATGTCCAGGTGGAGAAGACCCCGGCACTGGAAGCGCTTCTGGGATCCGAAAGGGGGGTGATCTGCCTGAGCTTCCATTTCGGCAACTGGGAGTACTGCGGCATAATGAACGGCTTTCTGAAACCCGGGACGGCCTTCCTCGTGGGCGAACAGAGGAACCCCCTGGTTGACCGCCATATCAACCGGCTCAGGGGCGCTCACGGGAACAGGCTTCTGACCCGCGACGCGGCCATGCGGGGAATCATCGGGATGGCGAAGGAGGGCGGCGCCGTCTGCTGGCTCAGCGACCAGGACGCGGGGAAGAGCGGGATCGTTGTTCCCTTCTTCGGATATCCGGCCTCGACCCCCAGGGGGGCCGCGGCGTTCAGCGTGAAACTGGGGATGCCTGTCGCGTGCATGTTCATGGTGAGGACACGGGGTCCCCGGCAGAGGTTCGTGGTAAGGGAGCTTCTGTTCCCCCGCACTGATCTGTCCAGGGAAGAAGCCGAGCATGACATCACCATGAGGTACACCAGTGTCCTCGAGGATGCGGTGAGGGAAGCCCCCGACCATTACTGGTGGGCCCATCGCCGATGGAAGACCACCGGACTTTACAGGAGGGAGCGGAATGCTTGACAGGCTGTTCGGGCTCGGGGCCCGGGGAACGACGCTCGGAACGGAGCTTGCGGCAGGCCTAACAGTGTTTCTCACCATGTCCTACATCATCTTCCTTCAGCCAGCCATCCTTTCCGGTCAGCTCTTCGGCATGGAAACGGGGCTGGACCCCGGCGCAGTGATGACAGCCACCTGCGTATCAGCCGCTCTGGCATCCATCATCATGGGTCTCTACGCCCGTTATCCAATAGCGCAGGCGCCGGGGATGGGCGAGAACTTCTTCGTGGTCTTCAGCGTCATCCCGGCAGCTGCCACACTGGCCTCCGTGAGGGCCGGGCTCACCACAGCGTGGCAGGTGGCGCTGGGCGCTGTTTTTCTCAGCGGGGTGCTGTTCCTGCTGATCTCCCTTCTCGGGTTCAGAACCCGGCTGATCAACGCCCTGAGTCCCGGGATGAAATCGGGCATCGCCGCCGGAATAGGTCTTTTCATAGCGTTCATCGGAATGAGGAACGCAGGCTTCGTGCTGGCTGACCCCGGAACGGCGGTCAGGCTCAACACCGACTTCTCCAACCCGGACATCTGGGTATTCCTGGCAGGTCTTTTCATCACCGGAGCCCTGGCGGCGAGAAAGGTCAGGGGCGGAATGTTCTGGGGTATAATCATCACCACGGCGCTTTCAGCGGTCCTTCGCTACACCCTTCCGGAGGGCATGCTGACGGGAACCATGCTTGCGGGTTTCGCCCCGGATCACAGGATCCTGTCCACACCCCCATCCATGGCGCCCACATTTCTCAGGATGGATATCGCCGGAGCCCTGAACATCACAATGCTTCCCTTCATCATCGTTCTTCTCTTCATGGACCTGTTCGACACCATGGGTACGCTGGTGGGCGTGGCCTCAAGGGCGGGCCTGATGAAGGACGGGCGCCTTCCGGGTGTTGAAAAGGCTCTGATATCCGACGCGGTGGGGACCGTGGCCGGAGCCGCCGCCGGCACCAGCACCGTCACCAGTTTCATCGAGAGTGCCGCAGGAGTTGAGCAGGGCGGCCGCACGGGCCTCACTGCCGTAACTGCCGGGCTTCTCTTCCTGGCAGCCCTGTTCTTCGCCCCGTTGTTCGCAATGGTGGGGGGATACCCCGTCATTACCGCTCCGGCCCTGATAACCGTCGGAGCCCTTATGGTGCAGGGGATGGCGGGAATCGACTGGAAGGACTTCTCCGAGGCTTTCCCGGCCTTCTTCACCATGATCGCAATCCCCCTTACCTACTCCATAGGTGACGGGCTTGCCGCAGGCTTCATCAGCTACCCGCTGGTGAAACTGCTCTCAGGGAAGGGCAGAGCCGTGAGCTGGCTCTCCTATCTCATGGCGGCAGTTCTTCTGCTTTACTTCATCGTTGTCAGGGGAGGCATCTCTTGACCGGCGACCGTGTACACCCGGCCATGAGGATACTGGTGGGATGCTTTGCGGTGGTTGTCTCTGTGGCAGTTGTCGCACTTGTTTTCCTCGTGGTCTTTCCCCTTCTCGGGGCAACCCTGACCCTTACCGGGATCGTTGTGGCCATCGCCCTGGCAGCCAGCATACTCGGGGTTGTTCTGGCCGGGATAGGCGAGATGGTGATACGGGTGTTCAGAGCCGCCGCAGCCCGCAGGTCAGGCGCGGGGAAAGCGGAGGATGTGGAGTGATCTGGCTCCTTCTGCCGGTCTGTCTCGCTTCGGGTGACCTGTTCGCCCCGGCTGCGGGAGACTTTCTGGACCAGGCCCTGTACTACCCGGCCGCCTTTGACAGGGCGGACTCCTGCTACCGGGCAGGTGATCCGGAGGCCGCCGCCGGTTTCTACCTGGAGGGGCTTCGGACCCAGCCCCGGGATCATGTGGGTGTTTACAATCTGGCCTGCTGTTACGGTCTCATGGGCAGGGGCGATCCGGCCTTCACTGCGCTGGAGGACAGCCTCGAGGCGGCGGCATTAAGGGAGGTGTCCCTCAGGGGGAGCGAACTGCTGCTGGAAGTCCCTGGCCCCTTCCGCGCCGGTCTTCGGTCTCCGAACCGGTTTGCCGGCATCGCCGCCTTCAGCGGGTGGTTCCCGGAGGAGATCTCCGACATGGAGATCGAAGCCGCAAGGTCCCTTCCTGTCCGGGTGGTACACGGAGAGCTGGACGGGGCAGTCCCCATGCAGCAGTCGCTGCACTCCGTTGCGTTACTGGCGTCCCACGGTCTGGACGTAAGACTTCAGACCTTTCAGGGTGGACATGTGTTCCACATGGAGAAGTTCCGGGAAATCCTGTCCGAGTTCATCGGAACCGCTCCGGAAGGAGGAGTCCTGTGAAAAGCAAGGTCGCTGTACTCAAGACCAGCCCGGAAACCGTACTGGAAGACTACGGAAAGCTCATGCGCAGCGTCGGCTACCGGGAAGTGATAAGCCCGGATCACGATACGCTTCTGAAGATCAATGTCTCATGGCATCACTGGTATCCGGCCTGCTCCACAACGCCGTGGCAGCTTGACGGAGTGATAAGGACGCTGCTTGCCGACGGCTTCCGGAAGGACAGGATCATAAGCGCCCACAACAAAACGGTGGTGGTGGACGACAGGGTGGGGGAGGTGGGAAACCACCTGCGCCAGGTGGACACCGACCTTCATGGAATAGGAAAGGTCCACCTTTACGATCCTGAGGTCAAGTGGTCGGTCTATCGCACCAGAAAGCCCTTCCGGGTGCTGGACAAGGTGTATCCCGACGGAGTGAGGATCCCCGAGTTCCTCATGGGGAAGAACATCATTCACATGCCCACGGTGAAGACCCACGTGTTCACCACCATCACCGGCGCCATGAAGAACGCCTTCGGAGGTCTTCTCAGCGAGAGGCGCCACTGGACGCACGCGGTGATCCACGAAACCCTGGTCGATCTCCTTGCCATCCAGAAGGAGATACACCCGGGGGTGCTGGCGGTGATGGACGGTACCTTTGCCGGCGAGGGGCCCGGCCCCAGGGCCATGATACCCCACGTGAAGAACTTCATCCTCTGCAGCGCAGACCAGGTGGCTATTGACTCGGTAAGCGCTAAACTGCAGGGCTTCGACCCCATGAAGCTGGACTTCATCAGGCTCGCCCACGAGGACGGTCTGGGGGTGGGTGACCCGAGGGACATCGAGATAGTTGGAGAGGACATCTCCGGGGTCAACTTCAGGTTCATTCAGACCGACACCTTCGCCAGCAAGGGGCAGAAGGCCATCTACCACGGCCCGCTGAAGCCCTTCGAGAAGATGCTGCTCAGGAGTCCCATCGTTCCCTGGTCGTACACAGCCAGCAAGTTCTACCACGATGTGCTCTGGTTGAAGCTGGTGGGCAGGAAAAGGATCTCATGGGCCCTGAACACCGAATGGGGAAAGCTGTTCCAGCGCTACGCCTCGGTTCGAACCATGCCCCCGTTGAACGGCTGACCCGTCCTTCGAAGCGGAGCCCCGAAGCCGGAGAGCCTGCGGATCACTCCAGCATGTAGAGCTGCTGGAAGCCCGAGGCCGGGTCGGCCTCCCAGGCCAGCATGCCTTCAGGGGAGATGTGGAAGGTCCAGCTCCATCCCTCCACGGGGAAGACAGCGTGGCGGAGCAGGTTCCCCTGGCCGTCGAAGATGTCGAAGAACGGAGCGGCCATGGTCCCCCTCTGCACCCAGACATGACCCTGGGAATCCACCCCCAGACCCGCCACCATGTTCCTGTTGGGCTCGGGCTGGAAGTCGAACGGCATGCCGCCCCCCATGCCCTGGATGAAGCGGTTCATGTAGTCCTTCTCCTCCTGGATCTCCTCGGGTGTCTTGGGTACAGGCCGCAGGTCGAGGCCCGCCTCGAACACCTGGTTTCCCCCTGCATCCCATCCAAGCACCTTGTAGGACTCGCCGCTCTTCTCGGCGAAGTACACGGTTCCGGCACCGTCGCCCCCCAGGCAGTACGCGTCAAGGAGTTCGGTGACGAACATTGAAGGGTTCTCCATGAGCTGGTTCATTGTGGCCGTAATGGAATCCCCCCGAAGCACCGTGTCGAAATCCCTCTCGCCCACCCTGTAAACGGCGATCCGCCGGTTCATCACCAACTGCTCGCCCACCATGTCAACGTCTATCTTGTAGGCAGCGAAAGTGCTGTCGGACATGGCGGTGGACATCAGGGGGGGGTTCTGGGTCCAGTGGCTTATCTCCTCGACCAGCCTGAGACTGTCATCGAAGACGACGAAGCCCTGCTTCATCATCTCAAGGACCAGCAGCCTTCCGTCGGGCATGGCGAGAAGCTCCCAGGGCATGGAAAGTTCGCCGGGGCCGCCGCCCCTTCGGCCGACCTGGCGAATGTACTCCCCGGACGGGCTGAACACCTTCAGGCACGCCACCTGCCTGTCAAGGACCACGATGTTGCCGTTCTGAAGGATGAGGGCGTCCTGGATGATGCCGAAGGTCCTCGTCGAGTCCCCCAGTTCCTCTCCTATGGAGAAGACCACCGACAGAGTATCCACCGGCAGTTCGTGGAGCGAGGCGGTGTCCGACGGGGGGGTGCCGCATGCGGAGAGGGCGAGCATGGTCAGGAACATCAGCAGACAGGTTGCTTTCATCACAGTTCTCCTTCGGGATTCAAGGCTTTTTTCACATGACTTGTGTAATATAGCTGTGAACCGGGAACCCGGCGTCGGATCTTTGTTATAATCCGGTCGGGCGTTGCCGGAAGGGGGCCATGAAACAGGCTGTTCTAGGATGCGGCAGGTGGGGAAGCTTTCACCTCTGGTATGGAGCTTTCCTGGGCCATGCTGTGGCAGGATGGGAGCCTGCCGGCAGCCCCCCTTTCGAATCTCTCTGTGAGACCAGGCGGAACCCGTACCTCGAGCTTCCCGCTGAGGTGCTTCTCACCGCCGACCTGCGGGAAGCCCTTGAAGGGGCCGGGCAGGTGGTGGTGTCATGTCCCGCCCAGGGTTTCAGGGCGCTCGCCGGGGTCCTGGCAGCCCATGACCTATCGGGGGCGGACCTTGTTCTCTGCATGAAGGGCCTGGAAACCGGGACCGGGAAACGGCTTTCCGAGATCGCCCTGGAGGAGGGTGTTTCCCCGCGCTCCATCTGCGCATGGGTCGGTCCCGGTCACCCTCAGGAGTTCGTAAGGGGTGTTCCCGGGTGCATGATAGTGGCTTCGGAGGATGAGCCTGCGGCGGAGAGGGTGGCGGTCAGGGTCAGTTCCGGCCTGGTGAGGATCTACAACAGCAGGGACCTCATCGGGTGCGAGATCGGAGCCGCCGCGAAGAATGTGATCGGGATAGCGGCGGGAATGCTTGACGGGAAAGGCATGACCGGGCTCAAGGGCGCCCTGATGGCCAGGGGGCCTCAGGAGGTGGCCCGTCTTGTCTCCGCCGCCGGAGGGGACTGGAGAAGCGTGTACGGGCTGAGCCACCTGGGCGACTACGAGGCTACGCTGTTCTCGGGCTGGAGCCGCAACAGGGGCTGGGGTGAGGCGTTCTCCCGGGGCGGTTCCGTCCCCGGGCTCGCAGAGGGGGTTGCAACCAGTGAAGCCCTTCTCACGCTGGCATGCGAACTGGGCGTGGAGCTGCCCATCACCGGGGCGGTCGTCGGATTGATCCGGGGAAGGGTGCTGTTCGAGGAGGCCATTGAAAGCCTTTTCGGAAGGCCGCGAAAAGAGGAGTTTCCCGAGGAGCTTCGATGATGCGCACAGGCGCTTTGAAACGGCCTCCTGCGAAGGTATCTTATCCGCATATGGGAAAGCTCTTCTGTCTGCTCTGCCTGCTGGTACTCACCGGTGTCACGCATGGCGAGGGCGATTGTCGCTACTTCTGGGTATCCAGGGACGCCCTGGCCAACCCCGACTCACTCGACCTTCTCCTCAGCAGGGCCGAGGCCGCGGGAGCAAACGGCCTCATCGTCCAGGTGGTGGGAAGGGGAGAGGCTTATTACCGCTCCGATCTGCTTCCGCAGGCCTCCTTCTCCGGCTTCGATGATCCCCTGGCGTACATTATCGCCAGGGCCAAGCCCATGGGAATGGAGGTCCACGCCTGGGTGAACGCCTTCCTGGTCTGGTCCTCCGCTGATGCTCCTCCGGACCGGAGCCATGTCTGGCACACGAACCCTGAGTGGTTCATGAGCCACTCCTCCGGGAAGTCAACAAGGGATTTCACAAGGGCCGAGGCCGAAGCCGCAGGGCTTGTGGGGGCAACCCTTTCCCCGGCGTTTCCGGGGGTGAGGGCCTTCATCGCGTCAGTGGCAGTGGAGATAGCAACAAGGTACGATGTGGAGGGAATTCACCTGGACTACATAAGATATCCCAACTCGTCCTTCGGTTATGAACCCGCTGCGGTTGCCATGTTCTACAACGAGACGGGCCTGATGCCTGCGGACTCCCCGGAAACGTGGAGAAGCTGGAAGGCAAGGCAGGTCACCATGACCGTGGAGACCGTCAGGTTCCGGCTGAACTCCGCTGCTCCGTCAACGCTGCTCTCCTGCGCGGTGATGGCCGATCCGGGCGCCGCCGCAACCGAGTTCGGAAGCCCCTGGAGGGAGTGGCTTGCCGCCGGACTGGTGGATTTCGTTTGCCCCATGGCCTACACGTCGGACAGGCAGAGGGCGCTTTCACTGGCGAGGGCCACCACGGCGGAGCATGCCGGGAACGTGGTGTACGGCGTAGCTGTGTTCAACCAGAGCGTGACCGCAGCCCTTGAGGGGGCTTCTGAAGCCCTTGCCAGGGGTGCGGGAGGGGTGTGCGTTTACAGCCTCAACTCCCTTCCGGCTGGCGGCGAGACTGTTCTAAGGGGTTTCTGGGGTACTGGTTCGCCCAAGCACGAGTACGGTCCCCACCTGTTCCACATGGTGGTGGCCCCATGAACCTGGGCGTGCTCTCTTCCGGCTCCAGCGGCAACGCCCTTCTGGTGGAGCATGACGGTTGGTGCATCTTCTTCGACGCCGGTCTCAGCGGCTGCGAGCATCTGAAAAGGATGCGCCAGGCCGGATTCGACCGGATAACACCGCTGGGGCTCTTCCTGAGCCACGAGCACAGCGATCACAGCCGGGGCGCCGGGGTTCTCGCACGAAAATGGGCCCTGCCGCTCTTTTCGACCAGGGGAACGTTCTTCGGTGCCGGGCTCAACCGTCAGAAACTGCCGGCGGGAGCCGAGAGGTTCCAGAACGGCGACACGGTGAGCCTGGGTCCGTTCCAGGTAACGGCGTTCAGCATTTCCCATGACGCCGCTGACCCGGCGGGGTTCGTGGTTGAGGCCGGCGGTTCAAGGCTTGGGATAGCCACGGACATGGGGGAGGCGGGGCCGCTGGTGCTGCAGATGCTGTCGGGATGCAACGGGCTGGTGCTGGAGTTCAACCACGACCTCGAGATGCTCTGGGACGGCCCGTACCCCTGGCCCCTGAAGCAGAGGATATCCTCGGGCCTTGGCCACTTGAGCAACGAAGACGCTTCTGCGCTTCTGGGAAGGCTTGCGAATCCCGGGCTCGCGGTCTGCGTGCTTGCCCACCTGAGCCAGGAGAACAACACCCCCGAGCTGGCCCTGAAAAGCGCGAAACAGGTAACAGAGGAGAGATTTGCACTTGTCGCGGGCAGCAGACACCATGCCCTGCCCATGATACAGGTAGTGTAGGAGGTGCCTTTGAAACGGGGAATCCTTGCCGCTCTCTGCATTGCCGGCGCAGCAGCAGCGGGCGCAGTTGACCTGGTGGCCGAGATGGGGACCGGTCTGGCGATGGGGGGCTGGGGCGACGCCTTCGGCCCCGGCTTCAACTTCGGTCTGGGCGCCGAGTACAGGCTGACCGGAAAGCTCAGGGCCGGAGCGGGTTTCGACGTATCGTCGTTCTCCAGCGAGAACAGCGGCAGCGCCCGGCTTTTCATGATGAGGCCGGCGGTCAGGGCGGCCTTCTACATGAACCCCGGCAGCCCGTCCTTCAACCCCGGCATTGCGGCCTCCTTCGGGCTGTGCAGCACCTCCCTTGAGTCCGGGGGCGGAGCGGATGATCCCAGCTGGGATCCTTTCTGGAGGGCTGGGATCAGGTGGGACATGAGCCTGGGCAGCCCCTGGCGCGCTGGCCTGGGCATTGACCTCGAGAGCGTGATGGCGCCCGAGAAGACAGGAGACACCTTCAGGCTGGTCCTGGCAGTATCCAGGGAGGTGGCGTTATGAGAGTCATCGTTACCGCTGCCTCATGTCTGGCCGTCCTCCTTCTGGCTGGCTGTGAAAGCAACCCGGTGTATTTCAGGCTGAGCTCCGATTACTATCCGGTGTCGGTCACCGGCAATGTATGGGAGTATTCCCTTCAAGGCGGGGGAACCAGGATAGTCACCGTGGTTGACCAGGTGATAGTGGGACAGAGACCCTGCTACAGGCTCCAGTCCGGAGCCGGCTACAGCTACTGGATCAACGAGAAGGGCAGGCTTGAGCACTACGAGGACAGAAGGGTGCTGTTCAACGGCTACGAGGTGCCGGTGTATCAGGCATGGGTGACCTACCTCGAGTGGCCTCTGGCGGACGGCATGACCCGCAGGGACTCCGCGTCGGCGCAGGCTGTGAGCCAGGGCATCACCCTGAGCCATCAGTGGACCAGGAACACTGTTGTCAGCGGCCCGGAAACATCCCCCGACGGCGCCTGGACCGACTGCTACAGGGTCACCCAGCATGAGACCGTTATCAACTGGGTGCAGACCGCGGGCTACACCCCGGACACCGTCATCTCCACCCGAGACATCTGGCTGGCCCCCGGAGTGGGGATGGTGGCCAAGATAACGCCGGACAGCACGCTTTACCTCACCAGCTTCACACCGGGACAGTAGTGTGAGCCAGGGCGGCCTGTTCTCCATATTCTTCGGGCTCGTTTACTGCTACATTGCGGTGGCCCACAGGCACCGGGGTGCGGCGGTGTGGGCGGGCGCCGCCCTGGCGGTGCTGGCCAGCACAAGGCTCGGCCACTCCGTGGATGTGGCGGCCCTGTTTCTCGGCATCAACTGGAACGTTCTCATGATATTCGGCGGTATCCTTTTCATCGCCGAGGTGATGATAGACGTGGGGATACCCTCGAACCTGGCGGGCCGGATCATAAACGGCAGCAGGAACTACGGCTGGGCCGCCGTGCTCATCTGCCTGCTCTCCAGCTTCATAAGCATCTTCGTGGAGAATGTGGCCACCGTGATGATAGTGGCCCCCGTCGCCTTCGAGGTGTGCAGAAAGCACGGGGCCAACCCTGTTCCGCTGCTGGTGGGCATTGCCGTTGCCAGCAACCTTCAGGGAACGGCCACCCTCATCGGCGACCCTCCCAGCATGATACTGGCCGCCAGCGAGGGGATGGGGTTCAACGACTTCTTCTTCATGCTGGGAAAGCCCGGCATCTTCTGGGCTGTCCAGGCGGGCGCGGTGGCCTCCTTCGGCGTGCTCTGGCGTTTTCTGGGCAGGAACAGGGATGCGGTCGCCAGGGTCAGGGTCACGCCTGTTGCGTCATGGACCCCCGTCTGGATACTGGGAGCTGTGGTGGCGGGCCTTGCCCTTCTGAGCCTCTATGAAAGCGGCGTGGGTGCCGCCGCCGGGGCTCTCTGCGCAGGTGGCGGGGCGGCTTCGGTGATCTGGTACTGGCTCTTCAGAAGAAGGAAGGCAGCAGTGTTCCCCGGTGTTCTGGAGAGAACACCCTGGAAACTGGTGAAGGCGTTCGACCTTGACACCCTGTTCCTTCTGGCCGGCATCTTCTTCATGGTTGCGGCCCTGGACGAATACGGAGTGATGGAGGTGGCCGGAGCGTTCCTCGCAAATGTGGCGGGCGCGAACCCCATGATCGCCTACACCATGATAGTTCTTGGCTCCATGATCATCAGCGCTTTCGTGGACAATGTGCCCTTCGTCACCGCCATGATACCCGTCACGAGGGCCCTGGCCTTCAACATGAGCGGCTCCGAGGGCAGCCACTACTACCTCGTTTTCGGGCTTCTCATCGGGAGCTGCCTGGGGGGGAACATCTCCCCGGTTGGGGCCAGCGCCAACATCGTGGCGGTATCGCTTCTGAGAAAACAGGGGCACAGGGTCTCCTTCTGGGATTTCACGAAGATAGGGCTTCCATTCACCCTGGCGGCAACAGCCGCCGGTGCGGTTTTCATATGGCTGTTCTGGCACCCCTGAGGTTCACGTGGCCGCCGGGAGAGTTTAGCACTTCCGTCAGGATCGTTCAAAGCCCTGAGGACATTGATCCCGGGGCTGACCTTCTTGTGGTGGATTCATCAGTGGAGAGCCTCTGGGGCTCCCGGCTCCCCGGCAGCGGGTCCCGGGTGGTGGTCCAGGGAGGTGAGCCCTGCAAGGACGTTGACCATCTCAGTGAGCTCTGGAAGGCGTTCCACCACGCGGGATTGAACAGGGAAAGCACCGTATGCGTTGTGGGAGGCGGTGCCGTGTGCGACCTGGGGGCCATGGCCGCATCCACATGGATGAGGGGCGTGCGCCTTGAACTTGTACCGACTACCCTTCTCTGCATGGTGGACGCGTGCCTTGGCGGGAAGACAGCCCTGAACCTGCACGGCGCAAAAAACCAGGTGGGAACCGTCCACCCCGCCCGGCTGGTCACCGTCTGCGAAGGCTTCCTGAGAACCCTTCCCCGAAGGGAACTTCTTTCCGGAACCGCCGAGGCCGTGAAGACGGCGGTGATAGGCGACAGGGGAGTGATAGGTCACCTCAGGGACGGCCGGTACTCGGAAGCGGTCCTGGGATGTCTGTCGGTGAAAGGGAGGATAGTTGAACAGGACCTCTATGAGAAGGGTCCGAGGAAGCTTCTGAACCTTGGCCATACCCTGGGCCACGCCCTGGAAATGCTTCTGGACATCTCTCACGGGGAGGCGGTTGCCCTGGGGATGCCTGCCGCCGCCAGGATGGGAGGAGAAGAGGGTTTCGCCCTTGAGCTGGAGGAGACCTTGGAGGCGCTGGGGCTTCCCGTGAGATTGCCGGCCCCCGTCTCCGTGCGGGACGTGATGCCCCTGATAAGCCGTGACAAGAAGACCGGGAACGCAGGAAGGACCTGGGTCGTCCCGCACGGGTGGGAGGACTGCCGGCTTCTGGTGATCCCGCCCGAAGGGGAGGAGGGTCTTCTGGCCCGTGTGCTGGAGATGATGCGATCATGAAGGGCGGAAGCGAAGCGTCCTTCTGGGAACACCTCGAGGAGCTCAGGAAAAGGATCCTCACGGTGGTGATAGCCCTGGTGGCGGCCACCTCAGTCGCCTTCGGGTTCAGCAGCCACCTGATGCGGCTCGCCACGGTTCCAGCAGGGGGAGCCCTTCTGGCACTCTCCCCGGCGGAGGCTGTTACGGCGAACCTGAAACTGTCCCTGGCTGCGGGGGTGATCGCGTCTTCACCGGTGGCCTTCGGGCAGATATGGGCCTTCGTGGCCCCCGGCCTCTACAGGAACGAGAAGAGGGCCTTTCTCTCCATCGTGGTATCCTGCGTTTCGCTTTTCATCGCCGGTGCCGCGTTCGCCTGGTTCGTCATGCTGAAACCCACGCTCCTGCTGTTCCGAAGCTTCGAGACAGGCGTGATCCAGGGCAGCTGGAGCGTTGCGGGATACACCAGCTTCATCGGCACCTTCATACTGGTTTTCGGTGTCGCGTTCCAGCTGCCGCTGGCCGTGATGATCCTGACCAGGCTCGGCATCGTCACGCCGGAAACCCTGGGAAGGTCAAGAAGGCATGTGATAGTGGCGCTTCTGGTGATATCGGCCATCCTAACCCCGCCCGACCCGGTGACGCAGGTCATACTGGCCCTGCCCCTCTACCTGCTTTTCGAACTGAGCCTGCTGGCCGCCAGATTATCCGGAGGAGGAAGGAGAGGTTCCTGAAGTGTCAGGCCCTTTCCCTCTCCAGCCAGTACCTGGCCGTTGCCTCAATTGAAACGGTGAAAGGCACCGAGGGAGCGAAACCAAGACATTCCCTCGCCCTGCGTGTGTCGGCGGCTATCCTGGGAACCCCTGAAGGCCGGTTGACGAACAGGATCCGGGGAGAGACCCCCATCACCCCGGCAAGGACGTTCAGAACCTCCAGGCCGCTACGGCATACCCCTGAGCCAATGTTGAGCGCTGCCGGAGGGTCGGCGGCCGCAGCCGCGGAAAGGAACGCCCGGGCGGCGTCGGTGACATCGAGGTAGTCCCTCCCGGTGTCGAGGGGACCTGTGGTCAACTCCGGCGCGTCCTTTCCAAGGGCAATTCTGGCAAGTCTGCGGGCGAGGTCAGGGACCAGCATTCCAGCTTCCTGACCGGGTCCGGTAACGTTGAAGAGCCGAAGGGATACCCCGCAGGGGACAGCGCGCTCCCT
Organism: uncultured bacterium; assembly: GCA_964541235.1. Classification (GTDB taxonomy): domain Bacteria; phylum Fermentibacterota; class Fermentibacteria; order Fermentibacterales; family JCC-6; genus UBA6080. The sequence goes on along the minus strand of CAZIPI010000001.1, from coordinate 7,958 downwards.
TTCGAGCATGGAGCGCCCGTAGTCAGAGACAGGCAGCAGCGGATGATCCTCAGGGACAGTGCCGTCAGCGGTGAGCGGCTTTCCGTACACGGCACAGGAGGAAGCGGTGACGAACCTGAGGGTCCGGACAGAACCCGCCAGGTTGCGGGTGCCCGCGGCATTCACCCGGGCAAGCTCAGCGGCGGAACCCCTGGGCAACCCGGCCAGGTGGATGACCGCATCGAAGCTTCTGCCGCTGAGGGAATCCCGCAGAGAGCCGCTGTCGGTTATATCACAGAGGATATGGTTTCCCGGCAGAGGTGTCCGGTCGAGGGTGGTTATCTGGAATTCAGGCCCTGCCTCCCGCAGTACGGCGCCGCCCAGGAACCCGCCCGCACCTGTGAGAAGAAGCCTCAGAACGCCTCCTCCGGCATGTAGAGGGAGGGATCCGCCTCGAACTCCTCCTGGGCAGCGGCGTAATCCTCTGGGTTGCCAATGTCCAGCCAGCGGCAGTCCGGGTTCACGCAGCGCACTGTCTCGCCTTCTTCCAGCAGCCTGGTGACGAGTTCGGGAAAGTCCATCCTCCGCCCTTGCGTGATGTAGGACAGCACCCTTCTCGAAACACCGTAGATGCCCATGCTCACGTCAAAAGTGTACGAGGGTTTCTCAGTATAGCCGGTCACCCTGTCGCCGTCGCGGGAGAGTACACCCAGATTCAGGCTTACCTGTCTGGTGTGCGCTGCGACGGTGAGCGCCGCGCCCTGTTCCAGATGAGCCCGGAAGAACTCGGAGAAGTTCATTGTCGTGAAAAGATCGCCGTTCAGCACCAGCGCATCGGCCGGGAAAGCCTCGATCAACCCCAGCGGCGCGGCAGTGCCCAGGGGAAAGGTCTCCCTTACCCAGTGCATCTCCATCCCCCGGGCTAGAAGAGGGTGTTCATGGAAATAGGCCCGAAGGAGTTCGGAGAGGTGGCCTGTGGCGAAGACAAGGCGCCGGAAGCCTGCGGCGTGAAGCTGCCTGACAAGTATCTCCACGACCGGGTAATCGCCGACTGGAACCAGTGGCTTCGGGAACACGGCGGTATAGGGTGCCAGTCGGGTACCCTTTCCGCCGGCCAGGATGATCGCGGTGTTCATACCTCGTACCCCCTGAGCGGGTAGAGCTCCGGGTGGCGCCGGATCCATTCCGCCGTTATCCGCAGCCCCTCTTCCAGCGGCACCTCCGGCTTCCAGCCCGTCAACTTCTCAGCCAGGGCGGGTGAAGCTACCAGGCGCATGACTTCGCTCCGGTCCGGACGGGTCCTCTCCGGGCTGCAGCGGACCTCCATGTCCTCCCTGTTCAGGATGCGGAGGACCAGCCTGGCCAGGTCGCCGATGGAGATCTCGGTGCCGGTCCCGAGCTGGACCGCCTCGCCTGCCGCCGCCGGGCACTCGGCAAGTGCTGCGAAACCCCTGACGGTGTCTTCGACGAAGAGAAGGTCGCGGGTGGGTTCGGTGGAGCCCAGCTCTATCCGTGAGGACTTCATGGCCTGGTTGATGATGGTGGGGATGACGGCCCTTTGGGACTGCCCGGGGCCATACGTGTTAAAGGGGCGGCAAATCGTGACCGGAAGCCCGAAGGCGCAGTGGTAGCTCAGGGCCAGTTGGTCCCCGGCGGTCTTCGATGCGGCATAGGGAGACTGGGCGTGAAGCCGGTGGCTCTCGGTTATGGGGGTTTCCAGCGCAGTGCCGTACACCTCGCTGGAGGAGGTTACGACAACCCTGGCGCCGGTTTCCCGGGCGGTTTCAAGAATGTTCAGGGTTCCCCCCACATTTACAGAGATCACGTCGCGGGGGGAGATGTACGAAAATGGGATGCCTATGTGGGCGGCGAGATGGAACAGGGTGTCGCATCCCGCGGCGGCCCGGCGTACGGCGTCGGAGTCCCGGATGTCTCCGTACACGGTGTTGAGCCCGCCGACCAGGTGTTCAGGAAGCGTGGAAAGGAGCCCGGGCGATGAACCGGAGGTATAGCGCAGAAAGCACACCGTCTCCACACCCCGCTGAAGCAGCAGCCTTGTCAGATGGTGCCCGATGAATCCTCCGGCTCCGGTTACGAGGACCTTCTTCATGGGTTCGGCCTCCTTTTTTTCCTTCTCAGGAGATAGACGAGCATTTCACGGAGGATGTCCAGCACCACCGGCAGCCTGTCCAGCGAGGACATGCCGTACTTCCTCTGGTTGTACTCGAAACCTATCTCCATGACAGGGGTTCCCACCCGCTTCAGTTCCGCCAGAAGCTCGGCGTCATAGAAGCAGCCGTTTGCCCTGAGGTCCAGCTTTTGAAGGTGAGTTCTGGGGATGAGCTTCATGGAGAAGTTCACGTCGCGCACCCCCAGCCTGAAAACCGCTTCCACGATGGTGTTGTAAACCTTGCTGAAGAGCTTGCGCTTGAAGCTCTCCCTCTCTCCTATCCTGTAGCCTATAAGGGCTCTGTCCGGATCCAGCAGGGGCACCACCCTGGCTATCTCCTCGATGTCAAAGGGCTCGTCGCTGTCGATGTAGAGGATGTAGTCCTTCCTCGCGTTGGCGAAGCCCAGTCGTATGGCGCTGCCCAGCCCTTCCCTGTTTATCTGGTGGATCACCCTGACCCTGGGGTTGGAATCGGCCAGCCTGTCGGCTATCTCCACGGTAAGATCGGTGCTTCCGCTTTCGACCACCAGTATCTCGAAGTCGTCGAAGGATTCCGAGAGGACCCTTTCCAGGCCCTCCACGGCGTTCTCGGCGTTCTTCTCCTCGTTGTACATGGGAAGAACAACGGATATGGATCGTTGCAGGGAAGACATCCGGCAGCCCTCCGAGGTCGAAAGGATTTGTCCCGCGTAAAACCGAAACTATTATACATACCTCAGGGGGTTCCGCCCCACGAAAACAACGCAGGGAAACACATGTCAGCAAAGAGCCCGATGCCCGTCCTTCTTTTCACAGCCGTCGTCGTCCTGCGGCTGCTTCCGGGTCTGTTCTCGTTCTTCGACCCGCAGGACTTCGTTACCTTCCTCAACCCTCTGTCACGGGGCGACGGGCTCTCCGCCTACATACTCGAGGGCTGGAGCTGGGAGGAGGACACCTGCCGGATGAAGGGGGACAGAATAGGCTTCATCCGTCCCCTCACGAGCCTTACCTACATACCCGAGCACTTTTTATGGGGCGCCAGGCCATGGCTTTACAGGCTCACATCCATTCTCTTCCACGTAGCGGCCTGCATGGCGGTCTATGTGTTCTGTCGCAGGTTCGGCGGTGGCGGCCCCTTCCCCGGCCTTCTGGCGGCGGCGGTTCCCGGAACCATTCATGCGGTGTGGCTCATAAACGGCAGGGGGGATGTTCTGGCAGGGTTGTCCGGGCTTGTGGGGGTGCTTATCGCCGTTGATATCGCGGTCAGGGATGAACGCCGGGTGGGCCGTATCCTGCTTCCCGCCCTCTGCTGCCTTGTTTCCATGGCCTCCAAGGAGATGGGAACCGTATCGGTCCCGGCCTGCATCCTGGCATACTTCGCATGGCCCGGTGCCCGGCGTCACAGGCGTTCCGCATGGGTTCTCTCCTGCGCCCTGCTGGTGGTCCTCGCCCTGTACTTCGCCTTCAGATATGCCGTTTTCGGTGGATTGGGCGGTTACGGAAGCTTTACGCCTTGGCGCTCCATGCCCGGTCATGGCGCCACGCTGCTTATGCAGGTCACCGGCGCCGGCCTGCTGCCCTGGAGACCTGTGCGCTTGTTGTTCCTGGCGCTCCTCGCCGCCCCGGTTGCGGCTTTCGGTCTCTCCTCGAGGGAGGATTTCCGCAAGGCCGCCCTGCTTCTGGCGCTGACGGCAGTATTCGGGTTCCAGAGCCTGGTGGGCGAAACATGCGATCATTACCTTTTCGCTCCATCCCTGATGTTCGCCCTTCTCATGGCCATTTCCCTTGGCCGTCTGCGTTACGGCGGGCCTGCCGCGGCGCTTCTTGCGGCGCTGTGGTTCTCGCTGGGCGTCGGCGAGGCGCAGAGGCTTCACGGGCTTACGATTCCCATGGAGCGCGCTTACGCCGCCGCCGGTGAGATCATGGACCTGGCAGGCGAAGGGGCTCGGGGGCCGGTGTACATCTGCCCCGAATACGGAGGCGGAAGCGAAGGGTATCTTTCCGAGCTGAAGAACATCCCGCTTTACATGGACCACATCGCAGGCGGAGCGGTCCGTTTCGAAACGGGACTGGGCTTTGCCGACCCTGAGACCGGCGGCATCAGTCTCCGGACATGGAACGGCAGGAGCCGTACATGGACCGATGCCGATCCCGGCCCGACCGGAGCGACCCTGTTCTTCTGGAACGGTGCCACTCTCAGGATGGCTCCCTTCCCGGAGCTTGACATGTAAACAAAAGTTCACCATTCTTCTCCGGGAAGGATGGTGAAGGCGGTGCAGGAGCTTGGCGAACCCATAGAGATGATAGGCCATTTCGCCGGAGGCAGGGTTTCCCCCTGCAGGTTCCGGTGGAAGGGAAGGGTTTACCGGGTCGCAAGGGTGTCGTCCTCCTGGGAAAGCCGCCGGGGCGGCATAATGAACCATCATTTCGTGGTGCGCACGTCCGCCGGCGATGTTTACGAGATCAGCTTCAACACCCAGACACTTTGCTGGACAGTTGACTATGCCTACTCGCCCGGCGCCTGAGCGTCACATCCTTCATGTGGACATGGACGCCTACTTCGCCTCCATCGAACTGCTTGGCCGCGAGGAGCTTCACGGCAAGCCGGTGATAGTGGGGGGCGACCCCGGCTTCCGCTCCGTGGTCACATCCTGCACCTACGAGGCCAGGGCCCTGGGCGTGCACGCGGGAATGCCGATGGCCAGGGCCATGCGCCTTGCCCCCAACGCCGTTCTCCTTCAGGGGAGCTTCGGTCGTTACCAGACATATACGGAGAGGATACTCAAAGTCCTTCTGCGGTTCACCCCCCTTGTTCACGCCGCCAGCATAGACGAGGCCTTCATGGATGTCACCGCCCTCCCGGGCCCCATCGAGGAGAAGGCGCGGCAGGTGCAGGCAGCCGTGTACGGCGCGGTGGGGCTCTGGGCCAGCGTAGGCTGCGGAGCCAACAGGCTGCTTGCGAAGATGGCCTCGAAGAAGGCTAAGCCCAGGGGCGTAAAGCTCCTGACACCAGATGACATGACGCCCCTTCCCGTCTCCGCCATATGGGGCGTGGGTCCCGAGACCTCATCGAGGCTGTGCGCTCTGGGGGTGGACACCATCGAGAAACTTAGAGGGCTCTCCAGGGTCCAGCTCCGGGCGGTGCTGGGGATCCACGGCGAGGAGCTGTACCTGCAGGCCAGGGGGCTGGACCAGAGGCCGGTGCACCCCTTCGGCCACTCCGAGCCGCCTAAATCCATAGGCCACGAGCACACCTTCGCCAGGGATGTGACCGGCCCGGAGGAATACCTGCCGGCCCTTTCGCGGGTGTGCCAGAAGACCGCCAGGCGCGCCAGGGATTCCGGTTTCCGGGGGCGCACCCTGACACTGAAGTACCGTCTTCGGAACCTGAAGCGTCTCACTGTCACAAGGCCCATGCCGCTTCCCAGCAACCAGGATCAGACGCTTTTCCGCCTCTCCCGGGAGATGGCCCTTTCCGCCATAGACTCCCCGATACGGCTCATAGGTGTTTCCATATCCGACCTCGAGCCTTCGGAGGGGGCTCAGCTCTCCTTTTTCCCTGAAGACACCGAGGCGCTCAACCGCGTCGCCGACCAGATCCGTGCCCGTTACGGAGAGAGGGCCGTATCAAGCGCCAGGGCCATCTATTCGCCTCTGTAGGGGCGGGCCGTTATGGCCGCTGCCCTTCGGCCAGTACCTGTACGCAGATTTTCAAAGAACCTATGATTTCCCCTCGGCCATGAACTCCGGTCCTTCAGGCGCCGGGCGCACGGAAAGGTAGCTCAAGATGAAGCATATGAGTGCTGTTTCTTCGGTCATCGTCATGATCCTCGCTTCAGGGTGCATGGACGGGGGCAGCGGGCCCTCTGAGCCGGACACCCACGGCTGGCTTGTGGGGAGCGGCCTGACCATCCTCCACACCCAGGACGGGAGCGTATGGGAAGCCCAGGGCGGGTCACTCTCCATCCCGGGGGCGAGCCTCACAGCTGTGTCCGTGGCGGACCGTAACACAGCATGGGCCGTAGGCGGTGAAGACAACGGTTACGGCGTGGTGCTCAGGACCACCGACGGGGGGCAGACCTGGCAGAGGCTGGGTTCTTCCCAGCAGATCCCCGTTGTCATTCTCGGGGTTTCAGCGGTGGGCAGGGACGCGGCGTGGATAACAGGCGAAGGTAACGCCGTTTACAGAACATCCGACGGGGGAGCCACCTGGCAGGACCTCTCCGATCCGGCGCATGCGAACTGCGTGTGGCGGAACGTGTACGCCTCGGGGTTCTCCGACGCATGGCTCGCGGGGGCCGACGGCGAACAGGGGAGGATACTTCACACCGCGGACGGCGGTGCCTCATGGACCTCCCATGCCGAATCTCTGATCGTTGAGTATCCCATGATCTCCATCGCAGCCTGGGACAGCGAGAACGTCTGGGCAGTGGGGCACGGCTTCACGATCCTTCGCACCACCGACGGCGGCAGCACATGGGTGAACACGACCCCCGAAGGCCAGCAGGGAAGCCCCAACGATGCCAACGGCATCACACTGCTCTCCCCGAACAGCGCCTGGGTCGCCCTGGACTACGACAACATCTGGAGGACCGATGACGGGGGTCAGAACTGGACCGTCCAGCAGCTGCCCTCCGGCGTGTCGGGGTATTTCCTGCTGCGCATCTGCGCACTGGACGGCCAGAAGGCATGGGTCACCGGAGGCACGAATTACGGCTCCCCCCAGAAGGGCATCATCCTTCACACCGACGACGGCGGGAACAGCTGGACCAGACTTGACGACGGCTCCCACCCGGTCCTCTGGGGCATAGATTTCGAGAACGCCCTGCCCAACTGAAAGTACGGGGTACGGCCGCTTCTCAGCAAGAAGGCAGACTGCGTCAGGCTTTGCAGAAGCACATCACCCCTGATATGCAGACGGCTGCTTAACACCCTTCAGGCAGGTGTTATACGGATGCACCTCCTGCATCATGGGCGTTTTATGTTCTTGACAAGCCAGAGATGATACATCATTCTCTCTGCGTTCAACCAGCAAGCCTGCTTATACAGGTTGCAGCAGAAGAATTATTGGCCCTCAGACCGAAAGGGCATGCTCTTGACAAAGTGTAGCCAATAGGATACAGTAAGCACATGGCAGAGATCCGGAAGACGGAGGATTTTGCAAAGTGGCTTGATCGGCTTAGAGACATTCGTGCTCGTGCCTGCATTCTTGCCAGAATCAAGCGTCTTGAATGCGATCTTGTTGGTGATGCCAAGCCTGTTGGCGAAGGTGTATCTGAGATGCGAATTGACTACGGTCCTGGATATCGGGTTTACTTCACTAAACAAGGTGAGGACTTGTTGATCTTATTGGGCGGTGGCGACAAGCGAACACAGAAGAGGGACATCGAAAAGGCGCTGCGCCTTGCGAGAGAGCTGTAAGGAGTACAATGAGCAAGACCATTACATCGCACTTTGAGATCGCAGAGCATCTTCGAACTCCTGAGGAAATGGCAGCCTACCTTGAAGCCTGTCTTGAGGAGTCCAACGGGGATGCAGCATTCGTATCGAAGGCACTTGGAGATATCGCGCGGGCAAAGGGAATGACGCAGGTTGCACGCGATGCAGGTCTCTCTCGAGAAAGCCTGTACAAGGCTCTATCGGGAGAGCGCACACCTGGGTTTGATACTATTCTGAAAGTAGTACGTGCCCTTGGGATGGAGCTACGCGCAGTCCCGCTTCGAAACTGACAACCGGGGCCAACAACAGCATGCAGCAGGCAAGCTGCTGATTCTGAGCGTTATCCAGATGCATGAAGGGAATAACCAAAGAATTGTCAGGGCAATCAGAA